>JAITSV010000072.1 GCA_031287575.1 Desulfovibrio sp.
GCTGGTTCGAGGACTACAACGAGAGGCACCCCCACAAGGGCCTGCGGATGAAATCCCCCAGGGAATTTATCCGCGCATCAGCAACCGCAGGGTGCCCGGTTTAGCAGGGGCAACTCCAGCATGGACTAGGCAGGGCTGTGGCCGATGCAATTATTCTAGAGCCAAATTTTGCGGGTATTGGATTAAATTTTAAGTATATTGTCGACTACTTTAGGAGGCGGTAGAAGTACGCAATGTGTGTACTGAGATAGTCCTCACCTGACACTGTCGCGCCTGGCGTTGTGCTAACCAGATTGCCGACTCCCCCCCTTGCCCCTGCGGTGAATCCCATCTATATTCTCCGCATGAGGTGCGGTGAATGTGTCCTTTTATCCACGAATTTCCCGATTGGCCCGCCTTCCGCTGGGATAGCGAGCGACTGGCCGCGCCGTTGGCTGCCGTTCGGCACCGGCAGGGGCGGCTTTTGGGGCGCATGGAGTCGCTCGGCTTTGCGTTGCGCGAAGAAGCCGTGTTGCGGACGCTGACCGAAGACGTGCTGCAATCCAGCGAGATCGAGGGCGAGGCTCTGGATCGGGATCAGGTGCGGTCCTCCATTGCCCGGCGGCTGGGCATGGATGTGGGCGCGCTGCCGCCTGCCGACCGGAACGTGGAAGGCGTGGTGGAGATGATGCTTGACGCCACGCAGCAGTTCGGGGCCGCACTGACCGAAGACAGGCTGTTCGGATGGCATGCCGCCCTGTTTCCGACCGGACGCAGCGGCATGCGCAGGATTGGTGTGGGCGCGTGGCGTACCGATGCCACTGGCCCCATGCAGGTGGTGTCCGGCCCGTTGGGGCGCGAGCGGGTGCATTTCGAGGCCCCAGCCGCCGCCCGGCTTCCCGCCGAAGCAACGGTATTTCTGGACTGGTTCAATGGCGGGCCGCCGCTCGATCCGGTGTTGAAGGCAGCCATCGCGCATCTGTGGTTTGTCACCCTGCATCCGTTCGACGACGGCAACGGGCGCATGGCCCGTGCCATCGCCGACATGCAGCTTGCCCGCGCGGAGGGCAGCCCTCAACGCTTCTACAGCATGTCCGCGCAGATACGGCAGGAACGTGCCGCCTACTACGCCATTCTGGAAAAGACCCAGCGCGGCGACATGGACGTTACCGGGTGGGTGCTGTGGTTTCTGGAGTGTCTGGATCGGGCCTTTGACGGCGCGGAGCGCATTCTTTCCACGGTGCTGGGCAAGGCGCGGGTGTGGGACGCGCTGGCCGGGCAACCCCTGAACGAGCGCCAGCACAAGGTCATCAACCGGTTGCTGGACGGGTTCGAGGGCAGGCTGACCACGTCCAAGTGGGCGGCACTGGTCAAGGCATCGCCCGATACGGCCCTGCGCGACATCAGCGACCTTGTGGCGCGTGGCATTCTGGTGAAGGACGCGGCGGGCGGGCGCAGTACCAGCTATTCGCTGGCGGAGTTTGCCGACGGGTAAATCGGTCGTGCATTTTGGCGATGCAATCATGAACGGGCCTTGCGGTTGATGCCGCAAGGCCCGTTGTTTTCGCATGCCAGCGTACGCGGCTGATCGACCGTGAGGCAGGATCGCCGCGCCACCCGGCGGGATGCCTCCTGCCCCCCCAGCCTGCCCGCGCTACGCCCGGAACAGCTTCTCCACGCTGGTCAGGTTGGCGTCGCCAAGGCCCTCGTCCATGCCGCGTTGGAATACCGAGCGCGCGGCGGCGATGGTGGGTGCGGCGTCGGGAGAACCGGCGGCATCCAGCGCGTAGCCGAAGTCCTTTTCCACCAGTTCCACCGGGAACATCACGGGCGCCTCGCCCGAAAGCAGCGCGCCAATGGCCCGTTGGGCGTAGGGACTCCATACCGCAGTGCCGGCGATGATGCCCATGATCTTCTGTGCGTCCGCGCCGTTGCGGCGCAGCAGGCCGATCAGTTCGGCGATGGCGGTCACCTGGACGCCCAGCAGGGCGTTGGTGGCCAGCTTGGTCAGCGCGCCCGTGCCGATATCCCCCGTGTGGTTCACCGCGCTGCCCATGGCCAGCAGTACCGGCTCGGCCTTGTTGCAGGCGTCCGCGCTGCCGCCCACCAGAAAGATGAGCTGCGCGGCGTCGGCCTGCGGCAGCGACCCGGATACCGGGGTTTCCAGCAGGGTCACGCCCCGGCTGGTCGCCTCCTCGCCCAGCTTCTTGATCCAGTTCACCGACAACGTGGAACTGTCCATGGCGATGGCGCCGTGTCGCAGGCCCGCGAAGGCGCCGGTTTCGGCGTCCAGCCAGACCTTGGCGGATGCCGCGTCGTCGCGCACCATGGCCAGCACGAAGTCCGCCCCGGCGGCGGCATCCCTGGGGGTGGCGGCCTGCGTGGCGCCCAGGGCCAGCAGCGGCTCCGCCGCCCTGGCGGTGCGGTTCCAGACAATGACCTGATGCCCGGCCTTCAGCAGGTTGGCGGCCATGCGCCTGCCCATGGCTCCAAGGCCCAGTACGGCGATATGGGACATGATGTGCTCCTTGGTTGCGATGAAGTTGGTTGCCCCGATGTGTCGGTGTGGCCCGATCTGGCCTGGTACGGCCCGATGTGAGGGGACATGAACAGGCATGATGCGGTCGTGCCCGGACGTGCCCGAACTGAACGGACGGGGCTAACGGGGTTGCGGGTAACGGGCGCCCGTGCTGCGTCAGCCGCAGGGGACGGCGGCCTGCGTTCAGTATAGGACGCCTGCCGCGCTTTACAATACGAAAAGACGGACCGTGCGGCCTCGTCCCTTGTGCAGGGGTGAGGACAGGCGGTCCGCCTTGGTTGTGTGTGGGCGGGGTAAGAGGCAGATGTGGGGGGCCGCCGTTGGGTGCAGCCGTCGGGATGCCAGAGACGGGGCACGCCGTCTGTGGCGGCGCGGGTGTCCTTGCCCTTGCGCGGGCCTGTATCCTGCCTGTGCCGTGTGCCCTGTGCGCCCTATGCCGCCGTCACGCGACGCCCGGCTGGCGGGGCTGGCGGGGTGCGGACCGCCTGTCGCGCGTGCCGCCCACGGTCCCGCAGATGCTGGAGCAGGGCCAGTGCCTCTTGCGGGGGGCGCTGTTCCACGCGGCGGTACTGGCGTCCGTCCGGGGTGCGGGTGGCCATGCCGAGATCGCACAGCCAGCGGCGCAACAGGGCATGGTCGCCGAAGTGATGGCAGGCGCGCAGGGCGTCGTCCATCTGGGTGCCGGTCAACATCTGCCCGGCGGGCAGACGCGACCACACCCACCACAGGCAGAGCCGTTGCAGGCTGACCTTGCCCGGCCAGCGGGCCAGCAGTCCGTCCGGCCCGAAGTGGCGGGCGGCGCGTTCCACGCGGCGCAGGTCCACCGGTTCTTCCGGGGCGGCGGATTCCGGTGCGGCAAGGCGTTCCAGCCGTTCCTGCGCCGCGAACTGGGCGCGATAGTGCTGGAAGTTGCGGTAGCCCACGGCGCGGACCAGCATGTTCAGCAACTGGACATGGCTGACGGGGCCGATGGGGCTGACGGGGCCGGGGGCGCGGTGACTTGTGCGGGTGGGGTCGTGCGCGCCCGGCGCGTCAGTGGCACAGGGCGCGTCGGGGGCATTCGCGGGAACGCACGCGGAATCAGTGGTGGAACCGCCAGTGGCATCATGGGCGGGGCTGCCGCTGGCATCGTCAGCCGGGCGGCCACCACGGCCTGCCAATTGCGACGACATGGCGCACGCCGCCAGTTCGCGTTGCAGCGAACGGGCCAGCGCGGATACGTCCTTGGCGATGAAGGGAAAACGAGGTCTGGACATCACCTATCCTCTCGACGTGCCGATCCGGATGAGGTGTCGATGGTCACTGGCTTTCGACGCAGCACGAGGCAGGTGCGTGTCGGGATGGAGAGATGGCAGGTTTAGCTTCCCGCAGGGGGACAGTGACGCCTTGGTGAACTGCCGACCAGTTCACGGTCTACACCGGGGCGCGGGGTTTTTCAAGCGGGGGGGGCGTTGCGGGCGGGCCAGCCTGACGCGGTTCCGCGCCATGCGAAACGGGGCGGCCCAGCTTTCGGCTGGCCCGCCCCGTCTGCTATGCATCGTGCTGTGTTCCCCCGGCTACTTCACGTTGGCAGGGGGCAGCGAGGCCAACGACGTCAGGGGCGCGCCGTGGTACGCCTTCAGGTACAGTTCGCGGATTTCGGCGATCAGCGGGTAGCGCGGGTTGCCGCCGGTGCATTGATCGTCGAAGGCCTGTTCGGCCAGCAGGTCCAGCCGCTCCATGAAGTCCGCCTCGGCAATGCCCGCCTCGCGCAGCGAGCCGGGAACGTTCAGGTCGGCCTTCAGTTTTTCAATGGCCTGCACCAGCCGGGCCACCTTGCGGTCGCGGTCGTCGCCGCAGCCTTCGGTCAGCCCCAGCATGTCGGCGATGCGCGCGTAGCGCCCCTTGACGAAGGGGTAGCGGTACTGCGGCATCAGCCCCTGCTTGGTGGGGGTGTCGGTGGCGTTGTACTCGATGACGTGCGAAAGCAGCAGCGCGTTGGCAAGGCCGTGCGGCATGTGGAACGTGGCCCCCAGCTTGTGCGCCATGGAATGGCACACGCCCAGGAACGCGTTGGCGAAGGCCATGCCCGCGATGGTGCCCGCGTAGTGCATCTTTTCGCGGGCCATCACGTCGCGCGCGCCATCATTGTACGCCCGGCGCAGATACTTGAAGACCAGCCGGACGGCCTCCAGCGCGTTGCCGTCGCTGAAGTTGTTGGCGTAGGTGGAGGTAAAGGCCTCCACCGCGTGGGTCAGGGCATCCAGCCCGGAATGCGCGGTAAGCGTCTTCGGCATGTCCATGACGAATTCCGGGTCCACGATGGCCATGTCCGGCGTCAGTTCATAGTCGGCGATGGGGTACTTCATGCCCGTGGCGTCGTCGGTGATCACCGCGAAGGGCGTCACCTCCGACCCGGTGCCCGACGTGGTGGGCACCGCCACCATCACCGCCTTCTTGCCCAGCGCCGGAAAGGCGTAGACCCGCTTGCGGATGTCCATGAAGCGCAGGGATATTTCCTCGAACTTCAGGTCCGGCTGCTCGTACATCAGCCACATGATCTTGGCCGCGTCCATGGGCGACCCGCCGCCGAGCGCGATGAACATGTCCGGCTGGAAGGCGCGGATGGAATCGAGCGCGGCGTAGGTGCCGGACAGGTCGGGGTCGGGCTTCACGTCGCTGAACACCCGGAACTGGATGCCCAGCTTTTCCAGCACCGCCGTCACCTTGCCCACGTGGCCCAGGTCTTCCATGGTGCGGTCGGTGACGATGAAGGCGCGCTTGCGGTCGCGCATGTCTTCCAGCGCCAGGCGCAGCGCCCCCATCTTGAAGTAGATTTTCGGGGGCACCCGGAACCACAGCATGTTCTCGCGCCGTTCGGCCACGGTCTTCACGTTCATGAGATGCTTCACCCCGATGTTTTCGCTGACGGAATTGCCGCCCCACGAACCGCAGCCCAGCGTCAGCGAGGGCGCCAGCTCGAAGTTGTACACGTCGCCGATGGCCCCTTGCGACGAGGGCATGTTGATGAGCGTGCGCCCGGTGGTCAGCACGTTCTGGAAGTGGACGATGCGCTCGCGGTTGGCCTCGTCGGTGTACAGCACGGAGGTGTGCCCGGCCCCGCCCAGTTCCACCAGGCGCTGGGCCATGTCCACGGCGGCGGAGAAGTCGGGCGCGCGGTAGAAGCCCAGCACGGGAGAAAGCTTTTCATGCGCGAACGGGTCCAGCGGGTCGATGGCCTCGCGCTCCGCGATGAGGACCTTGGTTGCCGCCGGCACGGTGATGCCCGCCATGGCCGCTATTTCCGCCGCAGGGCGGCCCACGATGGCCGCGTTGAGCTTGCCGTCGGAGAACACCACGCCTGCCAGGGCCTCCGCCTCCTGCGGTGTGGCAAAGTGGCAGCCGCGCACGGCGAATTCCGCCTTCACCGCGTCCGCCGCCGCATCTTCCACGATCACCGCCTGTTCGGATGCGCAGATCATCCCGTTGTCGAAGGTTTTCGACAGGATGATGGAGTTCACCGCCATCTTCACGTTGGCGGTGGCGTCCACCACCACCGGGGTGTTGCCCGCGCCCACGCCGATGGCGGGCTTGCCCGAGCTGTAGGCGGCATGCACCATGCCCGGCCCGCCGGTGGCCAGAATCAGCGATACGCCCCGGTGCTGCATGAGCTGGCGGGTGGTGTCGGGCGTGGGGGCGTCCACCCAGCCGATGATTCCGCGCGGCGCGCCTGCGGCAACGGCGGCCTCATGCACGATGCGCGCGGCCTCTATTGTGCATTTTGCGGCGCGCGGGTGCGGCGCAAAGATGATGCCGTTGCGCGTCTTCAGCGCCAGCAGTGCCTTGAAGATGGTGGTGGAGGTGGGGTTGGTGGTGGGGATGATGCCCGCAATGACCCCGATGGGCGCGGCCACCTCGCGGTAGCCGTAGGCCGGGTCGTCGCGGATGACCCCGCAGGTCTTTTCATCCTTGTATTTGTTGTAGATGTATTCCGAGGCGAAGTGGTTCTTGATGACCTTGTCTTCCAGAATGCCCATGCCCGTTTCCTGCACGGCCATGCGGGCAAGGTGGATGCGCTGGGCCGTGGCGGCGGCAGCGGCAGCGTGGAAGATGGCGTCCACCTGCTGCTGGGTGAAGGTGGCGTAGGCGCGCTGCGCCGCGTTGACGCAGGTGACGATGTCGTCAACGGGGATGTTGTTTGGCGAGATGGCGTTCTGGGCGGTGGCGTCCGGTGTTGCTGCCGGTCCCTGGCTCTGTGCGTTGGGCTTCTTGCTCATGGGGGCTCCTTGCCGACGGGAGGGACGGTGCCCGCCCCGGCGGGGGTATTCGGCGTCCGTTGCGCCGCTTGCGGGTTGCCCGTGGCCGCCGCCGTGTCGGGATGGGCGGAGGCTGCGTCTATATTTGTGCATGCAACCACTCTTGGGCAGGGGCGTCAAGACCGGCATGGTCCGGAATGGGCGCGTGCTGGTGCATGCGGCCTTGCCTGTCGACGAAGAAGTGCCCATTTTGTGAATTGCGATCGTGGCCGGTGCTTCTGAAGGAATATGCGTTGAAATACATGGTGATGCGGCGCGCGCGTTTTCGTCGGTGCGTTTCGTGCCGGACGGGGCAGTCCTTTCCCCCTCGACGGGGAGGCATGGGTTTGGCATGGTAGGGGTGTGGATTCACGTTTTCGGCAAGCGATGGCGGTTGGGCGCATGCGTCCGGACCGCCCTTGAAATGCCCGCGTTTTCGGGCGGCAACATGCGACAGGGGCTACAACGAACGGCCAGGGAGGCCACATGAGCGACCATCAGACAGCGCAGCCGGATGTTACGGCGTTTTCGGGCGCGGTGGTGCAGTGCCTCCATCCGGACGGCAGTCCGGCAGAGGTGCTGCTGGAGGAACGGATAGAGCTGCCCACCCCGGCGGGCGTGCTGGTGCCCCAGTACGAGCCGGAAGACCCCCGCAGGCAGCGGGTACAGCCGGTGGAATTGCACCCCGGCGGCGGGTTGAAGGCGGTGTCGTTGCAGGAGAAGGCGGTGATCGAAACGCCCTCGGGCGCCATGGCTGCGGAGCGGGTAACCTTTCACCCCGGTGGCGAACTGCGCAGGGTGTTTCCGCTGGACGGCAAGATTTCCGCCTACTGGAGCGTGGAGAACGAAACGGCCCTGGCCGGGCCGCAGCGCATGGAAACGCCCATCGGCGTGGTCACCGCGCGGATCATTTCGGTGCACTTCTTTCCGTCCGGGGCGCTGCGCAGCGTTACCCTGTGGCCCGGCGAGCGGGTGACCATCGCCACCCCGCAAGGACCGGCCAGGGTCAGCGTGGGGTTTTCGTTCCACGAATCGGGCGCGTTGCGCTCGTTCGAGCCGGACGCCCCCTTCGAGGCCAAAACGCCGGTGGGCACGGTGCTGGCCTTCGAGACCGACCCCGAGGGCGGCATGGCCGCCGACCTGAACTCGCTGCAATTCGACGAGTCGGGCAACGTGACGGCCCTGACCACTGCCACCGACAAGGTGGTGGTGACCTGCAACGCCGTGGCGGAAGCGGGAGCGGGTGGACTCTGTCCGGAGGGGCTTCGTTCGGGCGGGGCTGGTGCTGACGGGACCGGCGCGGACGCCTGGCCCGCCTGCTGTCCGGACTGCGCCCGTTGGGCCGCCGCCACCGGCAAGCAGGTACGCCAGCCCGGACGGCTGGCCCTTGGCCCCGGCTTTCGGGAAAGCCTGTGCGGCACCACGCCCACCGACCTGGTGCCCCTGCGCATGGGCTTCACCGCCGACGCCGTGAGCCTGGACGGCCACGTCTTTTCCCGCGCCGGGCACGGCTTTTCCGTATTGCGCGGGCTCATGCCCGTGGCGCGCACCACCTATTCGTGCTGAGGGAATACAGAGTGTTGGAGCGGGGCTCCGCCCCGCGCCCCGCAAGGGGGCCGCGCCCCCTTGACCCCTTTTTCAAGCCCGGTTCACACCTTGTGTGAACCGGGCTTGTCCGCGTTTGCGAACGGAGTTTTGCTATTGATGCTGCGCGGTCAAAGAGGGAACTTCTCCATCCGGTGATTCCCGAAAGCCCAGTCGCAACGCGCCGCCGCGTGCGGCGCAGGCCGTGGCGCAGTCGCCGCAGTTGGTGCATTCGCTGCGCGGGGCGCGGGAAGGGATGCGCGGGTCCAGGCCCAGGGAGCAGGCCCCGGCGCAGGCCCGGTCGTTGGCGGCGCAGGTGCAGCGGCGCATGGTGCGCCGGATGGCCAGCGCGCCCGGCCACAGCCGCGCGGCCAGCGACAGCAGCACCGACTGCGGGCACAGGTACCGGCACCACAGGCGGGTGCGGATGCGCCATTCCGCCGCCAGCAGCGCGATGATCAGTGCAAGCCCCACCCACGGCCAATCCCATGCGCCGGGGGGCGGATAGGCCAGGGCCAGCAGTTGCAGGGTGATCTCTCCGGGCAGGGAAAACTGGTTCAGCAGCGGCGCGCCCGCCAGGGCCGTCAGGGCCAGCCCGACGGCGGCCAGGCCCGCCCGGACGGGAAATCCGCTTTTCCATGGGGTGGCCAGGCTGGCGAGCCGGGAATTGTCCGAAGTTGCCATTGCATCCGGCGCGGCTGCGGTTAGGGTATGGGCGCAGCATGCAGCACGGGGGCCGCGCTTGCGCCGGGCATGCACCAGTTCCGACAGCAGCCCGTAAGGACAGCCCCAGGAACAGAATACCCGGCCCAGCACCACGGCCACGGCCAGCACCAGCAGCCCGCCCAGCAGCAGCCGCGCGCCGGGCAACGCCCCGGCGGCCAGAACCTGTGCGGCGGCCAGAGGGTCGGCCAGTGGCAGGCCCCATGCCTCCAGCGAAAACAGCGTCCCGGACACGCCGTGGAATCCCTTGCGGTTCAGCCAGGGCAGCGCCGCGAACAGGGCCAGCACGGCCCACTGCACCGGACGCCGCCAGCGTGCGTGCCATGGTTTCATGCCGGGTTTCCTCCGCGTCCGGGCGTGGCGTCGGCGACGTCAGCCTTGCCTGTCGCCGTCCTGCGTCCGGCGACGTCATCCATGTTCGACGCCGTCCTGCGTCCGGCATCCTCATCCACGTCCGACGCGGTCCTGCGTTCGGCATCCTCGTCCATGTTCGACGCCGTCCTGCGTTCGGCGACTTCATCCATGTTCGACGCCGTCCTGCGTCCGGCGACTTCATCCATGTTCGACGCGGTCCTGCGTCCGGCGTCCGGTCGCACCACGATGGCATCCACCGGGCAGACGTGTTCGCACACCCCGCAGCCCACGCAGGCGTCAGCCACGGCGGGGATGTCGCCGCCTTCCAGCACCATGGCCGTACCGCGCAGCGGGCATTTGTCGTAGCAGGTGCGGCACAGCACCGTGCCCACCCAGTTGTGACAACGGTTCTTGAGCAGCACGGCCATGCCCATGTCGGCCCGCGCCATGTCGCGCACCGGCCGCAGCGCGCCAGAGGGGCACACCGGCGGGCATTTCATGCACAGCCAGCAGGGGATGGATTTGGCGTGGATGTACGGGGTGTTGCGCACCTGGCCCAGGAATCCGGCCATGCGACCGGCGGCCATGCGGATGGAACCGTACGGGCAGGCTTCCGCGCATTTGCCGCAATGGATGCACCGGGCGCGGAATTC
Organism: Desulfovibrio sp.; assembly: GCA_031287575.1. GTDB lineage: Bacteria > Desulfobacterota > Desulfovibrionia > Desulfovibrionales > Desulfovibrionaceae > Cupidesulfovibrio. Next base: position 10,107 of record JAITSV010000072.1, read on the forward strand.
CGCCTCGGCCCGCGCGCCCGGTGGCCGCAGCAGGCCGGACGGCATGAGGCCCGACGACATGAGACCGGACGCCGGGGACAGCGCGCCACCACCCTCCGGCTGGCTGGAAGATGCGGACACCTCAGGCGCTCCGGTGCCTGGGTTCCCACGGCGGACACTTGATGGCGCCGCCGTCGGCCAGTTCGTCCTCGTAGGTCAGGTAGGCCAGGTCCACCGACAGCACCCCGTCCCACGCCGCCAGCCGTTTGAATTCCTGCTCCATGCGGTCCGATGCGGCCTCCAGCACCGCCACCATCCGTCCCGGAACCTCGGCCCGGTGTACCTCGGCAATGCGCGGGTCCACCGACAGCCGGGTCCATACCGCCTCCGCCGTTTCCGCATCCGTCTGCACCAGAATGCCTGCTATGGCCATGATGCTTTCTCCGTACCTAGAATATCTTTGAGGAAAGAGGGCTGGGGCGGCGTGTTGAAGCATCTCGCCGTGATCATTGCGCCTTCTGCCCGTCACCAATTGAAAAGTTTTGGGGGAGGAGGTAGGGGGC
>JAITSV010000062.1 GCA_031287575.1 Desulfovibrio sp.
CACCAGACCGGAACATGGTGTGCCACTTCACCCCACCTTGCGGCTACGGGCATCCTTGGGCTAAGCAGATCACATGGAGGAGCAATCTCCGCCACTGCATCGCCCGTCCGCCGCACACCGTCCGGCACCCCTCACCAGCGCGCCACACACAGGGCCGCGTTCCGGAGTCCTGGATGACCACCGCCACCGACCACTCGCTGCCCTCCGCCACGGTGCTCATCGTCGATGACGCCGCCCCCAACCGCGCCCTGCTGCTGCTTCTGCTGCGCGACACGCCACTGCGCTGCATGGAGGCCGACTCCGGCCACGCGGCACTGCGGATATTTCGCGAACATCCCGTGGACCTCGTACTGATGGATGTGGTGATGCCCGACATGGACGGCACGGACACCGTGCGCGCCATGCGCGAGGAAGAGCGCCTGCTGGGCCGCCGCCCGGTGCCCATCGTGGCCCTGACCGCCCACGACAGACACGAGGACCTGCGCCGCTGCGCCGAAGCGGGCTGCAACGGCGTGCTCACCAAGCCCATCACCCGCCAGGACCTCATGGACACCATCGCCGCCCATCTGGCGGGGTGAACCTTCCCCGCCCGGCCACCCCAAAAGTGAAAGGCGCCCCGTTTCCGGAGCGCCTTTTTGTTTTCAATCTGACATCGCACCGCACTGCTCGCTACGGCAGCCCAGAGGTGATGTCGGCACAAGGAGGATTTTTGTTCTCTGCCGAGGAAGAACGCCTTTTCGTGGAGGGAGTGTACTCTTACCGTACTCGACCGGAACGAAAAGGCGTTCTGACGAAGGCAGAGGGCAAAAAGACCCTTGTGGCGGCATCGCCTAATGGCCGGAGCCGCCCAAATACGCATCCTGCACATCGGTATTCGCCAGCAGGTTCGCCGCCGAATCCTCCATGACCACCCGGCCCACCTCCAGCACGTAGCCGCGCGTGGCCAGCTTCAGCGCGGCGCGGGCGTTCTGCTCCACCAGCACCACGGTCATGCCGGTCTTGTTGATGGCGCGCACGGTCTCGAAGATGGACTTCACCAGGATGGGGGCCAGCCCCAGCGACGGTTCATCCAGCAGCAGCACCTTGGGGTCGCCCATGAGGGCGCGGCCGATGGCCAGCATCTGCTGCTCACCACCGGACAGGGTGCCCGCAAGCTGGTCCTTGCGCTCCAGCAGGCGGGGGAACAGCTCGAAGATCCAGTCCCGCGTCTTGCGGATGCGGGCCTTGTCGTTGCTGGTGAAGGCGCCGAGGTTCAGGTTTTCCAGCACGGTCAGCGTGCCGAACACCCGCCGCCCCTCGGGCGACTGGGTGATGCCCTCGCGCACCACGGCGTGGCTGGGCATCTCGTGCAGGGCCTTGCCCTTGAAGTAGATGCCGCCCTGGCTGGGCTGCACCAGCCCGCTGATGGACATCAGCGTGGTGGTCTTGCCCGCGCCGTTGGCGCCGAGAATGGTCACGATCTCGCCTTCGTCCACGTGCACGTTGATGCCGTGCAGGGCCTCGACGTTGCCGTACTTCACATGCAGGTCGCGCAATTCCAGAAACATCGTCTCTCCCGGTACCCGCTAAAGCCGAGGCTCGCAGGGGTGGCATGTTCCGGCAATACTGTTGTCAATCATCCGCCGGGCGCGGCTGCAATCACCGTTTCCGGACTGGTGGCCGTATCGCCCACACGGCATGGAATCCGTTCCCGAAAGAGGATTTTTGTTCTCTGGCAAGGAAGGCGAGTTCCGGGCGGAGGGAGTGCGGCAGCCGTTGGACGAATGCTTCATGAGTCCTACGGATGGCGACCGCAACGCGTATTCTTTCATATTCGACCTTCGCACGGGACGAGCCTGACGCAGCCAGAGGGCAAAAGGACCTTTCGGGGGCGGATTCTAATCGTCGGTGTCGACACCAAGATACGCCTCGATCACCCTCGGATCATCCTTGATGGCCGCAGGCACGCCCTCTGCCAGCAGCGCCCCGTACTCCAGCACCACCAGCTTTTCGCACACCTTCATGACCAGGCTCATGTCGTGCTCGATGAGCAGCACGGTGATGCCCCGGTCACGGATGGCGCGGATGGTGTCGATGAGCGCGGCGGTCTCCTGGTCGTTCATGCCCCCGGCGGGCTCATCCAGAATGATGAAGCGCGGGTCGGTGGCCAGGGCGCGGGCGATCTCCAGCAGGCGCTGGTTGCCGTAGGACAGGTTCTTGGCCAGGTTGGCGTGTTCGCCGGCCAGCCCCACGAACTCCAGTTCGCGCGTGGCGCGCAAAAGGGCGCGGCTTTCCTCGGCGCGCTGGGCCGGGGTGCGCAGCATGGCCGCCAGCATGCCCGACCGCATGCGACAGTGGCAGCCCGCCAGCACGTTCTCGATGACCGACATGTTCTGGAACAGCCGGATGGTCTGGAACGTCCGGGCAATGCCCTGCTGCACGATGCGGTGGGTGGGCATCCCCTTGATGGTGCGGCCATCGAAGAAGATGTCGCCGGAATCGGGCTTGTAGTTGCCGGTGATCAGGTTGAACACCGTGGTCTTGCCCGCCCCGTTGGGACCGATGAGCCCCACGATGGAGCCTTCGGCCACGTCGAACGTCACGTTGTTCACGGCCACCAGGCCGCCGAAGGTCTTGGTCAGGTTGCGCAACGCGAGCAGGCTCATGCCCCACCCCCCGCCTGGGCGGCGGCGTCGCCGCCCTTGCCGGTGATGCAGCGGATGCGCTCCGGCAGCTTGTAGAAGCGCGGCATGGGCGGCAGCATGCCCTGCGGACGGAAGATCATCATCACCACCATGGCCAGGCCGAAGGCCAGCATGCGGGCGCTGGCGAATTCGCGGAAGAATTCCGGCAGCCCGATGAGCAGGAACGCCCCCAGCAGCACGCCCCGGTTGGAGCCGCCGCCCAGGATGACGATGGCGAACAGCACCACCGATTCCCAGAACGAGAACGATTCCGGCGAGATGATGGTCATCTTGGCCGCGTAGATGGTACCGGTCATGCCCGCCCAGAAGGCGCCCAGCACGAAGGCCCACAGCTTGTACGAGGCGGTGTTCACCCCGCTGCCCTCGGCGGCGGTGTCGTCTTCCTTGATGTAGTTGAGGGCGCGGCCGAAGCGCGAATTCTCCAGCCTGCGGAACAGCAGGATGGAACAGGCCACGTACGCCCAGACCAGGTAGTAGAAGTGCATGGGCTTGGCGATCCTGAACCCGAACACGGTGGGCCGCGAAATGCCGAAGATGCCGTTGGCCCCGCCGGTAAGTCCGAACACGTTGTTGATCAGCGCGATGCGCACGATCTCGACGATGCCGATGGTCACGATGAGCAGGTAGTCGCCGCGCAGGTGGATGATGGGCCGCGCCACCACCATGGCGAACAGCGCGGCGGCCAGCCCGGCGAAGGGCATGGCCCACAGCACCGGCACGCCCCACATGGTGTTGGCGATGGCCGTCACGTAGGCGCCCACGGCGTAGAACGCCGCGTGGCCCATGTGGAACAGCCCGGCCTGGCCCAGGATGATGTTCAGCGAAAGGGCCAGCACGGAATACAGGCCGATGCTGACGAACACGTCGGTCCAGTAGGGGTCCAGCAGCAGGGGCAGCACCGCCACCACCACCGCGATGCCCGCGTAGCTCGTGGTGCGCGACACGGTCATATCTTGTCGGCCACCCTTTCGCCGAGCAGGCCCGTGGGCCGGATGATCAGGATGAGGATGAGCACCAGGAACGCGATGGCGTCCTTCCAGGCGATGGAGATGTAGGCCGCGCCCAGCGCCTCGATGACGCCCAGCAGAAGGCCGCCCACCATGGCGCCGGGTATGTTGCCGATGCCCCCCAGGATGGCGGCGGTGAAGGCCTTCAGCCCGTAGACCCAGCCCATGGTGAAGTCCACCTGGCCGTAGTACAGGCCCACCATCACCCCGGCCACGCCGCCAAGGGCCGGGCCGATCATGAACACCAGCGAGATCACCCGGTTGACGTCGATGCCCATGAGCTTGGCCGCGCCCTGGTCGATGGCCGTGGCGCGGATGGCCGCGCCGATGCGGGTGCGCTGGGTGAACCAGTACAGCGCCAGCATCAGGCCCAGCGAGGCGGCGATCATCATGATGCGCACCAGCGGCACGTCGATGCCCATGATGGACAGCACGTAGCTGGGCCGGATGTCGTTGGGGTAGACCTGGAACTTGGCCCCGTAGATGAGCATGACCGCGTTCTGGAAGAAGATGGAGGCGCCCAGCGCCGAAACCACGGCGGACAGGCGGCTGGAAGAGCGCAGGGGGCGGTAGGCCACGCGTTCGAGCAGAAAGCCGATCAGCGCCACCAGCCCCACGACCATGACCAGCACCAGCAGCACGCCGCCCGGCCCGGACACCCAGCCCGCGAGGCCGAAGGCGGTGAACAGCGTGAAGCCGAGGTAGGCCCCGATGGTGAACAGGTCGCCATGCGCGAAATTTATGAGTTTGAGCACACCATAGACCATGGTGTAACCCAGCGCGATGAGCGCGTAGATGCCCCCCACCGCCAGACCGTTGGTCAACTGCTGAAAGAATTCTTCCATAGGCGTTCCTGTGCTGCTTCCCCCCGCGCGCCATGCCCGGCGGATGACCGGAACGCGGCGGCGCGAAACGCGGACCCCGGTGAGGGTCCGCCTGCGAATGGGGCGTCATGCGCCCCGGTACGGCCCCGTGGCCATCTGTTTCGTCGGTCCGCCGCCCGATTGCGTGGCGCCGGTTCGTCGCGCCCAGTCGGGCCGGTCACGTCCAGTCGGGCCAGTCGGGCCGGTCACGTCCCGACGCGGGTGCTTCCGGATGCGCGGGGGCGGTGGAAACGGGGCGGGCGGCAGCGCCCGCCCCGTCGTGCAAGCCGTGTCCGGCTGCGCAAGGCTGCTAGGGCTGGAGAATGAATTCGCCGTTGGCGTTCACTTCGTACACCCGGTACAGGTCGCCCACGCGGTCGCCCTTCTCGTTGAACGAGATCTGGCCGGTGAAACCGGGGTAGTTCTTCAGCTTGGTCTTCAGGTAGTCGGCGATGGCGCCGGAATCGGCCTTGCCGGTGGACTTCACGGCCTCGACGATGACGTTGAACGCGTCACCGGCCAGCACGGACCACACGGAGCCGGGCACGCCGTTGAACTTGGCCTTGTAGGCGGTCAGCATGGACTTGGCGACCGGGGCGTCCAAGTCCTGCGGTCCGGGAGGGCTGAGGAAGAAGTAGCCCTTGGCCGCTTCCTTGCCGGAAATCTTCACCAGGTCGGCATGGTTGGCGGCATCGCCGCCCATCATGGGCACGTTCCACTTCATTTCCATCTTCTGGCGCAGCAGCATGCCCACTTCGGGGTAGTAGCCGGTGCAGAAGATGATGTCGGGGTTCGCGGCCTTCAGCTTGGTGAGGATGGCGGTGTAGTCGCGCTCGCCCGGGGTAAGGGCGTCGTAGAACACGATCTTGGTACCGGCCTTGTCCAGCAGCGCCTTGGTCTCGTCGGCCAGGCCCTTGGCGTAGGACGAGTTGTCGTGCAGCAGCGCCACGGCCTTGTAGCCCTTGGCCTTGATCAGCTTGGCGGCAACCATGCCCTGTTCGTCGTCGCGGGGGGCGGTGCGCAGGAAGCGCTTCAGGCCCTTTTCGGTCAGGCGCACGGCGGTGGAGCCGGTGGCGATCTGCACCACGCCCGCTTCGTCGTAGATGCTCTGGGAGGCTTCGGTAACCGCCGAGCCGTAGGTGCCGATGGCGGCGATGACGCCCGAGGTGGTCAGCTTCTGCGCGGCCAGGGCCGCGGTGCGCGGGTCGCCGCCGTCGTCTTCGACGACCAGGTCGACCTTGTTGCCGTTGATGCCGCCAGCCTTGTTCAGTTCATCGGCGAGCAGGGTGACGATGTTGCGCATGTCCTGCCCTTCGCTGGCCCACTTGCCGGTCAGGGGGCACATCAGGCCGATCTTGACCGGTGCCGCAAAGGCCGTGGCGGCCATGAGCAGCGAAGCGGCAAGTGCGAGCGTCAGCGCCTTTACAACGTGTTTCATGTCGAAACCTCCCGGGAACCCGCGGATCCCTCGCTAGACTGTTTCCCCGATACCTTTTCCTCGCCTCTTCGCATGGTGCGACACGCCGGGTGGCAGGCCCGCCGTGGTACCGTCCCTGTGATGGACATGTTTGTCGACGTTATTGTCAACACAAATGACCGGGCCGCGCCTGATGCGGGCCGCTAAACGACATTTTGCGGAAAAAGCCGAAGAAAAGCAATCCCTCTGACACGATAACTGTACGTCATGCCAATGAACGGGGCGGACTGGAGAGGGTTCCGGACAGGGCCGGGGCACGGCGGGCGCGGATTGGAGAAGGCCGGGCCGCGCCGGATTATCCTGGCCGGGCGGCACTTGCGCGGCAGGGCGCGGGCAGCCAGACACAAGATGGTGCCGGGACGATTGCCTGACGGCGACGGTGCGCGTCTGGCGCAAACGACGCTGCGCGTCTGGCGCATGACGACGCTGCGCGTCTGGCGCATGACGACGCGACACGCGGTCAACGCATGACGACGCTGACGCGTCTAGGGCATGACGACGCCGGGCGTCTGGCGCATGACGACGCGACACGCGATCAGCGCATGACGACGCGACACGCGTCTGGGGTCTCCCGTCCGGGGGTGTAGACCAGTTCGGGACGCTTCAGCAGCACGCCGCCGCAGCCGGGACGTTTCCAGGTGGCCAGCCAGCGGGTCACGCGGGTCTCCGTCTTCATGGCCGGGGTATGCTCGTGCGGCACCGGGCGCACGTGGGGCACCCGCCGTTCCAGTTGGCAGAACAGGTCGGCCAGCAGGTTCACCTGCCGCCACACCGGCAGGTCCGGGTGGATCAGGTCGTAGATGCGGTAATGGGCCGAGCCGTCCTGCCCGCGCAGCAGGGTGCCGTCCATGGAGACGGGGACGGCGGCGGATGCGCTGCCCGTCAGCACGGCGCCCACGGCGTCGCGCAGCACGGCCAGTTCCCCGGCCAGTGCATCCAGCCCCGCCACGGCGGCGCCCGCCTCGTCCACGAATTCCTGCGTGCCGCCATCCCACAACAGGCGTGGCCCCGGATAGCGCATGCAGTGGAACAGCCCGCCAAGGCTGCCGCCGCAGTGCTGGCGAAAGGCCTCGATGTCGGTGCCGACGATCATGGGACGAAGGGCGCTCTGCGCCATGCGGCCAAGCTGCATGCGAAACTCCTGCGGAAAGCGGTTGCGCCGTCGTGCGCCTGCTGGCGGACGGCTGCCGGAACGGGCCGAAAACGACCAGAATTGGCGAAAACAGGCCAGCACGGGGTGACATCGGAAGAAGCCGGGCGAAGCTGGTCACACCCCGCGCCGAAAGACGGGCCGGGCCGGGCCACACACCTACCCCACCGTCCCGAGGTGCGGCAACCCCTTGCCCTGCGGAGGACCGATATGTCATGCGCCATGAAACAGCTGCCGGAGGCCCGCATGTTCTCGCTTCGCCCGCTCGCCACGCTCCACCGGTTCCTCGTCCCGCTTCCCCGCCGCGTTCTCCGAAGGGGCGCACTGCGCGCCGTGCCCTCCGCCATGCCGACGTCCGGACCGGTTGCCCTGCTCGTTGCCGCCGTGCTGCTGGCCCCGCTTCCGCTGGCCGACAACGCACAGGCAACGGCGGCACAGGCAACGGCGGCACAGGCAACGGCGGCACAGGCAACGGCGGCACAGGCAACGGCGGCACAGGCAACGGCGGCACAGGCAACGGCGGCACAGGCAACGGCGGCACAGGCAACCACCGCGCAGGCCACGACGCCACGGCCAGACACGAAGGGCAAGAAAGACACGCCGGGGCGGTCCGCTTCCACAACCAGGACACCCTTGACCAGCGGGCAACTTGCCCGGCTCACCAATGAGGCGGAATCGGGCAATGCGCGCGCCCGACTGCTTCTTGGCATGCTGTATTCCGACGGCACCGACCCGCTCGTTCCCAAGGATATGACGCGGGCCGCGCACTGGCTGCAGCTGGCCACGCAGGGCAGGGATCCATTGCCGCACCACCTGCTGGGCTTGATGTACTTCTCCGGCCAGGGCGTGCCCGAGGACAAGGACAAGGCCCGGCAACACATGGATGCCGCGCTGGCCGGAGGGTATGTTGCGTCCGCGCACTTCATGGCGGACATGCTGCTCTCCCCCATCCTGCCCGGCCACGACCCCGTGGAGGCCGCGCGCTGGCTGGAAAAGGGGGCCATTCTCGGCGATGCGCGGTGCACCTACAACCTGGGCGTGCTGCACGAGCAGGGGCTGGGCGTTCCGCAGGACCTGCGCCGCGCCGAAACCCTGTACCGGCAGGCCGTCTCCAGGGGGTACATCAACGCCATGAACCAGCTGGCGGTGCTCATCGACAGCGGCAGGGCCAGCACCACCGACCGTGGCGAGGCGGTGCGCCTGTTCCGCAAGGCCGCCGAAAAGGGCAACGGCCTTGCCGCCTACAATCTGGGCCTGATGCTGCGCGAAGGCCGGGGCACCGGCAAGGACTGGCCCCAGGCCGCCTACTGGCTGGCCTGTGCCGACATGCTGGGCGAGCCGCGGGCCATGAAGGACCTGCCGCCCCTGCTGCGCCAGCTTTCCCCCGAGCAGCGCAAGAAGTTCAACGAACGGCTGGTGAAAGCGCCCCTGCCCCCGCGCGTGCGGCAGACAGGAAACTAGCACCGGTCGCCCCGGTCACCCCGGTCGCCCCAGTCACCCCAGGCGCACCGGCCCCGCCGGGTACCCGGCGCGCGCGCCCGGTGTCGCCAACCGCACGGCGTCCGCGTGACGTCCGTACGGTGGTTGGCCAAGGCGTGCCCGTTCCGCCCGGCGTTTGCCCCCCGTTTCAACGACCGCCGCGCGCAACCCCCTCATGCACAAGGACATATCCCCGATTCAACGTCCGAATGAGCGGACAGGTGTGCAAATCTAACCATTTGCCCTCCCCACCGGTCCGTTGTACCCTTGCGCGGTCTGCGCGACGCCCGGCCTCGCCGCCGTACCGCCGCGCCCCGAACGGCATGTTTCCGGGCCACACACCCGGACACCGCGCCATGGCCCGGCCACGGCGCATGCCGCCCCATCCACCGGCATCCGGACACACGGCAACGCATGAGCGGCCACATCCTGCTGATCGAAGACGACACCGCCTTCCAGTCCATGCTGCGCGAGGCGCTGGAGGAACGCGGCCACCGCGTCACCACCGCCGGGCGCGCCGAGGACGGCATCGCCCTGTTGCGGGGCGGCGGCTTCGACCTGGTGCTGTCCGACGTCATGCTGCCCGGCATGTCCGGGGTGGAGGCCATTCCCCACCTGCGTTCCGCCGCGCCCGGCACCGACATCATCGTCATGACCGCCTACTCCACGCGCGAACTGGCGCTGGAGGCGGTGAAGCTGGGTGCCTACGACGTGTTCTCCAAGCCCTTCAGCCTGAAGGAAATGGACATCGTCATCCGCCGGGCCATGGAAAAACGCGGCTTGCAGGCGGAAATCGCCGCCCTGCGCGATTCGCTGCGCCGCGACGGCCCGGCCAGCCGCATCATCGGCGAAAGCCGGGCCATCATGGAGGTGAAGGCGCTCATCGAAAAGGTGGCCCCGCTGGACACCACCGTGCTGATCATGGGCGAATCGGGCACCGGCAAGGAACTGGCCTCGGACACCATCCGGGCGCTGTCTCCCCGCGCGGCCGCCCCCTTCGTGAAGGTGAACTGCGCGGCCATTCCCGAGCATCTCTTCGAAAACGAGCTCTTCGGCCACGAGAAGGGGGCCTTCACCGGCGCGGCCACCGCGCAGCCCGGCAAGTTCGAACTGGCCCAGGGCGGCACGCTGATGCTCGACGAAATCGGCGACATGCCCCTGGCCATCCAGCCCAAGCTGCTGCGGGTGGTGGAGCAGAAACAGGTGGAGCGCCTGGGCGGGCGCAGGCCCGTTTCGCTGGACGTGCGGCTCATCGCCGCCACCAACCAGAACCTGGTCGACCGGGTACGCGAAAAGGCCTTCCGCGAAGACCTGTACTACCGCCTGGGCGTGGCCGTGGTGCACCTGCCCCCGCTGCGCAGCCGCAAGGAGGACATCCCCCTGCTGGCCCAGCATGTGGTGCGGCGGCTGCAAGGCACCCTGGGCCTGCCCGTGCACGGGCTGACCCCGGCGGCCGTGGCCGCCCTGGGTTCCTACGACTGGCCGGGCAACGTGCGCCAGTTGGCCAACGTCATCGAGCGCGCCGCCATCGCCGCCGAAGGCCCCATCGACGCCCCCGACGTGGACCGCGCCCTGGGTCGCGCATCCGGACACGCATCCGGGCACGCATCCGCCGTGTCCTCCTCATCCGGGCACCCGTTCGGGCCGGGGAACGCCGCTGGCCGCGCGGCCAGCGAAGAGGCCGACGCCACCGTCCAGCACGCCCCGTCCAGCGCGCCCACGGCTGGTCCGCCTCCCGCTGGCGCGTCGGTGGATGCGTCCCCCAGCCACGCCTTCGCGGGCGCCGCCCTTACCGGCCCCATCGACCTGCGCGAAACCATACGCATGGTCGAACGCAACCTGCTGCTGGATGCCCTGCGCCGCGCCGAAGGACGCCAGACCGAAGCCGCCGTGCTGCTGGGGCTGACGGCCAAGAACCTGTGGGCCAAGTTGCAGAAACACGGCATCAAGCCGCGCAACGGCCTGCCCCTGATCCAGGAATCCTAGATTCTCCTCCGCCGTGCCCCCGCCTGGGCACGGCTCCCCCGCGCACTCCATCTCCCCGCCACATTTCACTGCCTACCCGCGCCCCCCCCGGTCCCAACCGCGTCGGGGCATGTCCCGGCCATCCACCGCGCCTCCCCGCTCCTGCCCGATCCAAAAATCCTAGATTACCCCCTGCGCGCCTCGGATAACGGATTTTCCGCGCCGCGAGGGCACGTTGGCGCCCTCCGCGACCGCCCTTCCGCCATCCCCACTCCAAGATTCATGGATTTCCCCCCACCGGGGTACCCCCGCGCCCAGCCCCATCCGCCCCGATATCATCCGCTCTAACAACCCGTTCTGGCCGTGTAAAAAAATATTCCACACTGTTTCAGAATGTTAACGCGTATTACGTTCTGCATGACACTCCTTGGCACGCGGGTTGCTAAGTGGGATGCAACAACGGCCCCCCGGCCCTCCACCAAACATTTCGCATCGCGAAGGAGATCAATCATGTTCAAGACCGTCGCCACCCTGATACACGACGAAGAAGGTGCCACCGCTCTCGAATACGGCCTCATCGCCGCCCTCATCGCCGCCGTCATCGTCACCGCCGTCACGACCCTTGGCAAGAAGGTCAGCTCCACCTTCGAATACATCGACACCAAGATGCCCACTCCCGGCTCCGGCGGCTAGCAGCCTGCGGCGGCACAAGGGCTCCCCCGCAAGCGCCACACCCGAAGGGGCCGAGGGAATTCCCCGGCCCCTTCGTCATCGAAGCCCCGCGCCTGACGGTGAAGAGTCCGCCCGATCCGGCACCCGCCGCCAGGACAGTCCGCAAGAAACACCGCCACGTCCCCCGCAGCCCCCGACCCCCCGGTCACAAGAGGAGCGCCCCATGAATCCCGTCCTTGCAGCCCCCCTCGCAGCCGTTCTGCTGCTGGCCGTGGTCACCGACGTGCGCGCCATGCGCATCCCCAACTGGCTGACCTTTCCCGCCATGTTGACGGGCATCGTGGCCAACACGGCGCTGGGTGCCTGGACTGGTGGTCTTTCCGGTGCCTGGGACGGTCTGCTCTTCTCTCTGTCCGGCTTTGGCCTGGGTCTCTGCCTGATGCTGGTTCCCTTCCTGTTGCGGGTCATGGGCGCTGGCGACGTGAAACTGCTGGCCGCCGCCGGTGCCTTCCTGGGCGCCGAGACCGTGTTCCGCGCCTTCATCTGGACCAGTCTGGCTGGCGGCGTGTACGCTCTGGGCGTACTGGCCTTCCACATGCCGCAACTGCGCGCAGTGCTGCGCTCGCTACGGGTGTCCGTCGAACTGCTGGCCGTCACCGGTCGCTTCGACTACGTGCCCGCCACCATTCACGAGCGCCTGCCCCGGCTGTGCTACGGCGTGGCCATCGCACTGGGCACCGGCCTTGCCATGAGCCAGGCCGTCTTTCCTTCGGCCATGTCCGCGCTGCTGCCCGCCTGGGCCGCAATCCTGTAGGGAGGTGCCGCCATGCGCGCCTCCCCGGTCATCCAGATTTCCCTGGCGCTGGTGCTGGCCCTGGTGGCCGGGGTGCTGGTGTTCCGGTTCATGCAGGTGAACCGCGCCGCCGCCCCCCGCGTTGCCGCCCCTGAACAGGTCCAACTGGCGGTGGCCGCCGCCGACGTGCCGCGCGGCGCCAAGCTGACCACCGAACAGATCAAGCTGGCCCCCTTCCTGAAGTCCAGTGCGCCGTCCGGCGCGTTCACCAAGGACACCATGCCCGTGGGGCGGGTGCTGTCATCCGCCGTGGCCGCCGGTGAACCCATCACCGAGGCCCGCCTGCTGCAGGACGGCGAAGCGCACGGCGGCGTCAGCACGCTGATCGCCCCCGGCATGCGCGCCGTGGCCGTCAAGGGCAACAAGGTGCTGGGCCTTTCCGGGTTCATCCGCCCCGGCAACCACGTGGACGTGCTGGTGACCCTGGACGACGAAACCCGCGAGAAGGCCAAGTCGCGCACCAAGCTGGTGCTGGAAAACGTACGCGTGCTGGCCACCGGCACCGAACTGAAACAGGATGGCGACGACACCTCCACCTCGTCGGTGGACGTGTACACCCTGGAAATTTCCCCCCCGCAGGCCGAGCCGCTGGCCCTTGCCGCCTCGCGCGGCGAACTGCACTTCGCCCTGCGCAACCCCGCCGACGACGGCAAGGTGCTGACCCCCGGCACCGACGTGCCCGGCACCCTGGCCCTGCTGACCAGCACCCCCGAAGGCAAGCCGGTTCCCAAGGTGCGGGAAACCAAGGTGGAGATGATCTCCGGCACCGAACGTTCAACGCTGAGGTTCCCGCAATGAGCCGCCCCGCCTCCCTCACCCGCGCGGCGGGCCGCCTCGTCCGTACGGTCCACGCAGCAGCGTGCGCCGTACTTCCCGCCGTGCTGGCAATCGTGCTGCTGCTGGCTGCCGCCACGCAGGCCCTGGCCGATGCAACGCCGCAGTCCATACCGTTGGCCGTGGGCAAGTCCATGGTGGTACGCACCGCGCAGCCCGCGTCCCGCGTATCCGTGGCCGATGAAGGCATCGCGGGCGTGGTGGTGCTGTCGCCGCAGCAGGTCTACGTCACCGGCAAGAAACCGGGCGGCACCACCCTTACCTTGTGGAACGGGGCCGGGGCCATCACCCAGGTCTACGACATCCAGGTCACCCCGGACCTGGCCCAACTGAAGGAAATGCTGCACCGCGTGCTGCCCGACGAAAAGGACATCATGGTCATGGCCGTGGGCGAATCCATCACCTTGGCCGGTACCGTGCGCAGCAGCGCGGGCATGACCACCGCCCTGGACATGGCCAAGATGTACGCCCCGGACAAGGTGACCAACCTCATGCAGGTGGGCGGCGTGCATCAGGTGATGCTGGAAGTGAAGGTGGCCGAGATGCGCAAGTCGGTGCTGGAACGCCTGGGCATCGACCTGACCTACGCATGGGACAACAATTTCGCCTTCACCATGCTGAACCAACTGTTCACCCTGGACAGCGAGAAGGGCGTGGTGGGCGTGGGTCCCAGCGGCGCCGTTCTCAGCCCCAACGTCAACGGCATGTTCCGTATCGGCTCGGGCCAGACCAGCCTGATTGGCTTTCTGGACGTGCTGAAGCAGAACGGCCTGGTCAAGGTGCTGGCCGAACCCACCCTGATCTGCCGCAGCGGCGAAAACGCCGACTTCCTGGCCGGGGGCGAAATACCCATCCCCGTGCCGCAGGGCCTGGGCACCGTGGCCATCGAATTCAAGAAGTACGGCGTGACCCTGGGCTTCACCCCCACGGTGGTCTCGGACAAGTTGATCAGCATGCGCGTAAGCCCCGAAGTGTCGGAGCTGGACTACTCGAACGTCATCGAAATCAACGGGTTCACCATTCCGGCCATCTCCACCCGGCGCGCCGCCACCACCGTGGAACTTGCCGACGGTCAGAGTTTTGCCGTGGCGGGCCTGCTGCGCGACGAAGTGCGCGAAAACATCAAGAAGTACCCGGTGCTGGGCGACGTGCCCCTGCTGGGCACGCTGTTCCGCTCCAGCAACTGGCAGAAGAACGAGACGGAACTGGTCATCATCGTCACCCCGCGCCTGGCCAAGCCGCTGGACGGCGCCACGGCCAAGCTGCCCACGGACAGCTTCCGCGAGCCCACGGAATTCGAATTCTTCCTGCAGGGCAAGATGGAAGGCGCGGCCCCGGCCATTACCGCACCCGCCGCCTATGCCGCCCCCCGCAACGCCGCCGACGCCCCATCGGGCATGGAAGGCGAGTTCGGGCACGTGCTGCCCGGCCATGCCCAGGGAGGCAAGCAATGAGCGCCCGCACCCGGATCACCTCTCCTGCCCTGCTGCCCCTGTTTACGGTCATCCGCGTCCTTTCCGTCCTGACCGTCCTTTCCGTTCTGGCGGGCTGCGCCGGGCCGTCCAAGGATTCGCCCATTTCCGAATGGACCTTCACCCAGGGCGAGGCCTTTCGCGCCCAGCGCGATGCCCAGCGGCTGAACCCCGGCCCGGCGGACGACGACCCCGTCATCGGCCTGGACGGGCGAGTGGGCGAGCGCGTCATGAAAACCATGCGCGAAGGCGAAAAGAAGCCCGACGAGAACAACACCCTCCGCTTCAAGATCGGCAAGTAGCGAGAACCCGCCATGAACATCACCCATCCCGTCTGCCTGCTCACCAAGCGCCTCGCCACGCGCGAGGAACTCACCCGCGTTCTCGCCCGGCAGGATGGTTTTCGCCTGGTCTCCCCCGGTGAAGCCGACGACCTCGGACTGGTCGTCCTGGAACTGGGTGACGACCTTGAAGACGATTTCGAATCCATCGCCTCGCTGGTGACGGACCCCCGTGTGGGCGAGGTGTTCGTGGCCTCGCGGCAGAAGGACCCGGACCTGATCATCCGCGCCATGCGCGCCGGAGTCAGCGAGTTCCTGTCCCAGCCGTTCCGCTCGGAAGAGGTGCTGGCCGCGCTGGAAGGCTACGCACGCCGCCGCCGCACCGCCCGTGTCGCAAGCCCTGCGGCGGCACCCACCGCCGCGGGTGGCCGGATCATCCACATCATGGGTGCCAAGGGCGGCGTGGGCGCCACCACCGTTGCCGTGAACCTGGCCGTGCTGGCCGCGCGCTCCCTGACCGGCACCGCCCCTGCGCCCGATGCAAAGAAGGCGGGCAGAAGCCTGTTCAAACAGGATGGGCGCAACGCCAACGCCGCACGCGACATGCAGGCCATGGGCGACATGGCGCTGGCCACGGGCGGCCCCACCCATGCGCCCGCCGCGCTGCCGCTGGCGGCGCTCATGGACATGCGCCTGCCCCAGGGCGACGTGCCGCTGTTCCTGGACATGGAATATTCCCGCACCTGGGCCGACGGCGCGCGCAACCTGGGCCGACTGGATGCCACCTTCCTGCGCAGCCTGGCCGAACGGCACGCCAGCGGCCTCGAGGTGTTCGCCTCGCCCGACACGGGCGACGACCTGGACGCCATCAGCCCCCGCGCGGTGAAGGCCGTGCTGGACCTGGCCCGCGCCCTGTACGCCGTCACCGTGGTGGACGGCGGCCCCTATGCCGACGAACTGGCCCTGGTCTCCATGCAGGAAGCGGAAACCATCCTGCTGGTCACCGACCTGGCCCTGCCCGCCCTGGCCGGTGCCCGCCGCCTGCTGGACGACGTGGCCGCCGCCGCGCCCGCCGTGGCCGCGCGCATCCAACTGGTGGTCAACCGCATGTCGCCCCAGGCCGGGGTGGACCTGACCGAGGCCGAACGGCTGCTGGAACGCAAGGTGTTCGCCACCGTGGGCGACGACTACGGCGCGTCCGTGTCGGCCATCAACCAGGGCGTGCCGCTGTGCGAGGCGGCGCCCCGCTCGGTGGCCGCGCGCTCGCTGGCCAGGCTGGCCGAACGGCTGGCCCCCGCCGCCGCAACGCCCGGCAACGGCGGCGCCGCCCCCGGCATGAAAGCGGGCAGCCTGTTCGCCCGGCTGCTGCACCGCAAGGGCGACGACACCCACGAACCCAATCGGCGCGGCATGGAACCCGGTCCCGAACGCGAACGGGGCGGTCTGCTGCCGCACGGCGTCCTGTTGCAGGGCGCAAGGGGATAGCCATGAGACTGGCCGAACGACTGATGCGCACCACGCGGCGGCAACCAGCCCCTGCGCTGACCCCGGAATCGGTGTTCCCGGCCCCGGCGTGCGCGGATGCCGATGCCGACGCCTACGGGCATCTCCAGCATGAACTGGACAGCCTGAAGCACGGCCCGGAGTCCGCACCGTCACGGCCAGTGCCCCGCCTGGGCGCTTCCGGCCTCAACGCCCGCAGCCATCTTTCCGGCAACGGCACAGTAGCGCTCGCCCAGCACGGCGTGGCCGACGAGCATGACGTGGCCGCATCTTCCGCCTCGACCTCCTTTCCGGGCAGGGCAGGCGACGCAGACGAGACCGACAATGCGCCCATCCCGCGCGTGCAGGTCAACGACGCCACCCTGTTCCGCGCCCCGCGCCCCGAATCCACGCTAGTGTCCGTACCCGTGGCGACCACCTCGCCGCGCGCCGACGCCCCGGAAGCACAGGCCCCAAACGCACAACCCGCCGACGCCCAGTCTGGCCAGGCTACCCAAACAGCCCAACCCGGAAAATCCCGCGCCCAGTCACGCCCCACCGCCCGCCCCGCTGGCGCGGAACAGGTCTGCGACGTGACCACCCTGACCCTGCACGGCGACCACTACTACGAAATCCGCGCCCGCTTGCAGGACCGCCTGCTGGAGATGATGGATCTCGCCGCCGCCGAATCGCTGCCGCCCGACAGGCTGGCCGCCGAAATTTCGCGTCTGGTGGAAAAGCTGCTGCGCGAGGAGTTCCGTCAGGCGCCCCTCAATGCGCAGGAGCAGCGCCAACTGGTCGAGGACATCCGCGACGAGGTCATGGGCCTTGGCCCGCTGGAACCGCTGCTGCGCGACCCCACGGTCAACGACATCCTCGTGAACAACTACCGCATGGTCTACGTGGAGCGGCGCGGCAAGCTGATCCGGGTCAACACCCGCTTTCTGGACGACGACCACCTGCGCAAGATCATCGACCGCATCGTGGCCCGCATCGGCCGCCGCGTGGACGAGGCCTCGCCCATGGTGGACGCCCGCCTGGCCGACGGTTCGCGCGTCAACGCCATCATCCCGCCGCTGGCCCTGGACGGCCCCAGCCTGTCCATCCGCCGCTTTTCCAAGGACCCGCTGGAACTGGAAGACCTGATCCGCTTCGGCGCGCTGACCCCGGAAATGGGCGAGGTGCTGCGCGGCATCGTCAAGGCGCGGCTGAACATCATCGTTTCCGGCGGCACCGGCTCGGGCAAGACCACCATGCTCAACTGCCTGTCGCGCTTCGTGCCGCACGACGAGCGCATCGTGACCATCGAGGACGCGGCGGAACTGCAACTGAAGCAGGACCACGTGGTGCGGCTGGAAACCCGGCCCGCCAACATCGAAGGCCACGGCCAGGTCACCGCGCGCGACCTGGTCAAGAACTGCCTGCGCATGCGGCCCGACCGCATCATCGTGGGCGAAGTGCGCAGCGGCGAGGTGCTGGACATGCTGCAAGCCATGAACACCGGCCACGACGGCTCGCTGACCACCATCCACGCCAACACCCCGCGCGACTGCCTGATGCGCCTGGAAACCATGGTGGCCATGGCCGGGCTGAACATCGGCACCCTGTCGCTGAAGCGGTACATCTCGTCCGCCGTGGACGTGATCATCCAGGTTTCGCGCCTGGCCGACGGCTCACGCAAGATGACCAGCCTTTCGGAACTCACCGGCATGGAAGGCGACGCCATCACCATGCAGGACATCTTCACCTTCGAACAGACCAGCGTGGACGAGAACGGCAAGGTGCAGGGGCGGTTCCGCTCCGGCGGCATCCGGCCCCGCTTCGCCCCGCGCCTGGCCGCCATGGGCATCGAGCTTGGCGGCGCGCTGTTCGATCCCGGCCTGTCGCAGTGAGCGCGGCAGCCTGAACGCAAAGGGGTTTCGCCATGATGCTCGTCATCGCCGTACTCTCGGTCCTCGCCATGTTCGTGCTGGTCATGGGCGTGCTGGACCTTGCTTACGGCCGCCGCCGCGCCATGGCGCAGCGCGTGGGTCAGCGCATGGAAAACCTGCTGCGGGCACGCACCGAACAGGACCGGGTGGACCTGGAACGCCGCCGCGCCCTGTCCGACGTGGACTGGCTGCACCGGATGCTGGCTGCCCAGTCGTGGACCAAAAAAATGGACCTCGCGCTGGAACAGGCGCAGGTGCGGGCCACCCTGGGCGTGCTGCTGCTGGCTTCCGTGCTGGGCGCAGCCTCGTGCTTTCTGGTCATGCACCTGCTGGTGGACAACCTGTTCCTGCTGATGGTGCCGCCGCTGGCGCTGGGCTACACGCCCTTCTTGTGGGTGCAGCGCAAGCGCAACGCCCGCATGGGCCGCTTCCAGCGCCAACTGCCCGACGCGCTGGACCTCATCGCACGCGCGCTGAAGGCGGGGCACGCCTTCAACCAGGGCATGCGCATGGTGGCCGACGAGTTTGCCGACCCCATCGGCCCGGAATTCCAGAAGACCCTGGACGAGATCAACTTCGGCATCCCGGCGGATGCGGCCCTGTACAACCTGACCCGCCGCGTGGACTGCCCGGACCTAAAATTCTTCGTGGTGTCGGTGAACATCCAGCGTGAAACCGGCGGCAACCTGGCGGAAATCGTCACCAACATCGCCCGGCTGATCCGCGAGCGGTTCAAGCTGGCGGGGCGGGTGCGCGTGCTCTCGGCGGAAGGTCGCCTGACCGCATGGATCCTGTTCGTGCTGCCCTTCGGCATCGGGTTCATCATCAACCTGCTGAACCCCGACTTCATGAGCGCCCTGTACGCCACGCCCGAAGGCAACATGCTGCTCACCGCCTCACTGTTCCAGATGGCCATCGGCGGCATTGCGCTGAAGCGCATGACCACCATCCGGGTATAGGGGGATACCGCCATGACGTTCGACGAATCCATGATCCCCTTCCTGGCCGCCCTGCTGGCCTCCGGCGCGGTACTGCTGGTGGCGCAGGCCCTGCGCGGCATGTTCGGCAACCGCCAGCGGGTGCAGCGCATGCATGGCCGCCTCACCCGGCACGCGGCTGGTGTTCGTGCCGTGGCCGCAGCCGCACCGGCCTTGCCGGAATCTCCCCTTTCTGCCCTGAAGGCCGCGCTGAACGCCATGGCCGAACGGGTGGGGCAAAAGGTGGTCAAGGACGACGGTGAAGAAGTGAACGAGGCGGGTCTTGCGCTGGTGCGCGCAGGCTACCGCAACCGCCGCGCCCCGCTGGCGTTCTGGGGCGTCAAGGCCGGGCTGACCCTGTGCGGCCTGGTGCTGGGGCTGATTGTCCGCCTGTTGGCGGGCAACGATATTCCCCTGGGCATGGTGGCGCTGCTGTTCATCTGCCCGGCGGTGGTGGGCCTGTACGCGCCCAACGTGTGGCTGTCGCGGCGCATCAAGGCACGCAGGCTGGACATCATCAACTCGCTGCCCGACGCGCTGGACCTGCTGGTAGTCTGCGTAGAGGCGGGCATGGGCCTCGATCAGGCGTTCTCCCGAGTGGCCCGCGAAATGGCAGCTACCAACCCGGTACTGGCCGACGAACTGAACCTGGTCATCCTGGAACTGCGCGCGGGCAAGTCACGCGCGGAGGCCCTGAAGAACCTGGCCGCGCGCGTGGCGCTGGAAGACGTGAACAGCCTGGTCACGCTCATCGTGCAGGCGGATGCCTTTGGTACCAGTATTTCCAGCACGTTGCGTGTCTATTCCGACACCATGCGCACCACGCGCTTTCAGCGGGCCGAGGAAATTGCCGCCAAGATGCCGGTAAAGCTGCTGTTTCCGCTGGTGTTCTGCATTCTTCCGGCCCTGTTCGTGACCATCATGGGGCCCGCGTTCATCACGCTGATGCGCGTCTTTGCCCAAATAGGACAATGACCACTGCGAAAGAAATCCCCTGCCAGGGCGGGAAGTACAGGCAGTAATAGCCGCCCAGGTTGCAACCATGAAGGAAAACGCCATGACCGCCCGCACCGCCACCCGTCCCGCCCTTGTCCTGCTGGCGCTCTGTGCCCTGCTGCTTGCAGGTTGCGGCGCGCAGCAACCCACGCGGGGCTCCAACCTTTCGCTGATGGAGCGCTACCACAGCGGCAAGGATCTGCTGCACGACGGCGAAGGGGTGAAGCCCACCCCCCAGGGCGATGTCATGAGCGCCCAGGAACACTTGCAGCGCGGCCTGGCCTTCCTTGCACAGAACCGGCAGGAACTGGCCTTCGAACAGTTCAGCCGGGCCTGCCAGCTTGATCCCAAGCTGGCCGAGGCACGCTACCAGCGCGGCGCGCTGCTGGTGGCGCGCGGCGTCGCCGCCGAGGCCCGCCCCGATATCGACGCCGCCCTCTCCCTGGCCCCGGACAACGCCCGGGCCTGGGAAACGGCGGGCATGCTCAGCTTTGCCGAAGGCAACCTGGCCGAGGCCGGGAGCCGCTTCGAGCGGGCGCTGGCGCTGGACCCGCGCCTTGCCGGGGCCGCCAGCCACCTGGGCGCCATCCACAACTATCAGGGACAGCCGGACAAGGCCCTGGCCGTGTACCTGCGGGCGCTGGAACAGCTGCCCCGCTCGGGCGAACTGCACAACAACGCGGGCATCGCCCAGGCCATGCTGGGCAACGACGCCGCCGCCGTGGACCATTTCCGCGCGGCCATCACCTACGGCGCGCCCGGCAACCGGGTGTGGAACAACATGGGCCTGTCGCTGTGCCGCCTGGGCCGCTATGACGAAGCCTTCGAGGCCTTCCGCAACGCCGGGGGCGAGGCCGCCGCGCACAACAACCTGGGCGTGTACCTTTCGCAACAGGGCGAACATGCCCTGGCCCTGTACCACCTGCAGCGCGCCCTGGAAGTGGAGCCGCGCTACTACGCCCGCGCCGCCGAAAACCTGAAGCGGGCCCGTCTGGCCGCGCGCATCGCGCAGGGGCAGGGCCCGGCCGCGTCCACCGCCGCGCCGCTGCCCATGGCCGGTCCCTACACCGGGTCCACGGGGGCCACCGGAATCACGGGGGCCACGGGGGCCGCAGGCATGGGGGCCGTGCAGGGTGCGCCCGGTATCGCCACCCCGGTGACGCTGCCCCCGGCATCCACCCCGCTGAAGGCCCGCGCCACTCCGGCCGCCGTGCGCGAAGGCGAACTGCGCGACGGCAACTAGCCGCCGCGAAAAATTTCGGGCGCGTCACGCGTCGCGCCCCGTCCATTGTCCGTTGGGGGCACCGCTGATGGATTTCGCCGGGGGGCGGACCATCGCAAGGAGTGAACATCATGTTCGAAACACGCAACACCATGCCATCAGCCCCGCCCGGCGCAACGCGCAGGGGGCTGCGCCACCTTCCGCCGTCGCGGAGGCTGGCCCAGCGCGGCCTGGCCGCGCTGGAAGTGGCCCTGATGCTACCGGTCATCGCGGCACTGCTCTACGTGCTGGTGGAGGGAGGCAACACCATCCGCGCCTACTCCGCACTGACAGAAGCCAGCCGCGCGGGCGCGCGCCACGTGGTCATGAACGACGACGTGGCGGGCGTGCAGACCTTTGTCCGCTCGCTGGCCACCACGCTGGATCCCAACGCCCTGACGGCCACCGCCGTCAAGGACACGGGCAAGCAAATGGTCACGGTAACCGTGCAGTATGCCTACACGTCGGCATTCACGAGCAATCCCTACAACGGAGACCCCCATGACGCGCTCTACACGTTTTCCGCAAGCACCAGCATGCCCACGCCGTAACGCGGCCCGGCCTGCCGGTTTTCGCGCCCTGCTGCGCGGCCTGTGGCGTGGCACGCGGGGTTCCATGGCCATGCTGATGGCCGTGCTGCTGCCCGTGGTGCTGGGCCTTGCCGGCCTTGGCATCGATTCGGGCATGCTCTACCTCGCGCACAACCGCCTGCAAGGCGCCGTGGACGCGGCGGCCCTGGCGGGCAGCCTGCAACTTCCCTACGATCCGCAACTGGACAAGGGGCTGGTGAAAGGCGCCGTGAACCAGTACATGGCCGCCAACTACCCCGCCGCCGTGCTGCAGGGCGTCACCCCCGGCACCGAGGAACGCAGCGTCACCGTGAAGGCCGAGGCCACCGTGGACACCATCTTCATGGGGGCCCTGGGCATCGGCTCCAGCACGGTGCGCGCCCAGGCCACCGCCGGGTACAACAACCTGGAAGTGGTCTTCGTCATCGACAACACCGGCTCCATGAAGGGCACGGCCATCCAGCAGGCCAACGCGGCCGCCACCCAGCTGGCCGAACTGATCATGCCCGAAGGCATGGAAACCTCGGTCAAGGTGGGGCTGGTGCCCTTCCGCGGCAAGGTGCACGTGCCCGCCAAGGTGGACGGCCTGGCCGACGGCTGCCGCAACGCCGACGGCACCCTGGCGCCCTCGTGGATACTGGAGGAGTACAAGCAGTCCAAGTACCGCACGCCCGCGGGGTCTTCGCTCAACGTGCCCAAGGGCACCTGCGACAGCATTCCCCGCGTGCAGGCCCTGACCGGCGACCGCGCCACCATCGTCACCGCCATCGCCAAACAGGACGCCCAGGGCGACGCCTCGGGCACCGTCATCTCCGAAGGCATCAAGTGGGGGCGCCACGTGCTCACCCCCGAGGCCCCGTTCACCCAGGGCTCGTCCAACAAGGACATGCGCAAGGTGATGATCGTGCTGACCGACGGGGACACGGAAGACGCCAAGTGCGGCGGCAACTACGCTCTGAACTACACGCCCAACGCCTACTGGACCAACGCCTACTACGGCATGTTCGACATGACCACCCACTGCGAGAACGGCGGCAAGCTGAACGCGGCCATGCTGAGCGAGGCGCAGATCGCCAAGGACAAGGGCATAGAGATATTCGCCATCCGCTACGGCGATTCCGATGCCACGGACATCAGCCTGATGAAGACCATCGCCTCCAGCAAGGCGGGCACCACCGATCACTACTACAACGCGCCCTCTGCCTACGACCTTGAAGAAATCTTCAAGAAGATCGGCAGGCAGCTTGGCTGGCGGTTGCTGCGCTAGCGCGGCAGGGAGGACACCATGCGTGCATGCCGCATATCGCCATTCCGTCTGTGGCGCGGCGAAGAGGGGGTCAGTTCGCTGGAGGTGGCGTTCATGCTGCCGGTGCTGCTGACCATGCTCTTCGGCCTCGTGGAATTCGGCTACAACCTCTTTGCCCGCTCCACCGTGGAAAAGGCGGCGCAGGTGGGGGCGCGCTTCGCCGTCACCGGCGAAGGCTTCGACACCGGCAACCGGGTGACGCTCATCAAGGACGCGGCCCGTCCGCTCACCCAGGTACTGTCCGGCTCCACGGGCACGGGCGTGACCATTCTGGTACGCAGCTATCCCAACGGCACCAGTGCCGCCGCCGTGGAAAACAGCGGCGGTGACCCCTGCCAGACGGTGGAGGTGCAGGTGGACTACCGCTACGCCCCGCTGACGCCGCTGGTGGGCTCGCTGCTGCCGCCGGAGATCACCGTCACCGGACGCGAGCGCATGGTCAACGAACCCTGGGCCATCTGCAAATGATCCGCCACCTGCGGCTTTCGCTGCACTGCGTGCCCGAGGCGCACGACGTCGTCGCCGGTTCCGGCTGGCCGGGAGAGTCCGCATCCGGGCTTTCCGGCCTGCCGGAACCGATCGGGGCGGTATCGCTCGTACCGGAACCGGGCTCACCCAAACCGGCCGCACCTGACCCGGCCGGCCCGGTGCCCATGCCCACGCACGGCGGGCCACCCCGGTTTGCGGGCGTGGCCCGTTCTGCTATCATGCGGGGCACGGCGGCCCCCGCCTGCCACTCAGCCATGTCGGCCGCCAATCCGGTACCCGGTCAGCCGGACATGCCGGGGGCCATGCCGGGCATCCTGGCGCCGGAATGGCCCGCGTCCGAACGCGCTCCTGTCCGGCGGTCCGCCGCCCTTGCGCTGCTTGCGGAAACCGCGCCCGGCGCCCACCCGCTTGCCCACTGGTCCGCTGCTCACCGGCCCGCTACCCACAAGGAAGCCATGTCCGCGTCCTCGCCGCCCCCATCCATCACGTCCGGACAAGACGCCACGGCAGAGCGCGCGGCGCGGCTCAGCCTGCTCATAGTCTCCGAGTTCGAGGAATTCGCGCGCGGGCTGGTGACGCGGCTTGCGGCCTGCGGGCTGGAACCTTCGTACATGCTGGCCGAAACGCCGTCCGAGCTTTCGCGCCTGATCACCGAAGAACCGTGGGACATGGTGGTGGCCGAATCCGAGGCCCCCGGCATGACCTGGCAGGAAGTGCTGATGCTGGTGCGCGGGGTGCGCGAGGACGTGCCCTTCGTGCTGGTAAGCCCCACCCCCGACGAAGGGATGGCCCTGGAGGCCGTGCGCGAAGGCGCAGACGAGGTGCTCTGCGCCGACGACTGGCACCTTGGCCCCGCCTTCCTGCGTCTGGTGCGCGAGGCGGAACGACGGCGCACCCTTTCCGTGCACTGGCGCGAGATAAACCGCGACGCCCGCCAGTGGCGCGGCATGGTGGAAGGTACCGTGCTCGGCATCTTTCGCTGCCGCCCCTGGGGCGACCTGATAAGCGCCAACCCCGCCTTTGCCGACATGTT
Organism: Desulfovibrio sp.; assembly: GCA_031287575.1. GTDB lineage: Bacteria > Desulfobacterota > Desulfovibrionia > Desulfovibrionales > Desulfovibrionaceae > Cupidesulfovibrio. Next base: position 24,782 of record JAITSV010000062.1, read on the forward strand.
CGGCTACCCCTCGCCCGACGCGCTGTTCGAGGCCATCCGGACCGGCGGCGCAGCCGGTGTCGCCCCCGGCGGCCCCCTGCCCGACGGCTGGCTGCCCGGCGGTTTTCTGGACCGGGCCACCCTGGACCGCATGCTGAACACCCTGCGTGACGAAGGCGAGGTGCGCGACTTCGAAACCACGGCCCGCCGGGCAGACGGCTCCACCTTCTGGATTTCGGTGAACGCCCGCGTGCAGCGCGGCACCACCGGAGAAATTTCCGGCATCGAAGGCACGGTGGAAGACATCGACCGCCGCAAGGCCGTGGAAAACATGATCATCCGCGCCAAGCAGGAATGGGAGAAAACGTTCGACAGCGTGCCCGACATCATCATGATCATGGATGCGGGCCAGCGCGTGCGGCGCAGCAACATGGCCCTGGGCAGGCTGCTGGGTCTGCACCCCAAGGATCTGGTGGGCCGCCACTGCAACGAGGTGCTCGGGGCGGCCGTCATGCCCGAGGACGTGTCCACGTCCGTCATGCCCGAAGACGTGTGCGCGGCCATCATGCCCTGGGGCGAAAGCCGCACCGAGGAACTGTATCTGCCCAGCCTTGGCGGGCACTTTCTGGTCACCCTGTCGCCCTTCCTTGCCGAGGGCCAGTTCGACGGGGAGCCGGGTCGCGAAGGGGCCGCACCCGGCACGGTGCTGGTGGCCCACGACATCAGCAGTCGCAAGCAGTTGGAAGCCCGGCTGCGCCAGGCCCAGAAGATGGAGGCCATCGGCACGCTGGCCGGGGGCATTGCCCACGATTTCAACAATATCCTTGGCGTGATGATGGGCTACACGGAAATGAGCCTGGACCAGACCGAAGACGGCGACGCCCAGCACCGCCGCCTGACCGAAGTGCTGGCCGCCGGACGCCGCGCGCGCGACCTGATCCGCCAGATACTCACCTTCAGTCGGCAGGAGGAACCATCCCGCCTGCCGCTGCCGCCGCTGGCGCCCATCAAGGAAACGGTGCGCCTGTTGCGCGCCACCCTGCCCGCCAACGTGGACATCCGCCTGGACCTGGCCGATACCGGCCCGCTGCTGGCCAACCTGAGCCAGTTGCAGCAGGTGATCATGAACCTGTGCGGCAACGCTGCCCACGCCATGACGGAACAGGGCGGCGTGCTGCACCTGGCGCTGGATGCGGTGGAACTGGACGAGGACGAGGCCGCCGCCCGTTCTCTGCCCGCCCCCGGCGGGTACGCCCGGCTGCGCGTGCGCGACACGGGCCACGGCATTCCGGCCGACATCCTGGAAAGCATCTTCGACCCGTTCTTCACCACCAAGAAGCCGGACGAGGGCACGGGCATGGGTCTTGCGCTGGTGCATGGCATCGTCACCGCCCACGGCGGGGCCGTTGCGGTGCAGTCCACCGTGGGGGTGGGCACGGAATTCGAGGTGCTGCTGCCCCTGGCCCCGCAGGCGGGCGAAGAGGCCGCGACGGGGCCGGATTCCGCCCACAGCGGCAGCGGCCTTGCGCTGGTGGTGGACGACGAGGCCCCGCTGGCGGCCATCATGGGAGCCATGCTGGAAAAGCTGGGCTACCGCGCGGTGGTGACCGCAAATCCGCTGGACGCGCTGGAGCGCTTCCGGGCGGATCCGGCAAGCTGGCGGCTGGTGGTCACCGACCAGACCATGCCCGGCATGACCGGCACCGAGCTGACGCGCCAGGTGCGCGCCCTGCGGCCCGACCTGCCGGTGGTGCTGTGTTCCGGCTTCAGCGAGGGACTGGGGCACGACGCGGCCATGGAGGCGGGCGTCAGCATGATGCTGGCCAAGCCCCTGCTGCGCGCCGACCTTGCCGCCGCCCTGTCCGAACTGGGGCTGGAGAACGGGAAGGGGTAGCTTGGCGGCGACTTCACCGCGCGCACGAATACGAAACGGGCCTTGCCGGAACACCGACAAGGCCCGTGAACATTTTGACGGGGGCTCCCTACCACACGGGACATCCCTTATCGCAGGGGCATCGTCTACCGCCCTATCCCCCGCGCACCGCGCCCGCTTCACGCAGCAACTCCAACAGTGCCTGCACCATCAGGTCCGCGCCGTGCGAGCGCGTGACCTTTCCTCCCGGCACCCTCGCCCCCTCATCGAGCCCCAACGCAAAAAGCAGTTCCGGGCCGGTAAGCCCCTTGGGATTACAGGCCATCACGCCCAGCAGCGCCTCGCGCAGCAGGCACAGCCCGGCCCGGGCCTTGCGTTGCGCCCCCTCGGGTACGGCAATGCCCTTGCCCCCGGACTGCGCGGGGCCGATGCACGGCTCCTCGCCGTTGCTGGAATCCGCAGGCGCATCCGTAGTTCCGGCGGCCTGCGGCACATCCGCATCCACCAGACCGGACAGCAGGGCCGCCAGGCGTTCGGCCTGACGGGCGGTCAGCCCTTCGGCCAGCACCACCGGACGCGCGCCGGGCAGCGGCAGCAGGCGGGCATCACCGGGCGTAAGGGCCTCCGCGAGGGACGCGCCGACCATGCCGGTTGATGCGGTGGAGCCATGTGGCGGCTCCCCATCATCCTGCCCGGTACACTGACACCGCTCAGGTCGCACACGCACCAGCCGCAGCCGTTCGCCGCGCGTTCCCAGCGCGGCATGCACGCAATACCGTTTTTCGTCCATGTATCCCCCAGGATACGGACCGATGCCATGGTATGTGTGTGTCCGTCACGCCGCGCCGTCGCGCGGCCTTGCATTCCCCGCCTTACAGCCGCTCGCGGTCAAGCGCGCGGCAATTGATGGCTTCCGCCAGGTGCGGCACCCGGATGGGGCCTGCATCGGAAATGGCTGGAGCCACCGGGGCCGCGCCATCGCGCCCGTTCCCCTGCACCGTCGCCTGCCCGGCGGCCAGCGCCCCTTCTGGCGGTCCCGCATGCTCCAAATCCGCGATGGTCCGCGCGATGCGCAATATCCGGGTATACGCCCGCGCCGACAGGGCCAGGGCGCGTACGGCACCCTCCAGAAAGGCGTGCTCGTCCGGACCGAGGGCGCAGTGCTTTTCCAGCAGCTTGCCGGTCAGGTCCGCGTTGGTGCGGCACGGGGTGCCCGCGTACCGCGCCGCCTGCACGTCCCGCGCCACCGCGATGCGGTCCCGCATTTCGGCGGAGGAACTGCCCGTCATGCCGCCGCGCAGATCCTCGTAGGGCACGGCGGGCACCTCCACATGCAGGTCGATGCGGTCCAGCAGCGGGCCGGAAAGGCGCGCCCGATACCGCTGCACCGCCGGGCCGAGACAGGTGCAGGTGTGCCTGTCGTCGGTCCTGTAGCCGCAAGGGCAGGGGTTCATGGCGGCCACCAGCATGCTGTCCGCCGGATAGGTCAGCGAGACGGCGGCGCGGGCGATGGTCACCACGCCGTCTTCCAGCGGCTGGCGCATCACTTCCAGCGCGGTCTTCCGAAATTCCGGCAATTCGTCCAGGAACAGCACCCCGCGATGGGCCAGGGAAATCTCGCCGGGGCGCGGATTGGCCCCGCCGCCCACCAGCCCGTAGTCGGACACGGTGTGGTGCGGCGCGCGAAAAGGGCGGCGGGTGATCAGCCCCTGCCCGTCCAGTTGCCCCGCCACGCTGTAGATGGTGGTCACCTCCAGCGCCTCTTCGAAGGAGAGCGGCGGCAGCACCGTGGGAATGCGTTGGGCCAGCATGGTCTTGCCGCTGCCGGGCGGGCCGATGAACAGCAGGTTGTGCGCGCCCGCCGCCGCGATTTCTATGGCCCGCTTGGCGTGTTCCTGCCCCTTCACCTCGGCGAAATCCACGGGCCAGTCCTGGCCACGTTCCCACATGACGCGCCCGCCGGAAGGCACGGCGGATATGTCCGCCTGCCCGGCCAGAAAGGCCGCGGCCTCACCCAGCGAACGCACCGGATACACCGGCAGCCCTTCCACCACGGCGGCCTCGGCGGCGTTGTCCGCCGCCACCAGCATGCCGCGCGCCCCTTCGGCGCGAGCGCGCACGGCCACGGGCAGCACGCCCGGCACGGGCTTCAGCTCGCCGGTCAGGGAAAGCTCGCCCAGCAGAAACCACCCGTCGGTACAGCCCTGGGGCAGGATTTCGGCGGCGGCCAGCAGGCCGATGGCAAGGGGAAGGTCGAAGCCGCTGCCGCTCTTGCGGCGGTCGGCGGGGGCGAGATTGACGGTGATGCGGGCGGGGGGCAGGCGCAGGTTGCAGGCGCGCATGGCGGCAAAGACGCGCTCGCGCGACTCGCGCAGCGCCCCTTCGGCCAGCCCAACCATGACGAAGGCGGGCATGCCCTGCCGGGCAAGGTCCACCTCCAGGTCCACCCGAAAGGCGTCCACCCCGTGCAGGGCGGCACAGGCCACGCGAACGATCATTAAGCCCCCTGCGCGGAAAGAGTGAGGAGCGGGCGAAGCGGAAACGACAGGCTCGATAGAACGCGACAGGGGCGCGGCAGGAGCGACAGGTGCAGCGGGGGCGCGGTGGGCCCGCAGCCGGGTGCGCCGCAAGGCCATTGCATGCGTCCTGCGATACCGCACAACCACTAAAGCAAAACGTCCCGCCCCGCAACGACGCGCGGGACGGGACGGATAGGGAGCGAATACGGAATCGATAGAGTGGACAGCAGGCGTTCCGCCCTGCCGCCAGCGGCAACAAGGGCCGTACCGGCTAGTGCAGAACCGTGCCGATGCGGTCCCAGCGCACGTTGCCCAAGCCTTCCCACGACCAGTAGATGACCCAGGCCTTGCCCCGGATGGCCGCGCGCGGGACAAAGCCCCAGAAGCGGGAATCCTGCGAATCGTCCCGGTTGTCGCCCATGGCGAAGTAGTGCCCCTCGGGCACGGTGACAGGGCCGAAGTTGTCGCGCACGGGCATGACGATGCCGGGCTGCGAATGGCGGATGTACGCTTCCTGCACGGCTTCGCCGTTGCGGTACAGCTGCTTGTTGCGCACTTCTATCACGTCGCCGGGCTGCCCCACGATGCGCTTGATGTAGTCGATGGACGGATCGCCGGGGTACTCGAACACGATGATGTCGCCGCGCTGCGGGTCGCCCACGGGCACCACCACCTTGTGGGTGAAGGGCAGCTTGACCCCGTAGCTGAACTTGTTGACCAGCAGGTGGTCGCCGATCTGCAGGGTTTCCAGCATGGAACCGGAAGGAATCTTGTACGCCTGCACCACGAAGGTGCGGATGAGCATGGCCAGCGCAAAGGCGACGACAAGTGCCTCCACGTATTCCAACAGCAGGCTTTTCTGTTGCATGCGGGTGCCTCCGCGTCCTGTCGCGCTGGTGCGCGGGGACGGGGATTTGCGGTTCATCGAAAACCCGCCAAAGGCTGACGCCCAAGGCGGGGCCGGTGCGCGCCACAGCTGGTGCGGTGGCCGCAGGGGCATGCCCTGCGCCGCGCCCCGCATTGTGGGGAATACCGGGGGACGGCGCGCTGAAACCGCCGGGCTGCGGCGCATGCTGCACCTGCCGCCCGGCATTGTTCACGTCATTCTCTTTTCAAACCGCTGACGCGCACAGGCGCCACGCGGGGCTCATTCCCTGCCCGCACCGTCGCCTTTTCACGACAGGGCAGGCAAGGCCTGACACACTTTTTCACTCAATACGCCCGCCCGTAGCGATGCTCCACGGTCGGCCAGACAGACTGCTGTCTCCCGATAATCTCGCGGCAGGAGCGGCAAGGGCCTCGCATACGTCTTCACTCAACGCACGCGCCCGTAGCGGTGCGCACGAGCGGCAAGAACAAGGAAAACGTCGGCGTCCGCGAAGGGAGCGTACTCTTTGGTACGTGACCCGAGCGGCAACGACGTTTGACGCCGTAATTGCCGCCCGTGCGCGCCGCTACTCGTCGCCCACCTGAAGGGCGGCGAGGAAGGCCTCCTGCGGCAACTCCACGTTGCCCATGCGCTTCATGCGCTTCTTGCCTTCCTTCTGCTTTTCCAAAAGCTTGCGCTTGCGGGTAATGTCGCCGCCGTAGCACTTGGCGGTCACGTTCTTGCGCAACGCGGAAATGGATTCGCGGGCAATGATCTTCTGCCCGATGGCCGCCTGAATGGCCACCTCGAACATCTGGCGCGGGATGGTGCGCTTCAGCTTCAGCGCCAGCGCGCGACCATAGTGGTAGGCCTTGTCGCGGTGCACGATGACGGCCAGCGCGTCCACGGCCTCGGCGTTGATCAGGATGTCCAGCTTCACCAGGGCCGACTGCCGGTAGTCGATGAACTCGTAGTCCATCGAGGCGTAGCCCTTGGTGCCCGACTTCAGCCGGTCGAAGAAATCGAACACGATTTCGGCGAAGGGCAGTTCGTAGGTAATCACCACGCGGTTGGAGGCGATGTACCCCATGTTCTTCTGGATGCCGCGCTTTTCCTCGCACAGCTTCAGCACGTTGCCCACGTAGTCGTTGGGCACGTGGATGTCCATGCGCACGTAGGGTTCGTACAGCGCGGCGATCTTGGTGGGGTCGGGGAGCTTGGAGGGGTTGTCGATGTCGTTCTTCTTCCCGTCCACGGTATCGATCTTGTAGATCACCGAGGGGGCGGTGGCGATGAGCTCCACCTGAAATTCGCGCTCCAGCCGCTCCTGGATGATCTCCATGTGCAACAGGCCAAGGAACCCGCAGCGGTAGCCAAAGCCGAGCGCCTGCGAGGTTTCCGGCTCGTACGAGAAGGCGGCGTCGTTGAGTTGCAACTTTTCCAGCGCGTACTTGAGCTGCTCGTAGTCGGCGGAATCGGTGGGGTACAGCCCGCAGAACACCATGGGCTGCACTTCCTTGAAGCCTTCCACGGGTATTTCGGCGGGGCGGTCCACATGGGTGATGGTGTCGCCCACCTTGGCGTCGCCCAGTTCCTTGATGTTGGCGCACAGAAAGCCCACTTCGCCCGCGCCAAGCTCGGTCATGTCCACGATTTCGGGCGAGAACACGCCAAGGCGGATCACTTCGTAGCTGCGTTCGGTGGCGAACAGCTTGATGCGGTCGCCCTTGCGCAGCACGCCGTCCACGATGCGGAACAGCACCACCACGCCCTGGTACGAATCATACCAGGAATCGAAGATCAGGGCCTTCAGCGGGGCGTTCAGGTTGCCTTCGGGCGCGGGCAGGCGCGCGACGATGGCTTCCAGCACCTTGTCCACGTTCAGGCCGGTCTTGGCGCTGACGGCCACGGCGTCGGAGCAGTCGAGGCCGATGCTTTCCTCGATCTCGTGCTTCACGCGGTCGGCGTCGGCGCTGGGCAGGTCCACCTTGTTCAGGACCGGGATGACTTCCAGGTTGTGGTCCAGCGCCAGGTACACGTTGGCCAGGGTCTGGGCTTCCACGCCCTGCGAGGCGTCCACCACCAGCAGCGCCCCTTCGCACGCGGCAAGCGAGCGCGAGACCTCGTAGTTGAAGTCCACGTGGCCGGGCGTGTCGATGAGGTTCAGCACGTACTTGCGGCCATCCTTGGCCGTGTACGGAATGCGCACCGACTGGGCCTTGATGGTGATGCCGCGCTCGCGCTCCAGATCCATGCGGTCCAGGTACTGGTCGCGCTTTTCGCGGTCGCTGACCAGTCCGGTAACCTCAAGGATACGGTCGGCCAGGGTGGATTTGCCATGGTCGATATGCGCGATGATGCTGAAATTGCGAATGTGTTCCTGTCTGGGCATAGCGTGGGTGCCGCCCTGCGGCGGCGCGCCTCCTGAAATGTGTGCGGCATGGGGTGGTACGGGCGCCGATGATGCCGTGCGCGCCGACCGGCCACGGGGTGGCGCCTCGGCCCGGCGCGCGTCGCCGTACCATTCGAATCGGTTTTCATACTGCATTCGTGGCCGGAAGTCCAACCGCCCCGCAACGCACGGTGCGGGCGGCGTCAGGACTGGAACAGGGCTGGAGCAGGGCCCGCCGGGGCGACGTCGATGGAGCGCAACAGGACACGAGCGGGGCACGAGCGGGGCGGGCGCATGCGCGAGGAGCATGCACGCGGAGCGGACGTGCCCCCGGGCAGGTCAAGCGCGCGCAGTGGGGGGGCGGGTTGCCGAGCACGGCGCCGCGCGCTTGCCCGGCGCACTGTCCAAAAATCGGACAGTTGCAGTCCAATTTGCACATCCTGCACAACAAACCGTCCAGAAATCATACACCGTGTTGGTGACCGTTGACCGTGCCACGGCGGACGCAACAGGCGCCGCGCCGCGCGCAGCACCGCCTTGCGGCCCCATGCCCCTGCCGCGCGCGTCATGGCACGCCCCTTGCGTTATGTGCAGCACACACCCGGAAACGGAAACCACATGCAGGAGCAGTTCATGAAGATCACCCGCATTCTCCCCGCCGCGCTTGCCGCCCTTGCCGTCCTGGCCATCACCGCGGGCTCGGCCTTGGCGGCGGGCACCACCGGCGGCCACGATACCCACGCCACGCCCCCGGCGGCCTCTGCCCCTGCGGACAAGGCCCCCGGTGATGCCCAGCCCGCCCCCATGCAGGGCTGCGGCTGCTGCCAGATGATGAAGGACGGGCACGGCAACATGGGCAACATGGGCAACATGGGCAACATGGACGCCAAGCCGGGCGGGGCCGGGCACGTGATGCCGGGCATGGACGGCAAGGCGCCGGTCCGCCACAGCTAGGACAACAAGACGCGGCCCCGGACAATGCAACCGGGCATATGGGGCCGCCAGCCTTCCCACGGCAGACACAAGGATTCCCCCGTGGGGCCGACACCTCCTCCTCGCCGGTCCTACGGTTCCGCCTCGCGGCGTACGCGCCCCCTTCACCGGGGGCGCGTTGCGTTGTGTGGTCGCCTCGTGTGCGCCTGCATGCCCCACTGCCATTGCTTCCTCAATGCTCCTGCCATTGCAATGGCCCCGCACAATGACTCCGTCACGTCCCTTCTTCGGGCTACTGTCCAAAATCCATACAGCTGTCCCAATGCTGGACAGGCAAACAACAACGGACTGCCCAAAAATTATCCGCCGAAACAGCACACCCGCACACCGCAACAGCACAACACCATCAATTCCATATGATTACTCCATTGGCACGCCGTTTGCCTTAAAGAAAGCATCATCCGGCAACGGAAATCATCCACAGGAGTTCATCATGAAGATTACCCGCATCCTTCCCGCCGCACTGGCCCTGGTGGCCATTACCGCCGGAGCCGCACTGGCCGCGCAGAACGTTCCCGCCACCTCCATGGGCATGCAGTCCTGCGCCAGCTCCGCGACCATGCAGGGCCGCCACTCGGCCATGGCCGCCGGCATGGGCACGAACATGGGCCAGATGATGCAGAACGGCGGCCACATGATGGGCAACGGCCAGCACATCACGCAGAACGGCGGCCAGCACATGATGTACGGTACCATGTCCGCGCCCGCCACCGGCCAATCCCGTGCGCCGGGCCTGACCTCCGACGCCATGCCCGGCCTGACTCCGGGCAGATAGCCGGTCTTCGAGCTCCGCGACCCGCGATGCGATTCGCAAGCGCACCGCCCACCGCCGTAACGCCTACTTCCTCCCGCACGCGCCCCCTTTACCGGGGGCGTGTTGCGTTATGGCGGCAGGCAGTACCTGTGCGGGCACCGCCAGCCGTCCCCCGGCGCCCCCCCCGCCCGACGCGCAACCGTCATGCACCAGTCCGCCGTCGGCCATTGCCCCCGGTCAGCCAAGGGTGGTACATGCAACGCAAGGTGTGCGGCCTTCCGGACCTTGCAGCCCTTTCGGACCATCCGCGTTCCGTCTCTTGACCTTCCGCCCGTTCCGAACAGTCTCGCACCCGTTGTCCATCTTCGCGCTCCCGCACCGGGCACCGCGCCCGAGGCATCCCCCCACCCCGCCCGCAGCCGCGCCGCCCGGCGCAAGGAGGCATCATGCGCCGCAGGGACTTTCTGAAATGGCAGTTATCCGGCGCGTTGTGGCTGGCCGCCGGGGCAGGCCTGCCCGCCATGCCGTCCGCGCTTTCGCCCCTTTCCTTCCTGTCGTCGGGGCCGGACGAGGCGCTGGCCGCCAGCGCGGAGCCGGACATTGCCGTGGTCAAGGGCGCTCCCGCCGCCGCCACCCATGCCTGCGTGGGCATGCTGGGCGGCATGGGCCGCTTCGTGAAGACCGGGCAGAAGGTGGTCATCAAGCCCAACATGTCCTTTGCCTCCGCCGCCAGCCTGGGCACCAACACCCACCCCGAGGTGGTGGCCGCGCTGGTGCGCATGTGCCGCGACGCGGGCGCCGCCTCGGTGCTGGTGCTGGACAACCCGCTGGCCCCGGCGGAACAGTGCATCGAGCGTTCGGGCATTCGGGCCGCCTGCGCCGAATTCGGCGACATCGTGCAGGCCCCCACGGCGGAACGTTTCTACCGTGAACTGGACATCGACGGCGCGCAGCAGATGACCGCCAACACCTTTTTGCGTGACGCGCTGGACGCCGACGTGCTTATCGCCGCGCCCACGGCCAAGTCACACAGCTCCACCGGCGTCTCGCTGGGGCTCAAGGGCATGATGGGCCTGATCCGCCAGCGCGGGGTGATGCATTCGCGCTACGACCTCGACACCGCCATCGTGGACCTGAACACCCGGCTGCGCGCCGCGCTCACGGTCATCGACGGCACCTACGTGCTGACCACAGGCGGACCCGGCGGACCCGGCAAGGTCATGCAGGAGAACACGGTGATCGCCTCCGCCGACCCGGTGGCCGCCGACGCCTGCGCCGTGGAATCGTTCGAATGGTACGGACGGCGCTTTGCCGCGCGGCAGGTCAGCCACATCCGGCTGGCCCACGAACGGGGCCTGGGTTCCATGGATCTTGCCGCGCGCACCGTCACGCGGGTCACCCTGTAGGCCGGAGCCGCATGGCATGAACCGCCAACGCGCGCGGCTGGCCAGCCGCTGGCTGTGCCTCGCGGCCTTCGTGCTGCTGGCGTGGGGCGCCGGACAGGCCCTGCCCGGCAACGCAATCCTGACCCGCGACTTGGTGGTACGGCTGGACCCGTCCGTGGCCCTGGCCGCCAGCATCGCGGAGCGCGCCGTCATCGGCGCGACGGTGCCGGGGCTGGTGGTGCTGGCCCTGTCCCTGCTGCTGGGCCGGGCGTTCTGCGGCTGGGTGTGCCCGTTCGGGGCCATGGTGGACGCCGGTGACGCCGTATGGCGCCGTCTGGCAAGGGGCCGGAGGCGACGCAAATCCGCGGGGCGCGAACCCGGTCGGAATGGCGCCGCGTGCCCCTCCGCCGTGCCGCGCCTGCCCAAGTACGCGGTGCTGGCCGGGGTGCTGGCGGCGGCACTGGCCGGGCTGGACCTGGTGTTCTGGGCCGCGCCGCTGCCCCTGGCCGCGCGGTTCTGGGCGCTGGCGGCCTGGCCGCCCGTGGCCCGGCTGGCCGAAGGGGCGCTTTCGCTGGCCGCGCCGGTGGCCCGCCAGATGGGGGCCACCAGTCTGGCCTTCGCGGAAGTGGCCGTACCCGGTTACGCGGCCACCGGATACATCATCGGGTTTTTCGCGCTGGTGCTGGCGGGAGGGGTGATCGCCCCGCGCCTGTGGTGCCGCATGCTCTGCCCTGCCGGGGCGGCCATGGGCCTTGCGGGCCGCGCGGCCCCGTGGCGGCGGCGGGTGGAGCATGTCTGCACCGCCTGCGGCGCCTGCGTGCGGCAGTGTCCCGCCGGGGCCATCCCATCCGAGGCCCCGCGCGCAACGGACCACGCCGAATGCCTGAAATGCCTGCGCTGCGCCGCTGTCTGCCCCGTGGACGCGGTGCGCTTCACCCTCCGGAGCGCTCCCGACGCATGCGCACCAGATGTACCGGCTGCATCGGCGGAACTGCCGCCCCATGCCCGGTCGCAACGCCGCGCGTTGCTGGCGGGTCTGGCCGTGGGCACCTGCGCCGCCGCGCTGGGTCACGCCGCCCCGGCGATGGGCAGGCCGGAAGGGGTGCTGCGCCCGCCGGGCGCCCTGCCGGAGCCAGACTTTCTGGCCCGTTGCGTGCGCTGCGGGCTGTGCGCCGCCGCCTGCCCCACCAACACCCTGCAACCCGCATGGCTGGCCAGCGGCGCGCTGGGCATGTTCAGCCCGGTGGTCACCCCGGCGCGCGGTTTCTGCGACCCGGCCTGCCACGCCTGCGCCCGCGCCTGCCCCACCACGGCCATCCGGCGGCTGGCCGACGAGCGCACCTTCGCCAAGATCGGCACGGCAGAGGTGCTGCGCGACCACTGCCTGGCCTGGGCCAAGAAGAAGCGCTGCCTGGTCTGCGACGAGGTGTGCCCCTACGACGCCATCGCCCTGAAGCCGGAACCCGGCTACACCGTGGGCGTGCCCCACGTGGACCCGGCCCGCTGCGCCGGATGCGGCTTTTGCGAAAAGCACTGCCCGGAAACGGTGCAGGCCACCGGTCAGAAGGCCATCATCGTCCGCCCGCGCGACGCACTGCGCATCGCCAGCGGCAGCATGCGCGCGGCGGCGGAGGCACGCGGCCTGCGGCTGGTATTCACGCCCAAAAAGCCCGGCGAGGCGCACGTCCCGAACTCCGCAGACCCTGCTGGCACCCCGGTCCCCACGGACGCCGTGCCGTACCCGGACACCGACGGCACCCAGCCGCTGTCGCCCGACACAGAAGGCGCGCCGCCATCCAGCGGTCTGCCGCCCGGCTTCACCGAGTAGCCGGGCCAATCCCACGCCATCACGCTTCTCCCTTCCCTGCGCCAAAACGATGGGGCCGCCAGATTGCTCCGGCGGCCCCAATGACATCTTTCTGTTCCGCCCTTCGGGCGTCAGCGCATGTCGTCGATAATCGCATCCAACTCCTGCGCCAGCCGGGCAAGGTCGCTCACGGCACCTGCGGAATGACGCATGGAATCGGCCGTATGGCCGGAAATGGTGCTGATGCGGTCCACCGCGCGGGTAATCTGCTCGCTGGCGGCGGACTGCTGTTCCGCCGCCGTGGCGATGGCCCGCACCTGGTCCGCCGTGCGGTCCACGGTGCCCACGATGGCCAGCAACGCCTCGCCGCTGCGCCCGGCCAGCCCGGTGGACTGCCCCACCAGCCGCACGGCCTCGTCGGTGGCCGAGCGGCTGCGGGCCACGCCGGCGCGGATGGCCTCCACGAAGCCCACCACCTCGCGCGTGGCCTGCATGGTCTTTTCGGCCAGCTTGCGTACCTCGTCGGCCACCACGGCGAATCCGCGTCCGGCGTCACCGGCGCGGGCCGCCTCGATGGCCGCATTCAGGGCCAGCAGGTTGGTCTGGTCCGCGATGTCCTCGATGACACCGATGATGCGCCCCACGCCCTCTGCCTGGGTGCCCAGCTCGCCCATGTCGTGTTCCAGCACGCGGGCCTGCTCGGCCACGCGGTTGATGCACGCCACGGCCTCTTCCACCACGGCAGAGCCCTGCCGGGCCTGTTCGTGGGCGGTACCGGCCAGATCGGCGGCGGAACCGGCATTGCTGGCCACCTCCATGACGGAGGCGTTCATCTGCTCCATGGCGGAGGCGCTTTCCACGGCCAGCCCGCGCTGCTCGTCGGCGCCGCTGCTGGCCTCTTCCACCTGCTCCGACAGTTCGCCCGATGCGGAGGACACCCGCGCGGAAACCTGCCGCGCCGCCTCCGCCGCGCGGGCGATGCGGGCGTGCTGTTCTTCTATGCGGGCCTGCTGGCGCTGCATTTCGGTAACGTCGGTGTACACGCTGAAGGCACCGATGAGGTTGCCGTCCAGGTCCAGCAACGGCGCCGAATCCACCACCACGTGCACCTGCCCGCCCTTGCGACTGTCCAGGGTGACCCGCTGACCGGTGTGCGCGGTGCGTTCGCGCAGCACGCGGTCGGTCACGGTGACGCGCTGCGGCTCGCTGAACATCAGGTCGCCCACGGTCTTGCCCGCCAGGGACTCCGGCGTGCCGTCCAGCCCCAGCATGCGCAGCAGTGCCGCGTTGCAGTAGCTGACGCGGCCGTCCGTGTCCGCCACCAGAAAGGGCAGTGTCATGCCGCTCAGGATGCCCTTGGAAAAGCCCAGTTCCTTCTTCAGCCCGCCCACCATGCCGTGCAGGTTGGCGGCCAGGCGCGCCAGTTCGTCATGACCGCTCACGGCCAGATCGGCGTTCAGGTCGCCCCCGGCAATGGCCGTGCTGGCTTCGGTGATGCGCTGCACCCGGTCCACGATGGCCCGGCGGATGAACAGGATGACCCCGGCCAGCAAGGCCACCAGCCCCGCCGCCGAGATGCCCGCGCTTTCCAGGATGCGCCCGTTCACCCCGGCCAGGATGGGCGTGACGTCCTGCATCACCACCAGCTGCCCCAGCAACGGCTGCGACGCGCCATGGCAATGGTGGCACGAGGGTTCGTTGCGGATGCCGACGACATGCGCGAACATCGACCGCCCGTCCCGCTCGAACAACAGCGACGCTTCCAGTGCCTCGCGTCGGGCGCGACCCGGGCGGTAGCGCAGGCCCGGGGCGGGGAGCACATAGGCCAGGGCGCGGCCGTCCCCCGCGGGGCGGGCCCCCCCAGGCCGGGGTCGGTCAGCACTTCGGCCAGGTCGCGCCGTTCCGCCTCTGGCCGGGTGGAATAGGTGATATTGCCGTTGAAGCTGGCCAGATGCACCGTGGTGTCCGCATAGTGGCTCGCCAGTTCGGCGAATTCGGCGCGGGTGCCCGCGTCGTTGCCCAGCAGCATGGGCCGGTCGATGGCCGTCTTGATCATGCCCGACTCGCGGCTGACCACGGCCTCCAGTTCTTCCAGGGCCGCGTGGCGCTGGCGCCACGCCCCGGTGCCGATGATGACCGCGAACACGCTGACGGCAATGACCGTCACCAGAAGCGAAGTGCGCAGGCTGAGCGACCGCGCGAGGGTCCCCCCCATGGTGCCTCCCTAGTGCGCGCCGCTGTGCAGCAAGGGTTTGAAGCCGAACGAACGCACCCGGCTTGCGTTGTGGCAGCCTTCGCAGGTGGCCATGGTGGGCTTGCCGATCAGTGACGGATCACCCGAATCGGCGTGGGCCGCGCCGGGGCCGTGGCAGGTTTCGCAGCCCACGTCGGCAAATTGCGGCGTGGCGGCGTAGTCCACAAAGCCGCCCTTGCCGTACCCGGTCACGTGGCATTCGTAGCAGCCGCGCAGTTCTTCCGGCGTCAGCTTGGGGGCCATGGTGGCCACGCTCTTCCACGACTTGGCCTTCTTGGAATACTTCTGGAATTTCTCGTATTCCCCGGCGTGGCAAGGCTGGCATGCGGCGCTGCCCACGTAGGACGAGGCCGCCCGAGCGTGCATGGGCACCACGGCCGCCATCACCCCCGCGAGGGCGGCCACGCAACACAGGATACAGATCGATCGGACGCGAATCATGAATCTCCCCGAAAACAGGCTAGTTCCCCTCTTGCGTGAATCCGCCTTTTTGTGAAAAATAGCACAGGAAATGTGGACTCGTAGTAGGGCAATTGCCGTTACGCGTCAACGTTGCCGTGCGGCCTTCCTCTATAATGGCGCAACCACCAGCACCAGACAAAAAAAACGCGCGGCACGCCAGCGGGGCGGACCGCGCGCTTCGGCGCGCTGGTGCGGGCGCGGCTACCCCTGCTTCAGTTCCTCCACCAGGCGCTTGAGCACCTGCGACTGGTTGGCCAGTTCATTCACGGCGGTGGCCGCCTCGCGCATGGCCTGGGCCGTTTCTGTCGAAATGGCGCTTACCTGCTCCACGGCACGGTTGATTTCCTCGCTGGCGGCGGACTGCTGCTCCGACGCGGTGGCGATGCCGCGCACCTGGTCGGCGGCCGCATCGACGAAGCGCACGATCTCGCGCAGCGATTCCCCCGAGCGGCGGGCAAGGTCGGTGGCGTCCTCGATGGTACCCACGGAACGGTCCACATGCTCCATGTTGGTGCGCGTGCCCTGCTGGATGCCGCGCACCGCCGCGCCTACCTCCTGGGTGGCGTGCATGGTCTTTTCCGCCAGTTTGCGCACCTCGTCGGCCACCACGGCAAAGCCGCGCCCGGCGTCACCGGCGCGGGCCGCCTCGATGGCGGCGTTCAGCGCCAGCAAATTGGTCTGGTCTGCTATGTCGCTGATCACGTTCATGATCTGACCTATGGATTCCGCCTGACGCCCCAGTTCCTCCATGTCGCGCTTCAGTGCCAGTGACTGCTGCTGCACCTGACCGATGCCCTCCACCACCTGGCCGACGATGACCGATCCCTCGTCGGCCATGCGGCGGGCATTTTCCGAAACGTCCGCCGCACCGCCCGCGTTGCGGGCCACCTCGAGCACGCTGGCGTTCATTTCTTCCATGGCCGTGGCGGTTTCCGCCACCCGGCGCGACTGCTCCTCGGTACCCCGGTCCGACTGCTCGATCTGGGCGGACAGTTCCTCCGAGGCGGAAGACACCACTTCCACCACGCCTTCCAGCTTTTGCGCGGCCTGCAACATGCCCTCGCGCCTGGCACTTTCGGCCTGGCGGCGTGCCTCTTCGGCCTCGCGCATGGCGGTCAGGGCCTCCTGCTCCTTGGCGGCGGCCTGGCGGCTCTTGTCCTCCGCCTCGGCGATCTTGGACTTGAGGGTGCCCACCATCTGCTGCATGGCGTCGTACACCCCCTTGTACTTGCTGGACCGGAACTGCACCGCAAGATTGCCCGCCGCGATCTGGCGCGAGACATCGTACAGGTAGCCGGGGTCTTCACCCAACTGGGCCAAGGTGGAGCGGATGATGTACAACGTGGCGGCAATGCCGAGGCCCAACGAAACCAGCATCAGCACCAGGTTGACCATGCGGGAGGTGGCGACCTCATCCTCAACCTGGCGCCCCGAGTCCGAGGCCCCCTTGTCGTTCAGTTCCACCAGTTCCGTCATCCCTTGCAGGGTCGAGCGGAACACTGGCCGGGCCTTGCCCACGGATGCCGCGCGGGCTTCCTCCGTCTTCATGGCCCGCGACAAGGAAATGATCTGTGGCAACACGGCAAGGTAGGCGTCGGCATCCGCCTTCATTTTCGTGTAGATGCGCCGCTCTTCATCGCTGGAAATGAGCTGTTCGTACTTGCGCGTCTTGTCGGCAAAGTCGGCACGGGCCTTTTCCATGACGCGTTCCTCGTCGTCCATGGCTGCGGCGGTGTCCGAAATGATGTGCTGCAACTCCGCGCGGCGCACCGAGTTCAATGCTGCCCGCACATCGCCCAACACCTTGATGCTGGGCAACCAGTTTCGGGTCACATCATGGACATCCACCATGATGCTTCCGAACATGCTGTTGCTATACAGTCCAAGCACAAGCATCAGCACCAGAAGCGTACCGAACGCCCCGGTAAGTTTGACAGACAGCTTCATGGACAGTGCTCCTTGCGCAGCATGCGGCATGTTGTGAAGGCTCCAGATGGGCATTGCCACGCGACGGGCCTGCCCGTTCGAAAAAATCCCGTGTTTGCAGGGGGGACATTTTCGAATCTCAGAATCGCAAAAAGCGTTGTTATTCGATATTAGATTATTGGCAGCATGCAGTTGATACACACTACGTCGCAAGCATCCACTGCAAAGGACGAAAACCGGCAGTACAAACCGGGGAATTCGGACCGTTCGGGCGCACGCTGCCCCATCGCTGCCAACAGTGGCCACCATCTGACGGCCACGGCCGGTTGCCATCCGGTTGCCATCCGGTTGCCGTCCGGTTGCCATCCGGGCAGTGCACGTCCTGGTGGCGGGCCGGGCCCCTTTGCCAGGAGCTTTCCTTGACGCGGACGGCGCATGGCGCCACGGTGCACCAGTGGGGAAAACCATCCCCCTCCCACCAGGGACACACACGGAGGTTCACCATGCCACACATGATCACCACTGGCGCTCGCATGACGCGGCGCGCCGTACTGGCCGCGCTGACCCTGCTGGGCGGCACGCTGGTCGTTACCGGGCTGCCTTCCCCGACCGGACGGTCTGCCGGAGCACTCGAAGAAGGGCTGACGGGGCTGGCACACCGGACCCTGCGTCCGCTGCATACCGGCGAGGCCCGCGCCGCACGAGGCGTGGTGCCCCTGCCGCCGCCGGACATTTCCGGCGCGGCGGGCGGCGCGGGGAACAAAACGCTGATGCAGGCACTGGCGGCGCGCGCATCTACCCGATCCTTCCGCGAGGACGCCATCCCGGACCAGGTGCTGGGCAACCTTTTGTGGGCCGCGTGGGGCGTCAACCGGCCCGACGGGCGGCGCACCGTGCCCACGGCCAGGAATCGCCAGGGCATGGACGTGTACGTGGTGCGCGCCGACGGGGCCTGGCGCTACGACGGCACGGCGCACGCCCTGGAGCCCGCCGCCGATGACGACCTGCGCCCCCTGCTGGCCCGCCAGTCGTTCGTGGCCACGGCCCCGCTTACCCTGGTCTATACGGCCTCCGCGGCGGAAGACCCGGTGTACGCCGCCATGCATGCAGGATCCATGTACCAGGGAGCGGGATTGTTCTGCGCGTCAGCCGGGCTCGGCAACGTGGTGCGCGCCAGCTACGACGAGACGGCCCTGCATGCCGCCCTGCGCCTGCCCGCCGACCGGCGCATCATCATCAGCCAGACCGTGGGCTGGCCCAGAAACTGAAACCGCCCGCCGGAGGGAACGGCGGGCGGCTGGGGAGAACCAGAAGCTGTTCGCGGATTCGCGAGAAGCCGGAGCAACCTCCGGAACTGATTTGGCGGCTAGAATTTGTACGTCACGCTGAGCCCCGCCATGTGGGCGTGGGCATCCTCGCGTTCCACTTCGTCGTAGATGTAGTCCGACGGGCGGGCTTCGTAGTGGCGGTCGGTCATCCACAGGTAGCCGTAGAACACGTCCACCACCCAGTTCTGGTCCACCTTCCACCCCGCACCCACGGTGACGATCTGGCGGTCGGAGCAGGGCACGGCGAAGTCCTCGTAGGTGCCGTTGACGGGGCTCTGGTCGTAGACGTAGCCCGCGCGCAGGTCCACGCTGTCGGTCAGGGCGTATTCCGCGCCGAACTGGAAGCGCCAGGTGTCGTTCCAGTCCTTTTTCTTGCTGACCGTGGGGTACGCGCCCATCAGGGGCGGGTCGTAGTTCATGGTCAGGGCCTCGTAGGCGCTCCAGCGGGTCCATACCACGTCGGCCTCAAGGCTCAGGCGGTCCACCGGCTTGACCATCACGCCGAAGGTGATCGATTCGGGCAGGGGTTCGGTGCCGGAAATGCCCCCGCTGGCGGGCGCGGGAACCGCCCCCTTCTGCGAAAAGTCCACGTTCCCATCCACCTTCAGGTCGATCTGGCTGCGCCAGGCCAGGCCGAAGGCCAGCCAGTCGTACGGCTTGTAGCGCGCCCCGGCGTTGAGGCCGTAAGCCCATCCGTCGGCATCGATATCCTGCTCCACGTTCACCGGCGGTTGCAGCGTGGACTGGTACATGAAGCGCAGGTACGTGGCCTCCACCCCCACGGCCATGGAGAACTTGTCGGAAAACTTCATGGCCAGGTTGGGGTTGAAGGTAAGCGACTGGATGCCCGCATACGAACAGTTGTAGCGCCCGGCCCAGTTATCCCCGCCGGCGTAATCGGTGCCCAGCCCCACGCGGGAAAAGATGCCGAAGCCGAACCAGTAGTGGTCGTTCAACTGCTGCGTGTAATAGGCGGTGGGCAGACCCCAGATGGAATCCGAAAACTCGCGGTCCTGCACGGTCGGACTCTTGAAGTCCATGTTGGCGTTGGGCTTGATGGCCGTGGCGCCCACCTGCACCTGCGCCCCCGGCAGATCGGTGATGTTGGCGGGGTTGTAGGCCACGGACGAGGGGTCGGCGTCTCGGGCCACCATGGCACCGCCCAACGCGGTGCCGCGGGCACTCCATTCATAGACGGCATAGCCGGAGGCGTGCGCATGCAGCGGCAGCAGCAGCGGAACAAGAACCAGACACAGCAGGAACAACGGCTTTCGCATGACAACTTCCCGTACTTGCAGAATATGCCCGCCGAACATTGACAGGACGCCGGGAGTGTAGCAGGCAGGAGTACAGCGTCAATGAACATCAACAAATTTTTTATTCATATTTCATGAATTGCCGGACGGGCAGTTCAACCGTGGTGAACCCATGACCCACAATGATCTTGTCGCGTTCTATGCCCCCCGACTGGATGCCTTGGACGATCCCGCTCTTCTGCTGGATGACGATGGCGCGGTGCTGTACGCCAACAAGCCCGCCCGGCTGTTGTGCGGGGCGGGAAGGGATGCGGGGCCGGGCACGGAAACGCAACGGGAAACCCCGGACATGTCCGCGCCGGTCGGCCCGACGCCCGCCCACGGATGGCGGCACGAAGAGGTGCCCCCGGCGCCCCAAGGCGGCGCGCCGGTGCGCGAAAGCCGCACCCGCATCACCCTGCCCGATGGCGCGGGCATCCGACAGATAAGCTGGACCTGCGTGGCAGTGCCCGTACCCGGCACGAGGAAGGATGAAGACGGAGACGAGGGCAGGGATACCCGCGGCGGAAGGGGGGTGGCCCCGGACGTGGCGAAGGGCGCAGGGAGGGGCATGGCTGAGGGCGCGGGCGGAATCGCGGGCACCGCCGTGGTCACGGACGCTGACACGGACTCGGAAAACGACAGGAGTAAAGGCGCTGGCAAAATCGCTGACGGCAGCGCCCAGGCCGTCGCCCCGCCCCGCATCGTCCACCTGGCCTGGGGGCGGCTGCGCACCACCGAGGGGGGGCAGGAGATGGGCTTCACCATCCTGCCGAACGGGGTGATTCAGGCAGTCAGCCCCGCACTGTGCGCCATCTGCGGATATACGCAGGACGAACTGGTGGGCCGGTCCGCGCGGGAGTTCTACTTCACCTCCACGGCGCGCAAGCGCATCGTCAGCCAACTCATCAAGCGGACGGAAGTGGAAAACGGCGAGGTGACCTTGCGCCGCAAGGACGGATCGCCCCTGACCTTGTGGTACACGGCGGAATCCATCCGCGATGCGGCGGGCCGCATGGTGGCCTACAGCGGCTACTTTCAGGAGCGTCCGTTCGCCTTCTCGTCCAAGCTGGCCAGCGACTTTTCGCGCGTGGTGGACGCCCTGCCGGGCCTGGCCTGGGTGTGCGGGCGCGACCTGCGCATCGCGGCCGTCAATGACGCCTACCTGGCTGCCTATGGCCGCACGCGCGACGAAGTGATGGGCCGCACCGAATACGACTTCCTGCCGCCGGAACTGGCCCGCTACCCCGTGGAGGCGGCACTGAAGGTGTTCGACGAAAAACGGGAACTGGAACACCCGGCGGTGCCGCACCTGCTGGACCCATCCGTATGGTACCGGGTGATCCGGCGGCCCATCTTCGACGACAACCGGCAGGAGGTCATCGGATTGCTGGGCATTGCGCAGGACATTTCCGCCAAGGTGGTGCAGGAAAACGCCTTCATCGAACAGCTGCACACCCATCAGGGCGACGTGGTGGTGGTGACCGACGACCAGGGACGGATACTGCGGCGGTCACGCCAGACGCTGACCCCGGCCATCTTCGGGCGGCAAGAGCCTTACGACGCCTACACCCTGGACATGGGGCCGGTGCTGGATCTGCTGCACGAAGGCGACTTGCCCGCCGTGCGCCAGGCCCTGCTGCGGGCCATGCGCGAACACCGCGAGCAGCACTTCGAATGCCGCATCCGCAACCTGTCGGGCAGCTATTCCACGGTGCATTCACGACTGGTGTACAACGACACCATCTACGGCGAACCGCGCGTGTACGTGGTGGCGCGCGACGTTTCCGGAGAGGTGGGGCTGCGTCAGGCGCCCATGGTGCTGGAACGCCTGAAGGATGCGGCGGGGGCCCGCACCGACCGGGAACTGGCGCTGTTCCTGAACGTATCGGCGGCGTCCATCTCCAACGCCCGCAAGAACGGGCGCGTCCCGCCGGACTGGCTCATAGATGCGGGGCTGCGGACCGGGCGGTCGATTGACTGGCTGGTAAAAGGGGTGACGTTGGCCTAGCGGAATATGCGGCGCCGTGACCGCGTTGCGGGTGGCCTTGTCATCTGCCTGGAGGGCCTGCGGCCCGCGTCGGGGAACATTGCAACGCCCGTGGCACAAGCCGCCAACGCCAACGAAAGAGATATGGGAGGCATTGCCTTCCGAAGGGTGGCGATTACGGTACCAGCCGGATCGCAGCCATGCCGGACAGTTGCTCGCACCACGGTCAGCAAAACATCCAGGCCTTGAACGCCATCCAGTACGGCTGCACGGCGCTTTCCAGCTTCCCATACAGCCGGCCAACTGCAACCTGCACCATGCGCTGCACAGGAAGCAACACGAATCGTTCTATCAACGGAAGGAACCGCATATAGAGTAAAGAGATCACTACGGAAATAAACACGATCGCCGGTACTCTTATAAAAAAAAGCACCAGAATGTTCTGGCTATACCCTATGGGAACGAGAGATATGACGGAAATATGGAATACATAGATATACCCGGAGACAGAGGAAAGCGTACGCAGCACGCCTCCCGCTTCCTTTCCCGCAAAAACATTCTTGAAGAGCAAAAACATAGATACAGTGTACACAAAAACGAAAGGATTGTTGCTGTAATAAAAATACTCATGAAGCTTGCCATGCCACAGAGACATGGCATACCCGGCCACTGTGGCAAGCATCAATCCCAAGAATGCACAACTAGCAAGTGCCCGCGCGGACAGCTGCCTGTCCATGGTCGCAAGGAAATATCCAAGAACGAAGTATCCCACAAAAAACGAACCATATAGTGCATTTTCAATATACACACGATACAGACCTAGCGTTCCTGAAAATAGCGGATTAACAATACAAAACACAAACCATAATGCAAGAAACAGTTTGGTCAGAAACCTGTTCCTCACTATGCATTGCAGCAACGGCGCTACGAGAACAAGTCCCATGAGCATGAAGAAGAACCACATGCCCGCACCGAATCCCGCATTAAATTCGTAGACAATTCCCTTTAACGACAAAACATCTATGCCCAAATACAGTGAAAGCGCCTTGGAAACCAGCAGTCCCAGAAAAAGATAGCCGACATACCTTACAAGATATCGCTTGTAAAACCAAAGTACGTCCTCGCCCGTTTCCGCAGCGCGCCCAAGAAGAACAGCCCCGCTGCACATGACGAAAACGGGGACGGCAAAGCGCGCCATCATGGAAAAGAAATGCGCGACGAACCAGCTCACCCCATTGTCAAAACTGGCCACCTTGAACCCAACGACGTGGATGACCACAACGAAATATATCGCAACTGCTTTGAGCGCATCCAGATAGGCAACCCTTTTCGAAGCGGCAGCAGACTTCACGCGTCCCCCATGGTCGAACCCATCATGCAACACCTCGCCAGCACCCGGCATCACCACGACTGGGCACCCGGCGTCCAGAATCCGTACGCCCACCACGGCCGTACCGGGTCGCGTTCCTCGGGATTAAACAACGACACCATGCCCGCGTCGGGCGCGTTGAGGACAATGAGCTTATGGTCTGCCCCGCTGGCCTTGTAGAGAAACTGCACGTTGTTCTCGCCCGTCTTTATGATCGCAAAGCCGTCCCTGATCTCATACGGCCCGCTGCCCACTCCGCCAGCCGCTATCTCGTCCTTGAGTGACCGCGCCTGCTCAAGCAGTGCGCTCGCCGCCTCGGGGCGGTGCTGGTAATACACGTAACAGCCATGCCACAGCAGCGCCATTGCACCCGCGACAGGCAGGAACATTCCTGCGGATACCCGCGCCATACTTCCAGGTCTCCGCCTGCGCAGTGCATGCACCCCCCAAAGCGCCGTCACGCTGCCCCACAGTGCAAACATTACGTATATCTGCTTGTAGCTATTCTGGTGCATGAAGGAAAGCTTGTACGAAAGGCCTGGATAAGAGTCGGGCAGAAAAACGAAGCCGGGCCCATACCCAAGGCTCACCCTGAAAAAGCTTGGATGCCTGAGCCAGGCTATGGTCCGGTAAAAATTGTCGCGGGCGCTCACACCCTCATTGAGGCCGAACTCGTTGATGGGCGACTGAGTGTACCCCCATACGGGGTTGGAATTGAACGCAACCGGGGCCATGGTCCCGAACAGGGATGCAACCAGCACCACGGCCATGAGCACACGCGCTACAACGCCCGGTGCATCTCCCATGCGCAACCGCCACAGCACGAACCCCAGAAAACCCAAGGGTACGAGCGGGTACAGATAACGGAATCCATACGCCGACCCCGGCATGCGCCAGAGCAACACGGCTGACACGGGGCCGATGATATATGCGAGGGCCAGCAGCACCCACAGCGCCCACAGAGAACGATGCCCTTGGCGGCGCATCGCAAGGGCACCATGAACGAAGAGCGCACCAATGCCGAAAAAGACAATGGGCATGAAGCACCACAGGGGAAAGCTGTTGCCCGCCAGAATGATCGGCACAAGCCGCAGGCGCGAGCCGACAAGTTCCAGCACGTCGCCAACGAACTTGAAAAACGTCGTATAGACGGGGACGTAGGTATGTATGTTTCCGTACGCCTCAAGCTTCGGGGCAGGACCGGCGTAGATCCCGTACATCAACAGAAGGGCCAGGGTGAAGCAAGGCACAAGACAGAGGGCATACATGCCCACCTTGGAAAGAAACACCCTTCTGCCATATGTCTGCATGGTCAGCATGAAACCGAGGACTATCGCCACGGGCAGCAGTATCGGGAAAATGGCATGCAGCCGCGTCAGCCAAGCCAACGTCACCGCAACGGCGGCAAGCAAGGCGTACACCCACTGCCTGCGCCCCTGCTCGCGGTACAATTCCACCGACGCGAAAAACGCCAACGCATAATTGAAGAATTCGAAGGAATGCGCCATCATCGGACGCATCAGAACATAATAAAGAATTCCCGTTCCAGTGCACAGCAGGAACGAGAAGGCCGGCGATATGTCGATAAATCTTCGCAACGCCCTATAATACAGGTAGGCCCCGAACAAAAAATACAAGGACGAGGCCAACCCCACCCCGAAAAACGCCCATGAGCCAAAATACTGGGCATGGTTCTGTATGACGGGGTGCCCGGCAAGGCGGTCGAAGATCGAAAAAAAGGCAACGAACGGTGCGGAAAGAACGCCGATACCCGGAGGAACAGGCGGTGTCCCCTTGTATGCCTTGGCATATTTGCCCAGCGACACTTCGTTCATGTAGTCGAGGTCGAAGTCGAGCCCCATGGTGAAGCTGTGCCCAAGCGTACAGGCATCGTCATGGATCGCCTCTTTCGAATACCACCATGCGTTGGCACCGATGGTGTACGACATTGCAAAGACCGTCCCCACGACCACCACAAGGGCTATGACGTCCTTCCACCCACGACTGTCGCTCATGACTGTACCGCACACGTTCCTTTCAGTTTCTTTTCGCCGCGCGCCGCACTACACATGCTTGCGAACAATCACTATGCCCTGCGTCAACCCCAGGCGATAGCTCATCCCCTGCTTGACGACGGCTCCATACTGCCCGGCAGTCCGAAGAACCTCGTCAAAGCCCAACGGACGCTCGTCATGAAAGGGCCACTTGCCAACAAACTCGAGCAACCAGCGCGTGGCCTTGTACAGGCGGGTAGGCGTGGGAAACGAGATGTACACGACCCCCCCCGGCTTCACGAGCGAGAAATGCCTGGCGATCAGGGTCGCAGTGCCTTCCTCGTCGAAGTGCTCTATGAGGCCGAAACTGACGACGCAGTCGGCGCTCTCACGGTACTGCGCCAGGTCATCGGCAAGCACATCCGCCAGTAGGTAGCTGGTGCCCTTGTCTGGCGCGATCTTCTCCGCAAATGCCTGCGTCGGTGGGCACTTATCGACAAGGTACAAATGAGCTTCCGGAAAGTGCGTTCTGAAACGGTCATAAAAGATCGAATTTGCCCCGCCCAACTCGACAAGACGTTTCATTTCCGGGGCAAACCGCACCATGTCCTTCCTGAAACTGGCAAAGGCCACCGCAGACGTAATGCTGGAAAACGTGCTTCTGGCATCATAGTACGCGCCCCAGTCCGTCGCGCGAGGGGAGGCCTGGGCTTCCGACTGTTTCGTGAATATGAATTCGCGCTGAATGACGAAGCTGAACAAGAAGAGCACGCATTCCGTGAATATCTTGGCTACATATACGCTTACGCCGGTGGCGTCAGCAAGCGCCGTAATGGAGACGTAGGCGATGCTGCCCATGAGAATAACTGTAAGTGAATACAGTACAAGCGTCTCCACATGACGCCGCGTCGACCTGAACACGATCTCCCTGTTGACCATGTAGTTGAAGGCTCCGGCGCACAGCCGCGCAAAGACGATACTGAGTCCTACACTGGAACTGAACGCGAACATTATCCCGAACACGAAGTAGTCGATCGCGAAAGTGAGAAGGGCGGACAGGTTGAACCGCAGAAACACCATGTAGATTTTGACGGAATCCCAGAACGGATTGAAACTGGATGAGGCGTTGTTGTCCAGATATACGGTCTCGATGGGCACCTGGAGCAGCGGCACCCGCTGCTCGCACGCGGTCATCAGCATGTCGAGTTCGAAGTCGTACCCGCCGGACTTGAGTTTCAGCAGGGTCGGAAAGAGGAAAGATGGTATGCCTCGCAGGCCGGTTTGGGTATCGGTCACGTCCACGCCCGAAAAGAACCGGGTCACATAACGGGTTACGGAATTGCCGAATCTGCTCCGGAACGGAACATCGGCGACATCGAACCCCCTTACCCCAAGCACCAGTTGCCGCCTGTTCCCATCCAACGCCCTGGCCACGGCCACGCAATCCTTGGCAAGATGCTGCCCATCGGCGTCCAGAGTCACCGCCCCCACCGACTCGGGATACTCAACGGCGACATGGTTGATGCCCGTCTTCAGCGCGCTTCCCTTGCCAAGATTCGTCGCATGCCGCAGGACAGTGACCCCCTGGCTGCAAAGGTCGTCGAACAGATGCCGGTATTCCTGGCCGCTGCCGTCATCCACGCAGACGATGGCTTGAAACACACCGGATGCGTTCAGTTCGCGCATGATATCGACAAGACTTGGGGAAGGCTTGTACGCGGGGATCAGGGCAACAGGAAGCATGACATCTCCTGGACGTGGCGACCGACGCAGAAAGCGCCGACACGGTTTGAACCTGAAAACTGCATCACCGGACGGCCTCGACGAACAGGCTTTCCGGCTTGTACGTGCTGCCGTCGTTGCAGGTATCCAAGGCGTACGACGAGAACCCCGGAATGGCCGATTCGGTCGCCGTCCGCCGCGTGACATCCGCGAATCCGGCCTGCCGGAGCAGCAACCCCAGCGAGACTTCGTCATACATCCACAGATGCGGCTCGCCAGAGGTTCTGAAACGGCCAAGGCGCGCGTTTGCCGCGTCCGGCTGCGCCGAGGCAGGCAGCGGGTACGATTCAGGCGCAAAGGCATACTTCAGCCGCTGCATGAACGTCGGCTGGCCCAACGCACCCGCCCGCTCCGCCTCGGGCGAGGCTGCATTTCCGCCATCCCTCGCCATATCCTGCAATTGCAGGGCGATGAGGCTTCGCGCCGCCTCCACGCCGTTGGTCGCCATGACGTACTCGGCAACAGGCAACGGCGAACGGGTCCAGAAACGCAACATCTCCCCGCCCGGCACATGGCGGCAGAGCTGATCGACAAGATTGATGACGGCATATTCATGGCGCGCAAGCACATCCGCGCCGTCTGCCACTTGCTCTTCGGACATGGCGTCTCGCGCAGCATCGAGGGCTGCCCGATACCCATCGACAAGCCAACGCAGGTCAGGAACCGCAAGGCGCAGCACGCCGCCCGGTCGCAGGATTCTGCGGCACTCTTCCAGAAAGCGCAACGCATCGTCTCGACTGAAATGTTCCAACACGTGGGATGCATAGACCACTGTGGCGCTGGCATCCGCGTACGGCAAGGAGTCGAGAAGATTGCAAGCCATTACGCCAGGCAGCGTTTGCGTAAAGTCCACATTGACCCAGCCGTCGCGGGCACGCCCCCCACACCCGAGGTTGATACGCAACCCCTCAGCACCGGACTGAGCCGATACCCCCCCGATGCCGTTGCGGCGGCGCGCGGCTCGCCGCTCGCAGAAATCGTGCAGCCGCTCCTTCCAGCGCGCAATGACATCAAGAGGAAGCGAGATAGAGCCCGCCCCTTCGTGTCGCCCCGCGTGCCAACGCTCTATTCCGGGCATGTCATCACGCTCGACGACCGCCAGTCCCGTCTCAGCGGCTATTTCCTTTGCCCGGTTATCCACGCACAGGATGAGTGAACTGTGCCCTTGCTCCAGGCTCCAGATTCCTGCGTGCAACCGCGTACCCACATGGTCCCACGTGGCGCGCCCGGCCAACTCGTCCAGACTTGCGGGGGTGTGCCCCAGCAACTCGATGTGGTTACGGCATTCGGCAAATGCGGAAAGAGAGGAAATGTAGTCGAGGTCGTGGCTTCCCTGGGGAAAGAACACGATACCTTCGGGATAAAGACGCACAAGCGTGCGTATTAGGTCGTCGTCGGCAGCACTTCTGGAATAATCCGTCAGCGTGAGCAGGCAGACTTTCGCATTACCCTCGCGTCCGGTCTGTCGGCCTTGCAGTTGCCACAGCGTGGGGCAGGATGTGTTGTACAATTCCCCCAAGCCGCAACGGCGCAGATGGCCAAGACTGTAGGCATCCCGCAAGGAATGCGGCCCCGTCCGCGCAAGAACGCGGTCATAGAACCAGCGTGTGACGGCATCCGGCTCGTCCTGATACTGCCACCAGCCTACCCCGCAGAGCACCGCCTCGAGAAACGGCGGATCGGCATGATGCAGGGGATCGTCGAACAACTTCCACTGATTGTAGCGAACCACGTGGGAAGACAGCAGGTTGGTCCCGGCGATCAGGTTGAGATCGGCATCAAGGGCTCTCTCGAGCAATGCCTGCGTTGGCGGGGTATGCGTCGAAACGCGTGCAACATCGGCACCGGGAAAAAGCTCGGCCAGCACCCTGTCGACGCTACGCTTGATGATGATGTCGCCCAGATTGATGCTGGCAGTGCCCGCATTATCGGCAAGCGCGGGATCGAATACGGTTATTCTGGTCATGGCGGTCACGCTACTCCATGGAAGCCGTGCAATGGCTCTGTATCATCCCGTTCCCCCTTGCAGAGCAACCACCGGATCGCCCCTCCCGATCAGATACGGGCGCGACAGAACAACAGGTGCCGCCGACGGCACCAACCGACCAGGGTAGCCCGGACTAGGCGCTGGACCGGCCACAAACGCCGCGATACATCCGCCTCAATCTCGTCCATATCGGGTAAGGCAGCATCCTGCGGACCCAGTCCTTGAACATGCCAAACGAACTCGGCTTTTCGATGTGCATCACCACGTCGCTCTGTGCGAGGGCGACATCGAAAAAAATGTTCTTGCCGATGCGCCCGACGGGGAGAAGGTGCGCATGCTCCAGAGCCGTGTGAAAACTATGATACTCGGAGTATAACGTACGCGTGTTTCTGGAATGGATGTACGCCCATGTGCCCAGGGCACTGCGGAGACCGGCATCACGATGCAGTTCGCGCAACCGGTCGATGAGCACGGCAGGCGACACGGGCACCAGGAAGCCGGCAATACCGTCAGCAACGGCATCCGTCTGCCCCGTGCACCGATAGGCCAGCGTCGGAATGCCGCAGCACCCGGCCTCCATAAGCGTCTGCCCGAACGTTTCGGCATGGCTGAAACTGACAACCACATCCGTGGCGCGGTACGCCGTGGCCACCTGTTCCGGTTCGTGCAGGTAGCCCAGGCTTTTCAACAGCGGATAGCGCGCGAGTATTTCTTTTTCCACAACCCCGAAACACAGGATGCGCAGGTTTTCCAGCCCGGCACCCGAAAGGGCATCCAATCCTGCGATGGACCCCTTGAACGGGGAGGAAAAGTCCACCATCGGCATCAGGACGACAAAGGCATCCGCATCCAGCCCCAGCGCCTGCCTGGCCTCCTGCCTGCTGCCCGGATGGAAGGTCTTCTCGTCGCACCCAAGCCGTAGCAGGCGTGCTTCACGGCCCTCGGCTGAACACCGATTGTACTGCTCCCGGGTCCATGCACTGTTGGCCAAGGCAAGAAAGTTGTCCCTGGCCATGACGCGGCGCTTCCCCGTCCAGGCCGCGTATATAGCGCTAGGCGAGATGACAGGGTAGGTGTCGGGACTGGGGCATGTGTGGTCGCAGCCGGCAAGGTGCTTGTCGCAACCAAGAAACCCCGGATGCGGACAGTGCCCGGTGAGCAACCACAAATCATGGAGACAGAAGCATGTGGGCCAGTGCTCCGTGAGCCTTTCCAACATATCTGAATCCGCCAGGGTGCAATGAAGATTGCCGCATACCACAAGGTCGGGGGCAAAGTTGTGCAGTTCCGACAGCACCAGTTCCGCCCGCTGTTCGTACCGCTCCCTGTCGCCCTGAAAACCGGTGGACCAAACCTCGCAGACATGCCCGCCCGCCACCAGCGCCTTGAAAAGGCGTTTGTGCGCTATACCGGCCCCGTACAAGAAGCCGATGTCGTTCACAAAGGCAACGCGCAACGGGGGAGGGGGATCAGCCTGGTGCTGCCCGCTGACGGGCGCCAGGCCACGCTCTGCCCGCCAGGCGTTGGCGATGGGAAGGTATTCATCCGGCGAGGCCTGAGGGTTGTTGGTCTTCTGCTCCTCATGCAGCCGGAACATGGCAACCGGGGCGCCGATCACATGCAGTTTGGCGCCGCACGCCGCGAACCGAAGCCACATCTCGACGTCCATGCAAAAATGCAGGTCTTCACGCACATGCCCGCCAGCCCGCTGCCACAACTCACGGGTGAACATGACCTCCGGCTGATAGAAAAACTTGCCGGTCTGCCACCCCCCGTAGAGATCGGAAATCTCTTCCGCAGGCAACGGACCATCGGCACACGAGGTCAGATGGGTTCCGAGGAAGCGCCCATCCCGGTAGAGCTGGCACCCACCGGCCACCATGTCCGCGCCGGACGTATGGAAGGCCATGGCGATCGCGGCGAGGGCGCCGGGTGCCAACATGTCGTCGCTGTTCAGCCAGGTGACGATATCGCCGGTTGCAAGACGCATCCCCTTGTTGATGGCATTCGACTGGCCGGTATCGGGCTCCTGGATGGTATGGGCCAACTTGTCCCTGTGCCGGTCCAGAATAGCCGACGTGCCATCCCTGGATGCACCATCAACGATAATGTGTTCTACATTCGGATAGTCTTGCAGGAAGACTGAAAGAATCGTGCCTTCGATATATTTCGCATTATTATAAGAAGGAGTTACAATGGAAATCCTTGGCCAAGGACTTCCGCCAGGCAGCGCCGCAGGCAACGTGAAATCATTTTTGTTGCCCTTAAAAGCATCAAGCATACTATTCACACTTTCTCGACGAGAGAACCTTTTGCAGCATTGCCCCAATCCACGTTCCCGAAGACGCACTCGCTTCGGGGCGAATGATACAGCCACGACGCGAATCTTCCGGGTACGCCCCACCCTCTTCCACCCCGCCGCCCCGTTTGCCACCCTTGGCGCAAGACGGCTGCACCGCTATTTCGCAATACGCGCCGGTTGCGACCATCATCTTGAAAAGGCTGTCCATGACATTGCCCACGAGAACCTCTTCGAGAGGCCCGTGGCTCTGCCTGCGGCCCCCAGTTCCGGCACGTTCTTCATATACGCGCGAATACTGTTGCGCAACGGATTCTTCGCAAAATCTATGGACTGCAAACTCTCGCGACGCAACCCGCATACACGGACGGTCACTCATGAACATCTTATGAATGACACGCGCTAACGCCTCTGGTGACGGCTCGGAAATGAAACCCGTCACACTATCCTGAAACGCCTCGGCGCTGCCCCCGGTATCGAAAGCTATCACAGGCGTTCCGCAACACTGTGCTTCGCAAAGTGTATTGGAAAGATTGTCCAGCTTGGAAGGGTGCACGAACACATCTGCTATATTGTACCAATCCGTCAGCGCATCACTCTCCACGCTTCCCACATGGCGGATGCAGAACGATGCGGAGAGCACGTCTCCTCCACCAAACAACACACGCTCAAAGGGTATCTCGGGGTACGTCTCCGTAAATATTTCCATCGCCTCTATGACGCATTCGATGTTCTTGCGGGGGTTGTCGAGCGACTCCATCCCGACCAGCACGACAAACGCGTTTTGCGGAACGCCATATTCCTCACGAAGCGCCTGCCTGTCGCGCGGGGAAAACAGCTTGGTGTCATGCGCATTGGGAATGACCGCAACCGGCTGTCCGGCAAAAAGCGAACTGTTGCCTACAAGCCTGGCAAGCCATGCACTGGGGCTTGCCAGCGCCAGATCAAGATGAGGATACAGTTCCCGCTTCAGCCGATGACTCTGCGCGCTGAGATCGTTGACACCCGGACTGGCCAGCATCGGGCATTCGCCGCACTGCTGTTCATAGCGGCGACACGAGACATGGTAATGACAGCCACCCGTGAAGGGATTCATGTCGTGAAAGGTCCACACGATCTTCTTCCCGCACAACTGCGGGAAAAGCTTGGGAGAAAGCAGTACCCCCTGGGCCCAGTGCAGATGGACGATGTCCGCCCGTTCAATCACGTCTTCGGGCATGGCACTGAAAAGCAACACCGTGGACATGTCCGAAAAAAGCTCACATGCGGCCGCAGCCCGCGAATCCGGCGTGGTAAGGCTGGACCAGTACCTGAACAGCGGCGACATCAGGGGGGCCCCGCCCGGGCTCGTGTAGTTGAGCGGCGAACATCCGGGCAGTACCGGATCGGCGCAGACAAACGTCCCGCTGTGCCCATGAGCCATGAGCGCCTGGTGAAGACGTAGTGCCGCGTAGGCGGCCCCACCGGAAGGCAGGGCGTTAATCGTGAGTATGTTCATCTTTAGAACCTTTCTACGATTCGCCCTCGGAGCAACTCAGAGTCAGACCGAACGCATCATTCCACCACAAGGCTACCTGCAAAGCACATCTCCAAAGCACTCACGGACAAGCGAATGCAACTAAAAACAAATGCATTGCCGAAATGTAAAAAATCATGCCGCAGCAACACGAACAATGTGCAATCGCACACGTCTTTCACATTTAAACTCGCTGCTGTGTCGTGCTACATACTCGTCCACAGCCAATCGGCACCCGCTATAATGATCATAATCATCAATTACCATACGCCCCCCCACGGAAAGGCATGGCCCGATCCTTTCAAGACAAACCTTCACTGACTCATACCAATCGCAATCAATGTGCGCCAATGCGATCAAATCTTTGGGATAAAGCGTATCTTCATACAATCCCTTAACAAATCGCACGGAATTTTGATGTGCAGGATAGCCAGCATCAGCAAAATTCTTAGAAATAGTCGTTAGCAAGTCAGGGGTATACCCATAATACTCCCCCCCCTTAAGCCCTTCTGAACGACCCGAACGAATAACCTCGTAACGCTGATGGACATCAGGTCCATCATGGCCGGAAGGCTCAGGAATCATTCCAAATACATCATAGACATACAAAGGGCGGTCACACCCCTTTGCCGCAGCGAGAACAATGGCAGACCCCCCCAATGCACATCCTGCCTCAAGCACAACGCCGGGGACGCCTGATTCATTCACCTCAATCATCGTCTGCGCAAGGCCTACCAGGGCCTCAACCCCCAAGTAAGAGAGGCCTTGCATATCCACTTGCATCGCCAATTCAGCAAAAGCTGGCTCCTTCGCCCCCGTGCAACCAGACGGCACTCGAGCAGCCTTGCCAAAAAATGCACGCAAAAAACCATACACATCCATCAGCACAACTCCTGCAATCTACCTGCACGCCCGGCCAGAAACACACCTACCCTCATATGACCCTATGATTTCCGTTGAAACCTGAGGAGTTCATGCAGTGGAGATTCAATCTCTCCACAGAGACAGAATCCTTCCTCACAAAACAAATCAATAATATCTTGCCGCTTCATATCATTCACCCAAGCAAGAGACCTCCGCAACTGAAAATCTGGATACTTATCAACCGAACAATAAGAAAGCACAACGACATCACAAGCCGCTGCAACAGCATTCACAAACCACGGTACGTCTTCTACATACTCAAGACAGCCACTAACGAATGCTAATTCTGCATAAATGTGTGGAAACTGACGCGCATTAAAATCACAAACAATTGTATCATCGGTTCTTTGCACATAATCAACAGGAAAATACTTCACCCCGTGCCCAAGGTGGTTGCGCAAAAGCTGCATGCCACAGCCAAGATCTATAACACTTCTCTCACCCTGCATAAGTTTACACAGAGCAACAATGCGCAACTCCCATGACGGGTCGAAATACTCTATCGACTTCCACGTGACAGCAGCCTGACGTGGCCGCAGACGCAACGCGGCTCGAATACGCCCAAAAAGACGCATTACCACAGAACACTCCCACACAAGGGGTAACCGAGTTCACCCATAACACCCCCGGCAGTTCTATCAATAAAATCACCATGATGCTTAGAAAAATAATTTTTCCAATCGCCGCAAACGCCCTTCCGAAAAAAAGATGCATTGGTATTTCCAAACACCTGCGAAGAACACACGCTTTCGCGACAGCTTACTATTGTTGTAGACCGATGCCGCCCGACAAATGCTGCAACGTTGCTCAAAGTTCTTGCAAACTCATTTTTCATTTCTTCATACTTCACAAAAAAGACCCTTCCAGACTCCAACACCTCTGGATTAAGTACCCACGAACGGACATGCTCCACCCACTCAACAACATGCCCTTCTAAAAATTCCATGAATTCTTCTGCATCAAAACGAACATCCTCAGCGCTTCTCCCCCATATCCAATGCTGGGTATAAAAATAATACGACAACATAACATCTGCAACGTTTCTATATACATACACAGTTTTGCATGGTATTTTTGTGTCAAAAAACTCTTTCCACCTCATGTGTGTTTTAATGATAGAAAAACATTCACACGGATCATCTCTAAACGCAAGATATGCACCGCCACTCAACTCAAATCGCCCCTTCTTCAATAATCCAGAATTAATTTCCGCTTCTTGAGTTGGCGCATAGAGATCCTGCAATGTCCGAATCATCCACGTTGTACCAGACCGGGGATATGTTGCAACAACAAGAGCATCCCCAACATCCACAAAATCCCCTTTATTGCCAGCCTGGTGACCCGCGAGATGTTTACCAAACAAAGCCTTATGCAACATCGAGAGCATTTGAGCATCCTAACTCTATCGGGCTGATCAAAGTAACCCGAGCTACAGTTCAGTCATAGCCACAGCCTGCACGCGCCCCCATAAAAAGACATACACATACTACCTATCAACTCGCCGAACCTTAACCGTTGTCGCAAGATCAGCCAAACCCATAAAGGGGATACGCATCCCCTCGTGAGGCGCAACGACAACAAACGAACCTACTTGCGCGAGACTCACAAGCGGAACGCCAAATGACCAGAAATTCTCCGGCGTTACCGTTTCGATACTTTCGGATATCCACCTAGGATATTCTGCCAGATTAAACGTGACTGTATACGGCCCCCTTGCAATAGATAGTGCTACAGTCCAGCACATCCTGATATGCGTCCCTTTCTTGAGCTCACAAGGAATACTTGCCCCTACCTGCAGAGAACTCTGACAATAAACTGCAACGTTATCCACAGTCCACAACGTTATTCCAGCTACAAGCTGCTGCATATCACGGAGAACTGCCATCTCAGCATAAAAATATGCGCTCTCACCCTGCTCAAAATCACGTCGAGCCAGTCCGTGCCTACAACTTAGCCCGAACCCATCAACGCGAACGACCCCGCCCTCCCCATCAGTACTTACCGCTCGACTCAAATCAAAAAAGGCATCGCTATCTGGCCAAGTCGGAAATGCATCTTGAGAAAAGTCCGAGACACAAGCACTTGCCTCAGCCGAATTTACAGGAAACTCAAAACCCGCTCGTGCCACAGTAGCTACACGATTTAAATATCTGCGTACCCCTTCTTCAACGCCCCCCTGGTGAACAACGCGCCCACCTTCAAGAACGATCACCGACGAGCAGTATTTACGCACGGCCTGCACATCATGCGTCACGAGCAGTATGGCGGTCCCCTTCCGCAAAAGCTCGGCCATATGCGCATGACACTTCTGCTGGAAGAAAATGTCGCCTACGGCCAATGCCTCATCGACGATAAGGATATCCGGGTCCAGGCAGGCCTGCACGGCAAAGGCAAGACGAACGAACATACCGCTGGAGTACGTCTTGACCGGCTGTTCGAAAAAATCGCCGATATCCGCGAACTCGCGAATTTCCTCGAGCCGTTGGGCGATTTCGGCGGACGAAAGCCCCAGGGCCGTGCCGTTGACAAAGACATTCTCGCACCCCGTGAACTCCGGCAGAAAACCGCTGCCCAGTTCAAGCAGCGAGGCTACCCGTCCACGCAGGCGGGCTTCGCCCACGGTGGGCCGAAGCGCACCGGCCAGAATCTGAAGCAATGTGCTCTTGCCAGCTCCGTTATGCCCCACGATGCCGAGCGCCTCGCCCCTTCGCACCGTGAAGGACACGTCGCGCAACGCCCAGAACTTGCGACTGTACTGACGCCGCAGCAATGCCTGCTTGAACCGGTCCTGCGGTCTGGCAAAGACGTCATAGCATTTGCCGAGGTTGGCGGCGGCAATGACCACATCGGAATCATCGCGCATGAGCGCGTCAACGGAGATGGACTCCGGCGTATCACATGACATCGGCAAATGCCCTTCGCGCTTGCATGAACACCATGTACCCAAGCCACACGAGGCAAAATCCCAGCCCCGTGACGATGCCCAGTGAGGCCATGTCCGGTGGCTGGCCGAAGTAGATGGCCTGCCTGAAAAATTCAACGATTTCTGTCATTGGGTTGCAGCGCAGCCAGGGCCTCAGGCGCGCCGGAACGATATCCATCTGATAGACTATGGGAGTTGCGAAAAACCACAACTGCAACCCTACCCCGACGGCGTGGTGCAGATCACGCAAGAACACGCCAGCCCCGGACAGGACGAAGGCAAACCCCAACGCCCACAGGCAAAGCGGAATGTACAGCACCGGGAGCCAGAGCAGTGTCGGGTGATAGGGCACCCCTTTCACCGCCAGCGCCCCAAACAGGATGACCAAGGCCGCCAGGGAATTGAACAGCGAAACCCCAAGATGGACGACCGGAAGCATCTCGAGCGGGAAGGACATCTTCTGCA
The DNA here is from genome assembly GCA_031287575.1 of Desulfovibrio sp. Taxonomy (GTDB): domain Bacteria; phylum Desulfobacterota; class Desulfovibrionia; order Desulfovibrionales; family Desulfovibrionaceae; genus Cupidesulfovibrio. The sequence goes on from JAITSV010000062.1 coordinate 61,866, forward strand.
CGAAGCTGGGCCGCGACAGGATCAGCGCAGGAGCCCCACCCACCACTTCTGCGAACAGCCACCAGGGAACAAAGCCGCAAAAAAGCGTGAGGGCGTAGTCGCCTACGCCACCATTGAAACGCGAAGTCTGGTAGATGACACCAAAGACCAGCGTATAGACAGCCAGAACCAGCAGGGGGGTGACAAGCGCCCACACGCCCCCAAGGCAGGTTCCGCGATAGCGGGCGGCAGTGTCGCGGCGCAGCAACTGGAGCAACAAGTCACGTCGCGCCATCAGGGTGCGCAGCAACGCCAGCGGATGGCTGGCCAACAGGCTGTCTCCACGGGCCGATATGCAGCGGATATGAGCGGAATTGCGGTTTTGACTGGCTAGCGACATGAGCACATTCGCACTATACACTGGGATTGCATTTTCCAACATCTTCCTTTGGCAAACACTCAATTTACATAATGGATACATGATTTCCCGCACGCATGCAAACGCAATCCATGGCATGACTGTACCATGCAACACACCGACACAAAATAAAAAAAACGCCTTACAACACCATCTCGCGGCAAGATGAAGCCAAGGCTCGCCCCCGCCCCGCACGGCTGACCGCCGCGCACACCGGAGACTACCCGTCACCCTGTGTTTACAAAAATACCCACCTCAGAGACCCTGAACCAAGGCTGCCGCCTCCTGCAAACAGCCAGCCGCAAGCCCTATGTGTTCATCTGGCGACACGTATGGACAGCCTTGCGGATTTATTCTAAAAATAACGTATATAATCGAAATTCGAAAAGGTCCGCAATGAAGTCGTGCAATACGTTCCCCTGCAATGGAAAAATTGACCGCACATGCCGTGAACGGTTGAACTGCCATTCTGCCAAGGTCTTCTGGTTGACAGGTCTTCCAAGCTCCGGAAAATCCACGCTGGCGCATCTTGCAGAAGAAACGTTGCATCTCCACGGTATCCACACCTACGTTTTCGACGGAGACAATGTACGGCATGGGCTATGTGGAGACCTAGGTTTCTCGCCGGTCGACCGCAGTGAGAACATCCGACGTATTGCCGAAGTCGTCAGGTTGTTTCTGGACGCCGGCGTCGTATGTCTCTGCGCATTCGTGTCTCCTCTTGAAGCAAACAGGCAAAAGGTCCGCGAGGTCGTAGGAAGCAAGGACTACTCTGAAATTTTCATCAAATGCCCTGTCACGGTTTGTGAAACCCGCGACGTGAAGGGCCTATACGCCAAGGCCCGAAAGGGCCTCATCGAGGACTACACAGGCATCTCCGCTCCCTACGAAGAGCCTAAAGCCCCCGACCTCACTATAGACACCACCCAGAGCGCGCTGAGCGAAAGCGTCCGCACTCTCACCTCCTTCATCCTCAATACAATAGCTTATCAAAAAACGCGCTAGAGGGACGTTTACAAATGTCCTGATGCAGACGCACGGGCTGGCCATCAACGGCAAGCACCCTTGCACATTGCCATGTCCGGTTGATAAAGGCTTACGGACGAAGGACGCGGGCACCCGCCGCCACAGATCGCAACCGTTCGAAATCGATCAAGCCGGCGGCTCCAATTGTTTCCGCCATACCCGCGTTCCCGTCCCAATGCACCAGAAGCCAGGAAGCACCATGAAACGCGCGCTCATAACGGGCATCACCGGACAGGACGGCGCCTACCTTGCCGAACTGCTGCTGAAGAAAGGGTACGAGGTTCACGGCATCAAGCGCCGCGCATCCCTGTTCAACACCGACCGCATCGACCATCTGTACCAGGATCCGCACGTCGAGAACCGCAGGTTCATCCTCCACTACGGGGACATGTGCGACACCAGCAACCTGATCGGCATCGTCCAGAGCGTGCAGCCCGACGAGGTGTACAACCTTGCGGCGCAAAGCCACGTGAAGGTCTCGTTCGAACAGCCGGAATACACGGCCAACGTGGATGCGCTTGGCGCGTTGCGCCTGCTGGAGGCCATCCGCACCCTGGGGCTGGAGCGCAAGACGCGCTACTACCAGGCCTCGACCTCCGAACTGTACGGACTGGTGCAGGAAACCCCGCAGACGGAAAAGACGCCCTTCTACCCCCGCTCGCCCTACGCCTGCGCCAAGCTGTATGCCTACTGGATAACGGTGAACTACCGCGAAGCCTACGGCATGTACGCCTGCAACGGCATCCTGTTCAACCACGAATCACCCGTGCGCGGCGAAACGTTCGTCACGCGCAAGATCACCCGCAGCCTTGCCCGCATCGCCCTTGGGCTTACCAGCGGCCTGCACCTCGGCAACCTCAACGCCCTGCGCGACTGGGGACACGCCAAGGACTACGTGGAGATGCAGTGGCTCATGCTCCAGCAGGACGCCCCCGAGGACTTCGTCATCGCCACCGGGCAACAGTTTTCGGTGCGCGACTTCGTCAATGCCGCAGCCGCGGAAATAGGCCTGACCCTGGAATGGAAGGGCAAGGACCTGGACGAACAGGGCATCGCCGTCGCCGTGGACATGGAACGCTTCATGCTGGCCACTGGCCGACGCAACGGCGTTGCCTGCGCCATCAAGCCCGGTGACGTGGTGGTGCGTGTCGACCCGCGCTATTTCCGCCCCACCGAGGTGGAAACGCTGCTCGGCGACTGCACCAAGGCCACGCAGCGCCTGGGCTGGCGGCCCCAGATCGGCTTCGGCGAGATGGTCGCCGAGATGGTCCGCGAAGACCTCAACCTTGCCATGCGCGACGCCGTCTGCACCGTGGCCGGGTTCAAGTCCTTCTCGTACAACGAATAGGCGCGACCGGGTCCGTGCCGGACCCGGCGCCGCAAAGGCATCGCTCATGGAAAAGGACGCTCGCATCTACGTTGCCGGACACCGGGGGCTTGTGGGAAGCGCCATCGTGCGCGCCCTGCGGGCACGCGGCCACACCAGCCTGCTCATGCGCACCAGCGCCGAACTGGACCTGCGGCGCCAGGCCGCCGTCGAGGATTTCTTCGCCGCCGAAAAGCCCGACTACGTGTTCCTGGCCGCCGCCAAGGTGGGGGGCATCCTCGCCAACGACACCTACCCGGCGGACTTCATCCGCGACAACCTCCAGATCCAGGTCAACATCATCGATGCGGCCTGCCGGTCCGGCGCGCGCAAGCTGTGCTTTCTGGGGTCGTCGTGCATCTATCCCAAGTTCGCTCCCCAGCCCATGAAGGAGGGGCATCTGCTCACCGGCGCGCTGGAGCCGACCAACGAATGGTACGCCGTCGCCAAGATCGCCGGGATCAAGATGTGCCAGGCCTACCGGCGGCAGTACGGGTTCAGCGCCATTTCCGTCATGCCCACCAACCTCTACGGGCCGGGCGACAACTTCGACCTCGCCAACTCGCACGTGCTGCCCGCGCTGCTGCGCAAGTTCCACGAGGCGAAGCTGGCGGGCGCACCCGAAGTGGTGGTGTGGGGGACAGGCACGCCCCGGCGCGAATTCCTGCACGTGGACGACATGGCGGACGCCTGCGTCCACCTCATGGAAGCCTATGACGGCGAAGAGATCGTCAACGTGGGTGTGGGAGAAGATGTGAGCATCGCGGAGCTTGCCGCCATGGTCGGCCAGGCCGTGGGCTACACCGGCAACATCGTCTACGACGCCTCCAAGCCCGACGGCACGCCGCGCAAGCTGCTTGACGTGGCGAAGCTGACGGCCACGGGCTGGCGCGCCCGCATCGGGCTTGCCGAAGGCATCGCGGGCACCTATGCGTGGTATCTCGACCAGATGAAGGCGTAAGGCGGATTCCGCATAGCGGCGCTGGCACCGGCCGACAGGTACGGCAGGCTACGCCCGGCCCACTTGCAGCAGTTCGTGCACGGCCCGCGACACCATTTCCGGGCTCAGTGCCTGCATGCACGGTGCCTCGGGGCAGGACGCATAGTCGCGCCCGTCATAACAGGGCACGCACGGCAGCGCGGCGGAGAGTACACGCGCCCGCGCATACGGCGGGACCTTTTCCGCGCCGAGCGTGGGTCCGAACAGGGCCACGGTGGGCGTGCCCGCAAGGCAGGCCAAGTGCAGCGGACCGGTATCGTGGGTAACGCAGACAGCCGCGCGCGCAAGCAAGGCAAGCAGCCCCGCGATATCCGTCCTGCCGATGCATGACGTGACCCCAAGCCCGGCAAAGGCGGATTCGACCCACCGGTCGCCTGCCCCTCCCACCAGCGTCACGGGCACCCCCTGCGCCAGCAGCGATGCGGCAAGTTCCCGATAGTGCCCGACGGGCCAGCGGCGCTGGTCGTCGTCGCGCATGACGTTGCGGGCTCCCCCCGGCACCAGCAGGACCGGGGCGGGGGCTTCGTCCCTCATGGATGGACCCTGCGCAACCGCCCCCCGCAACGTGGCCAACGGTGCCGACGCCGTGAACGGGCCATCCTCGCCCAACGCCAGACGCCTGTATTCATCACCATGCCAGCGCCCGGGCACGGGACCGTTGCGCCCGCCCAGGGCCCGCACGGTGCGGCAGCGCGCCGCAAGCGGAATGAGCCGGTAGCGCCAGTCCTTGTGGGCCACAAGGCAAAGGTCGTACGCGCGCCCGGCAAGGCCTGTCATGGCAACGGCCAGGGTGGCGGCCCTGACGGGAAGCGAACCGGCCAGCAGCCGCCGTTCGTCAAGCGTCACGACCTCGTCGATCCCCTCGAAGCAGTGGACCAGCGGGGCGATGCCCCGGCCGCACAGCCACGTGATGTGCGCATCGGGCCACCGTTCCCGCAACGCCGGCAGCATGGTGGACGCCATGACGGCATCGCCCAGCGCGGCAAGCTTGATGATGAGGATACGGTGCCTGTCCTTCACGCCTGCATGTCCTCTTACTTGGGCGAATGGGACGGATCGGGCCTGCCCATCCGCCCCGTCAGGCCATGCCACGCGGCGCGCGCCACCAGCCCCAGCCGGTCCGCCTGTCCGCGCCGCCAACGATTGACGGCCACGCCCAGATAGGACGCCAGGACCAGCGGAAGGGCGAATGGATACGCCAAACGCATCAGCCACACCCTGTTGCGGAGCGTCAGGTAATCGATGAACCTGCTGCGCACCGGCACGTTTCCTTCACGAGAGGAAGCCGCACCGGTGGAGCCGCCTTCCTTGTGGCGGACGACGCTGCCGGGCGCGTAGCCAAGGTCGAAGCCCGCCCGCCTCAGGCGAAGCCCCCACTCCACATCCTCGTAGTACAGGAAAAACGCCTCGTCGAGCAGACCGGCCCGCTCCACGGCCGAGCGCGCCACAAGCAGCGAGGCCCCGCATATGTAGTCCAGCCGCGCCTCGACCTCTTTTGTGGACAACCGTTGTGCCGCATCCACCGCCAGCCCTTCTCCCAGGTGGCGGGCTGTGCCGAACAACCGGTTCAGCCTGCCGCCCCCGGTGCACTGTACCCTTCCCGCCCCGCCCATATGGACCAGCAGGGAACCGCAGGCCCCGGGCGTGGCCAGAGCGTTCAGGGTCTCGCACAAGGCGTCAAGGGCTGCGGGTTCCGGCTCGGCATCGTTGTTGAGCAGCCAGAAGGCCCGGCAGCCCTGGTCCCGCAACAGCAGGCGCAGGGCGGCGTTGTTGCCTCCCGCAAAGCCTTCGTTCCCCGGCAGTTCGAGCAGTTCCGCACACACCCCGGAACCACACCTGGCCAGTTCCATCCGCAGGGTATCAGCGGAACCGTCGCCGGAACCATTGTCCACCACGATGACGCGCCGTGGGGGCGTCCGCAGGTTGGCGACGGCTCCCAGGCAGGACAGCGTGTCGCGCAGCCCCCGGAAATTGACCAGGACGATGCCGACATCCCCGGCCGTGATGCCGGTGGTGCGCATCATGTCAGGCCCGCCCCAGCAGGCGCTTGACCATCTGCCGCGCCTTCCATTCCAGACGGAGCAGCGGGGCCGCCACGCGCCATGCCAGCAGGCATTCGCGTTGCGCCCGCTCCTCGTGCAGGCGGCGATAGGCCATGAAGAAGGCCTCCACATGCCGCGCGTACAGATCACGGTGGATGTTGAAGACGGCCAGGGCCGCGTCCTGTTCCCGGCCCTCGATGAACAGCCGGGCCGAGCGGGAACGACGCTTTATCCGATAGCGCAGAAACGCTTCCGGAATGTGGTGCGCCCGGTGCCCGCGCTCCAGCAGGGAAAGCCAGAACGAAAAATCCTCGAAGCCGTGCAGCAACGATTCGTCAAAGCCGCCGACGGCTTCCCAGTCGCGTTTGCGGAACATGGACGCGGAGGTGATGATCGTATCGCCAAGCAGGATGCTTGCAACGTCCTGCCTGCTGAAGCGCCACTCCCCCGTGCGCAGGCCGAACATGCGCACGTCGCAGAAGCAGACGCCCACGTCTGGCTCGGCGTCGAGCACGGAGGCCGCCATGGCCATGTACGCGGGCTCGATGAGATCGTCGGCATCAAGGGGCAGGATGTAGACACCCGACGCGGCGGCAATGCCGGTATTGCGGGCCGCGGCCGGACCGGGCCCCCTGGAGGGCACGATGCGTACCCCTCGCTCCCGTAGCGCCTGGAACACGACGAGCGTGGCGGGATCGTCGGAACGGTCGTCAACGACGATGACCTCCCGGTCCGCATGTGTCTGCGCGGCAACGGATCCCAGAGCCTCTTCGAGGTACGGTCCGTCGTTGTGGCAGGGAATGACGACACTGACCCTTGTCATCCGTCGCTCCTCGTCGTGGTAGGTGTCTGGGTCGTCCAGCATGGGGGCAGCCCGCGCAACATCCGCAACCGGTCGAGCAGCGCGGGGCCGCGCTTTCCGGTGCACGCGCACACGCCCCAGAGCAGTACGGCCTTGAGCAGGGGAACCACGCGCCGTGCCGTGAACACGGGATACCCGTGCCGACGGGCAATGCGCGCGTTCTCCCACAAGGTGCGCAGGCGATGCCTGGGGTGCGAGGACAAGCCGCCCACGCCCATGCGCGTCACCGTGATGCCCAGCGTATGCCCCACGCCGTCGTGCGGCCAGGTACGACAGATGAAGTCGTAGTCGGCCGCGATGCGGAACTCGGGGGCAAAGCGATGTTCGGCGAACAGGGTCGTCCTGTGCCACAACGACGAATGGCAGAACGGAACATGCTCGCCCATGCGCCCCAGCGCGCCTTCCGCGCGACCGGGGTAGGCCACCTCCGAACCGTCGGGGTACACGTAGAGCACATCGCCGCACCCGTACAGCACCTGCCCGGAAAGCCCGGAAAGCACCGTGGCGCAACGCTCCAGCACATCCGGGCCGTCCAGCCTGTCGTCGCTGCCCAGAAACAGGGTCCAGGCCCCGCGCAGCCGGGGAAGCGCCTTGTTCCACGCGTCGTACACGCCACTGTCCGCCACGCTCTCCACGTCGAGCCGGGGCAGGGACGGGGCGAAGCTTGCGGCAAGGCCCACGGTATCATCCGTGGACGCCCCATCCTGAATGATCACTTCGAAATCGCGAAAGCGCTGTTCCGCCAGGCTCTCCAGACAACTCTGGAGCACAGCGGCGGAATTGCACGTGGCTATCACGATGCTCAGCAAAGGCTGCTTCATGGCATATCGCTTGCGGCAATGGTCGGCAGCCCGCCATTGCATGTATTGTTGCGCCAACAGCGTCGCCGGGCAGGGCATGGGACCATAGCATGGCGCACGGCAACCGGAACGTCGGCCATTGCATGTGCCCCGGCATGCACAGCCATGCCAAATCGAGGCCCCGCCGTCGAGAGAAAATGCCCGGCGGGCCTTTTCCGCCTTACCGCAAGGATGCGGCGTCATCCCGTCATATGGCGCACAGGTCGCGCCCCCCCGGACGACAACTCCCACCCGGCCGCGAGGCCCCCCCGAAAAGCGCATGCCGTGCCTGTGACCGGGGCACAGACACGGCATGTGATGGTACTTCTTCTGGCGGAAGGGGAGGGATTCGAACCCCCGGTGGGGTTCCCCCCACAACGGTTTTCAAGACCGCCGCAATAAACCGGACTCTGCCACCCTTCCGAGATGTGCAGGGCGGGCCGCGCCAGAACCGATACGCCGCCGCCCTGCCTTGCCGGGCGGTTATGCCCTGACCGTCGGTGGCGGTCAAGCTGGAGTGGATCCGGGCGCATCCCGCCACGCGGCCATTGCCCGCGCCCGGTCGGCAGCGCGCCGTCCGCCGGCCTGATCCGGCCTACTCCAGTCTGTCGATACAACCGTCACACCACCTCTCAGCGCGGCTGAAACATGATGATGCCCATGCCCGCCAGGGCCACCAACACCCCGGCCACGTCCCAGTGCGTGGGACGCACGCCGTCCACCAGCCACAGCCAGCCGATGGCGACCCCGATGTACACGCCGCCGTACGCCGCGTACACGCGGCCCGCCGCCGTCTCGTGCATGGTCAGCAGCCATGCGAACACCGCCAGGCTGGCGGCGGCCGGGGCCAGCAGCCACGCCGTCCTGCCGCCTTTCAGCCACAGGTAGGCAAGGTAGCACCCGGCAATTTCCGCGATGGCCGTGGCGAAATACAGAAGAAAGGTCTTCACCCGGCCACCCGCTGCGTCCGGAGGCATTGCACATACACCGGGCGATCCCCGGTCCGGTTCACACCACGCACGGGACGCCGTCCGCACAACGACGGCGGAAGCATGACACGCCCGGCCACGCTACCCCGCCCCGCTGCCCGCACCCGTCGCCCCGCTTCTGCGGCACTTCTGGATGTGCTTCAGCAGCAGGCTGCGCAGGTTGTCGGAATTGATGGGCTTGCCGATGTAGTCGTCCATGCCCGCCGCCAGGAACTGCTCGCGGTCGCCCTTCATGGCATGGGCGGTCATGGCGATGATGGGCACGCCGCTGCTGGTGGCCATGCCCTGGGCCTTGCGCACCATGCGCGTGGCCTCCATGCCGTCCATGACCGGCATGGCGATGTCCATCAGCACCAGGTCGAATTCCTGCTTGCGCAGCGCGGGCACCACTTCGCTGCCGTCCGTCACGGACTGCACCTCGTAGCCCTGCTTTTGCAGAAACTTTTCGATGAACATCAGGTTCATGGGGTGGTCTTCCGCCACCAGGATGCGCGCCCGGCATTCCGGCTCGGGCGTCTGCACCGGTGCGCGTGCGGCTTCTTCGCCTTCCAGGCGCGCCGTGTCGAAGCGGGCCGTGAAGTGGAAGGTGCTGCCCTGACCCGGCGCACTTTCCACGCGAATGTCCCCGCCCATGAGCAGGGCCAGCCGCTTGCAGATGGCCAGCCCGAGGCCCGTACCCTTGTGGCGGCGCGACAGCGACCCATCCGCCTGCACGAACCGCTCGAAGATGTGTTCGCGGTGCTTGTCCAGGATGCCGGGGCCGGAATCGGTGACGGAAAATTCCAGCAGCGTCGATTCCGGCGTGGCCTGCACGGCGCGCACGGCAAGCGAAACGCGACCCGCCTCGGTAAACTTCAGGGCGTTGTCCAGCAGGTTCACCAGCACCTGTCGCAGGCGCATGGGGTCGCCCACCAGGCCGTCGGGCACGTCTTCCGGCACCAGGAAGGCAAAGCCCAGCCCCTTTTCCTCGGCCCGGTGCACGAACATGGTGTGCAGCGTGGACAGGCGCTTGCGCAGGCGGAAAACCTGGCTGTCCAGTTCCACCATGCCCGCCTCGATCTTGGAAAAGTCGAGGATGTCGTTGATCAGCGCCAGCAGCGATTCGGCGGAATTCTGCGCCGCCTCCAGGTATTCGCGCTGCTCCTCGTCCAGCGGGGTGTCCAGCGCCAGGTCCAGCATGCCCAGCACGCCGTTCATGGGGGTGCGTATCTCGTGGCTCATGGAGGCCAGGAACTCGCTCTTGGCCTTGTCCGCCGCCTCGGCGGCCTCCTTGGCCACGCGCAGTTCGCGCTCCATGCGGCGGGTTTCGGTCACGTCGCGCACGTATTCCGCCACCATGGCCACCTGACCGGCGGCATTGCGCACCGGAAACACGGTGATGGAGCGGAAGGTGCGCGAATCGGGGTTGTACAGTTCGATGATCTTCTGGCGTCCGGTATCGAACACCTCTGCTATCTGACAGGCATCGCAGGACTTCTCGCCGCGAAAGTAGCAGCCGAAGCAGCTTCTGCCGTGCTGGTCGCCGCCCTGCGTCTCCCAGCGGACATTGTCGCCCTGCCAGTTGCTGAACACCACCTGTTCCGCCCGGTCGTGCACGGTCAGCAGGTCGGGAATCGAGGTCAGGATGTCGCGCAGGGTGCGTTCGGCCGCAAGCGCGGCGTCACGCTCATCCCGCAACCGCGCGATTTCCGCATCCAGCGCGGCCTCGCGTGCCGTTCCGGCATCTTCGAACACCATTCCCGTCCCCTGTGCGGGCGCCTTCCACGCCGTCTCTTGCTCGCTCATGGCATATCCATGGATAAAAAACACGAATTGCGAAGCTCACCACAATTGCGTTTCTGTATCCCAAATCCACGGGCATGGGCAACGGTTTTGACAATCCGCGCCCGACGCGGAATTGGCGCGCGCCGGGGCTTCAAAAAAGCCCCCCGATCGGGTAAGCGCTTTGGGGATTCCACATTCACAGGCACCGGAGGCCTCGTGCAGATCATCGAAACCGGCATTCCCGGCCTGCTCCGTATGGAACCGCGCGTATTCCGCGACGAACGCGGCTTCTTTCTCGAAACCTACCGCCGCGAACTGTTCGATCGCCTGGGCGTGTCCGCCGGGTTCGTGCAGGACAACCACGCCCGGTCGGAACAGCCCGGCGTGCTGCGCGGCCTGCACTTTCAGCTGCCCCCCGCCACCCAGGCCAAGCTGGTATGGGTTACCCGCGGCGCGGTCTTCGACGTGGCCGTGGACCTGCGTGCGGGCTCGCCCACATACGGGCAGTGGTACGGCTGCGAACTGAGCGAACGCAACTTCGCGCGGCTGTTCGTGCCGCGCGGCTTCGCCCACGGGTACATGACCCTGGAGCCGGGCACCGAGTTCCAGTACAAGGTCGACGCCTACTACTCGCCGGAACACGACGCGGGCATCGCCTGGGACGACCCGGACCTGGGCATCACCTGGCCGGACATCGCCCCCCTCCTGCCCATTCTTTCGGACAAGGACCGCAGCCTGCCCCGGCTGCGCGATTTCCAGTCGCCGTTCACCTTCGAACCCGCCTCCCAGGCAAAGGCCGACGCATGACCATATCCCCCGCCAACGCCGCCCTCACCCCGCTCGACCGCTGCCATGCCGTCATCCTGGCGGGCGGCTCCGGCACCCGGCTGTGGCCCCTTTCACGCGCGCTGTTTCCCAAACAGCTGCTGGCCCTGAACGGCGACCTTTCCCTGCTCCAGCAAACCGTGCGCCGCGTGCTTTCGCTGTTCCCGCCAGAGCGGGTGCACATCGTGACCAACGAGGAGCACGTGTTCGAAGTGCGCGCCCAGGCCCGCTCCCTGGACGAACGCCTGGACACCCAGGTGCTGGCCGAGCCGGTGGGCCGTAACACCCTGCCCGCCATCTTGCTGGGCCTGGATGCTGCCATGAACGCCGCCATGGGTGATGCGGAAGCGGACGGCGCCGCCCTGCCCCCGCTGCTGGCGGTGTTCCCTTCCGACCACCAACTGCACGACGAGACCCGCTGGGGGGCCGCCGTCACGCGCGGTGCCGGTCTTGCCGCCGAGGGCTGGACCGTCACCTTCGGGGTGCCGCCCACCACGCCGGAAACGGGCTACGGCTACATTCGCCGGGGTGAACTTCTGTCAAACGCCGATGCCGCCCCGCAAGGCGCGGCCTTCGCCGTGGATGGCTTCGTCGAAAAGCCGGACCTGGAAACCGCGCGCGGCTTTCTGCGCCAGGGCATGCATTTCTGGAACAGCGGCATGTTCGTGTTCAACGGCGGCGTGCTGCTGGCGGCGGTGGAACGCTTTCAGCCAAAGCTCGCCGCCTGGTGGACCACCCGCACGGACACCACCCTGGCCCCCGGCATCCCGCTTACCCACGGCTACTCCACCCTGCCGTCCATATCCATAGACTACGGCATCATGGAGCACGTGGACCGCATCGCCGTGGTGGAGGCCGACTTCGGCTGGGACGACCTGGGCAGTTGGGAAGCGCTGTACCGCCTGGGCGCCAAGGACGAACGCGGCTGCGTGATCCAGGGCGACACCATGGCGCTGGACTGCGACGACTGCCTGCTGCTCTCGCGCGGGGGCAAGCTGGTGGCCATCGGACTTACGGACGTCATCGCCGTGCAGACCCGCGACGCCACCCTCATCTGCGCCAAGGACCAGGTGCAGCGGGTGAAGGACGTGGTGGAAAGGCTGAAGATCGAAAAAAGCCCGCTGGTGGACGTGCACCTTACCGTGCGCCGCCCCTGGGGCAACTACACGGTGCTCGACGAAGGGCCCGGCCGCAAGGTCAAGCGCATAGAGGTGAACCCCGGCGCGCGCCTGTCGCTGCAGATGCATCATCACCGCAGCGAACACTGGGTGGTGGCGAAAGGCGCCGCGCTTGTGCAGGTTGGCAACGAGGAACGCACCCTGACCGAGAATGAATGGGTGGACATCCCGAAAGCCACGCTTCACCGGTTGACCAACCCGGGGCGCATTCCTCTTGAACTCATTGAAATCCAAAGTGGTCCGTATTTGGGCGAAGACGACATCGTTCGCTTCGACGACGTGTACGGACGCCGCAAGGAGGGCTGAGCGGCCGTTCAGGCGGCTCGTCATTTCACCTAGTTGCGCGAAATGGAAGCGGATTCGTGAAATATTTCACCTTGACAGCCTTTCAAACTGTCGCCTAGTAAGGTTGTCGTGGCAAGTGTGGGCATTCGTTATTCATCTCTCAAATCAGCTAATGAGGCGAAGGGTATGGAGGACAGGCAGTTAAACAGTTCAGGCTGCGCGACGGATGGCGGGAAGTGCTGCGGCGGCGGCATCACCCCGTTTCTCGTGGGCCTGGTCGTGTCGCTCATCTTCGGCTGGTGGGTGTTCCCGGACATGATCTACAGCAAGAAGGAACAACCGATACGCTTCAGCCATAAGGTGCACATGGAAAGCGCGGGCATGGAATGCAAGCAGTGTCACGTGCTGCGTGAGGACGGGACCTTCGCGGGTCTGCCCTCCACGGCCAGCTGTGCCGACTGTCATTCCGACGTCATGGGTTCCGACCCCGAGGAAGCCCGCTTCGTCAACGAGTACGTGAAAACCGGCAAGGAAGTTAAGTGGCTGGTCTACCAGATCCAGCCCGACAACGTCTTCTTCAGCCATGCCGCCCATTCCCTTGACGGCTGCAACCAGTGTCACGACTTCAAGGAGTCGGAACTGTGCGCCCAGTGCCACCCCGACGTGGCCAACTCCGACAGCGCACCGACCCACTTCGAGAACAAGCTGACCGGTTACAGCAAGCAAACCATGAAGATGTGGCAATGCGAACGCTGTCACGCCAATGAGAACCACTACGGCGTGACGAATTCCAGCAATGCCTGCTTCGTCTGCCACAAGTAAAGGGGTGGTGCTATGGCTCTGGACAGAAGAGGTTTCCTGAAGTTCATCGGCGGCGCCACCGCGGGTATTCTCGCCACCCCCGTCGTCTGGAAAAGCCTGGACGACGTGTCCATCTGGACGCAGAACTGGTCGTGGATTCCCCGCAACATCGACGGCGCCAACTCGTACGTGCCCACCGTCAGCAAGCTGTGCCCGTCCGCCGTCGGCGTGAAGGTGCGGCTGGTGGACGGCCGCCCGGTGCGCGTGCTGACCAACAACGATCATCCCCTCGGCGGCGGGCTTTCGTCCATCGCCGCGGCGGAAGTGCAGCTGCTGTACAGCCCCTCCCGCATGAAACGCCCCCTCAAGCGTACCGCCGACGGAGCGTACGTGGGCATCACCTGGGAAGAGGCGGAAGCCATGCTGGTGGAAGGCCTGAAAAAGGCCAAGGGCGGCGACAAGCTTGCCGTCGTCTCCGGTGACGAAACCGGCACCATCAACGAGCTGTTCACGGCGCTGGCCGCCGAGATGGGCTCCAAGTCCTGCTTCCTCATGCCCGGCGAGGCCCAGTCCGCCGCCAAGGCGTGGGAACTGATGGGCGGCGAAGGCCAGGTGGGCTACGACATCGAGAAGAGCGACTACGTGCTCGCCATCGGTGCCAACGTGCTCGAAACCTGGGGCCCGGTCATCCGCAACCGCCACGCCTTCCGGGTGGGCCGCCCCCATGGCGAAGCCCCGGCCGTGCGTTTCGCCTATGCGGGTCCGGTGCAGAACAACACCGCCGCCACCGCCGACGCGTGGCTGGCCATCCGCCCCGGCACCGAAGCGGTGCTGGCGCTGGGCCTGGCCAACCTGCTGATCAAGGCGGGCGCCACCAGCCCCGCCGCCGACTTCGCGGACTTCAAGGCCCTGGCCGCCAAGTTCACCCCCGAACAGGTGGCGGCGCAGACCGGCGTGGACGCCAAGCGCCTTGCCGCGGTTGCCCAGGAACTGGCCAAGGCCAAGCGGCCGCTGGTCATCGCCGGGTCCGAGTTCGGACAGGGCGGCGGCGCGGCCCCCGTGCTGGCCGGCCTTGCCCTGAACGCGCTGCTGGGCTCCATGAACCGCGAAGGCGGCATCCGTGCCCTGCCCTACGCCCGCAAGGTGGTGCCTGCCGCCATGGACCGCAAGGCCCTGCTGCAGAACGACCTGGTGGCGTGGCTCGGCAAGGTGGCCTCCGGCAAGTCCGCCGCCCCGCAGGCGGTGGTCTTCTACGAAGCCAACCCCGTCTACGCGCTGCCCCAGGCCGACGCCATCAAGGCCACGCTGGCCAAGGTGCCCTTCAAGGTGGCCTTCACCAGCTTCCTCGATGAAACCGCCATGGCCTGCGACCTCGTGCTGCCGGTGCCCATGGGTCTCGAACGCTTCGACGACGTGGACACCCCCTACGGCTGCGGCCAGGTGGTCTACGCCCTTGCCGTGCCCGCGCTGGCGCCCCTGGTGGACGCCCGCCCGGCCGGCGACGTGGTCATCGGCGTGGCGAAAAAGCTGGGCGCCGACCTTGGCGTTGCCGCCTTCGCCGACGCCCTGAAGGCCAAGGCCGAAGCCCGCGGCGCGAGCTTCACCGAACCTTCGACCACCAACGCGCACGTGAGCGCAGCGGTGCTGCCGGCCAACGGCATCGCCCTGCGCGCCGACGTACTTTCCAAGGCCATCGACGTGAAGGCCCCGGCCTTCCCCGTCGCCCTCGCCCCGGTCGCCAAGCTGAACGTGGGCACCAGCAAGACCGCCACCCCGCCCTTCAACACCAAGACCGTCCGGCGCTGGGAAATCCAGGGCACGGAACTCTACGTGATGATGAACGGGGCCACGGCCGCCAAGCTGGGCCTGCAGAAGCACGACCGCATCGAGCTCTCGAACCCCGCCGGAAAATTCACGGCGCGGGTGAACCTGTTCGAAGGCGTCATCAACGATACGGTGGCCGTCCCTGCCGGGCACGGGCACACCGCCTTCGACGAGTTCAGCAAGGGCAAGGGCGAAAACGTCATGCGCCTGCTCGCAGCTGGTGCGGAACCCGGCACGGGCCTTTCGGTCTGGACCAGCGCCGGCGTAAACATCGCCAAAGCATAAGGAACGTACGTCATGTCCTCATTCAAGGAATTCAAGATCAAGTGGGGAATGGCCATCGACCTGGACAAATGTACGGGTTGCGGCGCGTGCATGGTCGCCTGCCAGGCCGAGAACAACATCGCCCCCCAGCCGGACGCCAGCAACAAGCTGAAGTCGCTGAACTGGCTGGTCGTATATGAACTGACCAACGGCAAGCCCTTCCCCGAGCATGAAGTGGCCTACCTGCCCCGCCCCTGCATGCAGTGCGGCAAGCCCTCGTGCGTGTCGGTGTGCCCCGTCATCGCCACCGACAAGAACGAGGAAGGCGGCATCGTCAGCCAGGTCTATCCCCGGTGCATCGGGTGCCGGTACTGCATGGCCTCGTGTCCCTACCATGCCCGGTACTTCAACTGGTTCGACCCGACCTGGCCCGAAGGCATGGACAAGACCCTGACCCCCGACGTGTCGGTGCGTCCGCGCGGCGTGGTGGAAAAGTGCTCGTTCTGCCACCATCGCTTCATGCAGGCCAAGGACAAGGCCCGCGTGGAAGGCCGTGATCCCAACGCCCTCAACGACGGCGACTACATCACCTCGTGCACCGAGGCCTGCCCCAACGGGGCCATCGTGTTCGGCGACGTGAACAACCCCGCGCACAAGGTGCACGAACTCGTCAAGAGCAAGTACGCCTTCCGGCTGCTGGAACGCCTGGGCACCGAGCCGCAGGTGTACTACCTGAGCCGCCGCGAATGGGTGCGCCGCCTTGGCGACAACTATCTCGAAAACGAAAAGGTCAAAGGGTAGGGGGCGGCCATGGATAAGAACTACGACCTTCCCATCGACGCCGCGCTGTTCCCCGAAGGCTGCACGCGCTGCTCGCTGTCCAAGTTCCTGGTCTGGATCACCATTGTCATGGCCGTGTTCGGTTGGGGCCTGTACGCCGCCTACCGGGTGCTGGCCGAAGGCCTGGGCGTGACCGGCCTGGACGACTACTTCGGGTTCGGGCTGTGGATCACCTTCGACCTCGCGGTCATCGCGCTGGGCGCGGGGGCGTTCTTCACGGGCCTGCTCCGCTACATCCTGAACATCGACCCGCTGAAGAACATCATCAATCTCACCGTAATAGTGGGCTTCCTGTGCTACTCGGGCGCCATGCTCGTCCTGGTGCTCGACGTGGGCCAGCCGCTGCGCGCATGGTTCGGCTACTGGCACGCCAACGTGCACTCCATGCTGACGGAAGTGATCTTCTGCATCACCTGCTACTGCCTCGTGCTGGTCATCGAGTACGTCCCGCTGATCCTCGAGCAGAAGCAGCTGAACAGCAACAAGCTGGTGCACGCCATTGCCCACAACTTCCACCTGATGATGCCGCTCTTCGCCGGCATCGGCGCCTTCCTGTCCACGTTCCACCAGGGGTCGCTGGGTGGCATGTACGGCGTGCTCTTCGCCCGCCCGTACGTGGCGCGCGACGGCTTCTTCATCTGGCCCTGGACCTTCTTCCTGTATGTCCTTTCCGCCGTGGGTTCCGGGCCGGTGTTCACCGTGCTCGTGTGCACCATCATGGAAAAGATGACCGGCAAGCAGCTGGTCAGCTGGGAAATCAAGAGCCTGATGGGCAAGATCGCCGGCACCATGCTGACCGTGTACATGGTCTTCAAGCTGGCGGACACCTGGGCGTGGGCCAACGGCATCCTGCCCCGCTCCGGCCTGACCTTCGACCAGGTCTTCTACGGCTGGATCTACGGCAAGTGGCTGCTGTGGGCGGAACTGTTCGCCTGCGGCGTGCTGCCCGCCATCATCCTGATCATCCCGTCCACGCGCAACAACCGCACGCTGTTCTACACGGCGGCGATCCTGGACTGCATCGGGGTGACCATCAACCGCTACGTCATGACCGTGCAGGCCCTGGCCGCGCCGGTGATGCCCTTCGACAGCTGGGAAACCTACGCCCCCAACTGGGCGGAATGGGGCGCCAGCGCCATGATCATGGCCTACGCGGCACTGATCCTCAGCCTGTCGTACCGCTACCTGCCGGTGTTCCCGCAGGAAGTGAAGCTGAACAAGTAGGCTGACGGCCGCAAGGCCATACGCCACCGCCTTCCGGGGCGGGACAGGTTGCCCTGTCCCGCCCTTTTTCATGGCAGGGGGCCCGGAAGGCAGGGCCTGTGCAGGCACGCCCTTTTTTCTCGCCCACCACCATCCCGTCCGCGCCGGGCACCTTGGCAGGGGGCGTGTTGCGGCGTATGCTGCGCCACAGAATGGAAAATTCCCGACATGGCCGGGACCGCTCGGCCCCTTCACACGCAACGGGGAACCGCTCAGCCCGCGACGCGTCCGGCTCCACGCCCCCGGCCTCTCAGGTCCCGCAGCCTCCTCCATCCCCGCCGAAAAGCCGCGCCCTGCTGGCCGTGCTCGGAGACGTGGCCCGGTACTGCGGCCTGATGGGGGCGCTGGCGTGGGTTACCCTGCGCGGCACGGCGGCATCGGGCTACGACTGGCAATGGCACCGGCTGTGGCGGCACCTGTTCACGGCAGGGGGGGATGGCGGGTTCCGCGCCGGACCGCTGCTGGACGGCCTTGGCGTGACGTTGCAGGTGGTGGCGGCCAGCCTTGCACTGGCGCTGCTGGCCGGACTGCTGGCCGCCCTGCTGCGCCAGTCCGGTTCACGCGTGGGGCGCGCCCTGGCCGTGATCTATGTGGAAACGGTGCGCAACACCCCGCTGCTCATCCAGTTGTTCGTGGTCTATTTCGTGCTGGCGCCGGTGCTGGGCCTGGGCCGTTTTGCGGCCGGGGTGCTGGCCCTTTCGCTGTTCGAGGGGGCGTACATCGCCGAAATCCTGCGTGCGGGCATACTTTCCGTGCCCACTGGGCAGTGGGAAGCTTCGCGCAGCCTTGGCATGGACGTGCCCGGAACCTATATGGAGGTGGTGCTGCCCCAGGCGGCCCGCACCGCCCTGCCCCCCCTGACCGGGCAACTGGTGTCCCTGGTCAAGGATTCTTCCCTGGTCAGCACCATCGCCCTGCACGACCTGGCCATGCAGGCCCAGGCGGTGGCCGCGGATACGTTCCTGGTGTTCGAGGTCTGGTTTCTCGTGGCGGGCATGTACCTTGCCCTCACGCTGTCCCTTTCGGCCCTGGCGCAGCTGCTGGAGCGGCGCCTGCGCTACGAATTCTGATGCGCCCGGCATCACCGGCACCCGCCGGACACCACTGCCCGGCGGTAGCCGGTGATGCCGGACGCAGCCACCCCGCCGACCTGCGGCATCGCCATGCCGCAGGGGCGCAGCCCGCGCGCCGCAACCGCGCGCCACGCAACGGAGGCACTCTCATGCATACCATCCACTCCCCTGCCCGCCGGCACGGCCCGGCCCTGCTGCTGGCCATCCTGCTGGTGCTTGCGGCGCTGCTGACGCCGCACGCCCCAGTTCATGCAGCAGACGCATCCGTACGCCAGAAACTGTCCGAGGAAAGCGTCATCGCGGGCGTGCTGGAGCGCGGCGTGCTGCGGGTGGGCTTTTCCACTTTCGTGCCGTGGGCCATGCAGGACATCACCGGCAAGTTCATCGGCTTCGAGGTGGACGTGGCCACCCGCCTGGCGGAAGACCTGGGCGTGAAGGTGGAATTCGTGCCCACCAAGTGGTCGGGCATCATCCCCGCCCTGCTCACCGGCAAATTCGACGTGATCATCGGCGGCATGAGCGTGAAGCCTGACCGCAATCTGAAGGTCAACTTCACCATTCCCTACGATTACGCGGGAATGGCCCTGATGGCCAACCGCGCCACGGCCAAGGGCTTCACCTCTCTGGACGACTTCGACAAGCCCGAGGTGACCATAGCCGCGCGCACCGGCAGCACGGCGGCGGCGGCGGCGAAAAAACGCTTGCCCCGGGCCACCCTGCGCCTGTTCGACGACGAGGCCCCGGCCATCCAGGAAGTGTTGTCCGGACGCGCCCACGCCATGGTTTCCAGTGCGCCGCTGCCTGCCTTCGAGGTGCTGAAGAACCCGGACAAGCTGTTCCTGCCGGTGACCGGCACCTTCACCAGCGAGCCGGTGGCCTTTGCCGTGCGCAAGGGCGACGTGGACACCCTGAACGTCTTCGACAACTGGATCCGCCTGATGGATGCCGAGGGCTGGCTGAAGGAACGCAAGCACTACTGGTTCGAAACCAACGAGTGGGAGGCGCGGCTGAAGTAGCCCGCCGCCCCCGCCACGCGACGCGCCGGGCCTGCGCATGCGGCCCGGCGCGCCGTGCGGCCTTTCATCCACCGCATCACGCCATCTGCCCCACCCCGGAGTGCCATGCGTCCCCGTCCGTTCCCCGCCCTGCCGCCGGAGCACAACGTCCCGGCCTTTCCTCCGCGTCTGGCGCGTCTGGCGCGTCTTCCGCATCAGGAAGGCGGGGACGCTGGCGCGCGGCTTGGCCGCACGCCAGAAGCGCCCACCGCCGTGGAGGACTTTCTGTCCCCGCCTGCGGCGCGGCGGCTGGACGCGGCCCTGCTGGCCCTGCTGCTGACCGCCGGGGCATGGTTGTGCTGGAACGCGGCTGGCCGCCTGGACTACCAGTGGAACTGGGGGGCGGTGTGGCAGTTCCTGCTGCGGCACGACACGCAACAAGGGATACAGGGGGCGCAGGGGGCGGCAGGAAGCTGGGTGCCGGGCACGCTGGCCCAGGGGCTGCTGGTCACGCTGCGCCTGGGGGTGTGGTCCACCCTGCTGGCCCTGGGCATAGGCACGGGCATGGGCCTGTTGCGGGCCAGCCCGCGCCTGTTCCGGCGCATGGTGGCGCGCACCTATGTGGAAGGGGTGCGCAACCTGCCGCCGCTGGTGCTGGTATTCATCTTCCACTTCTTCGTGAGTTCGCAGTTCGCCCCGCTGCTGGCAGGGCTGTTCGCCCCCCTTGCCGACGGCGCGGCGGCCCTGCTGTTCCCCTTGCTGCCACCGGGCGCACCGGACTGGCTGGCACGGGCATCCGCCCTGCTGCTGGCGCCGCCCGGCCAATTGCCGGTGTTTCTTTCCGGGGTCGTCGTCCTTGGGCTGTACGAGGGCGCCTACATTACCGAAATCGTGCGCGCCGGGCTGGAGGGCGTGGGGCGCGGCCAATGGGAGGCATCGGCCTCCACCGGGCTGACCCGGCGGCAGCAACTGCGCCACGTCATCCTGCCGCAGGCCTTCCGGCTCATCGTGCCGCCGCTGGCCGGGCAGTTCATCTCCACCATCAAGGATTCCGCCATCCTGTCGGTGATCTCCATCCGCGAGCTGACCTTCCAGGGCATGGAACTGATGGCCGCCACCTACCTGACCTTCGAAATCTGGCTCACGGTGGCGGCCCTGTACCTGGTGCTGACCTTTTCCTGCTCGCTGGCGGCGCGCCACGTGGAACGGCGCCTGCGCCGGGCCATGTAGCCCGCACGCGGCGCCGCGCTGCCGCCCTGCCCGCCTCGGGCGGGGCCGTTCCCCCCTGCCTAGGAATTATCGGACTCGTCCGTCGTACGGGGCACACCGGAAGACGCCGGGGACTCAGGCTCGCCCACGAAACGGGACAACACCCGGCGCAGCGCCTGCACGTCCACCGGCTTCTCGATGTAGTCGTCCATGCCTGCCGCCAGCAGCCGTTCGCGGTCGCCCTCCATGGCGTAGGCGGTCAGGGCGATGACCGGAACCCTCGGCCCGCCCGGCAGGTCCGTGGCGTTACGGATGGCCGCCGTGGCCTGCAGGCCGTCCATGACCGGCATCTGCACGTCCATGAGCACCGCGTCGAAGCGCTCGTCCCGCAGCGCCTTCAGCGCCGCCACGCCATCGCCCACGGCCAGGGCCTCGTAGCCCAGCTTCTCCAGCATCCAGAGCACGGTCAGCCGGTTCACGTGATCGTCTTCCACCAGCAGCAGGCGGCCCTGGCGCACGGGCGCCTCGGACAACCCGTTGTGCTCCGGTTCCGGTGCCGGCACCCGGTCCGTTTCGGCCGCAGGCAGACGCAACGTCACGGTGGTGCCGCCCCCCTCCGTGCTGGTCATGGAGACCTCGCCAGCCATCAGATCCACGATGCGCCGCACGATGGACAACCCCAGACCGGCGCCGCCGTGCCTGCGCGACACGGCGTCCTCCACCTGGGTGAACGGCTCGAAGATGGTGTCCAGCATGTCGCCGGGGATGCCGATGCCGGTGTCCTCCACGTCGATGCACAGCGTGCCCCGTCCGCCTGATGCGCCCGGCCGGGCAGACCCGGCTGGTTCGCCCCGCTCGTCGGGCCCGGCTGGCGGTTCAAACCTGGCCAGCAGTCGCACACGCCCCCGGTCGGTAAACTTCACCGCATTGCCCACGATGTTCAGCAGCATCTGGCGGATGCGCAGCGGATCACCCAGCAGGGCACGCGGCACGCCATCCGCCACGGCCTCCAGCACGATGGCCTTGCGATCCGATTCGGGCCGCAGCACGGCCAGCACCTCTTGTGCCAGCCCGGCGAAATCGAACGGTTCCTCGCGGATGGTCAGCCGCCCCGACTCCACCTTGGCCAGATCCAGCAGGTCGCCCAGAAGGCGCGTCAGATTACTGCCCGCCGCGTGGGCCACCTGCACGTAGCCGCGCTGCTCGGGGTCCAGGGGGGTGGCGTCCAGCAGTTGCAGCATGCCCAGCACGCCGTTCATGGGGGTGCGCAGTTCGTGGCTCATGTTGGCCAGGAAGGCACTTTTGGCCCTGGTGGCGGTTTCCGCCACTTCGCGCGCATTGATCAGCTCGCGTTCGGCGTTCTTCCGTTCGGTGATTTCCATGCCGTAGATGTTGGCGTAGCCGCCGTCGGCAATGGGGTTCACGGTCATGGCGTAAATGCGGTCGCAGCATTCGACCTCGAAGGTCTGCGCGGTCCACGTGCGCAAGGCCTCGGCCACCACCCCGGTGAACGATGCGGGGAAGGGGTCGCCCACCCGCGCGCCGAAGCAGTCGAGGAAAATGCCGCTGGACCGGTTGGCGTGCAGCAGCACCAGGTCTGGACTGACCCGCATGACCGGGTTGGGATTTTCGCCGGGAAAACGCGCGAGATCGCGTATTTCGCGTTCCGCCCGCAGCCGTTCGCTGATGTCGCGCACGAAGACCAGCGCGCCGTCGCGCACCCCCAGCCGGAAGGGCACGGCCGAGGTTTCCGCATCCACGACGGCGCCGTCCCGGCGCAGGATGCGCACGTGCCCACGGGGCACCGTGCGGCGCTCCTCGTTCAGTTGGCGAATGCGTCCAGCCACCATCTCCCGGTCGTCGGGATGGAAGAACTCCAGCACGCCTCGGCCCATGATCTCCTTGGGATCATCGACGCCGAACAAAGCCCGCGCCGTGGGGTTGGCGTAGGCGAACCTGCCCTCCTTCTGCAGGAAGATGGCCTCCGGCGCGTGCTCCACCACCTGCCGGAAACGTTCCTCGCTTTCAGCCAGGCGCCGTTCGAAGGTCTTGCGCCGCTGGATGTCCTCCACCACCGAAATGAAGTAGTCGGGCGTGCCGTCGGCCTTGCGCACCAGGGCCACGGTCAGGTTCACCCACACCGGCTCGCCGCCCTTGCGCAGGTACTGCTTCTCCAGGCTGTAGCTGTCGATGGCTCCGGCCAGCACCCGGCGCATTTGCACAAGGTCGCTGTCGAGGTGTTCGGGATGGGTGATGTCCTGGAAGCGCAGTTCCACCAGTTCTTCCGGCAAATACCCCACGATGTCGCACAGCTTGCCGTTGACGCGCAGCCAGCTTCCGTCCGGGGCCACCATGGCAAGCCCCACCGCCGCCTGCTCGAAGGTGACGCGAAAGCGCGTCTCCTTTTCGTCCAGTTCGGCCTTGTGCCGGGCCCGATCCATGAGCTGCCCGTGCACGTTGGCCAGCAATTCCCCCGCCGTGAAGGGCTTCTGGATGAAGCCCTGCACCGCGCCGCGCAGCAGATGCACGCGCAGATCGTCGTCGGCCTTGGCCGTCAGCATCAGCACGGGCACGTCGGCCATGCCGGGGTAGCGGCGCAACTGCTCCACCATGCGCTTGCCGTCCACGCGGGGCATCATCACGTCGCACACGATGAGATCGGGGCGCAGGTCCAGCGCCTTGCGCAGTCCCTCCTCGCCGTCGTAGGCCTTGGCCACGGCATATTGTGGCCGCAGGATGCCCGCGATGTGGTCGCTCATGTCGCGGTTGTCCTCGACCACCAGCACCAACGCGCCGCCGCGCTCGTCAGGAAGTTCGCCCGTCGTCCCCGTCGCCGCGCAGGCCCACCCCGCCACGGAGGAGCGCAGGGCCGCGGAGACGTCCGGCGAATCCGCAGCAGCCACCTCCGTGCCCGGCGGCGCGGCAAGGGGCAGCCGCACCCGGAACAGCGCCCCCCCTTCCGCCCCCTGGCCCACGCTTGCCTGCCCACCGTGCAATTCCGAAAACTCCTTCACGATGGCGAGCCCAAGCCCCGTGCCGCCATGCAACCCCCGCTCCCCCTCCCCACTCTGCTGAAACCTTTCGAAAACGGCGCCGCGCAGGCTCTCCGGGACCCCTGGCCCATCATCGCTCACGGCAAGCGTTGCGTGGCCGTCGCCCCCTTCAAGCGACACGGCCACGCTGCCCCCGTCCGGCGTGAACTTGAAGGCGTTGGCGAGCAGATTTAGCAGGATACGGCGAAACTTGTCCGGGTCCACCTGCGCCTGCAGGCGCAGTGGCACCTGCACCGCGTATCGCATGCCCCGTTGCGCCGCCATGGTTTCGAAGTAGGCGCACGTGGCGCGCACCAGCGCCGCAAGATCGACCTCGGCATGGCACATCAACATGGAACCCGCGTCGACGCGCGACAGATCGAGCAAATCGTCCACGTGACGGTGCAGCAGCCGGGCGCTGCGCATCATGGAACCGAACACGTGCTGGCGGTCGTCGTCCTCGGGCGTTTCGCCCAGCAGGCGTTCCAGCGGCCCCAGCAACAGCGTGAGCGGCGTGCGCAATTCGTGGCTGATGTTGGCGAAGAAGCGGGTCTTCAACTCGTCGAGTTCACGCGTCTTCTCGTACAGGGCCGTCAGTTCGGCATTTGCCTCCACGAGCTTGGTGTTGGCCTCGCGGATGCGGGCGTGTGCGGCGCGTTGCGCCTCCAGGACCTTGGCGGCGCGATAGGTGGATTCGCGCAGGCGCTGATGCACCAGGCTGAACAGAAACCCCATGCCCAGAAACATGACCACCGAAACCACGCTTGCCGGCTCCGCAACGGCAAAGGACAGGGCGGGGGGGATGAAGAAGAATACCACGAAACCAGCCGACAGCACCGTGGCCAGCAGGCCGCCGGCCATGCCGCCCACCCAGGAACTGCAAAACACCGCAGGGTAGAACAGAAACCACACATAGGGGCGGATGTAACCCCACAGCACCCACTGCAACGCCAGCGCCACGGAGGGAATGACGAGTGCCCCAAGCAGGCCGTACGACGATACTGGGGGGGCCTTGCCGAATGACGGCGTGATGCCAGGTTCGGAGGAAGAATCGGGAACAGGCGGAACGACGGATGGGGTGGCGGACATCAAGCCTCCTTCAGTCGGCAATGCCCGAAGCTAGCCCTCGGAAAATCCGCCCACAATTATTACTCTGCCGGTCCGGCCATGCCTGCCCGCATGACCGCGCAGACCGCATGGGCGATACAGGACGACGCAAAGGCAACAGGAGCGACCCAGAAGGGAGCACCGCCCATGAGCCCGGAACAAAGGGCATCCGAAGGCTGGCGGCGATTATCTGGTGGCCGACACCGTGGGCGCGCTCGCCCCGGCGGCAGCCTTCCCGTCCGGGTGCTTGGCCCCGGTGGCATCGGCGGTACCGGGCCTGGCCGGTACGGTGGACTTCACGCGGGCCGACTGCGTCTTGGCGGAGGACGACTGCGTCTTGGCAGAGGGCGACTGCGTCTTGGCAGGGGGCGACTGCGTCTTGGCGGGGGCCGCCACCTTGTCCGCCAGGGCCAGGATGGTGTTGGCGTAGGCCGCGCTGTTGTTGTAGCGCTTCAGCACGTTGTAGCGCGCATCGCGCCGCATGCCGGGCTGCCAGCCGTGCCTGTCGAGGTAGTTGGACAGGCTGAACACCGCATCGCCCACCGTGTACAGGTCCACGCGGCCATCGCCGTCGCCGTCCACGCCGTAGGCCGGGATATTGGTGGGCATGAACTGGCAGATACCCACGGCCCCGTAGATGGAGCCGGGCATGGCCAGCGGGTCCTGTCCCAGTCCGTCGGCGTGGCGGATGAGGGCCTTCAGCTCCTGGTAGGCCCAGTCCGACTTCTGGCGCATGCGCAGCGAAATCCAGTCCAGGTTGCCATCCGCGCCGGGCAGCGCGGCAATGTAGCCGGGCACCATGTCCGGATTGTCCGCCGCGGCCATGGCGGCCAGATTGCGGAAGGCGTTGCCCTTGCCCAGGGCCGTGCCCAGGCGCGTTTCCACGAACAGCAGCGACACCGCCACCTCGCGCGGCACGCCGAAGCGCGATTCCGCCAGCGAGAACCAGCGGGCGTTTTCCGTCAGGAAGGCGCGGCATTTGGCCGCGTTCTCGTCGGTGACCACGCCGGGGTACATGGGCGGGCGCGCGGGCTTGGGCTTCTGGCCGGGCGGCGTGGGTTGCGGCTCTGGCCGCAGGAACTTGGTGGTGTACAGTTCCTTGACCTTGCGGCCCATGGGGTCTGGCGAAACCGCATCGCCCAGTTGGACGAACAGCGCGTCGATGCGCCCGCCGGACACGCCGTCGGCGGCCAGGCGGCCCCGCAGGGGGCTCCAGCAGGCGGCGGGCCTGCCGGATGCATGGGAATCGCCGGGGGTGGTCCCTGCTGATTCCACGCGCACCTCGCCGGGGGGCGGCGCTGCGGCCGCATCTGCCGGGGCGGCAGCCTGCCGGGTGCCGCTGCACCCGGTCAGCAGCAGGGCGCACAGCGCGGCGGATGCCAGCACGCGCCACAAGGCCGCGCGGCGGTACCCGGCGTCCTGATCCAAATGGTTCGGGCCTGGGCACTCCGGCCCGGAATATTCACGGACGGACGCCCCGTCCGCCCCGTCCGCCCCGTCCGCCCCGTCCGCCCCGTTCGAGCCGCTGGACTGCCCATCCGGCGCATGCGCGGCGTGGAGCGCGCACCGCGCCTGCGCCGCGTCATTGCCTGCATCGGTCCCGGTCTGATACGCTTGCATGGAATGCATGGTACGAACAGACCCGGCCCATGGCAAGGGGCTGCCGTGCCCCAGCCCGCATTGCCTTCCTCCCCGTCCCCCCAACCCACGGAGGCCGGATGCACGGACCCACCCTGCGCGACCGCGCCCGGCGCGTGCGCCGCTACGTGACCAGCGACGTATGGCTCGAGCGCGCCGAAACCGGCCCCCCCGCCCGGCGCGGCCTGGTCTGGCTGGTGCGGCGCGCCTTTCTGGCGGCGCTGGGCTTCGTGGACGACCAGTGCCTGTTGCGCGCATCCGCCCTGACCATGACCTTCGTGCTGTCCATGGTGCCCTTTCTGGCCGTGGTGTTTTCCATCACCAAGGGCCTCGGGGTGCACAACGCCGAGGTCACCCAGATGCTGCTGCTGCGCCTTGCCGCGGGCAACCCGGACACGGTGGCGCGCATCCTGGAATACGTGGAACGCACCAGCGCGGGCCGCATGGGCGCGGTGAGCGCGGCCTTTCTGCTGGTGACGGCGGGCATGCTCATGACCAACATCGAGCGCTCGTTCAACGCCATCTGGAAGGTGCGCCAGGGCCGCAGCCCGTGGCGCAAGTTCACCGACTTCTTTTCGGTGATGCTGGTCTGCCCCCTGCTGATGGGCACCGCCGTGACCCTGGGCGCCAGCCTGCGCAGCGGCAGGGTGCTGGGCAGGCTGCTGGAGGTGGCCCCGGTGGGCGCGGCCTACCTGTTGCTGCTCAAACTGGTGCCGCTGTTCATGGTCTTCGTGGTGCTGCTGTTCCTGTACTCGTACATTCCCAACACCAGGGTGCGCCCGCGCGCGGCCATGGCCGGGGCGCTGCTGGCGGCCATGGCCTGGCAGGGCGCGGAATACGCCTACATGGTCTGGCAGGCCCGCTTCGCCAGCTACGGGCTGATCTACGGCAGCTTCGCGCAGGTGCCGCTGTTCCTGATGTGGCTGTATGTTTCGTGGGCGGTGGTGCTGTTCGGCGTGGAGGTGTGCCACGCGGTGCAGAACGCCCCCACCTTCGAAAAGCACCTGCGCGCCGGGCGGGTGAGCCGCCTTGAGCGCGACCGGCTGGCCGTGCTGGCCATGCTGCTGCTTACCCGCGCCTTCGTGCGTGGCACGGGCGCCGTGCCCGGCCACCGCATGGCCGCCCTTCTGGATGCCCCGGACCACGTGCTGGACGACGTGCTGGACCGGCTGGCCCGCGAAGGCATGGTGGTGCGGGTGTGCGACGATGCCCCGGCCTGGGTGCTGGCCGCGCCGCCCGACGGGCTGCGCATCGCGGACGTGCTGCTGGCCCTCGCCGGACGTACCCGGGGCGAGGGCGAGGAGCGGGTGGCCACGTCCTTCGAATTCATCAACGACACCCTGACCCGGCTGGCCGGAGACATGGCCGCCAGCCCGGCCAACGCCACCCTGCGGGCCTACCACGACACCACCCTGCCCGACTGGTTCGACGCGGCCCCGGCCAGTGCACGCCAGGAGCCGGAAAACACACCGGAAGACGCGCCGGAAGATGCGCCGGAAGATGCCAATGACAACGCGCGGGACGGCGCAAGGCACCCGGAACCTCGGGCACCAACCCTGCGCGAGATGCTGCGTGGCGCCGTGAACGGGGGCTCCCCCGCCGCTGGCGACACCCCCGCTGCCGATGGTACTGGCGACGCCAACGCTGACGGTCCCCCCCGCAACGGCAGGGGGTGAAAAGGGTACGACAAACGACGACGGCGCGCCGGGATGTTCCCGCCGCGCCGTCGGTTCATTCTGTCGGCCACCCGGCGTTCCAGCCATTCCCGCCACCGTGCCTCTCCGCCGGGCGTCGCAGTCGCCGGGCGGATCGGAATTCCGGCAGCCGGAGCCCCTCCCCTTGTCGCTGCCCGGACCCGGCGTCGCAGTCGCCGTAGCCCGGAAGAGCGGGGGGAAGGAAAGGCCGCAGCGCCCCGTGCCGTTACGCCATGGCCACCCCCTTGCGGGTGAACCCGTCAGGGCTTGTGACGGGGCTTGTGACGGGGCTCGTGCCAGCGTCATGCAGGGCGCGCCACCGGGCAAGGTCCTGCACGGTCAGCACGGGCATGTCCTGCCGCGCGCCAAAGGCCAGCACTTCCGGCAGGCGGGCCATGGTGCCGTCCGGGTTGGTCAGTTCGCACAGCACCCCGCAGGGCGAAAGGCCCGCAAGGCGCATCAGGTCCACGGTGGCCTCGGTGTGCCCCCGCCGTTCCAGCACGCCGCCGGGGCGGGCGCGCAACGGAAAGACGTGGCCGGGGCGGCGCAGGTGTTCCGGCCGTGCGCCGCGCGCTGCCGCCGCCTTCACCGTGGCCACCCTGTCGGCGGCGGAAACGCCGGTGGTGACGCCCTCCGCCGCCTCGATGGTCACGGTGAATGCCGTACCGGTGCGGCTGGTGTTGCAGGCCACCATGGGCGGCAGCTCCAGCGCGTCGGCATGGGCGTCGGTAAGGCACAGGCAGACGATGCCGCTGCCCTCGCGGATCAGCAGGGCCATCTGCGCCTCGGTCAGGGTTTCGGCGGCGAAGATCATGTCGCCTTCGTTCTCGCGGTCCTCGTCGTCCACGACAAGGATGCCGCGTCCCGCGCGCAGGGCGTCCAGGGCCTGCTCGACCGTAGCCAGATCCGGCCGAGGGGCCGGCCCGACCTGTGGCACGGGCATGACGGAATGCATGGGGGGGCCGGTGGTTCCGGCCTGAACGGGAGTGGGGGACGGCTGATTCATGGCGCATCTCCTTGGCTGGAGGTCCAGAATCAGGGCGTGTGGAAACGCGGCGGGACGGAACACCCCCAGGCAACGCGCCGGGATGGGATCCGGAGCACACGTCGCAGCCGCGCCCGCCGGAAGGCCATGCACCGGCACGCCGCACCGGCGGCCATGCCGTCACGCACTACGCCACGCCCCCTGTCGGGCAGGAACTGCCCACGGGGTCGGCTGGCGTTGCGCCGCGTCCTCTTTCATCCGGACTGTTACCGTCGGCCCCGGCATCTCACCGGGTCTGCTGACCCCGTTCCACGACGGAACGGGCGCTCGCGGGCTCTCCGGCGCAGCGTGCCGCGCGGGAATACCGCCGGTGGGGACTTTCACCCCGCCCTGAGGATTCGGGCCGGATGCTACATCCACCGGGCACGCGATGCAAGCGCGGCCTTGGAAGGGGGGAAAGGGAGACGAAGGATGAGGGACCACGCGGGACGGCGCCGTGTGTGATGGTGGCGGACGGGGAGAGCGGCACGCGAAGGCGATGCCACCACCAGGCGCGGAAAAGTCGAAAGCCTCCTGCGGGACGGGGGGGGTGTCCATACAGAAGGCTTCCGAAAGGGGGGGATCTGAAGTAACACCCCGGACCTTGGGCGGATGGGGGGGGGATATCCGCCAGGGACCGGGCACATCAGAGCCTGTGTCGACTGCGGGGGTCGGGGGGGGGACCGCCGATATGGCTTGTGTCCCGCAGTCTCCTCCTTATTTAGCAAGCTGCGTGCCACAATGTGAGCAACCACTAGCCTCAATCATTTCCCTGTAAAAACATACTTATACGGAAAATACTGAGACCCGCCCAGAAAGCGGAGGCCTTGTTTCAACGCCCCGCCGTGCGAAATCGCACGTGCTATTTCGCACAGTAGGGCGATCCCGCACATCTTCATGCTGCACCTATTGTATGGGTAGGGAAATCCCTAATCCATGCAAGGCCGCCCCGGTTACTTGGCCAACCGCCGGTGCAGCGCGAACCGTGAAATGCCCAAATGTGCCGCGGCACGGCTCTTGTTGCCGCCGAACCGCTCCACTGCCTTGCGCACCAGGCCGTCCACCAGCGCTTCCACGTCGAAGGGGGCATCGGGCAGCGTCAGGTTGTCCGGGTCCAGCCGCCACGGGCCGGGCTGACCGGCGGTGCCCGGCACCGACACCTCGGCGACACCGTGTTCGTCCAGAAAGCTCAGGTGCCGGGCGGTGAGGGCGGGGCCGTCGTGCAGCAGCACGGCGCGCTCCACGGCATTTTCCAGTTCGCGCACGTTGCCCGTCCACGGGTGGCGGCCCAGCAGGCGCAGGGCGTCGGGCGAAAGCGCGGTGAAGCGCTTCTTCTTGCGCACCGCCTCGCGTTGCAGGAACAGCCCGGCCAGCACGGGAATGTCCTCCGGCCGTTCGCGCAGCGGGGGGATGCGCAGATGTCCCACCCGCAGCCGGTGGTACAGGTCGCGCCGGAATTGCCCGGCTTCCACCATGGCCGAAAGGTCGCGGTTGCCCGCGCAGACCACCCGGGCCTTGAATTCGCGGCGCTTCACCCCGCCCAGGCGGTAGAAGCAGCGTTCCTCCAGCACCCGCAGCAGCTTGGGCTGCAAGGAAAGGGGCATTTCCGCCACTTCGTCCAGGAACAGGGTGCCCCCGCCCGCCAGTTCCAGCTTGCCGGGGGAGCCCCCGGCGCGGCTGCCGGTGTAGGCCCCCGGCTCGTGGCCGAACAGTTCCGCCTCGAACAATTCGTGCGGGATGGCCGCGCAGTTCAGGGCGATGAACGGGGTGTCGTTGCCCGATTCTCCGTAGTGGATAAGCCGGGCCACCACTTCCTTGCCGGTGCCCGTTTCACCCTCGATGAGCACGGGCACGGACGGTTCGGCATGGAACACCCGCGTTTCGTCCAGCAGCCCGGACATGGCGGGCGATGCCGCCACCACTTCGCCGATGCCGGTCACCTGGCGCAGCCGGGTGCGGGCCGATTCCAGTTCGCGGCGCAGGGTGTCGGCCCGTTCCTCCACGGCCTCGTCAAGGTGTTCGCGCAGTTCCCGGTTTTCCATGAGCAGCGCCTGATGCTCGGCGCAACGCTCCACCACCGCCGCCAGCTCACGGGCGTTGATGGGCTTGTTCAGGTAGTCGTAGGCCCCGCGCCGCAGCGCCTCGACGGCGGTTTCCATGTCGCCGTGGCCGGTGATCAGCACCACGTCGGCCTCTGCGGTGGAGGGATCTTCCTTCAGGTGCGAAAGCAGCGTCAGGCCGTCCATGCCGGGCATGCGGATATCGGTGATGATCAACGGAAACCAGGTGGTGCGGGCCTCCGCCAGCGCGGCCACGGGGTCTTCGAAGGGTGTCGGTTCGTACCCCAGGTCGTGCAGGACGAGGCTGAGGCTCTGGAGGCTCGGCAGGTTGTCATCGACGATGAGTATGCGCATGTGAATGTCCTTTGGGCATCGTGAAGGCGTCAGGGTGGCAGCATCTTTCGCACTTGGCCGCGCACCGGCGCATGCGCCGTGGCGCGGGGGCATCCCCCCCAGTCAGCAGTCCGTGGCAGTCCGTCCGGCAGCCAGTCCCGATGGCTCATCCCGACGGGCTGGTCCGGCGACATGGCATTATCCGGGCGACCATCAGCGCATCGCGTCCTCCCACACATGGGGACGGTGCACCTACCTGCCGGTGTCGGGCTCCGGCGGCGAGGCCTGGCGCAAGGCCAGGGTGAACGCGGCGCCGGTCATGGGCGGTTCGCCGCCGGACACGGAAATCTCGCCGCCCCATGATTCCACGAAGCTGTGCACGATGGCGAGGCCAAGACCCAACCCCTTGTGCGGGTCCTTGGTGGTGAAGAAGGGGTCGAACACCCGGTCCTCCAGGCCTTGCAGCCCCGGCCCGTTGTCGGCCACGGTCAGCAGCACGCGGCCCGCCGGAGCTTCGCCGTCCGCCGGGCTTCCCCCCTGCCCGTCGCCCGAGTCCAGCCGGTCCTGCCTGTCCGGCCTGTCCTGCCTGTCCGAAATCTCCGGCCTGTCCGAAATCTCCGCCCTGTCCGCCCTGTCTGGCCTGTCTGGCCTGTCTGGCCTCTCGGCACCGTCGCGCCGCGCGGGCCGGTACGCGGCTTCGATGCGAATGCGCCGGTCCTGCCCGTCCGCCGGTTCCCGGGCATCCAGCGCGTGCATGGCATTGACCACCAGATTGATCACGACCTGCTCCAACTGCACCGGGTTGGCGCGCACGGCCGGCAGATCCGGCGGCAGCACGCGCTCCACGGTCACCCGGTGGGCGCGCAACTGCGCCCCCACCAGCCCCAGCGCCCGGTCAACCGCCGCCTCGACCAGGGTGGGCGAAAGGGCCGTGTCGCCGTGGGCCACCAGCGCCCGCATGTGGTCGATGATGTCACGGATGCGCGCCGTCTCGCCAAGAATCAGCGAAAGACGGGCCAGCAGGGTTTCCCGGTCCGGCGGCCGGTCCTTTTCGGCCAGCATCTCCAGGCTGCCCGCATACAGTTGCAGGGCCGACAGGGGCTGGTTGATCTCGTGGGCGATGCCCGTGGCCAGGGTTCCCATGGCCTCCAGCTTGCGGGCGCGCTGCAATCGTTCCTCCACGCGCAGGCGGTCGGTCTCGTCCTCCAGCATGACGATGACCGAATCCACCCCTCCGTCGCCCGCCAGGATGGGGCACGACGTCAGGCGGTACGACCGGCGCCCCCCGGA
Organism: Desulfovibrio sp.; assembly: GCA_031287575.1. Lineage (GTDB taxonomy): Bacteria > Desulfobacterota > Desulfovibrionia > Desulfovibrionales > Desulfovibrionaceae > Cupidesulfovibrio. Next base: position 94,886 of record JAITSV010000062.1, read on the forward strand.
ACGGGCCGCTGTCTCCAGTCGCCATTCGTGGGTCTGCCCGTCGCGGAAGGTGGCCAGGCAGGCGCAGCCGGGACAGCGGGTGTTGTCCTCGCCGCAGTGCTCGGCCAGCATGCGGCACAGCAGCCCGCCGGGCGCCGCCGCCTCGCCGAACCATTCGCGCAGGCGGGGGTTGGACGCGGTGATGCCCAGGGCCCTGTCCAGCACGGCAATGCCGAGGGTGAGGTTGTCGGTGATGGAGCGGTAGCGGCCCTCGCTGATGGACAGGGCTTCCTGCGCGCGCACCCCGGAGGTGATGTCGATGCCCAGCTTGAGCACCAGGGGCGATCCGTCCACGTCCTCGAAGGGATAGGAATAGATGCGGAAGGCGGAGCGGCGTTCCGGGCAGGCCCATTCGCACACGCACAGGGTGCGCGAATCGAACACGTCGAAGGGCGGGCACAGCGCGCAGGGCTGGTTCTGGCCCCGGATCACCTCGTAGCAGGGGCGGCCCACGCCGGGGCCGAACAACTGGCGAAAGCCCCGATTTTCGTAGCGGATGGAATAGTCAGGTCCCAGCAGCACCACGTAGGCGGGCAGCCGGTCCAGCAGGTTGAGCAGCCGGGTTCGTTCGCTCCAGGCCGGGGCGGGCCCCTCGCTGGACAGGCTGGACAGCGGGGTTGCCGTCAGGGTGGCGCAAAGCACCGGCCCCTCGTCGCCAGCTCCGGAACATCCTGATGCCCCGGGCGCAACGCCGCGCAGGGGGCGCGGGGTGACCAGCAGTTCCACCGGGGTGCCGGTTTCTCCACGCAGGGACAGGGAATACGGCGTGGGCGCACCGGCCGCCTGACGGTGCATCTCGCGTTCGAGCACGGAAAGGTTGCCGGGGGAGGAGAGTTCACCCACCAGGCGCGGCAGGAATTCCGACGCGGACCAGCCGGTCTGGGGCAGGATGACCGAGGCCGCATAACTGAAGCCGCCCATGGACGTCGCCTCGTGCGGCGCCTGCGGGACAGGGGAACCAGAGGGGCTCGTGGACACGGAAGGAGCGGACTGATCGGGCGCGTTCCTTGGCGCGGTGTACGGCACGCCGGGAACATCGGCGATCTGGGACAGCAGCGCGGCCACGGGCGAGGGCAAACGGCGCGGCAGGCGCATCACCCGGTCCGCACCAGTCAACCCACCGGGAAAGCCGTCCCCGGCGGGTGCGGATGCAAGGCGGGATGCGTCCGGTGTACGAGAGGCGTCATCCCCCTCGGATGGGACGGGCTGTGCCGCGTGGTCGTCCGATGCGTGCATGATGATGACGCATAGTGTTCTTTTTCGCACACAGCGTCAAAAGCTGATTTTTCAGGGCAAAACAGTGCGATTACGCACACCCCTGTTGCCCGCACACCAGGCGCTAAGCCACGTAATACGTGCAAAATCCGCACGTTGAAAGAATTCCGGACTGGAGGAAGAAAAGGGGAACCCGGCACAGGAAGAAGACGTCGCCATGCGGCGGATCAGCCCTGCCGCACCAGCCCGGCCAGGCGCGCCACCCGCTCGATCTCCTCGTGAAAGGCGGCGGGCTGGATGGGTTTGGCCACATAACCGTCCATGCCCGCGGCCAGCATGCGGTCACGGTCGCCCGCAAGGGCATGCGCCGTCATGGCCACCACGGGCAAGGCCGGGCTGACGCCTGGGTGCAGGGAATTACGGATGCGGCGCAGGGTTTCGAACCCGTTCATGCGCGGCATCTCCATGTTCAGCAGCACCAGGTCGAAGCGTTCCGCCGCAAGCCGGGTCAGCGCCTCCACCCCGTCCTGGGCCGTGGCGCAGGTATGTCCGCGCCGTTGCAGCAGGCGCGCGGCAATGGTGCGGGCCACCTCGCTGTCGTCGGCCACCAGCACGTGCAGCGAGCGGGCCGCCGATTCGTCGGGATGGGGTCCGGCATGGTGGGAGACGGGATGGGGCGCGGGCCGCGCGGCAGGCCCGGCGGGTTCGGCCTGCCCGGCTGGTTCGACTGATCCAACGGGCCGCGCCCCCGAAGACGGTACCGGCTGAAGCGGCTCTGCCGATGGAGCCGGGTCGAGCAGGCGGGCCAACGCGCCAGGCATGGCGGCAGCCCCGCGTCCCACCGTGGAACGCGGCCCGGTCCCGACCGTCCCTCCCGGTGCGGAGACACCGGGCGAACGCAACGTACCGGGAACGGGAAACGCATCGGATGCGCCCCGCCGCAACGTGGGCACCGCTTCGGCCTGGGGGGTGGGCGCGGGGCGCAGGCGGCAGGTGAAGTGGAACGAACTGCCCACACCCGGCGTGCTGCGCGCCCAGATGCTGCCGCCCATCATGCCCACCAACTGGCGACAGATGGACAGGCCAAGTCCGGAACCGCCATATGTGGCTCCGGTATCGTCGGACGCCTGGGTGTACAGTTCGAAAATGGATTCCAGACGGTCTTCGGCAATGCCGATGCCGGTATCGCGCACGGTGAACAGCAGGGTGGCCCCGCCCGGCTCGCCCGGAGGAAACAGCGACTCGAACAGGCTCGGCGGCGAGGGCACCGGCGCGACCTCCACCGAGACCACGCCCGCATGGGTGAACTTCACCGCGTTGCCCACCAGATTGGCCAGCACCTGGGTCAGCCGCACCTGGTCACCCGCCAGCACGGGGGGAATCTCCGGCGCCACCCGCCACGACAGGGCAAGGCCGCGCCGTGCCGCCTCCGACTGCACCGAGCGCATCACCTTGCGCACCACGGCGGCGGGCTCGAAGGGGCGCTCCACCAGGCGGATCTGCCGTGCCTCCAGCCGCGAGAAGTCCAGTACGTCGTTGAGCAGGGCCAGCAGCGTCTCCGCCGATTCCAGCACGGTGACAAGATGGTCGCGCTGCTCCTCGTCCTCGGCCGACTCCAGGGCAAGGTCGGTCATGCCCAGGATGCCGTTGAGCGAATTGCGTATCTCGTGGCTCATGCCCGCCAGGAAGGCGCTCTTGGCGATGCTGGCGTTCTCGGCGGTGCGCCGGGCCTCGTCCAGGTCGCGCACGGCGCGGTGCTTCAGCAGGGCCACCTCGATGGTGGAATGCAGTTCGCGCTCTTCGAAGGGTTTCACCAGAAAGCCGAACGGGCCGCACGCCTTGGCCCGCTCCAGGGTGGCCGCATCGGAAAAGGCCGTCAGGAACACCACGGGCACCCCGTGCTGCCCGGCGATGCGCGCCGCCGCCTCTACGCCGTCCATGGGACCACGCAGCCGGATGTCCATCAGCACGAGGTCGGGCCGCAACTCTCCCGCCATGCGCACGGCCTCTTCCCCGTCGGCGGCCATGGCGGGCACGGCATACCCCAGCCGTTCCAGGGTGCGCCGGATGTCCAGGGCCACGATCTGCTCGTCATCGACGATGACCACCGAAGGTCGGGGCGATTCCGGAAGAGGCTGCTGTTGCATCATGGGCACTGTCCGCGACGGTGAGGTGTTTGCGGCGGAACCGAAGGCGAAAGCGGGGAACTGGCCGCCGGGCATATATGCGACAGCATATGACGCGTTTCCGCACTCAACGCAAGACATCCGGCGTGCGGCGCCCCCCCGTACCGGTTTTCCCCCATTCCGGAACGGAAAAGGGCCGCGCCGCTTTCGCGGCACGACCCTTTCGGAGTGGCCTTGTCATGTTTCGCCGTCGCGCATCTCGCGCAGGCGCGGAAAAAGGCGATCAGAAGCGCTGCAGCACCCAGGCCACGCGGCCCACGATGCGTTCCGCATGCTTGTCCACCGGCAGGTATTGTTCAGGGTGGGCGGGATTTTCGGAACGCAGCACGAAACGGGCCTTTTCCGCATCGAGAAAGATGCGTTTCAGCGCCACGCCCTCGTAAGGGACGTACACGCCGTACAACTCGCCGGACACCACGTTCTTCTGCGCCGTATCGATGCCCACGTAGGCACCCTTGCGCACCAGCGGCTCCATGCTCGAAGCGTCCATGCGCACCACCTGTACGGAGGGGCCGGAGTACGACTGCGGCACGGACAGCTTGCCGATGGCCTTCAACGGGCCGCCGCCCTGTTCCGTGACCTCGCAATGCATGGAATGCACGGTCACCACGCTGCTCTTGGCATCCGGGTCGCCGTAGCGGGCCGGATCTTCCAGCACCATGCCCGCTGCCGGAGCATCCAGGGGCTGGTAGCCCTGCTCGGTGCGCAGGTACATGGGGCCAGAGGCCTTCTTGAGCCAGTCGGGGTTCAGGCCGAACTTCTCGAACAGCTTCATGTACCAGTCGGAGGGCACCGAATTGCGGCGTTTGGCGTCGGAAATGCTGGACTGCCGGATGTCGAGCACCTCGGCAAGCTCCACCTGCGTACGCGTATTGGTGGCCAGCTTGATGCGTTCAAAAACTTCTTCAAAGGTGGACACGGTGTTCTCCCATTCAAGAATTACGGCCCCACGGCCGCGACCCGGCGCGGCGGAAACCGGTCCCCGGTGCGTGCGCGCTCCGCTTTCCAAGCGGTTGCGGTGCGCCTTTGCAGTGCTGCCTCGCACGGAACGAGCGACACGTCAATGCCGTGACGCAGGCACTCGCCATCAAAAGGCTGCACCGCTTCGGCAACGTTGCGTCGCTCCCTGCCGCCCGCGTTCCGGGCCGTTACGCCCATGGCAATACAAGAACGGTGCCACCAATGGATAGAGTCCATGATTTCCGGTGGTAGCATCCTGTATAGCGCAACGCGCTTTCCAGTATCAGGACGACGGCACGTAACATGTTACACCGTGACCACACAGGAAGTGTAACAATGTTACACTAGCGCCCCTGGAACTGTTTCAGGAACGGATCGTTGGGAGTGAGAATGATGCGCGTGTTGTCGCGGAACACCTTGCGGTAGGCATCCAGGCTGCGCTGGAAGTCGTAGAACTCCGGCGACTGCGTAAGCGCCTCGGAGAATATCCGGGCGGCATCGGCGTCGCCTTCGCCCCGCAGCATCTCGGACTTGCGGGTGGCCTCGGCCATCAGCACGGTCCGCTCGCGGTCGGCGGCCGACCGGATCTTGGTCGATTCCTCCTGGCCTTCCGAGCGATACTGCTTGGCCTGGCGCTCGCGTTCGGCGCGCATGCGTCCGAAAATGGCGCGCTGGTTCTCCGTGGGCAGGTCGGTGCGCTTGATGCGCACGTCGATGATCTCCATGCCGTATTCGCGCAGTAACTCCGAGGTGCGGGCCGTCACCGCGCCCATGATCTCGGCGCGCTTGGACGAAACCACCTCGGTCAGGGTGTTGCGCCCCACGAAGACGCGCAACTGCGAATACACGGTGTCGTCCAGGCGGGCCTGGGCACCGGGAATGGTGCGCACGGTACGGTAGAAGGTCAGCGGGTCGGTGATGCGCCAGCGGGCGTAGTTGTCCAGCACGATGGCCTTCTTGTCGCTGGTCAGGGCCTCGGCGGAGCGGGCGTCGTAGTCCAGGATGCGCGCGTCGAAGTACACCACGTTCTGGATGAACGGCAGCTTGAAGTGCAGGCCCGGCAGCACCACGCCGCCCACGGGCTCGCCCAGTTGCAGCACGATGGCCTTCTGGGTCTGGTGCACGCTGTACATGCACTGGCTGCCCATGACCAGCAGCGCGGCAAGGGCGATGAGTATGGTTATGGTACGGCGTTCCATGCTATTCGCTCCCCTTGCGGGCCGCGCCCGCGTCGCCACGGGGCCGCGCCCCGTCCAGCGGCAGGTAGGGCAGCATGCGCGCCCCCGCCTCGCCGGGGATGACGATCTTTTCCATGCCGGGCGCGGAAAGCACCTCTTCCATGGCCTCCAGGTACAGGCGCTTGCGGGTCACGTCCTTGGCCTTGTTGTATTCCTTCAGCACGGCCAGAAAACGGTTGGCCTGGCCTTCCGCCTCGCGCACGCGGGCCTGCCGGTACGCTTCGGCCTGGTTGATCACCTCCGCGGCAAGGCCGCGGGTGCGGGGAAGAATCTCGTTCTGGTAGGCCTCGGCTTCATTGATGATGCGGCTCTTGTCCTCGCGGGCACTGGCCACGTCCTTGAAGGCGTCGATGACCTCTTTCGGCGGATGCACGTCCTGCATCTGCACGGCCAGCACGCGCACGCCCACCTGGTAGATGTCCAGGATGTCCTGCAACAGCGTGAGGGTTTCGTTCTGGATGAGCTGCTTGCCGTCGGTGAGCGCGGCGTCGATGCGGCTGTTGCCGATGACCTCGCGCATGGCGGCCTCGCCCGCGCTGCGCACCACGGCGGCGGGGTTGGTGACGTTGAACAGGTACTGGACGGGGTCCTTGATCTGGAACTGGATGCTGAACTGCACGTTGACGATGTTCTCGTCACCCGTGAGCATGGCGGCTTCCTCGGGCACGATGCGCCCGCCGCCCTGCTGGAACGACGCCCCCTGCGCCAGCGAGCGGAAGCCCACCTCGGCGCGCTGCACCTGGGTCACCTTGGGGGTGTACACCGATTCCACGGGGAACGGCAGATGGTAGTGCGGGCCGGATTCCACGGTGCGGTCGTAGCGGCCGAAGCGCAACACCACCCCCAGTTCGTCCGGTTCGACGATGTAGATGCCCGACGCCGCCCACAACAGGACGAAGACGAGCGCCACCAGCTTCCCCGCGGGGAAGGGGTATTCGCGGAACTTGCGGAAGGTCTCGCCAAGCTTCTCGAAGTCCGGTCCGGAGGGGTCGTCCCAACCGCCGGGTCCGCCGGGGCCGCCAGAGCCACCGGAACCGCCCGAACCGCCGGAGCCACCTTCGTCCCCGTCGCCGGAGCCGCCGGAACCACCGGAGCCTCCGCGCCACCCGGAGTGCCGCTGCCGTTTTTCTTGCAGTTTTTCCCAATCCCAGTTCATAATGCCTCAAAAATAGGGCAGATGTGGAGTGCGGTCAAGGCATGACGCCGATTCGCGCCCCTGCCCCGCCTGCCGGAGCAGCCATGAAACCGATTTCCGACCGCCCGTTCCGGGCCTATGACATACGCGGCATCGTCGATGCCGACTTCGACGTGGAATGGGTGGAGCGCCTGGGCCGCGCCTGCGGCACCTACCTGCTGGAACGCGGCATCAACGCCGCCGTGGTGGGGCACGACTGCCGCCACAGCTCCCCCGCCTACCACGATGCGCTCACCGCCGGGCTCATCGCCTGCGGCATCGATGTCGTCAGCGTGGGCATGGTGCCCACCCCCCTGTTGTACTTTGCCGTGCGCCACCTGGACCGCCAGGGCGGCATCATGATCACCGCCAGCCACAATCCGCCGGAATACAACGGCTTCAAGGTATGGGCCGGGCAGACCACCATCCACACCACCGAAATCCGGCGCATCCACGAAATCTTCGCCGCCGGGCGCTTCGCCTCGGGCAAGGGCGTGGGCTGCACCATGGACATCGTCCCCGCCTACATGGAGGCGGTGACGCAGCGGGTGCAACTGGCCCCGCGCGCCTCCGGCCCCCTCAGGGTGGTGGTGGACGGCGGCAACGGCGCGGGCGGCGAGATATGCGCCGACCTGTTGCGCCGCCTGGGCGCGGACGTCATCGAGCAGTACTGCGATCCGGACGGGGCCTTTCCCAACCACCACCCCGACCCGGTGGTGGAAGCCAACATGCGCGACCTGATCGCCCGCGTGGCCCGCGAGGGCGCGGACCTGGGTATTGGGCTGGACGGCGACGCCGACCGGTTGGGCGTGGTGGACGCGCAGGGCCGCCTGTTGTTCGGCGACGAATTGCTCTCGCTCTTCGCGCGCGACCTGCTGGCCCGCACGCCGGGGGGCGAGGTGATGGGCGACGTGAAGTGCTCGCACCGCCTGTTCCGCGACATCGAAGCCCACGGCGGCAAGCCCACCATGTGGATCACCGGCCATTCGGTGATGAAGGCCCGCATGCTGGAGGTGAACGCGCCGCTGGCCGGCGAGATGAGCGGGCACATGTTCTTCAACGAAGGCTGGTACGGCTTCGACGACGCCATCTACGCCGCCGCCCTGCTGCTGCGCATCCTGTCCGCGTCCGGCGTGCCGCTGACGGCGCTGCCCGGCTGGCCACCCTCGCACGCCACGCCCGAACTGCACATGCCCTGCCCGGACGATCTGAAGTTCGACGTGGTGCGCCGCGCGCGGGAACACTTCCGCGCGCTGTACGACGTCAACGAGATCGACGGCGCGCGCATCACCTGGCCCGACGGCTGGGCCCTGGTGCGCGCATCCAACACCCAGCCGGTGCTGGTGCTGCGCTTCGAGGCGGAAACGCCGGAGCGCCTGGCCGAAATCCGCGCCCTGGTGGAAACGCCGCTCACCGCCTGGATAGCCGAGGCCCGCGCGGCCACGGGCGCCACCGCGTGATCCGGGTCCATCCGGTCGCCCTTGCCGGGCGGACCAACGACCTTGCCGGGCGGGCCAACCGGTCGGGCGGACAGGCCTGTCGGCCCAGAGGGGCCTGACCCATGTTTCTCCGGTTTCCCAAGCGCGAACGCGGCGAACCGCGCCTGCCGCTGGTCAACGCCGACACGCCGGGCCAGTTCTTTCTGCGCACCATGCTGCTTCTCGCCGTGTTCGCATTGACGGCGTGGGCCTTCTGGGCCAACACCGAACGCCGCATGGCCGACGTGCGCGCCGCATCCGCCGTGTGGGACGAAGCGGATCTGCTGACCGACGCGCAGGAAAAGTCCCTGCGCGAACTGGTGGACGCCTTCCGCGAGGTGCATGGGGTAAAGCTGCTCATCCACATCCGGCGCGATACCCCCGAATTGCCCAGGCTGGACGCCCAGACCCTGTTCGTGGGACTGTGCCCGGCCAAGGGGCAGGCCATCGTGGAACTGCCCCCGCTGCTGCGCAAGGCCTACGGCGAAACCCTGGCCCAGACGCTGGAGAACGACTGGCTGCGCCCCGCCCTGACTTCCGGCCAGTGGGCCGAGGGGCTGGTGCGCACCCTGAAATACCTGTGGGACCGCCTGGGCGAAAACTGACCGGCAATGGACCCGGTCCGGCCAGCCCATGATCTGGCCCGGCACCTTATCCGGCCTGTTGGCGGCCTGGCCCGTGTGCCCGCCCCGGCCCATTCCGCATCCGCATCACCTGCAACCCCATACCGGACCATTCCATGACCATGAAGAACGTCCAGGCCTTCACCGACGGCTCGTGCCTCGGCAATCCCGGCCCCGGCGGCTGGGCCGCCGTGCTGCGCTGCAACGGTTCCGAACGCGAACTTTCGGGGGGCTTTGCCCTTACCACCAACAACCGCATGGAAATCCTGGCGGTGATCGAGGCGCTGGCCCTGCTCAAGGAGCCGTGCGGCGTGGATCTCTATACCGACTCGCAGTACGTGCGCAACGCGGTGGAAAAAAAGTGGCTGGCGGGCTGGCGCCGCAACGGCTGGAAGACCAGCGACAAGAAGCCGGTGAAGAACCGCGACCTGTGGGAACGGCTGCAACCCCTGCTGGACCTGCACCAGGTGCGCTTTCACTGGGTGCGCGGCCATTCCGGCCACCCGGAAAACGAACGTTGCGACGTGCTGGCCCGCACCCAGGCATCGTCGCGCGGGCTGCCGCCCGATACGGGCTACCGGGAATAGGCCGGGGGCTCGCAGCACACGCGGACATCCGTTTTTTCGATGGAGGAGCGACCCCGGTAGGGTTCACCCCCATTCTTTTTTTCCGTGAATCCGGCTAGAAACGGCCATGTCCCACCGCACCGCCACCACCGAACGCCCCGCCGAGCGGGCCACGGAGCGCGCTATGGTCACCCGCACCCGCAACAGCCATGCCCTCGAGCTGCCCCTTGGCACGCGCATGTTGCTGAACATCGCGGGCACCAAGGAAAACCTGTCCAGCGAACTGGTGGGGTTGCAGCACTTCGAATACCTGATCCTGAAAATGCCGCTGGTGCCCGGCATCCGGGCGCGCCTGCTGAACGGAGAGATGGTGACCCTGCGCTACATAGCCGGGGGCACCATCTTCGGTTTCAAGAGCCAGGTGCTGAACCACATCGTCAAGCCGGGCTTTCTGCTGTTCGTGGACTACCCGGACGCCATGGAACAGGTGGACCTGCGCCGGCACCGCCGGGTCAACTGCCTGCTGCCCGCTGCCCTGCACGGCCGCCACGGCGTGTACAAGTGCATCCTGCTCGACCTCAGCGAGGGCGGCTGCAAGGTCTCGCTGGAATTGCAGCGTGACGACCCCTTCCGCGAAACCGCCGTGGAGGACATGCTGGTGTTGCAGTGCGGCTTTTTCGCCGCCGAGGGGGCGGCCCAGACCACTCTTTCGTGTCTGGTGAAAAGCATTTCCATGGATGGCAACCGCATGCAGCTGGGCCTGAAATTCAGCGACCTCAGCACGGACACCCAACTGGAGCTTTCCAGCTACCTCGACAACGTGTCCTGCCTGATCTGAGCGGCCTGCCTGATCTGGGCGGCTTGCCTGATCTGGGCGATTCGGGCGGGCCTGCGTGCGCCCGCTCCCGACACATCCTCCCGGCATCCGCGCATCCCTCCCGGCATCCGGCCACGCCCACATGCTCCGGCAGCGACGCTTGACGCCCCCCGGCCCCGCCACTACCTGATGCCTCATGCGTGCGCGGCCACCGGTCCGCGCGCCGCATCGCCTGGCCGCATCCCCCGCACGGAGTCCCGCATGACCGACGCGCAGACCACATGGCACCTCTGGGACGGCCTTGGCCGTCCCCTGCTGCGTCTGGTGCTGTCCATGTCCGTCGGGCTGTTCGTGGCCAACTGCATCGAATCGCTGAACTGGACACGCGGAGTGGCCCGCCTGGCCGCGCCGCTGGTGCGCCTGGGGCACCTGCGCGACGTGGCCGGGGCCTCGTTCTCGCTGGCGTTCTTCTCGTCCGTGGCCTCCAACTCGCTGCTGGCCGAAAGCTACGAGAAGGGCGAACTGTCCCGGCGAGAACTGCGCTTCGCCAACCTGTTCAACAGCCTGCCCAGCTATTTCGTGCACCTGCCGACGCTGTTCTTCATCACCTGGCCGGTGCTGGGCTTTCCCGCCGTGGTCTACGTGGGGCTGACCCTGCTGGCCGCCTTTCTGCGCACCGCGCTGACGGTGGCCTGCGGCCGGATGCTGCTGCCCCCGCTGCCCGAAGGCTGCGTCTCCTGCCGCCTGGACGGGCACGAATCCAAGGGCTGGCGGGCCGGGCTGCGCACGGCGTGGGCGCGCTTTCGCAAGCGCATGCCCCGGGTGATCTTTTTCACCGTGCCCACCTACGCGGCCATGTACTTCATGCAGCAGGCGGGCTGGTTCGAACTGGCGGAGGCATGGATGACCCGGCACATGGGCGCGCTGTCCTTTCTGCGGCCAGAGGCGCTGGGCATCGTGCTGCTGCACCTGGCGGCGGAATTCGGCGCGGCGGTGTCCGCCGCCGGGGCCGTGCTGGGCGGCGGGGCCCTGACGGAGCGGGAAATCGTGCTGGCCCTGCTGGCGGGCAACGTGCTGTCCACGCCCATGCGGGCCTTCCGCCACCAGTTTCCGTCCTATGCCGGGTACTTCAAGCCCGCGCTGGCGGCGGAGCTGATCGTGGTCAACCAAGCCCTGCGCGCCGCGTCCATCACGCTGGTGGGAATGGGATACTACTGGCTGAGTCTTCCCTGAAGCAGCCCCTCCCCCCCAACGCACGGTCTTCCCGGGTGCTTCATCACCCTGCCGCGTCATTCACCGATGATCTTCACCAGCACCCGCTTGCGCCGCCCGCCGTCGAACTCTCCATAGAACACCTGCTCCCACGGCCCCAGGTCCAGCTTGCCTTCGGTCACGGCCACCACCACCTCGCGGCCCATGATCTGGCGCTTCATGTGCGCGTCGGCGTTGTCCTCGCCCACGTTGTGGCGGTACTGGCGCACCGGCTCGTGCGGGGCCAGCCGTTCCAGCCACTGTTCGTAGTCGTGGTGCAGGCCGCTTTCGTCGTCGTTGATGAACACGCTGGCGGTGATGTGCATGGCGTTGACCAGGCACAGCCCCTCGCGGATCCCGCTTTCCGCCAGTTCCGCGTCCACCTGCGGGGTGATGTTGATGAACGCCCGCCGGGTGGGTACGTTGAACCACAATTCCTTGCGCCACGATTTCATGCCGTCTCTCCTCCGGTGCCAATTCCGCCTGCCACCCCGTCGCGCCAGTCACGGCAGTCACGCCAGTCGCGCCAGTCACGGCAGGTTTCATTTTTTGCGAATTTATACATTCTGGTCATAAATTTATTTTCCTCGATCGTCCGCGCCATCCCCCCTCAGAGCCCGCCATCTCCGGGCATGGCTGTGTGCCATGCCAATTTTTTGATACAAAATTGATATAATCACCACTTTTTTGCGACAAAAATGTCGTATATCGAAATTGTAAAAAACATGCATTCCCGTGCACGCTCTCGAATATACCGGCACGCGCACCACTGCAACGGCCTCCCACCCTCACTGTCGCCTGCACGGCGGAAACACCGCGCACACCCATATTCCCCACCACGGCATGCCCGTGCACGCACGATGCGGCCCCTGTCGCCGCACCCGCCGTACTGCCCTGCGGGTATTGCATGAACGTTCCGCCGGACTCGCCGCGCCCTGCCGCACACCCGTCGGAAACACCCCCTGCACCACATGCGCTCGTGCATGCATGGTCGCGTTGCCTTGCCCGGTGCCGGGCGGTATGCCCCGTTTTCCAGCATCTGGAATATCACGGACCATCCCGGAGGAAGGCAGCATGTCCCAGTGGCTCAAGAGCAATGACGTCCTTGGCACCACCAACCGCGGCAACACGGCGGAATCCGGCCTGTGCACCCTGTGCCGCGCCGACTGCATGGGCAAGTGCGAAACCTGGCTTTCGTGCATGAAGGGCCGCGAAACCCTGTACCCGCGCGACTTCGGCATCGTCACCGCAGGCAGCGGCAACACCACCCACGTGGGCGTATCGTACAATTCGCTGCGCATCCAGGGCTACAACTACGGGGCCTGCGGCGCGGGCGAAAAGGCCGCCACCGGCGACGCCCTGTTCACCGATGTGTCCCTTGCCGCCTCCTTCGGCGCCCGGCACAAGACCACCTGCCGCTACCCGCTGATGACCGGCGCCCTCGGCTCCACCTTCGTGGCCGCCAAGTACTGGGACGCCTTTGCCACCGGCTGCGCCATCTGTGGCGTGCCCATCGTGGTGGGCGAAAACGTGGTGGGCATCGACCGCGAGGCGGTGCTGGAAAACGGGCGCATCACCCGCGCCCCCGAACTGGAACGCCGCATCGACAACTACCTGCGCTACTACGACGGGCACGGCGCCATCATCGTGCAGCTGAACGTGGAGGACACCCGCAACGGCGTGGCCGAATACGTGGCGGGCAAGTACGGCGACAAGGTGATCATCGAGCTGAAGTGGGGCCAGGGCGCCAAGGACATCGGCGGCGAAATCGAGGTGAAGAGCCTGGAGTACGCCCAGTTCCTGAAGCAGCGCGGCTACCTGGTGGACCCCGACCCCACCCGCCCCGAAGTGCAGGAAGGCTACCGCACCGGCGCGGTGAAGGGCTTCGCCCGGCACAGCCGCCTGGGCTACACCGACCTTTCCGGCTACGAGCAGGTGCGCGAAAACTTCATGACCCAGGTGGCCTACCTGCGCTCGCTGGGCTTCGGCCGCATCTCGCTGAAGACCGGCGCCTACGGCATGGAGGCGCTGGCCATGTCCATCCGCCTGGCCTCGGAGTGCGAACTGGACCTGCTGACCATCGACGGCGCGGGCGGCGGCACCGGCATGAGCCCGTGGGACATGATGGAGACCTGGGGCGTGCCCTCCATCCTGCTGCACGCCAAGGCCGCAGAATACGCGGCCCTGCTGGCCGCCAGCGGCCGCCGGGTGGTGGACATGTCCTTCGCGGGCGGCTTCGCCAGGCCCAGCCAGATATTCAAGGGGCTGGCCCTTGGCGCGCCCTACGTGAAGATGATCTGCATGGGCCGGGCCATGATGATTCCCGGCTTCCTCGGCTCCAACATCGAAGGCGTGCTGAAGCCGGAAAACCGCGCCCGCGTTAACGGCAACTGGGACACCCTGCCCAAGACCGTGGCCGAGCACGGCGCCACGGCGGAAGAAATCTTCGCCGGGTACCATGACGTGCAGGCGAAGATAGGGCGCGACGGCATGAAGGACCTGCCCTACGGGGCCATCGCCATGTGGACCCTGCTGGACAAGCTGGGCGCGGGCGTGCAGCAGCTGATGGCGGGCGCGCGCCGCTTCTCGCTGGACCAGATCCGGCGCGAGGACATCGCCTCCGGCAACCGCGAGACCGAACGCGAGACCGGCATTCCGTTCATCACCGACGTGCAGGACGAGTTCGCGCGGGCCATCCTGAAGGCATAGGGGCACAGCCCGCTGCAGCACACCAGATGAAAACGGGGCGGAAACCTGCATGGTTTCCGCCCCGTACGTGTTTGCAATCGGCGCAACGTCAGTCAACGCCCCCCCCTGCGGCCTGCGGCTCCAGGGGACCTACGGAATGAGCGGCTGCCCCTGGGCCAACCGACCGTCGATCTCCGCCACGGCCATGGCCAGCCGGGCGGCGCGCGCCTGCGCGTCGGCCTGAGCCGGAGCGACTTCGCCCTGCAGCACGGCCCGCCGCGACGGCGGCAGTTGCGCCAAGGCTTCGAACATGGGCGCGGCCCGGCGATGGTCGTACCCCGCGCGGGCCATGCAGAACAGGGCCATGCGGTCCATGTCGGGGCTGCCGGTCTGGCGGTCCGCCTCGGCGGCTTCGGGCTTCACCAGCCCGCCCGCCGGGGGCATGCCGTAATAGCCGCGCACGCCGGGCTTGTCCGTTGCGGACGATACCGCCCCGGCTTTGGGCTGCCCTGTCTGGCCTGTCTGGCCTGTCTGGCGAACATGCCTGGCCATCTCGCGTCCCAGCACGGCGGCCAGTTCATCATCGTCGGAAAAACGCTCCAGCAGACCGATGGTCACGTGGATGGACTGGCCGGAGGAAAAGGCGTCCACGGTGTCGCGCACCTCCACGTCCATGGCGGTGTCGCACACCCGGTGAAAGCGCACCGGCACGTCCATGCGCAGGCCGTCGCGCTGCACGGTGTAGGATACGGTATCGCCCGCGCCCAAGGCCTTGGTGACCTGCCAGCGCAGGGTGCGCGCGGCCAGCTTGCCGGTGGGCATGGGCTGCCCGTTCACCGCCACCAGCACGTCTCCGGGGCGGATGCCCGCCGCTTCGCCGCCGCTGCCGCGCAGCACGCTGATCACCCGGTGACGCCCGTCCAGCCCGTACTCGCGCACGTAGGCCTCGCGCCAGCGGCGCATTTCGACGAAGGCGCCCAGGTCTCCCCAGCGCACAGTTGAAAGCATGTCGTCCAGGGTGTCGGTGCTGACCACCACCACGCCGTCGTCCAGCACGGTGCGCCCACCGCACAGCGGGGCGTTGGCCTCGCGCAGGGCATACCCCACGTTCCATAGCCGTTCGCGCTGGCACATCCGCCGCTCCACCGTGGCGACCGGCTGGGGACAATGTTCCTTTCTTGCCTCGACAACGGGGGTCGGCGCCACGGCCTTGCGGCCACATCCGACCAGAGCCAGGGACAGCGTCAGGACCAGCAGGAGGGCCACGAAGGCCACCGGGTACGGCGCCATGCCGCCCCGGTTCCACTGCATCCTTCCCCGAACTATCGCCATGCCACCTCCATTCCGGTGCATCGCCCCGCGCGGGCGTCTTTCTCCCCTCACCCGGCGCGGGCCTTTCCCTTGCGCGAACAAGTGCTCCGCCAAGTGTCCCGCTATCGCCGCATACCGTGCCGCGAAAGTTCATGCAAGCATTCCGTGAAACATCGGATTGCATGGCGGCATCACACCATGGCATCACATCGTAATACGGCAGAACATGCCGTTGCGGCGCATTCCTGAATGCAAAGCAAACACCGTGCCTTGCAAGTGCGCACTGCAACACGTGCATGCGCCCGCCCTGGCGCGTCGCCACATGACGCGTTGCATTCCACCCCATCTGCCGCGTGATCCGGCAACGCCCGCTCCGTGTCGCAACGGCGACAGGCGGTGCCGCACCGGCGCGGCAAGGCCGGGCAAAGGCCCCGCGCCCGCGAAAAGGGCATGCGCGCGCCCCGTCATGCAAACGTAACCTTCGGAATATCATTGTAACGTTGCCGCCACCGTCCAGCCATCAAGGAAAGGCGTGGCCGCGTGTACATGACCGGAACGTCACGTTCCGCAACCGCCGTACGGGGTGAAAGCATCAGGTCCCGCCATGCCTGGACGGATGTGACGGCAGGCGCCGGGACACGGCGGGGCACGGCAACGGCCCGCCACGGACGGCCGCAAGCGACACAGCATCGGGGTACGCATCATGGGCAGCAGAAAGACCTCGTTTTCCATCACCCGGCAGGAACTGCCCGTCGTGCTGCGGCGCATCGCCGACGCCCTGGAGCGGGGCGACACCGTCGGGACGCCGGGTGCCGCCACGCCGGAGGGCGACACGGACCCGCTGCTGGCCGAGGGGCTGGGAAATTTCCGCAAGCTCAAGCTCAACGCCAAGCACGCCTTCGGCCAGATGCAGGTGGTGCTCAAGGTCAAGACGCCCGACGCGGCTGCCGCCACTGCCGACGGAACGGCGGGCACCGGGGCGGGGGCGCGCCATTCCGCCCGTCCGGTCCACTCGGCCCGCCCCGCAGGCCGCCCCTCGTACAAGTCGCTGAAAAAGCGGATGCGCACGTCGTTCAAGGCGTTGCGCCAGGCCGTGCAGGCCGGGGCGATGCCCCCGCCGCGGGCCGCCGCCTCGTTTTTGTCCGATTCGCTGCTGATGGTGGAATACCCCGGCTACGGCGACGAGCATTACGCGGCATACCGCACGGCCACAGAGGCCCTGCGCACGGCGCTGGAGGCCGTGGGCACGGACGACACGCCCGCCGACACGGCATATCCCGCCCCCGCCCCGGCCGGGGCTGGCCTTCCCGTGGCGTTGCCCGTCACGCCGGAAATCCGCCACGCCGTGGAAGAACTCTACCGGCTCATGGTGCTGTGCCATGACCGCTACAAATAGGCCGTCCGCCATGAAGATCGTCAAGCCCGTGGCGCGCCAGTGCGCCGATCTGGAAGCCCGGTTGCGGGACCTGTCGGAAGACGTCACCGAGCAGGAGGACGCCCTGTTCCGCTCGCTGATCGTCACCGACCTGGCCCCCTGGCAGGCGGAGCAGGTAACCATGCCCCCGTCCGTGCACGAGTCCCAGCGCGAGGTGCTGGCCACGCACTGGCACCCGGAATTCGTGCCCATGGGGCTGATCCGCCAACGCATCGAGGCCATGTTTCCGGGGCGCGAGGACCAGTTGATCATTCCCACCCAGCACAATGAGTTGACCAGCTGGGACGGCTACACCGGCGTGGAGGTGGACTGCTACTCCAGCGGCTTCAACCAGAAGGTGCAACTGCTGCTGCATTTCGAAAGCCGCCGCGTGGCCTCCGCTCCAGCGAACGCGCCAGCGGTCCCGATCCCGCCAGCCGCGCAGGTGGCGCACAGCCACCCGAGCGCGACTGACCTCACCGGCACCACCGGTTCCACCGGTCCCGCGCCCGGTGGCGCCCCGCAGCCCGCCTCTTCCCTGCTGTCCGGCGACGGGGCGCACGACAGGGCTCACACCGGGGCGCACACCCTGCGTTCCATGCTGGCCCACACCCGCAAGTACCGCGCCTCGCAACTGTACGACTACGTGCGCGCCGTGGTGCACCCCGACGACAACGTGGCCGGACCCGCCGTGCGCGAAACCGGCGCCGACGACGACGTGCTGGCCTTCGCCCGGCTGATGACCGGCAAGTTCGCCCGCCTGCTGGAAACGCACGGGGCGGCCCTGCCCGAGGACATGATCAAGAACAAGCTGCTGCGCAACTTCATCGACGGGCTGCGCGGCGACTGGGAAGACACCTTCATCGACCGGGTGCAGGCCTACCTGAAGGCGGTGAAGGAACAGGTGAAGCGGCGCTTTCCGCTCGACTACTTCTACCGGGCCACGGAATTCATCGAGGAAGCGCACGGCCTTGGCGGATGCGTGGTCATTCCCCACCCGGAGCAGTTCTGGCCCATCCTGCTCGCGGAATACGACGTGGACGGCTACGAGGTATGGAACCCCCAGTCCAGCCGGTACACCGAATTCCTCATTTCCGTGGTCAACCGCAAGAACCGGGGGCCGGGCCTTTCGCGCCGCGAAATCCTGGTGTTCATGGGCGACGATTGCCACCTGGGCGAAAAGACCCGCCCGCGCGACCAGCAGGACACGGAAAAGGCCGCCCGCGAGGTGGGCCTGCAACCGGCCTGGGACGACCCCGCCGTGCGCAAGCGCCTTTCGTTGACCGGGGTGAGCCGCGCCAGCGTCATCCGCGATTACCGGGCGCGCCTGGCGGGTTAGGTCCAACTCGTCCTTTCGCCCGTTGGCGTTGGGAACAGCCCGCGCAGGGGGGAAAAGCCGCCGCGCGCGCATCCCCACCCCGGCCCCCAACGCCCCCCGTCGTCACCCGACCTTCACCCGCGCGGCACGCCGCCGCCCCCGGCGGACGGCATACACGAAGCAGACAGGAGACACCCATGAGCTCGGAAGAAAAGTTCGTCTTCGAATCGTTGCAGGACTGCGAATCCATCCGCGCCTTTCTGGAGGCTCTCACCGAGGGAGTGGGCAGCAAGCATCTGGTGCTGTCCTCCGGCGGCGAGCGCATCGAACTGTACCCGCAAGGCCTCTTGCAGGTGGAAGTGAAGGCCCGGCGCAAGGGCGGGTCGAGCAAGGTCAGCCTGAAGCTGGAATGGAAGGACGCCCCCCGCGTGGAAACCACCGACAGGACGCTGTCCGTCAGCAGCAACTGATGCCCACGGCATGACCGGGGCCGCAGCGCCACGCCCGGCGAGTGCCGGGGCGACACCGGCCCGGCTGGCCCGGCTGGCACGGCTGGCGCGACTGGCAACACTGGCCCGGCTGGCACGGCCAACGGCGCGGGCGAAGCCGGCAACGCCGGCCTGACGGCCACGGCCCCGCATTCTTCAACGGACAGTTCCAAAGGCGAGATGCTGCGCACATGATCACCTTCGAAGGACTGAGCGAAAACTTCAGGTTCCTGGTGCTCGAGGTTTCGGGCCAGCTGCGCGCCACGCACGAATTCATGCGTGCCCCCACGCGCGAGCTGTTCGACCGCATCACCGGGCGCGACGACTACATCGACAACCTGAAGACCATCATCGAGAACAAGTGCTTCTCGCGCATCCACACGGACAACTCGCTGGACCGGCGCGAGATACACCGCATCCGGGCCATCCACACCATTGCCGTGAACCTGGAGCGCATCGCCGACTTCTGCGTGAACATCCTGGGGCAGATGGCCCACCTTTCCGACCCCGGCAGGCTGCGGGCCGACGAATACGACCCCATCTTCGCGGAGATAGCGGCCAGCCTGAACCGCATCATTCCCGCCCTGGAAAAGGAAGACCTGCCCGCCGCGCTGGCCATCTGCCGCAGCGAATACGAGCTGGACCGGCTGTACGAGGCGGTGTTCCACCGCACCCTGGCCGAAATGTCCGACGGCCGCAGCGTGCACGACCGCATCACCACCATCTTCATCTTCCGGTACCTGGAGCGCATCGGCGACAGCCTGCTGAACGTGGGCGAGGCGCTGATCTTCAGCGTGCTGGGTGAAAAGATAAAGATCAAGCAGTTCGAAGCGTTGCAAAAAACGCTGTCCACGTCCGGCTTTGGCGATTCGCTGTCGGACATCGACTTTCGCTCCATCTGGGGCACCCGGTCCGGCTGCCGCATAGGCCGGGTGGAACGGGTGCGCAATGCGCGCAGCTCCACCGGCGACGCGGAAGGCGGGGGCGCCCCCGGCGGGCTTGGCTCCATCTACAAGCAGGGCAACAAGAAAAAGATCCTCAAGGAGCGGGACAACATCGCCCGCTGGTCCACCCTGTTCCCCAACCTGGTGCCGGAAATCTTCGGCTACCACGAGGACGACGATTCCGCCGCGCTGCTGGTGGAGTTCCTGCAGGGGTGTACCCTGGACGAAATCGTCCTGACTGGCGACGTGGAGATATTGCAGAACGCCATGTTCGTGCTGCTGCAAACCCTGCACGAAATCTGGGAAAAGACGGCCACGCCCGGCCCGGTGGCCACCGACTTCATGCGCCAGATGCGTTCGCGCATGGAGGCCGTGTTGCAGGTGCACCCCGGCCTGCGGCGCGAGGGGGTGGACCTGTGCGGCGCGGGGGCCCTGTCCACCGAGCAGCTCATCGACCGCTGCGAGGCCATCGAAAAGACCCTGCCCGCGCCGTTCACCGTGTTCATCCACGGCGACTTCAACGTGAACAACCTGGTCTACGACCATGCCCGGCAGGCCGTGCGGTTCATCGACCTGTACCGCTCGCGCGACTGTGACTACGTGCAGGACATTTCGGTGTTCCTGGTCTCCAACTATCGGCTGCCGGTGTTCGAACCCGCCCTGCGCGAGCGCATCCGCTGGGTGATGCGCGAATTCATGCTGTTCGCCACCGGGGTGGCCGCCGCGCGCGGCGACGCCACCTTCCAGGCGCGGCTGGCCCTGGCGCTGGCCCGCTCGCTGTACACATCCACGCGGTTCGAACTGAACCACCACTTCGCCAAGGACATGTACCTGCGCTCGCACTACCTGATGGAGCGCATCGTGGCCCATCGCGGCCCGTGGGAAAACTTCCGCCTGCCGGTAGAGGTGCTGGACTGCGGCTGCAACGCCATCATGAGGGAGGAAACGCCGTGCGCATTGGCGTCGTAGGGACAAAGGGCGGCTGGTCGTCGGAGTTGCTGGCCGACACCGTGGGCAGGGCCACCGGGCACCGCCTGCTCATCGAAATGGACAAGGTGCGGCTGGACCTACCGTCGGGCCGCTGCCTGTACGAAGGCACCGACCTTTCCACGCTGGATGCGCTGATCATCAAGAAGATCGGCGCGTGGTACTCGCCCGACCTGCTGGACCGGCTGGAAATGCTGCGTCTGCTCAACGAGCGCGGCCTGCCCGTGTTCTCGGCCCCGCTGCGGGTGCTGCGGGTGCTGGACCGGCTGAGCTGCACCATCACCCTGCAGTCGGGGGGCATCCCCATGCCGCCCACCACCATCACCGAAGACGTGGACCACGCCGTGCAGGCCGTGCGCGAATACGGCCGGGCCGTGTTCAAGCCGCTGTACTCCACCAAGGCGCGGGGCATGACCATCATGGAGGACGGCCCCGGCCTGCGCGAGAGGGTGGCGGCCTACAAGGCCGACCATTCCATCCTGTACATCCAGAAGACCATCGAGCTGGAAGGCGGGCAGGACCTGGGCGTGGTGTTTCTGGGCGGCAGGTACCTGACCACCTACGCCCGCTGCAGCACCAACGGCAGCTGGAACACCACCACGATCAACGGCGGCAAGTACGCCGCCTTCGAGCCCCCGGCGGAGGTCATCGCCATGGCCCAGCGGGCGCAGGCCCTGTTCGGGCTGGACTTCACCTGCGTGGACGTGGCCCTGACCGCATCCGGCCCGTACGTTTTCGAGGTGTCGGCCTTCGGCGGGTTCCGGGGTATTCTGGAAACCAGCGGGCTGGACGCCGCGCAACTGCTGCTGGAACACGTGCAGCGCTGCCTGGCGGGCGGCGGCTGCGGAGGCGCCCCGGCCATCTCGTCCCCCATCCCGCCCGCCGCCATGGAGCCCGCCGCATGAGCGCCACCGCCGCCCGTACCCTGGCCCCGCACCTGACGCGCGCCGCACTGGCCGCCGACGTGCGCGGCTGGTACCCCGCCAGCCACGAACTGGCCCTGCGCATCAACGACGTGTACGTGCGCGTGGCCACCAACGCGCCGGAACTGCACGCTAAACTGGTCCGCTACTTCGGCGAGTTCCTGGCGCCGGACGTGCCGGAACACGGCGTGCCCGCCGGGGCGGAGGTCATCCGCGTCACCGCGCACGAGGCCCCGCGCCGCGACTGGGGGCTGCCCTTTACCGCCAGGCAGCCCGACGCGGGCAAGCGCAAGATCAAGGAAGAATGCCTGGACCTGCCGGACGGACGCCTGGTGCACAAGCGCCTGACGGGCATGCTCTTCGCCTTTGGCGGGGGCGACAACGTGGCCGTGGGCCCTTGCACCGCCAACGACAATCAGGTGGTCAACTTCATCAACAATCGCTACCTGGAACTGATGCTGAACCGGGGCTGTCTGCTGGGGCACGCCGCCGCCGTGTCCCACGCCGGGCGCGGCCTTGCCGTGGCGGGATTCTCCGGCATGGGCAAGTCCACACTGTCCCTGCGGCTGATGAGCCGGGGCGCCACCTTCGTCAGCAACGACCGGGTGCTGGTGGCGAGCAACGGCAACGACGCCCCGCGCTGCCTGGGCATTCCCAAGCAGCCGCGCATCAACCCCGGCACCATCCTGGCCAACCCGGACCTTGACCCGGTGCTGACCGAAGAAGAGCGCATCACCCTGTCCGCCCTGCCCCCCGACGACCTGTGGCACCTGGAACGCAAGTACGACGCCATCATCGCCGACTGCTTCGGGCCGGGGCGGTTCATCCCGCAGGCGCCGCTGGACGCGCTGGTGATCCTGAACTGGCGCCGCAACACCGGCGAGCCGCTGCGGGTGCGCATGGACAAGGCGCAGGACCGGCCCGATCTCTTGCCCGCGTTCATGAAGTCCACCGGGGCATTCTATCTGCCCGCTCCCGGTGGCTGGCAGCAGGACCCCGGCCTTGCGGAGTACGCGCGCGGGCTGGCCGGGGTGCCGGTCATCGAGCTGTCCGGCGGGGTGGACTTCGACGCGGCGGCGGATGCCTGCATGCACTTCCTGTCCACCGGTACGCTGTAGGGCGGGCGCGCATGGCCCGGCTGCTGCTGACCCGGCAGGTCACCCTGCCCGACCCGGTGAAGGTGGAACGCTTTACCCGCGCGCCCGACCTTGGGCCGCGCGTGCTGTTCTTCAGCGGGGGCACGGCCCTGCGCGACGCCTCCACCGACCTCGCGCGGTACACCCACAACTCGGTGCACCTGATCACCCCGTTCGACTCGGGCGGCAGTTCCGCCCGGCTGCGCCAGGCCTTCGCCATGCCCGCCGTGGGCGACCTGCGCAACCGGCTGATGGCCCTGGCCGACCGCAGCCTGCATGGCAACCCCGCCGTGTTCCGGCTGTTCGCCTTTCGCCTGCCCCCGGAAGGTGACCGGGCGGAGCTGGCCGACACCCTCACCGCGCTGGCCCAGGGCAGGCACCCCCTCGTCCGGGCCATACCCGACCCGCTGCGCAAGATCGTGCGTTCGCACATCGGCGCGTTCATCGACCACGCCGGACTGGACAAGGACGGCGGCTTCGACCCGCGCGGGGCAAGTCTTGGCAACATCGTGTTGGCTTCCGGCTACTTGCAGAACCGCCGTCACCTGGACCCGGTGATCTTCATCTTTTCCAAGCTGGTGCAGGTACGCGGGGTGGTGCGGCCCATCGCCAACGCCGACCTGCACCTGGCCGTGAAACTGGCGGATGGCCGGATCATCGGCGGGCAGCACCGCTTTACCGGCAAGAACGGCGCGCCGCCGCTCACCGCCCGCATCGACGATATCTGGCTGTGCAAATCGCCCGACGACACCGCCCCGGCGGACCTGCGCCTGCGGGCCAAGGTGCGCGAACTCATCGCCACCGCCGAACTGGTGTGCTACCCGGTGGGCAGCTTCTATTCCAGCGTCATCGCCAACCTGCTGCCCTCGGGCGTGGGCGCGGCGCTGGCCGCCACCCGCTGCCCCAAGGTCTTCGTGCCCAACACCGGCAACGACCCGGAACTGCTGGGCCACACCCTGGAATTGCAGGTGGATCGGCTGCTGCGCCACCTGCGCAACGACGCGCCGGACGCCATAACCCCGCGCGACGTGCTGGACTTCGTGCTGGTGGACGGCAAGGGGGGCCGCTACCCCGGCGGCGTGCCCAAAAGCCTGACCCAGCGCCTGGCCGGGCTGGGCATCCGCGTGCTGGACTGCCCGCTGGTGAGCCGCCAGTCGGCCCCGTACCTCGACGAACGCCTGCTCAATCCGGTGCTGCTCTCGCTGTGCTGACGCCCCACGGGGCACCACGCGCCGCCGCACCGGCAACAACCGCTACCAACCGATGGAGGTTCCCATGGACGGTGAAAAGCAGAAGGTGAGCATCGAACAGCACATGGCCTATGCCGACGCGGTGGCCTACCTGGAAGCACTGCTCAAGGGCTTCAAGGAAGGACGCATCGTGGTGGAGCGCGGCGGCGAGTCCGTTGTGCTCACCCCGCCCCAGAACGTGAACGTGGAAATCGAGGCCCGCCGCAAGGGCGACAAGCAGAAGTTCTCGCTGGAACTGGAATGGAACGCGGCCCCCGTCGTGGCGGAAGACCCGCTGACCATCTCCGCCGACCTGCCCAAGACAGACGCCGCGAAGCCCTGCGACAAGGGCTGCCCCACCGCAGCGGCCCCGGCGGGAGCGGCCAGGCCCGCCGAAGCCAAGCCTGCCGCACCTGCGCCTGCCGCCAGCCAGCCCAAGCCTGAATCCGCCAAGCCCACCGAACCGGCCAAGCCCACCGAACCGGCCAAGCCAGCTCCCAAGGACGCGCCCAAGCCCGGCGGCAAGTAGCCCCGCGTCAAACCGGACGGAACAGACACGAAGGCCGCCCGCCGGAACATTCCGACGGGCGGCCTTTTCATTTCGAATCGAAGCGTTGACCTGCGACGCCTCAAGGGCTGTGCCCAAATGAGGATTTTCGTTCGTTGGCAAGGAAAACAAGCCCGCCATGACGGGAGTATGCCTCAGCCGTTAGGCGAGCTAGCCGTACGGATGAGGACCGCAGCGCATGGCAGGCGAAGTTTGACGTAGCCAACGGGCGAAAGGACCATTTGGGTGCGTCCTATGCGGTCATGTCGTGAATAATCCCCCGCAACTGCCCGGCCATGTCGGCCAGCGCGCTCACCGCCCGCCCGGCCTGTTCCACCTCGGAGGTGACCTTGCCCGAAATGTCGCGCACCTCGGCCACGGAGCCGCTGATGTGCTCGCTGGTGGACGACTGCTGTTCCGCCGCCGTGGCGATGGCGTGCACCTGGTCGTTGGTGGCCACCACCAGGGTGACGATTTCCGCCAGGGCCGCGCCCGATTCGGCGGACAGCCCGCGCGAGCGCTCCACGGCATGCACCGCCGCCTCCATGCCTGCCACCGAATCGCGGGTACCTTCCTGAATGGCCCGGATGGCCTCGCCCACCTCGCGGGTGGCGTTCATGGTCTTTTCGGCCAGCTTGCGCACCTCGTCGGCCACCACGGCGAATCCGCGCCCGGCGTCACCCGCGCGGGCCGCCTCGATGGCGGCGTTCAGCGCCAGCAGGTTGGTCTGGTCGGCAATGTCGCTGATGACCTCCATGACCCGGCCGATACCCTCGGCCCGGGTGCCCAGCGCGCCAAGGTCGGCTTTCAGCCGGGCGGCCATGGTGCTCACCTCGTCGATGGCGGCCATGGCCTTTTCCACCACGCCCGCCCCGGCTTCCGCCTTGGCGCGGGCGTCGGTGGCCTGGCGGGCGGCGTCGGAGGCGTTGCGGGCCACCGCCAGCACGGCGCCGTTCATCTCGTCCATGGCGGCGGCGGTCTCGCCGATGCGGCTTGCCTGCCTGTCGGTCAGGGTGCCCGCGTTGCGCATCTGCCCGGCCAGGGTGGCGGAAGTACGGGCCACCTCGCCGGAAATTTCCTCCGACTGGCGGGCCGCTTCGGCAATGCGCCTGTTGGTGGCTTCCAGTTCGGCCTCGCGGGCGCGCAGGTCGGTGAGGTCCTGATAGATGCACAGCGCGCCCATCAGCTTGCCCTCTATGTCGTACAGGGGCGAGGCGTTGATGAAAATGCGCCGCTTGCCGCCCTTGCGGCCGGTCAGGTCCACCTCGCGCCGGGCGATGGTGCCGTTTTCGATACAGTCGCGCAGCACCGTGCGGCGGGTGGCGTCGCCGTAGAAGAACTGGGCCACGTTCTGGCCGTAGAAGCTTTCCGGCTTGCCGTCATGCTCCAGGATGTGCAGCAGGTTGGTGTTGGTGTAGGTGAGCACCTCCTTGGGGTCCACCACCACGAAGGGGGTATCGATGCCCTTCAGCACGCCCTGCGCGAAGGAAAGGTTTCTGCGCAACTGGCCGATAAGCCCATCAAGGGCGATGCGCATCTCGACAAGTTCGTCGCCGCCGTCGCAGGCGAAACAGACGGAATGGTCACCGGACTTCAGCCGGTCGAGCCGCCAGGTGATCTCGCCCAGCGGCTTGACCACCTTGGCGTGCAGCAGAAAGGACAGGGCAACGGCCAGGATCACCGCGCACCCCACGGTGATGCCCCCGGCCAGCCAGATGGTGCCGGGGGTGATGGAGCCCGCGCCCACGGAACCGAGCCAGGCGAAACCGCCCAGGCAGACCAGGGGAACGAGTGCGAGCAGGAAGATAAGCGTCCGGATGCGCAACCCTTGCATCATCGAGGCATCTCCTTATGTCACGGGACACGGCAAAATGGCGGTTCACGTCTGGCGGCGCCGCCCCGCGCCGGGAGCATGTGCTGCGTGCGCCCGCAACGGATGCATTTGGCGGCATGCATCACGTTACTGCCTATCGGCGCAATCGGAATAAATGTTAGCCGAGCGAGCGTGGCCTTTCAAGAAAATCCCCACGGTTTCCAGTCTTGTCCGACCGCATGCACAAGGCCCTTTCCTTCACCGCGCGACAACGGTATGCTCGCCGCGCGACAACACACTCCTTTCCGGACAAC
Organism: Desulfovibrio sp.; assembly: GCA_031287575.1. Lineage (GTDB taxonomy): Bacteria > Desulfobacterota > Desulfovibrionia > Desulfovibrionales > Desulfovibrionaceae > Cupidesulfovibrio. Next base: position 121,545 of record JAITSV010000062.1, read on the forward strand.
TTTCACGTCCGTTGCGTAACATCCCATGAAAGAAACCATTCCTTCACATACTCCGGCGGGCGACCCGCGCTTCTTCCCCGTATCGCCCCTGATGATCTTTCCCAAGGCCGTCGGGTCGTTCAGCGTGTACCTGCGGCAGGGCAACACCCTGGTGTTGTATGCCGCGGCGGGCGAGGCCTTCACCGAACGACATCGTACCAACCTGTTCGAGAACGGCGTGCGTGAAGTGTACGTGCGCCTTGAACAGCGTGAAAACTACACCCGCTACGTGGAAGAGAACCTGGGCGCCATATTGCAGGACGAATCCATTCCGCTGCCGGAACGGGCGGGCACCTTCTACCGGGCCTCCACCGAAATCCTGCGCGACGCCTTCGAGGCGCGCATGCCCGTGCCCCTGGACAGCGAAACCTTCCGCAGGCTGCACTACTTCGTCACCCAGTCCATCCGCTTCCTGACCAGCGCCGATTCGCTGCGGGCCCTCGGCGAATTCATCGGGCACGACTACAGGACCTACACCCATTCCATCCACGTGCTCATCTACACCATGCCCCTGGCGCAAACCCTGGGGCTGGACGATGCGGCGCTGATCCGCGTGGGCATAGGCACCCTGCTGCACGACGTGGGCATGACCCGCGTGCCGAAAAGCATCATCGAGCGCGCCGGGCGCCTGCTTCCGGACGAAGAGACCGTGTACCGCACCCACCCCGCGCAGGGCGTGGCCACCATCGCCCAGGTGCCCCTGTCGCAGGAGGCCATCAACTGCATCCTGTTCCACCACGAGCGCATGGACGGTTCCGGCTACCCCACGGGACTTTCCGGCGACCAGATTCCCCCCGTGGTGCGCGCCCTGGCCGTGGCCGACACCTTCGACACGCTCACCTCCACGCGCGGGGGACCGCCCACGGCCACCTCCGCCTTCGAGGTGCTGAACCGCATGCGCTCGGAAATGGCATCGACCCTGGACATGGAAATGTTCCGGCGCTTCGTGCTGGTGCTGTCCGGGGCCATGCTTGACGGCGGCTTCGGTGCCGAAATGGACTGATCCCGTACAAGCTGTGCCGGCCGGCCCAAACAGGACCAGACCAGGCCAGACCGATCGGGCCGGGCCGCCCGCATGCGCGCGTTTGCGCACGTTCCACGGCCCTGCCAACCGGCGCGAAGGCCCGCCAGCCCCGCGATCCCCACACGTTGCAGAGAAAGTCTAGAAAAAGTTGACAATGCCTGTGCTTTCCGTCATGCCTTTGCGAGGGGAGAGGTGCGTCCATAACGGCCCGGCACCACTGCAACATCCAGGAAATTCTTGGAAATGACACAGGCAACGGCTGCGCAACAGGACCCCTCGGAATTCTTCGCGGTGCCCACCACGATGCTTTTGCCTGACATGTCGGGTTCTTTCGGCGTGTACATCAGGCAGGAGAAGGGGTTTGTCCTTTACGCCCACGAAGGCGAACAGTTCACGCCGCGCCACCGCCTGCAACTGCGCGCGCACGGGGTGGAACACATCTACGTGCACCAGGCGCAGCACCCCCTGTACCGCGAACACCGCGAACAGTATCTGGGGCGCATTCTTTCCGACGAAACCATCCCCCTGCCCGAACGGGCGCGCCTGTTCTACGCCACCTCCACCGAAATCGTGCAGGAGGTGTTCGAGCGCAAGCTGCCCCGCAGCCTGAAACGCGCCACCTTCGACCGCATCCTGGCCCTGGTCACCGAAGGCATCAGCTTCCTGACGCTGGAAAACTCGCTGAAGACCGTGGCCTCGCTGGTGGCGCACGACTACCACACCTACTCCCACTCGCTGCACGTCTTCGTGTATTCGCAGGCCATCCTGCAAAGCTACGGCTTCGACGAGGAAAGCCTGGTGCAGTTCGGCCTGGGGGCCATGCTGCACGACATCGGCAAGACCTTCGTGAACCCGGACATCCTGGCCAAGCCCGGCGCGCTGTCACTGGAAGAACGCATCGAGGTCAACCGCCATCCGGTGTTCGGCGTGGGCGCGTGCACGCTGATGCCCCTGTCGCAGGACGCCATCAACTGCATTCTGTTCCACCACGAGAAACTGGACGGCACCGGCTACCCCTGCGGCCTCACCAGCGGCGAAATCCCCCTGCCGGTGCGGGCCATCACCATTGCCGACATCTACGACGCGCTGACGTCCAACCGCCCCTATGCTCCCGCCATGAACGCCTTTCAGGTGCTGCGCCTGATGATGAACGAGATGCGCGAACAGATCGACCTCGACATCTTCAAGCGCTTCGTGATGATTCTGTCCGGCGCCAACGTGGTGTAGCGCGCTCCTTGCGTCGAGAGCGCCCCCTTCCGCGCCCCGTGCACAGCCGGTTCGACGGTTGCCGCACCGCCCTTCACCCCCTGGTGCCCCTGCATGTCCCTGCGGACATGACAAACGCAGTCTCTTCCAGTACAAGCCATGGCCGCAGACGGCCCCATGTGACAGCCGTCCGCCAGCCTGACGCATCGCCGGGCCTGCCGCACCCCTCACGACACCCGATCGAGCACCATCGATGGATATCAAGATCTTTGCCTGCTACCACAAGGCAGCCCAGGCCATCCACAGCGACATCATCCGGCCCCTGCATGTCGGCAAGGCCCTCTCCACGACCGATCTCGGCTTTCCCGGCGACGACACCGGCGACAACATATCCGCCAGGAACCCGCATTACTGCGAGCTGACGGCCACCTACTGGATATGGAAGAACGTGCAGGCCGACGTCGTGGGGCTGTTCCACTACAGGCGGCTGCTGAACCTCGCCGACACGCACACCAAGGTACACAAGACCGACGCCGCGTCCCTTGCCGCACATGGACTGACCGCGGAAAACATCAGGTCGCTGCTCGACCGGTACGACGCGCTGCTGCCGCATGAGTGCACCTTTGACGAAACCATCCACGAACAGTACCGCAGGGCGCACGTCGCGTCCGACATCGACACCGCCCTTGCCGTCATCGATGAAAAATATCCGCACATGTCGCACGCTGCCGACGCCGTCATCCGCAATGGCTCGCGCATGTACGGCACCAACATGCTCGTTGCCCCAAAACCCCTGTTCGACGAATACGCCAGCTGGCTTTTCGACATCCTTTTCGAAGTCGAACGGCGCGTGCATGCCAGCGTGCACGGCAGGGCCGCATACCAGCAGCGGGTATACGGCTTTCTCTCGGAACGGCTGATGGGTGTCTTCATCGCATACAAGCAGCAGGTGGACGGGCTGAAATTCATGACGTTCCCCGCCCTGTGCATTGAAGAAGACGAACGGAAATGGAACCGATACAGGTTCCGCTTCTTCAGGCGCAAGTTGCTGAGCGCGCTGGGCCTTGGCAAGAAGCGCTGGCAACGGCAGATGTAGCGGCCCCATCACGGTCACAACCGACCACGACCCCACGCGTCGCGGCCTTCCGGCCCGCCCTGTTCGATCACACAATCCCGACCGAAAAAATCCGCTCCGCCCCTTCCCCGGCCGGACGTGCGTTGTTATATGCCCAATAATGACGCGCCGTGCCCTGCCCAGTGCTCAGCCCAATGCTCTGCCCGTGCTCAGCCGACCGCGCTAACGCCCCCCGGAGGAACGCAACATGTGGGAGTATACCGACAAGGTACGAGAGCACTTCCTGAACCCGCGCAACGTGGGCTCCCTTGACGACGCCAACGCCATCGGCGAGGTCGGCAGCCTTGCCTGCGGCGACGCCCTCAAGCTCTATCTCAAGATCGACGGCGACCGCATCGTGGACGCCAGATTCCAGACCTTTGGCTGCGCCAGCGCCATCGCCTCCAGTTCGGCGCTGACCGAACTGATCAAGGGCATGACGGTGGAAGAAGCCCTGAAGCTGACCAACCGCGACATCGCCGAATTTCTGGGCGGCCTGCCCAAGGAAAAGATGCACTGCTCGGTCATGGGGCAGGAAGCGCTGGAGGCCGCCATCCGCAACTGGCGCGGCGAACCCGCCGTGGAACACAGCCACGAGGGCCAGCTGGTCTGCAAGTGCTTTGGCGTGACCGACGAACAGATCGTGCGCGCCATCCGCGAGAACGGCCTGAAGAGCGTGGAGGAAATCACCCACTACACCAAGGCCGGCGGCGGCTGCGGCGAATGCGTGGGTGAACTGCAGAAGCTGCTGGACGCGGAACTGGGCAAGACCCCGGTGTGTGAAACGCCCCTTGCCGCCGCGCCGAAAAAGCTCTCCAACGTGCAGCGCATGCAACTGGTCATGAAGGTGCTGGAAGGTGAAATCCGCCCCCGCCTGCAACAGGACGGCGGCGACATCGAACTCGTGGACATGGACGGCACCACCGTTTACGTGGCCCTGCGCGGCATGTGTACCAGTTGCCCCTCCAGCCGCCTGACGCTGGAAGGCTTCGTGGAAAAGACCCTGCGCGACCATGTGGACGAGAACATCGTGGTCAAGGAGGCGGCAGCGTGAACACCGTATACTTCGACAACAACGCCACCACCCGCGTGGACCCGGCCGTGCTGGCGGCCATGCTGCCCTATTTCGGCGAGCTGTACGGCAACCCTTCGTCCATGCACACCTTTGGCGGGCAGGTGGGCCGCGCCGTGCGCGAGGCGCGCGAACAGGTGGCCCGGCTCATCGGGGCCACGCCGGAAGAGATCGTGTTCACCTCGTGCGGGACGGAGGGCGACAACACCGCCATCCGCGCCGCGCTGGCCGCCCAGCCCGACAAGAAGCACATCATCACCACCAGGGTGGAGCACCCCGCCGTGCTCAGCCTGTCCCAGCATCTGGAAAAGAACGGCTACGAACTGACCCTGCTGGGCGTGGACGACAAGGGCCGCATGAACCTGGACGAACTGCGCGACGCCATCCGCAAGGACACGGCCGTCGTGTCCATCATGTTCGCCAACAACGAGACGGGCACCATCTTCCCCGTGGCCGAAGCCGCCGCCATCTGCAAGGAACGCGGCGTGCCCTTCCACACCGATGCGGTGCAGGCCGTGGGCAAGCTGGCCATCGACGTGCGCGAACTGCCCGTGGACTATCTGGTGCTGTCCGGCCACAAGCTGCACGCCCCCAAGGGCATCGGCGCGCTGTACGTGCGGCGCGGGGCGGCCTACCGGCCCTTCCTGCGCGGCGGCCATCAGGAGCGCGGGCGCCGTGGCGGCACCGAGAACGTGCCCGCCATCATCGGCCTTGGCGTGGCCTGCGATCTTGCCGCCGCCAACATGGCGGAAGAGAACACCCGCGTGCGCGCCCTGCGCGACAGGCTGGAGCAGGGCCTGCTGGCCGCCATCCCCGACGCCATCGTCAACGGCGATGTGGCCAACCGCCTGCCCAACACCACCAACATCTCGTTCAAGTACGTGGAGGGCGAGGCCATCCTGCTGCTGCTCGACCAGTTGGGGGTATGCGCCAGCTCCGGCTCGGCCTGCACGTCCGGCAGTCTGGAACCCTCGCACGTGCTGCGGGCCATGGGCGTGCCGTTCACCTACGCGCACGGCTCCATCCGCTTCAGCCTTTCGCGCTTCAACACGCAGGAAGAGGTGGACCACGTGGTGCGCGAACTGCCGCGCGTCATCGCCCGCCTGCGCGAGATGTCCCCCTTCCGCGCCGGAAGCGAGGCGGAGGCGGCGTTGGCAAAGCCTGCATGCGCCTGTCAGGGCTGCGGTTCGTAACACGGCAATTCCGCTGCCCATTCTCCCCCTGTACGCACGGGGGCGTTTGTGGCATCCGGGAACATCGCCCTGCTTCCGGCCATGGCCGACGAACATTCCGGGGGAAGGCGCAACCTTCCCCCTTTTCGCAACAGACGGGGCGCCGCGCGGTGACACGCGCCCACGGCCATCCGCATCGGACACCCACAGGAGGCTCGCATGAAGATCGCCCGCGACATGACGGAACTGGTTGGCCGCACCCCGCTGGTACGCCTGAACCGCGTCAGCGAAGGCTGCGCGGCCGAGGTGGTGGCGAAGCTGGAATTCAACAACCCCTGCGCCTCCGTGAAGGACCGCATTGCCCTGGCCATGATCGACGGGGCCATGGAACGCGGCGAACTGGCCCCCGGCGGCATGCTGGTGGAGCCCACCAGCGGCAACACCGGCGTGGGCCTGGCCTTCGTGGCGGCCGTGCGCGGCCTTACCCTTGTCCTGACCATGCCCGAAAGCATGAGCAACGAGCGCAAGGCGCTGCTGCGCGGCTTTGGCGCGCGGCTGGTGCTTACCCCGGCCTCCAAGGGCATGCGTGGCGCCATAGAGGAAGCCGAGCGCATCGTGGCCGAAACCCCCGGCGCGGTGATGCTGGGCCAGTTCGTGAACCCGGACAACCCGTTGGTGCACCGCAAGACCACGGCGGAGGAAATCTGGGCCGACACCGACGGCAAGGTGGACGCCTTCGTGGCGGGCGTTGGCACCGGCGGTACCGTGACCGGCACGGGCAGGCGGCTGCGCGAGTTGAATCCCGCCATCAAGGTGTTCGCCGTGGAGCCGGACGAATCGCCCGTGCTGTCGGGCGGCGCGCCCGGCCCGCACGCCATCCAGGGCATCGGCGCGGGCTTCGTGCCCCCGGTGCTGGACACCACGGTCTACGACGAGATCATCCGCGTGCCCGGCAAGGACGCCCTGGCCACGGCCCGGCGGCTGCTGCGCGAGGAAGGCATCCTGTGCGGCGTCTCGTCCGGGGCCAACGCCTTTGCCGCCATGGCCGTGGCGCGCCGCCCGGAAATGGCGGGCAAGCGCGTGGTGTTCGTGGTGTGCGATACCGGGGAACGGTATCTCTCGACCCCGCTGTTTACCGAAATGCCCGACTAGCCCCGCCTGATGCGCCTTTCGCTCTCCGGCTTCGTCAGATGAGGCTGCGGCATCGGGTCACGTACAACAAGAGCGCGCTGCGGTCGCCATCCGTAACACTCGCGTTGCTCGTGTAACGGCTGCCGCACGCTCCCCTTGATACGGAACGAACCCCGTACCGGGCACATGCACAGGCTACGTTTCCCCCATCACCCTCAACCCCGACGGATCGCACGCGCATGAAGAAACTCGACGACCTCGACGCCCGCTCGCTGCAAGGCATGCCCGAACTGGAACGCATCGCGGCCGAGCTGTGCGCGCCGGAATCGTACGAAGCGGTCTACCACCGCTCGCTGCACGACGCGCCCATGCCCTCGCTGGAGGCGCTGGCCGAAATGGTCAGCCGCCTGCGCGCCGCGCTGCTGCCCGGCTTTTTCGGCACCGCCACCGTGCATCTGGAATCGATGCGCTACCATCTGGCCGCCAACCTCGATTCCATCTTCCGCATCCTGTCCGAGCAGATCCGTCGTGGGGCGTGTTTCACCTGTGCAGACTTTGCCCGTGAATGCGGCAGCTGCGAACTGCACTCGCGCGACAAGGCCATCCAGTTCCTGCAACGGCTGCCGGAAATCCGCCGCATGCTGGCCAGCGACGTGAAGGCCGCCTACGAAGGCGATCCCGCCGCCAAAAGCCCCGGCGAAACGGTGTTCTGCTACCCGTCCATCGCGGCCATGATCAACCACCGCATCGCGCACGAGCTGTACCGCATGGAGGTGCCGCTGATCCCGCGCATCATCAGCGAAATGGCCCACTCGCGCACCGGCATCGACATTCACCCCGGCGCGCGCATCGGCGAGGAGTTCTTCATCGACCATGGCACCGGCGTGGTCATCGGCGAAACGTGCATCATCGGGCGCGGCTGCCGCCTGTACCAAGGGGTGACCCTGGGCGCGCTGTCCTTCCCCAAGGACGGCGGCGGCGTGCTGATCAAGGGCAACCCCCGCCACCCCATCCTGGAAGACAACGTCACGGTGTACGCCGGGGCCACCATCCTTGGCCGGGTGACCATCGGTGCGGGTTCCATGATCGGCGGCAACGTGTGGGTGACCCACGACGTACCGCCCGGCTCCAAGATCGTGCAGCAGCGTTCGGCCAAGCCCAAGCCCGACGAGGAACTGGTGGGGCGGAAATAGCGGCGGACAGGGCAGGCGAATTCCGGCCAGACATGTTCCGGCCAGACGCGTCCCGTGCGACCCGTCCCGGGCCGCGCACCCCGCTGTACCCGGGCCGCGTACGGGGGTAGGTTGTCCTGCACGCCTTCCCCAATTCCGGCGCGGAGCGCCAAAGGAGGCCTCATGCCCATTCCCCGCATCAGCCTGCTGACCCTTGGCGTGGCCGACCTTGCCCGCAGCCGGGCCTTTTACGAGGCCCTGGGCTGGAAGCCCGCCTACCTGGACTGCGACAAGATCGTGTTCTTCCAGGTGGGTGAACTGGCCGTGGCCCTGTACCCGCGCGAGGAACTGCTGGAAGATTGCGGCATGGCCGGGGCCAACCCCGCGCCGGGGGGCATCACCCTGGCCCACAACGTGGCCGAGCGGGCCATGGTGGATGCGCTGATGGTCGAGGCCGTGGCGGCGGGCGGCACGGTGCTGGATGCCCCGCGCGACAAGCCGTGGGGCTACACCGGCTACTTCGCCGACCCGGACGGTCACCCGTGGGAAGTGGCCCACGTGCCCTCGCTGCAACTGGACGAGGCCGGGCGGATCATTCTCGCCTGATGGCGGCTCAGTGCCGCTCTCGCCTTCCCCCACTCTTTCCCACCCCGAAATGCAACGGGTTCCGCGCACACGGCGCGGAACCCGTTTTCTTTCAGCCTGCCCTTTCAGCGGGATACGCATTCCATACCGATACATGTCGGAATTGCACGTATTGGAATGAAACGGACGGAATGATTTTCATCCGATTTTTCTTGCCTTCCCCTTTCGAATAGCCTACCGGGAAAGTAGGCTATCAGCAGGAGGAACCGACATGCCGTTCCAGCTACTTGCCGATTCCATGGTCACCATTCCCGGCGTCACCTGCACGGGAACCCGCCGTCTGCTCGCCATCAACCAAGCCTGTTTCGCCATCCACCGCAGCGGGGTGCGCTGCCGCCGCACGGATACCTACCACCGGGCACGGGTGGAGGTGTTCCGGCTGTTCGCCCGGCAGGACGACGCGCTGACGCCCGCCCGCGCCGACGGCAGCGAGGGAGACTGGACCAGCGTGCTGTTGTCCTTTCGCCTGCGCGGCGAACCGTGCATGCCCAAGCGCCCGAAGGGCGCGCCGCCCCTGCCCGCCGTGGCGCGGCTGCCGTGGTGTCGCAGGCCCGCGCGCATCCTGGGGCTGAACGACGAGGCCGTGGCGCTGGCCATTCGCATGGACGGCGGCCCGGCCATCGGGGTGTGGGCGCTGCCGCCCGGCTACGTGGACGGGCTGGCCGACGCGAACATTCCCGGTGTTCCGGAAGATGCGCTGGATCTGCCCCTGCGCCGCGAGGACGTGCTGCTGGCCTGGCCACGGTAGCAACGGGCACTGCATACGCTGGCCTGAGGGGGTAGGCACGAGTCCATTCCGGATTCCCTGCCCTCTGCCCTGATTGCCTTTCTGTCTTGTCTCCCGCGACGGGCTTCCGTCGCGGGGGCTGGTGCGGGGCTGCGCCAATCCCGACCTGTCCGGACGAATTGCACCGTCCCCCTTCTACGCCCCGCCCCCGCCCTGGGCCGCATCATGCCGCCCGAACACCTCGCGCGCGGCGGCAATGCCGTTGAGCGCGGCGGGAAAGCCCGCGTACACCGCCATCTGCATGATCACCTCCATGATCTCCTCGCGGGTCAGGCCCACGTGCAGCCCGGCGGCAATATGCACCTCCAGTTGGGGCCGCGCCGTGCCCATGGCCGTCAGCGCGGCGATGGTGGCAATCTCGCGCTCGCGCAGGCCAAGCTGGGGCCGCGCATACACGTCGCCAAAGGGAAACTCCACCACCAGCCGCGCCAGGTCCGGCGCGAACTCCGCCAACTTCGCCACCACCTGCTCGCCCGCCGTGCCGTCCACCCGTGACAGCATCCGCAGCCCCCGCTGGTAGCGGGTTTCCGCCCCTTCCGCCCCTACCATTCCTTCCGTCTGGGCCGTCTGGGCCGTCTGAGCCGTCTTCACGTCGTCATGCATGGTCGTCCTCCTGCCCGCGATACCAGGCAATCTTGTCATCCAGATGGGTCAGGCACGCCGTCAGTCGGTCCATACGCTCACGGACGCGCTGGCGGTGTACTTCCAGCAGTTCCCGCCGGGCAGCCAGCGTGGCCTCGCCCTGCTCTCCCCGCTCTCGCAGTTCCGCGTAGCGCACCATTTCGCGCACGGGCATGTCCATCTCGCGCAGCCTGCCGATGAATTCCAGCCAGCGCAGGTCATCCTGCGTGAACAGCCTGCGCCCGCCCCGGTCGCGCTCCACCGAACGCAGCAGGCCGATCTTTTCGTACCAGCGCAGGGTATGGGCGCTCAGCCCGGTGGCTGCCGCCACGTCGCGGATGCGCATGGGCCTTCCTCCTTTTTCCGGAGCCTACAAGTTGGAGTGCGCTCGAAGTCAAGCGGTTTCGCGGGGCGCACGAAAAAACACGCCCGGACCATAGGAATGGCCGGGCGTGAGCACGTGAAGTCTGGAAAGAACGCTACGAAAGAAACCGCATGAGGGCGGGCAGCCCCTACATGCCGAACAGTAGCGCGCTGGGGCGGCGCAGCACGGCGGGCAGCGGGTCCAGTTCGGTCCGCAGGGCATCCTGCAGCGCGCGCAGGCCACCGGGGTCGTCCACGCCAAACGACGCGGGCGTCCGGCCCATCACCCGCAGCAGCCGCCCGCGTAGCCCGTTGCCGTAGGTGAAGTTGCCGGTGATGTAGACCAGGAACTTGGCGAACATGCGCACCGCGCGGGCCGGGCCGTGCCGCCGGGCCAGCGCATCCAGCAGGGCCAGCGGGGCGTCGCGCCATGGGGCGGGGTTGCTCTCCGGGTCGTCGTCCACCGCTCCCGTCCAGGCCGCGAACACCCACGGACGGGCCACGGCGATGCGCCCCAGCGACACGCCGTCGCAGCCGGTGTCGTCCAGCAGGCTGGCACAGTCCTGCGGCGTGAACACGTCGCCGTTGCCCATGACCGGAATGGACACCGCCGCCTTGACCAGCCCGATGTGGGCGCGCCGGGGCGGCTGGGTGCGCCGGTCCGGGGCCACGCGGGGGTGAAAGACCAGGCAGTCGGCCCCGGCGTCCTCGAAGCGGCGGGCCAGATCCACGGCGGGTTGCGGGTCCGGCGACCAGCCGGTGCGGAACTTGACGAACACCGGGATGTCCACGGCGCGGCGCACCTCTGCCACCATGCGCACGGCGCGCTCCGGGTCGCGCAGCAGGTCCGCGCCGCAGCCGCGCTTGACGATGGCGGACACCGAGCAGCCCATGTTCAGGTCCACGCCGAAAAAGCCTTCGGCCTGCACCCGGCGGGCGGCGTCGGCCATCAGCTCCGGCTCGGCCCCGAACAGCTGGCAGACCAGCCGGGGCGGCTCGCCCGCGCGCCACGAAAACGCCTCTGACTTGTCCGGGCGCTCCGTGGGCACGGCACGGGCGTTGCACATGCCGGTGAACAGCAGCCCGCAGCCCCCGTAGCCTTCCACCACCTCGCGGAAGGCGGCGTGTCCCAGCCCGGCCATGGGGGCCAGCCACAGCCGCCCCGGCACGGTGCGCCCGCCCACGGTCAGCGGGGTGCGCAGGCGCGCGGCAAGACCCGCGAGGCCTGACGAGACCGACGGGGCGGTGCCTGCCTGCGGGTCAGACGGAACTGGCGTGACTGACGTTATGGGGAAGGCTGGATCGGTCATGGCGTCGTGTGGGGACATGTTCGGAGGGGACGTCTTCGGCATGGAGGGCTGGACTGGTGACTGCACGGGAAACGGCACGGGCGCGGGCTACGCGCCGGGGGTGTGGCGCGCCACTTCGTTGCCGTCCAGGTCGCGGATGGACAGGGTACCCGCCTCGTAGAGGCCGTACGAAGCCACGTAGCCGTCCTTGGGCAGGGTGGTGGAGCCCACGTTCCAGATGTGCAGGCCGTCCACGGTTTCCGCGCGGGGGATGTGGGTGTGCCCGCACAGGAACACGTCGCCGGGGGCAAGGTCCGGGAAGCGGTCGGGCAACTGGTGATGGTGCCCGTGGTTGGCCCAGATGCGCAGCCCGTCGGCGAATATCCACGCCGCTTCCGGCAGGGGAAAACGCAGGACCATGGTGTCCACCTCGGCATCGCAGTTGCCGCGCACGGCGATGATGCGCGGCGCCCAGTCGTTCAGCAGGGCGGCCACTTCACGCGGGGCATAACCTTCCGGCACCGGGTTGCGCGGGCCGTGGTACAGCAGGTCGCCCAGCAGCACCAGAGCGTCGGGGTGATGGGTGCGGGCCAGTTCCAGCACCAGTTCGGTGCGCGGCAGCGAGCCGTGCAGGTCGGAGGCGATGAGCAATTTCATGGTCGGGTGATTCCTGATGGTATGGCTGGCGCGGCATGGGCACGCGCCGGGAAGGGAACGGGCCGCCGCCTGGGGCGGTGGCCCGGAACATTTACATATGCAGCAATGGACGAATGCGGAAAATTGGTTCCGGATGCGAGCCGCTGTGCAGCGAACGAGCTACAAATGCTCGACGGTAATCCTGCGCGGCGCGGCGGCCTCGCGCTTGGGCATGCGGATGGTCAGCACGCCGTTGGCCAGTTGGGCCGCAATGCGCGCGGCGTCCACCATGTCCGACAGGGTGAACACGGCGTGGTATTCCACGTCGCCGAACTCCATGGCGTGCACGCGGGGGCCGCCCGCCGGGCCACAACCGCAGGGGGCGGGTTCTTCCGTGGCGCCGGGTTCCACTTCCTCGTCGCGGCCTGCATCCCTTCCCATGTCGCGACAATCGCCGAAACGGGTCACGCCGCGCACGGTCAGTTCGTCGCCCTCCACGTCCAGCACCAGGTCGTCGTGGGCCACGCCGGGCATGTCCAGAAACAGGTGGAAGCCGTCCTCGCGCTCCACCAGATCGGCCTGGGGGCGCATGCGCGGCGGCTGCGGCGACGGGGCGAACCGGCCCTGCCGGGCACGGCTCTCCGCGCCGCCCCGTTCGTTCTGGCGGGCAGGGCGGGACGCGGGGTGCGGAAAACGGGGGCGGCGGTCTGGGGGCGTCATGGCAATCCTACCTGACTTCGATGTGCACGGTACGCGGCTTCACCGCCTGGGCCTTGGGCAGCACGATCTCCAGCACGCCGTCCTTCATGGTGGCCGTGGCCCGGTCGCGGTCGATGGGCACATTCAGGGTCACCACCCGCTGGAAGGGGCCGGTGGGCCGCTCCTGCCGGTAGTACCGGCCACGCACCACGGGCAACTCGCCCTTGAGCACCAGCGTCTTGTCGGTGAGGGTGATGTCCAGCCCGTCCAGGTCCGCGCCGGGCACCAGCGCGCGCACGCGGATGGCCGCGTCGTCCTCGCCGATGTTCAGCGGCGGAAACTGCGCCCGGCCACGCGTGGCCGCCAGGCTGCGGCCCGCATCGCCCGCAAGGCGGTCGAGCAGGTTGGGAAATTCGTAGAACGCGCTGAAGTCGATGACCATGCGCACCTCTTCGGATGGGCGGATTGCGGACGGCGCGGCAGACCTGTGGACCGGCGGGCAGGAACACCGGCAGACAGAACCGCACAGGCATAGCTAACATCCCCGGCGGCGCTGTCAACGTGGGCATGGGCGGAACGGAAAACGGGGATGGCAGGTCGCACGCCCCGGCGGAGCAGGCGGGCCACATCGCTCCGCCCGGGCCCAACCGGACCCAAGCGGGCCTCTCCGGACCGCACCGAATCACCCCGCTCCACCACGCACGCCCCCCGCCTGGCGCTACTTCACCGAACGCTGCCCCTGTTCCCACCGCTCGGCGGGCACGGCCTCTTCCACCAGCATCACGGGGATCTCGTCGCGCACGGGGTAGACCACCTTGCACTGGGCGCACTTCAGGCCGCGCTCGTTGTCCACGGGTTCCACGGGCTGGCGGCACTTGGGGCAGGCGAGGATTTCCAGCAGTTCCTTGTTCAGCGACACGGCATGCTCCTTTGGTTGCATAGTGCGCGCACCATAGCCCGAAGCCGCCGCCTGCTCAAGCGGATGCGCCAACCGCATTCCCGCGCGCCTGCACACGATCCGACACGCGTGCCGTGCCCCCCAGCCAGCCGCGCGCCATGCCGATCCTCCCGCTCCCCGTCCCGTCCGCGATGCCGGACACCTTTGTTGACAACCCGCCGTGGCGGCACGTAGCATTCCTTCGTACCCTGCCGTTCCGCGCCGCGACATGGCCCGGCCATCCGCCGGTTCTTCATGTGACGGGCGCGGAAAGGACACGGGGCATCAGGCACCCGGAGCAGACATGTCCATCCGTTTCATAGACCTGCATTCCCATTCCACCGCCTCGGACGGCAGCGACACCCCGGCGGAACTGGTGCGCAACGCCGCCGCCGCAAAGCTGGCCGCCATCGCCCTTACCGACCACGACACCACGTCCGGCCTGGACGAGGCCGTGCGCGAAGGCCGCCAGCGCGGCATCGAGGTCATCCGGGGCTGCGAACTGGGCGTGCGCTGCGAACACGGCGAACTGCACATCCTGGGCCTGTGGCTGCCCGAAGACGGCGGCTCCACCCCGCTGAACGCCACCCTGGCCGAACTGCGCCACCACCGCGCCACCCGCAATCACCGCATCGCGGCGCAATTGCGCGAGTGCGGCGTGGACATTGAATACGCCGAGGTGGAGGCCATCTCCGGCGGCGAATCGGTCAGCCGCCTGCACTTCGCGCGCATCCTGCACGAAAAGGGCTACGTACCCTCGCCGCAAGAGGCCTTTGCCCGCTACATCGGCCCCGGAGGCCGGGCCTACGTGGCCAAGGAAACCCTGTCTCCCGCCGGCGGCGTGGCCCTGCTGCGCTCCGTGGGGGCCACCGTGGCCCTGGCCCACCCCATGCTGTTCCGCTACCCCGGCAACGGCTTTGCCGAATGGCTGGACGATACCGTGGCCGACCTCAAGTCCCACGGCCTGGACGCCATAGAGGCCTACCACAGCGAACATTCCCAGGCCGACACCCGGCGCTGCGTGGACCTGGCCGCCCGGCACGGGCTGGCCCTGACCGGCGGCTCGGACTACCACGGCGCGGGCAAGCCCGGCATTGCCCTTGGGCGTGGACGCGGCGGCCTGCGCGTGACCACCGCCGTGCTCGACAGTCTGAAGGAGCGCAGGCTCCGCCAAAGGCTCCCGGTGTAGACGCGCCCTGCCCCGGCGTCCCGCAGCCCCGTCCATCCGCCGACCGCAGGCGGGCCGCCCGCCGCCAACCACAGCAACCACAGCATCAAACGCCATAGCCACCATGACCAACGCTTTCACGGCACACCCCCACGCGTCCCCTCGGGACGCGGACCCTCCCGCCCCCGCACGGGCCGCCCTGCCCGAACTGCTGGCCCCGGCGGGCGACATGGAAAAGCTGGACGCGGCCCTGCGCTACGGCGCCAACGCCGTGTACCTGGGCGGGCGCGGCCCCAACCTGCGCGCGGGCGCGCAAGGCTTTTCGCCCGACGAACTGCCGCAGGCCGTCCGGCGCGCCCATGCCGTGGACGCGCGCGTCTACTACTGCCTGAACAGCCTGCCCCACCAACGCCACCTGCGCGACGTGGAAGCCGCCATGGACGAGGCCCACGCGGCGGGCGTGGACGCCCTGATCGTGGCCGACCCCGGCGTGGCCCGCATGGCCCGCCGCCGGGTGCCGGGCCTGCCGCTGCACGTGTCCACCCAGGCCAACACCGCCAACGCGGAGGCCGCCCTGTTCTGGCAGGACATGGGCGCCACCCGCGTGAACATGGCGCGCGAACTGGACATGTCCGGCATCCGCGACCTGGTCCGGGCCTGCCCCGGCATGGAATTCGAGGCCTTCGTGCACGGGGCCGTGTGCCTGGCCGTGTCCGGCCACTGCCTGCTTTCCGCCTGGATGAACAACCGCCCGGCCAACCTCGGCCAGTGCACCCACCCCTGCCGCTTCGAGTACCTGGGCATGGCCCTGGCCGTGGAAGAAAAGACCCGCCCCGGCGAAATCGCGTGGGAGGCGGTGCAGGACGGCCCGTTCCACTCCAGCTTCTGGGCGCCCAACGACCTGTGCCTGGTGAAGTATGCGCGCTGGTTCGCCGCCGTGGGCGTGGCCGCGCTGAAGATCGAGGGCCGGGTGAAGAGCGCGGGCTACGTGGCCCAGGTTACCGACGCCTACCGCACCGCGCTGGACGACCTGACCCGGCGCGCCTTCCGGTACGAGGATTACCTGTACGAACTGCTGAACACCGCCAGCAGGCCGCTTTCCACCGGCTTTTTCCTGCCCGGCGGCAGGCGGCTGAACCGGGGCCTGCCGCACGACGCCATGCGCCGCCCGGTGGTGGCGCGCATCGAGCAGCCCGCGGGCGATGGCGCGTGGCACGTGTCCGTACGCGCCCCGTGGCGTGCCGAAAAGCCCCTGGAACTGCTGCTGCCCGGCCTGCGCAGGCCGGAACTGCAACCCGGCGCCTTCCGGCTGGAAAACCACAAGGGCGAGATCGTGGACCGGCTGCACCCCGGCATGGCGGGGGTGCTGCACTGCGCCCACGACGGCCTTGCGCCCGGCCTGTTCGTGCGGGCCTGAGAACGCCCGGCAGCCATGCCTCCAACGCCCACGACACACCGGCGCTCCGGCATCCACCGCACCCCGTCACCACGGCCCCGCAACCCCACGGAACATCCATGGCCCACGTGCTGATCATCGATGCCGACGCCGCCTTCGCCCAACTGGTGGCGGGCATTGCCGAAGGGCTGGGGCACCGGGCCTCGCGGGCGACGGGCCTGGTGGAAGGGCGCCTGCTGGCCGACGACGCCGACGTGATCTTTCTGGCCGCCACCCTGCCCGACGGCAACGGCGTGGAGGCCATGCCCGGCCTGCGCGCCCTGCCCGGCCAGCCGGAAATCATCGTCACCGCCGAAGGGGGCGACCCGGACGGCGCGGAACGGGCCATCCGCCATGGCGCGTGGGAATGGCTGCGCAAGCCCCTGCCTGCCGACCGGGTGGTGCTGCCGCTGTTGCGCGCGCTGGACTACCGCGCCCGCCTGCCTGCCCAGCGCCCCTCGTCGCGCCTGAAGCACTCCATCGTGGGGGTCAGCACGGCCATCCGCCGCTGCCTGGACGTGGTGGCCGAGGCGGCGGGCAGCGACGCCGCCGCGCTGGTCACCGGCGAAACGGGCGTGGGCAAGGAACTGTTCGCACGGGCCATCCACGACAACAGCCCGCGCGCCGCCGCGCCCTTCGTGGCCGTGGACTGCGCCTCGCTGCCGCGTTCGCTGGCCGGGTCCATCCTGTTCGGCCACCGCAAGGGGGCCTTCACCGGGGCGGATTCCAACCGCGACGGCCTGGTGTTGCAGGCGGACGGCGGCACCCTGTTCCTGGACGAGGTGGGCGAACTGCCCCTGTCCATGCAGAAGATGTTTCTGCGCGTGCTGCAGGAACACCGCTTCCGCCCGGTGGGCGGCCGCACGGAAATCACCAGCGATTTCCGCCTCATCGCGGCCACCAACCGCGACCTGGAAGCCATGGCCGAGCGCAACACCTTTCGCAGCGACCTGCTCTACCGCATGCGCACCGTGGTGGTGAGCATTCCGCCGCTGCGCGAACGGTGCGAGGACGTCACCGCGCTGGCCGGGCACTACCTGCCGCGCATCTGGGCGCGCTTCGCCCTGCCGGAAAAGGACATCTCGCCCGACTTCCACGAAACGCTGCTGGCCTACCACTGGCCGGGCAACGTGCGCGAACTCATCCATACCCTGGAACGGGCGGTGCTGGCTTCGCAGGATGCGCCCAAGCTGTTCGCCCGCCACCTGCCGGACTACCTGCGCATCTGCCTGGCCCGGGCCGCCGCGCGCAATGGGGCCGCCGCCCCCACGGGGTACGGCGGGCTGGGCGGACCGTCCTGCCTGTACGGGGCCGGTGAACGCGCCACCCCTGCACCGCTTGGCGGCAACGCAGCAGACGCTGCGGAGGGAGCGGATGCAACGAACGGGCACCGCCCCGCGAACGTCCCCGCCCCGGCGGATCGGGCATCAACCGCGCGGCTGGCCGGTACCGCATCACCCAGCGTTCAGTCGGGCGACAGCGCCCCTGCAGCCAGCCAGGCCTCCCCGTCCGGACAGGCGCACCCCGGACAGGCGCACCCCGGACAGCCCCGGCCCGCGCCGCCCGTATCGCCCGGCTGGGGGCCGCGCGCGCCCTATGCCATCTACACCTCGCCGCACTACGCCCCGTCCCCCGAACGCATGGAACCCCAGGAACCCACGGCTCCAACGGACGGCACACGTCATGGAGACATGCCCGTCGGCAACGGCGACGAACGGCCATCGTGGGGCGGACACGGCACCGGCGAGGACGGAATCCCCGTTGGCCTGACCGGCCATGCAGGGCTGCCACCCCGTGACGCCTCCGAAGCTGACGGGCTCCAGCCCTCACCGGCGGCGGGCATGCCCAGTGCCCCCGTCGCATTCCCACCCCGTGCCGCCGCACCCCTTGCCGACGTCCTGCCCCGCTTCTTCGACTTTCGTGACGCGCAATTCGCCGCCTACCTGCACGAACTGATGCGCCGCGCCGGTGGCGACATCCGTGCCGCCTGCACCCTCTCCGGGCTGTCCCGGTCGCACCTGTACGACCTGCTGCGCAAGCACGGCGTGCCCCCCCGCTGACCCCGCGAACGTCGCCAGTGCACAGGCGGCCGTGCTTGTCCGCTCTGTCCGGGATGGCGGACAGACGCACTCCCGGCGCGTCCGCCATCCCGGATTATTTTACTCCGCTTGCGTCCGCCATCGCGGACAGCTACCCTGTCCCATTCATCTATTGTTTGTCCGTTCAATCTATTTTTTACTCAACATACTGATATTCAAACGTATTCACAACGCAACGCCAGCGCAACGCGAGTGGCACGCTTCTTGGTAAGTATAGGGCAACAGACACCGGGCATGTCGGTCGATGCCCGATCCGTGCCGGAGGGCGGTTGGACAAGGCCAGCCGGTACGGGGGAATGCGTCGGACGCATTCCAGCCGCAGGGGTCCGTGGCGCAGTCGGTGCGCCGCGGGCGAAATCGGGGCGCGACGTTCCATGGGAACGGCGCGCCCCGCACGTTTTCGGAAAGCCGGAAACCGCGCGCGCCAGAC
Source organism: Desulfovibrio sp. (assembly GCA_031287575.1). Classification (GTDB taxonomy): domain Bacteria; phylum Desulfobacterota; class Desulfovibrionia; order Desulfovibrionales; family Desulfovibrionaceae; genus Cupidesulfovibrio. The sequence goes on from JAITSV010000062.1 coordinate 140,584, forward strand.
GCACGGGCGCGCAGAGCCGCCCGGTACACGGGTGCACGGGGCTTCCGGGAACAAGTGAGGGGGGTCTGGAAAAATCCGGGGGAATCCGAGGGGCACGAGAAACGGCGGGGCTCCGCGATGGTGCCCGTCCTGCGGGCATGCGGCACGCACGGCAAGACGGGCGCCGGCCGCTACACCGGCCGCACAAGGCCGCGCCCTCCGGCCCGGAACACGCAGCGGCCCGTAGCCAGGAAAATCAGACAGGTTCGCCCAGCAGTTCCAGTACCTTCTGGCTGAGCTGCTGCAAATCGGGCTTGGCGAACTGCGCGTCCGCGCCCACCGACTCGCCCTTGTGTCCCAGCCTCTCCGAAACCAGCGACGAAAACAGCGCCACCGGCAGGGCGCGCAACACGGGGTCTTCCTTGATGCGGCGGCACAGGGTCAGCCCGTCCATGCGCGGCATTTCGATATCGGAGACCACGGCCTGCACCAGGTCGGACAGGGGAGCGCCCTTGGCTTCGGCATCGCGGCGCAGGCCGTCCAGCATCTCCCACGCCTCCTGCCCGTCGTTGGCCTGCAACAGTTCGAACCGTCCGCTGGCCTCCATCAGGCTGCGCACCAGACGGCGCACGCTGCCGGAATCGTCGGCGTGCAGGATGCGGTAGCGGCGTGGCGGCAGATCCGGCCGCACATCCGGCACAACGGTTTCTCTGGCCGCGCCAGCCGCACTGGCCGCACCGGCCTCGTCGACCGCACCGGCATTGCCGGGCGCAATGTCCGCCGCCTGCCCCCGCCCCCCGGCGGGCACCGGGCCCAGGGGCCGTTCCATGCGGATGGACAGGTCCGGGTGCATCTCGGCCACGATGCTTTCCATGTCCAGCAGAAACACCACCCGTTCGTCCAGCCGGACCATGCCGGTGATGGAGTTGCGGCTGGCCTCCTGCAGGAAGCGGCCCGGAGCCTCCACGTCGGTCCAGCTGATGCGGTGGATGCGGTTCACCCCGGACACCAGGAACCCGGTGATCACGGAGTTGAATTCGGTGACGATGATCTTGGGCTCGCCGCTGGTGTCGCGCGGGATGCCCAGGTACCGGGCCAGGTCCACCAGCGGGATGACCCGTCCGTCGCGGTGCGGAAAGGCCCCCAGCGCGGCGGGATGGGGCATCTGCGGCAGCGCGGTGACGGGCTGCGTGCGGATGATTTCCACCACCTTGGCCACGTTGACGCCGTAGCGCCGCCGCAGCGAACCGCACGCGAGCGGGGCAGCCGTGCCGAAGGCCCCCCCGGCGAGGGCTTCCGCCACGCAGACGCCGTGCCCGTCCAGGTCTTCAGGCGCGCCGTCCGGCCCGCCGAGCCCGACATCGGCACCCGATGCGCCGGAACCGTCCGGCATGCCAGAGGCCGTGCCCTCGGGCGCGGCCTCGTCCACGAAGAACTCGACGATCTCGAGTTCGTTGGTGCCGGATTCCAGCAGAATGCCGGTCTGCCCCATGGTCCCTCCCGGCAGGCGCTACCACGCCATGCCCCGATGAGAATCCGAGAGTGCGCCGATGCCGTGGCGCCCCGCAGGCCCGTTGCCCGGGCCGCATGCCTATTGCGCAACGCAGGGTATGCCGAAACCGTCCCCGGATGATGGCGCCCGCGTGTCGGCCCGGCGGCAACCCGCCATCGTGCCGCCTTGCATCGTTCCGCGCGGAATATAGCGCCTTTCCCGGCAAAGGGCCACCGGGCACCGGCGTCCTTTCGTGGCGGGGGCACGCCGGAATCGCGCCGGAATCATGCCCGGATCATGCCCGGAGCATGCCCGGAGCATGCCCGGATCATGCAATGTCGGCCCTGCCCGGCGACACGCGGTTTTCCCTTGCGTCGCACCGCCGCCGGGCCTACAACCCGCAATGTCCCCGTACGCTGCCGACCGGCGGCAGCCCTCGAATGACCGAACCATCGCCCCACGCGCCCCGCGCCGCCAATCCGCCACCGCCATGCCCACGCCGCCCCCCCGCCAGCACGACGCATCCGCCCAGCCCCAGCAGCCCGCCGTACTTAACGCACCGGGCGTGCCCTCGTCCTCGTCCGCGTTCCCTGCCGCCCACGCGCCCGCCCATGGCCACGGCACACACGCGATGCCCGGCGGACAGGCCAGGCAGGACAGGACAAGGAACCGCCGCGCGTCGCGCATGGGGCTGGCGCTGCCGCTGCTGGCCTGCGCCGTGGCCCTGGGGGCCATCCTGGCCCGCGACCCCCGCCTGCTGGCCTGGCACGCCGCGTGGCCGGGGCTGGTGCGCCCCCTGCTGCACATGCTGGTGATCATGGGCGTGGGGCTGGCCGTGGGGCTGGCCGTGGAGGCCTTTGGCTGGACGCCGCTGCTGGCCCGGCTGGCCCGACCGGTAACCCGCTGGGGCCGACTGCCCGACGACAGCGGCGCCGCCTTCGCCACGGCCTTCCTGTCCGCCGCCGCATCCAACTCGCTGCTCATGGAGGCGCACGCCGCCGGGCGGCTGTCCGCACGCGAACTGCGCCTGTCGTACCTGCTCAATTCCGGCCTGCCGGTCTTCCTGCTGCACCTGCCCACCACGTTCTTCGTGGTGGGACCGCTGGCACGCGCGGCAGGCATCATCTACCTGACGCTGAACGGCGTGGCCGCGCTGCTGCGCACGGTGCTGGTGCTGCTGCTTACACGCCGGGCGGGGCCAGCCGACGCGAAAAGAGACACGGACAGGAGCGGGGACGCACCCCACCCCGGCGCGAGCCGGTCCGGCGTCGTGTCCGCGCACGGGCCGCATGGGGGCCAACCGGATGTGCCCGCCACCCCGGCGCGGCGCCTGCGGGCGGCAGTGGCGCTGGTGGGCATGCGCTTCCGCCGCCGCATCGGCCGCATGGCCCTGTTCACCGCGCCCACCTATCTTGCCATGTACGCCCTGCACCAGGCCGGGGTGTTCGACACCCTGCGCGATCTTGCGGCTGGGGGCGCAACGGGCGGCTTCGGCATGGGCTTTCTGCCGGTGCAGGCCGCCGGGGTGGTGGTGTTTTCCGCCGCCGCCGAATTCTCGTCCGGGGTGGCCGCTGCCGCCGCCTTGCTGGACGCCGGTTCGCTGGATACGGCCCAGACCGCGCTGGCACTGGTGCTGGGCACCATCGTGGCCACCCCCATACGGGCGCTGCGCCACCAGTTGCCCTCGCACACCGGCATCTTCACGCCCCGCCTGGGGCTGGTGCTGCTGGTGCAGAGCCAGCTGTTCCGCGTGGCCAGCCTGGCCGCCGTTACCGCCGTATGGTGGTTGGCCACGCACTGACGCACCGCACTCTTTCCAGGCCGCAACGCGCGGACGGGGCGGGCACGGTTGTTTCCGTGTCCGCCCCGTCCGTATTCGCCCGGCGGTATCCGCCCGGCAGCATGCATCCGCCTGGTCTGTCCGGAGTATCCCGCCCGGGGTATTCCGCCCGGCGTGCCCCCCGCCGACAGCCCCCGGTCGGAACATTCCACCTACTTCGTGTTGTCCTTGGTGACTTCGTCGGGTTCGTTCATGGCCCCGCGCAGTTCACGCACGGCCTTGCCCAGTGTCCTGCCCAGCTGGGGCAGCTTGTCCGGCCCGAAAACGAACAGGGCCACTATGCCCACCACCAACAGGTGCATCGGCTGAAACAGTTCTCCGATCATGATTCCATCCCGTGAAGGCGCATGATGCGCGCAAAAATGCTGCCCACCGCGCGCGGTGCATGCCGGAAAACTTTCCCGACGCCGCACGCCCCTGCCATTTCATACGCCCGATTGCCCTGCTGCGCCAACTTGTGCAACCATGACCGGGATTGTGCGGACAACTTGCACAAACGGCCACGGCCCGAAGCATGGCGCCGGGCCGTGAAATTCCACGGGGTACGTACCGAAGCCGCAAGGAACACGTTCCCCCGGCGCGAGGCTGGCTTACTCGCCCTGATTGTCCGCCGGCTGCCGTGTCGGCAACCGCACGGTGAACCGGGTCCCCTCGCCGGGCACGCCGTCGCAGGCAATGCTGCCGCCGTGGGTGCGCACCACGATGAAGTAGCTGACCGCAAGCCCCAGCCCGGTGCCCACGCCCGGCGGCTTGGTGGTGAAGAACGGTTCGAACACCCGCCGCCGGACGTCCGGTTCCATGCCCGGCCCGTTGTCCTCGACCACGATGACCACTTCGTCGCCCTCGCGCCGGGTGGTCACATGCAGGGCGGGCGCCTGCCCGGCGGGATAGTTCTTTTCCGCCATGGCATGGGCCGCGTTCTTGAACAGGTTCAGCAGTACCTGCTCGATCTCGGTGGGCACGCAAGTCAGCGTATCGTCGTCCCTGGCGTAGTCGCGCACCACGTTCAACTTGCGGAAGTCGTACTGGCGGCGCAGGTCGTAGTCGCTGCCCGCCAGGGCCAGCGCCCGTTCGGCCAGGGCGTGCGCCCGCGCCGTGGTGCGGCGCCCCTGCCCCGGCCGCGTGAATTCCAGCATGGTGGCGATGATGTCCGCCGCCCGGGTGCCCGCATCGCGGATGCCTTCCAGCATTTCGGAAATGCGCCGGGCCTCCATGTAGGCGCGCATGGCCGTCAGGGACACCCCGGCATCGCGCGCGGCCTGGGCATTGGCGGCCAGATCCGGGTCCAGCCTGCGCATGATGTTCTGCACGCCCTGCAACACCGCTCCCAGCGGGTTGTTCAGTTCGTGCGCCATGCCGCCCGCAAGGCCGCCCACGGACAACATCTTTTCGGTCTGCACCAGCATGTCGGCCAGCCGGATGCGCTCGGTGACGTCGTCCACCCGCACGATGACGGCCCCCGGCACGCCGGGCGCGGCATCCTGCCCCGAAAGGGGGAACAGCATCACGTCCAGGTGGCGCAGCTGCCCGTCCGTCACGCGGGGCACTCCCTCGAACCGGGCGGCCTGCCGCCGGGCCACGGCCTCGTGCACGTTGGGGGCAGCGCCCATCAGCCGGGCCAGCACCTCGGCCGCGGGGCGCCCGCGCGCGGCATCCCTCGAAAGGCCGGACGCCTCTTCCGCCGCTCGGTTCCAGTGGATGACCAGCCCGTCCGGCCCCACTCCGGCCAGGGCCGAGGGCATGGCCTCCATCACCGCGTCCAGGAAGTCGCGCGCGGCGGCAAGGTCGCTCAGGGCCCGGCGCAGGGGGGTGACGTCCAGGATCACCCCGTCCAGAAAATCCCTTCCCGCCTCGTCGTGCACCCGCCGCCCCTGCTCCATGACCGCGCGCTCGGTACCGTCCTCGTGCAGCACCCGGTATTCCAGCGAAAAAGGCCCGTCCGGATCGGTCGCCGCCATGTCCGCGATGACCGTGGCGCGGTCGTCGGGGTGGATGATGTGTTCAAGGGGCAGGCCGCCCTGCCGGTATTCCGCCGCCGGATGCCCGGTCAGCTGTTCCACCTGGTCGGAGACGAACAGCGCCCGCCACGGCGGCGTGGCCTCGCAACGATAGACCACGCCCGGCAGATTGGCCACCAGCGAGCGGAAGCGCTGCTCGCTCTCGCGCAGGGCCAGTTCGGTACGGCGCAGGTCGTTGAGGTCCACGTCGATGCAGTACATTTCCGGCTCACCGCCCGGCCCCTGCAACGCGACGTGCGAAGAATACACCGCCACCGGGCTGCCATCCTTGTGGCGCAGGCGCAATTCGCCCGCGCGGGGGGCGATGCCGGTTTCCACCCAGCGGGCCACGTCGCGGCGCATCTCGTCGGCCATGTCCTCGGGAATGACCAGTTCCTCCAGCCGCCTGCCCAGGGCCTCCTGGCGGGTGAATCCGTACAGCCGTTCGCTGGCGGCGTTCCAGAAGAACACCCGCCGCTCGCGGTCGTAGCCCTGGACCGGCAGGTTCAGGGCGTTCTCTATCAGCGAGCGGAACCGCGCCTCGCTGCGGCGTAGCGCCTGTTCCGCGACACGCTGTTCGGTGATGTCGATGTTGATGCCGAGAATGCCGAGCAGCCCGTCGGCCGTCTCTTCGCTGATGGGGGGGATGGGGCGGATGGGGGTGACCATGCTGGAAAAGACGCGCCGGGTGCCCCCCGGCAGTTGCACCTCGTGCTCGTGGCGCACCGTCTCGCCCGCCAGGGCACGGGTGTTGACGGCCTCCCATCCGGCACGGGTGGCCTCGGGCACGTCCTGCTCGCTGTCGGGCGAGGTGGTCAGGTCGCCCCACAGGGCCACGGAAATGTCGCTTTGCATGACCACGCGGCCGCTGACGTCGCGAGCCCAGAAGTCGAAGGGGATGTTGCGGATCATGGCCCGCTGCATGGCCGCGGAGCGGCGCAGTTCGCCCTCCATGACCCGGCAGCGGGTGGCATCGGAAAAGACCACCGCGAACCGGTTCGGCCCCGCGCGCCAGGCGCGCACATCCCAGTGCCTGCCCAGCAGTGCGTCGCGGTGTTCGAAAGAGACGCCTTCGCCGGTGGAAACCACACGGCTGTAGATATCCACCCAGTTGCGTTCGGTGCCGGGCAGTACTTCAAGCAGGGTGCGCCCCACCACCTGGTCACGGGCAAGGCCGGTCATGGCCTCGAAGGCGGGATTGACGTCGAGGAAGCGATAGTCGAGCGGCTGGCCGTGCTCGTCCCAGAGCATTTCGTTCAGGCAATAGCCGCTGGGCAGGTTTTCCAGCAGCAGCCGGTACTGGTCGCCCACGTCACCGGAGTCCGCGTCCGGCGGGGCATCGGGTGGCGCATTCCGCGCGGCACCGGGCGGGGAATCCGGCGAAGTGCCGCCGGGAACATTGCCGGGACCTTCCGGATGATCGGAATGGGCGGGTGTCGGCCCGGTTGCGGCGATGCCGTGATCGTGGTGGCCGTCGTCGGCTGCCATGCGAGTCGCTCCCCCTGCGGCGCGCGCCGCGTCCATTCCGTCGCCAGTTCCGCCACCCGTTCCGTTCGGCATGCCCTGTGTACCGTCCTGTGTGCCCATGGCACCGGGAGATTGCCGACGCCGCTCGCCGCGTCGACACAGCATACACCAGAACGCGGCCTCCCGCGACAGGAACTTGCGGCCTCCAGGCCTCGGCGCACGTTGCCCATACGGTCGGCGGGCGAAGGACAATCCGGAAACGGCCCCTAGCGCTTGCCGGGCAAAAAGGTGGTCCGCAGGAACCGCATGTCGAGAAACGTCAATGGGTTGGCCACTACCCTGTCGGGCAACAGGTGGTACCAGCGGTACCCCAACCTGCGGTAGTACGCGCGGGTCTTGTCCGCGCAGCCCGTCTCGCGCGCGGCCTGCATGGCGGCATCGCGCTGGCAGCGCGACGAGGCCAAGGGACGCAGCAGCCTGGGGGCGAACCCCCAGCGATCCAGCATGCGGCGCATCCGCAGGTATTCGCGGTAGCGGCTCAGGCCGTCGGCCCCGCACAGCAGGGCCAGCCCGAACCAGCCGGAAGCGGGCATGAACAGCAGCAGCCCCATGGCCAGCGCCTCTTCCGCCAGCGCTTCCAGCGCCACGCGGGCCAACCCCGCGCCAATGAGGGCGGATACGCCCCCGGTGGCATGGGGCAGGGGCGCCGCCCGCAGATAGCGCATGGGACCGGCCAGTCCCCGCCGCAGCAGACTGCCAAGCCCGCCCGCCCCGCGCTCCGATATCCGTCCCTCGCGGCAGGCCTGACTCGCCTGAGTCGCCAGATGTGCCCGATGTGGCAGATGTGCCAGACGGGCCTGGCGGGCCTGGCCCGAATGGACCGGCAGGCACACCCGCCCCCCGCAACGGGGGCAGACGCCCTGCGCGTGCGCACGGTCCGGCGCGGCGGGGCGCGGAGCATGACCGGATGGCGCGGAGGGTCCGGCGGTGCGGCAGGGCATGGGCATGTTCATGGCATGAGCGAGGCGTGCATTGGGCGTGAATCGGAGATGGCCGACATGCGCGGACACGGCCTGGTACGAGCAGATACGGGCAGATACGGGCAGACACGGGCCCTGAGCCGGGGCGATGCGCGGGCATGTCCGCGCGACAGTCAAGGGCGGTGCAAGCCCGCAACAACCGGCCGCACGGGGGGCGCACTGTCGAACGGCACGAGGCGGCCTGCCCGGCCATGCGGTCCCCTGCCACTTGGCTAACCGCTCCGCGCCGCAAGGGCAAGCCCGCGCGGGACGGTCGTGTAAAATAGTGTCAACCGATGTAAATATGCCGCCCCGGCCCGAACAGGACCGCGCACATCTGCTATGCGATGGCAAAGTACCGCGTGCTGCAGACGCCGCACAGACGCGGCACGGACGTCTCACGGACGTCCCACGGACGCCACACAGACGCGGCACGGGCCGGAATGCTCCACCCGTGCGCCGCCCGCCCCTGCCCGCCGCAACGGAGGCCGCCATGGCAGACAACGTCGTTCACATTCCCGCCCAGCGCCGGGCCAAGGTGATGGTGGTGGTGGGCACGCGCGCCCAGGCCATCGCCTGCGCCCCCGTGGTGCGCGCCCTGCGCGAGGGTGCCGCCCGGTTCCACCCCATCGTGGTCAGCGCGGGCCTGCACCGCGACCGGTTCGTGCCCACCCTGCACGACCTGGGCATGGAGTGCGACATCGATCTCAGCCTGCCCGGCGACATGGACGATGGCCAGTTCCACCTGCTGGCGGGCAACGCGGTGCTGCGCTTCGGGCTGGTGGTCTCGCGCCTGCGACCGGACATCGTGCTGGTGCAGGGCGACTCCACCACGGCCCTGGCCGTGGCGCTGACCGCCTTCCACAACAACGTGCCGGTGGCCCATATCGACGCTGGTCCGCACGGGGAACATGCGGGTACCCTTTCGCCCGAAGAAGGCAACCGCCGCTGCATCGCGGCCGTGGCCTCGCTGCATTTCGCGGCCACGGAAGAGGCACGCGCGGCGCTGCTGCACGAAGGCGTGGACGACGCGCGCATTGCCGTCACCGGAGCCACCGTGGCGGAAAGCCTGCACCGTTTCACGGAAGCCGGACACACCGATGGCCCGGCTCCGGAAGACGGGTGGCACGACAACGTCACCGCCGTTTCCGCTGCCCGCATTGCCCCGAACGCGGAACGGACCGTGCCCGCCGCCGCGCCTCCCCGCAGGGTGCCGGACATCCGCCCGGTGTCCCTCCGCAAGGTGCCCAAACGCGCCCCTGATGCGGCGGACGTCGCGGCCATGCCGGTTCCCGCTCCTTCGGCCCTGGCACGTCCCCGCCCCGCCCGGCCCCTTCCCCAGGAGCACACCGTGCTGGTCAGCCTGCACGGCCTGCACGCCAACCCGCAGGCGCTGAAGGACATCTGCGCCGCCGTGCGCGAACTGGCCCTGGCCCGCCGCGACACAGGCTTTCTGGTACCGATGGGCCGCCACCGCCCCCTGCGCGATGCGGCCATCCCATTGCTGGGCGCGGTGCCCAACGTGCACCTGATGCCGGTCCCCCCGCTGCCGGAATTCGTGGCCTGCCTGCGTGCCGCCCGTCTGGTGCTGACAGATGCGGCGGACCTACAGGAACAGGCCGCCGCGCTGGGCGTTCCCGTGCTGGCCGTACGCGCCACTCCGCAGTTGCCCGACGCGGTGCGCGCCGGACGCGCCCGGCTGGTGGGAACGGACAAGGCCGCCATCCTGCGCGAGACGGCGGCCCTTCTGGATGATGCCGCGCACCACGCGGCCATGGCGGCGGCCTGCGCCGTCCCCGGCGACGACCACGCTTCCCGGCGCATCACCCTGGCGCTGGACCGGTTCATGACCGGACTTGCCCCGCTGCTGCCCCCGCACGCGGAATTCCGGGCGTAGTCCGATCCCGCGTCGCATCCCCACGTCCAGCCGCCCGCCTCCATTTCACGACCATGCCCGCCTGACAGGAACGGGCGCCGGAGAAATCTCCGGCGCCCGTTTTTTGCCGCTGGTTGGAGACTGGCCGTGCCAGCCTTCCGCTCAGTTCAGGTTCAGCTGTCGTTGCCCTTTTCGCCCTTTCCGCCCTTTCCGTCGGAACGGTGCGCACCCTGTTCATGCTCGTGCCGCCCGTTGATCATGCCCCGCACCAGGCTGAGCGGGGTCGCCCCGGTGGTGGCAAGGTACAGGTGGCCCACGCAGAACAGCGCGAAGCAGATGACGATGACGACGTGCGCCGCCACCAGGAACTGGCGGGGGCCGATGCCCGCCGAAACCGATTCCGGCAGGAGCAGCAGCAAGCCGGAGGCGATGAGCACCGGCATGCCCAGCAGGAATACCGCCAGGTACGCCACGCGCTGCAACGGGTTGAACCGCCGCTGCGCCGTCACCGGGAACGGGTGGGCCTCGCCCCGGAAGATGCCGCGGCAGTAATACCGCGCCTGGATGAACAGGGCGCGCAGGCCTTCGCCCGGCCCCGGCAGGTACTGGCGGATGTCGCCGGTCAGAAACGCCCTGGTCACGTACGCCAGGAAATTCAGGGCCAGCAGCACGCCGCCCGCGTTGTGGATGCGGGTTGCCGCCTCCAGCCCCAGTGCCCACGGGCTTTCCGTGAAGCGAACCGAAAGGCCGGTGAAGGCCAGCACCACGAACAGCGCGGCGTTGATCCAGTGGGTAACCCGCACGAAGCCGGGATACACCAATTCCGAAGCCAGCGGACCGTGCTGCTTTCTACCCGTTACCATGCGGCCCAGCCCGTGCAGCACCACCAGGGCAACCACGGCGGCAAGGACGGTGGCCGCCGGGCGGTCCAGTTCCGGCATCACCCGCTTGGGCGGGAAGTAGCCGGAGGTCACCGGGCCCGCGCCCTCCACGTGCACGCTGGCCCGCACCACGATGAGCGATTCGCCCGAGGTGTGGCAGGTGGCGCAGTTGCGCAGGGCGGTCTTCTTCTCGCCGATGAGGTGCGCGTCAGGCCTGGTCATGGAGCCGTCGGCGTCGTTGGGCGTGTGGCATTCCACGCACATCACCGCGCGGCTGTGGGCGTCCCAGTTGGCCAGGAACGAGTGCGCGGATTTCGCGTCGGGCACGGAGCGGCCCGACAGTTCGCGCAGCTTGCCCGCATCACCGTGACAGGTCAGGCACTGGGCGTTGTACATGGCCGTCAGTGGCGCGTAGGCCACCTTGGCCGGGTTCTTGGGCTGGGCATGCGGGTTGTGGCAGCTGTCGCAGGACACCTTGTCGCCCAGCTTCCGGGCGTGGGTGCTCTGCCCGAAGGCCTTTACCTGATGCGCCAGGCCCACGTTGTGGCAGGACAGGCAGGTTGCGTTGTCCGGTTTGGCCACCGCGTGGGGTTGCAGCAGAAAGCTGTCCTCGCCCTTCTGTCCGATGTGGCAGGTGGCGCACGGCAGGTTGGCGTGCGTGCCGCGCATGTAGCCTTCCCGGTCGACGTGCAGGTTCAGCGTCTTGCCGCGCTCGGTCACCGGATGGGGCGGCGTGTCCGCGCCGTGGCAGGACAGGCAGGCCGTGCTCTGGGCCGTCACGCCCCGCTTGCCGGACAGCAGCAGGGCCTTTTGCGCCTCGTCACCCGCAAAGGGCGTGGCGATGACCCCGCCCATGGCATCGGTGGAGGTGACCGCGTTGGACGCCACCTTGCGGTGGCAGGTGGCGCAGTCGCGCGAGGCGGTGGGCGGAAACGCCGTGCCGCCCGTGCCGCCCGTGCCATCAGACTTGTTGGTGTTGTTGTGACATTTGAAGCAGGCCTTGTCCGTGAAGTGATCGGCCATGGTGATATGGGCCGTCTTCTTGGTGTCGAAGAGCTTCGAGTGGCAGTCGTCGCACCGGAAGCCCTTGGACGCGTGAAGCCTGCCGTCGAACATGACGGTCCCCTGGCCTCCGCCGCCGTAGCGCAGGGCCTTCCCTTCGCTGGTCGCCAGGGCAAGCCCCGGCCAGGCGGTCAGCAGAGCCAGGAGCAGGAGACTCCAGGCTCGTTTCATGCCTGCACCTTCGCGATGATGTTGGAGGTGGCCTTGCGCACGTCGGCCACGCCGGTCAGGGTCATGGCCACGGTCAGTTCGTCCTTGATGGTGTTCATGATCAGGGCCACGCCGTCGCGGCCCGCGCCGTGGGCGCCGCGCACCAGCGGGCGGCCGCACAGGCAGGCGTCGGCCCCCAGGGCCAGGAACTTCAGCACGTCCTGCCCGCGCCGCACGGCACCGTCCACAAGGATGGTGGTCTTGCCCTTCACGGCGGCGGCAATGGCGGGCAGCACCGTGGCGGTGGCGGGGGTGTAGTCCAGCACGCGGCCACCGTGGTTGGACACGCAGATGCCCCTGGCACCCACTTCCACCGCGATCTTCGCTTCTTCCACCGTCATGATGCCCTTGATGATGAACGGCAGGCTGGTGGACTTCACCAGTTCGGCCAGTTGCTTCGGGGTCTTGGGTTCCACGGTCTGGCCGGGCACGGCGCGCGCGGCGCGGCCCGCCGAGTCGATGTCGATGGCCACGGCCACGCCGCCCGCCTCTTCCACCATGCGGATGCGCTTGATGATTTCTTCGTTGGTCTTGGGCTTGATGGTCACGATGCCCTTGCCGCCGAACTGGGTCTTGAGCACGGCGATGCGGCGCTCGAAGACTTCCATCTTGTCGCCGATGCCGTCGGCCACCCAGCCCAGGGTGCCCGCGTCAAGGCAGCCGCCGAGGATGGAGTTGATGTACTCCTCTTCGGTCATCTTGTTGCCCATGTTGTAGGTGACGCCGCCGGTGACGGCGGAGGTCACGGGCATGGAGAGCTTCTGGCCGAACAGGGTGGTGGTGAGGTCGGGCTTCTTGACGTCGTGGAAGGTACGCATGACCAGTTCGATGCGGGCCAGGGCATTGTAGTTGTTCTTGAAGGCCTGGCCGGAGCCGATGCCGCCCATGCCGGGCACCTCGCCCGCACAGGCCACGCCGTCGCATTCCGGACACACGCGGCAGATGGGGTACAGCTTTTCGCGCGCCACGCGCAGCACATCGCCCATCTTCAGCTTTGCTCCGGGCGCGGCGGGTGCGGCGGGTGCGGCAGCAGCAGGGGCGGCGGCGTCAACGGGAGCAGCGGCCTGCGCGGTCTTGGCCAGCACGGGGGTAAGCAGCGCGGCGGCGCCAGCCACCATGCCCGCCTTGATGAAGTTGCGGCGGGTCGCGTCGGTATCGTTCATGTCCTTGGTCATCGGAAAACGCCTTCCTTGTGTTGTGGGTGCACGGGAGATGTGTCGTCGGTCATGCGGCGTGGGCCAAATCAGGATTCCGGCTCATTGGCACTGCCAGCGAGCAAGGGAATTGATCTGTCGGGCCTGCTTATTTGGCCGGAACGAACGACTTGCCCACCACGGCCTGCGCCGGGGGCGTGAGCATGAATTCGAAGAACGCCTTGACGTTGGCGGACGGGTTGACGGCGATGAGCGACAGGGGGCGCTTCAGCGGGTAGGCCCCGGAGCGCACCCCGGCGGCATCGGGCTTGGCCCCGTTCACGGACACGGCCACCGCGCCGGGCAGGGCAAAGGACATGGAGGCGGCGGTAATGCCACCGGCGTCCTTGACCACGTCGGCCACGCAATCGGTGGCGTCGTCCAGTTCCTTCACCGGGCCGTAGGGGGTGTCGCCCAGCACCATGGACTTGAAGGCCTTCACCGTGGCGCGGCCACCGTCCAGCTTTTCGCTGTACACGGTGATGGGCGCGTCGGCCCCGCCCACGTCCTTCCAATTGGTGGCCTTGCCGGAAAAGATGTCCTTGAGCTGGGCCATGCTCAGGCCCTTGATGGGGTTCGCGCCGTGCACGAACACGCCCATGACGTCGTAGCCGATGACCACGATGTCGGTGAGCTGGGCCTTTTCCTGCGCGGTGGGTTCGCTGGCCAGGCCGCCGAACGACACCTTGCCCGCCACCACGGCCTTGAAGCCCGCGCCCGCACCGGCGGTGCCAACGGCGCCGAACTGCACGCCCGATTTGGCCGTGAACAATTTGGTGGCCTCCGGCAGGATCACCCCGCCGATGGTGCTGGCCCCTTCGTAGGTAAGGGGGGTGGTGTCCGCCGCCATGGCGGGTGCGCCGGACATGCCCAGCGCCGCGGCCAGCCCCAGCACGCCGAACAGCATCCACCGCACGGCGGTCCTGATTGCGCCAACCTGTTGCATACATACTCCTGCTTCGTTCGTTGCTGCGCGCGGCCCCATGCCGCGCGCGCCACGGCGGGGCGATGCAGCCCGCCCGCCCATCCGTGGTTGCACGCGTAAAAGCAGGTACGATGCCAGCCCGAAGCGTTCCGGCAACAGTGCAGAATCAATGTGATTATTTGAACAAATCAGGCGGGGCTGAAGCGCGAAGGGGTATGCCGAAGGGAATGTAATCCCGCTGAAATCTAAAAAGACAAGCGTTCACGCCGCATTGGCGCGTTTTGCCGAACGGCATGCCATGCCGTTCGGAATACCCCATCGCCGGGGCACGGCGGCGGGGAAATCCGATGGCTCAGATGAAAGGGAAGGATGGCGGGGGAATGCGTCAGCTGGCGTCGTCGTCGCGGCGTTGTGCCTTCAGGCGCTTGGACAGGGCGGACTGGGTGACCCCCAGCAGCCGCGCGGCCAGGGTCTGCCGCCCGCCGGAACGGGCCATGGCCTCGTCCAGCAGCAGCCGTTCCGCCTGGGCAAAGCTGGGCAGGGTGGGCAGCCCGGCAAAGGGGTTGTCGCCCTCCGCCACGACGGCGGCCACGACGGTTGCCGCTTCCGGCGTGCCGATGTGCCGCTTGAAGGCGTCCATGGACAACATGCGCCCGGTGTGCAGGCTGACCGCGTCGTAGACCATGGCCGCCAGTTCGCGCACGTTGCCGGGGAAGGAATACGTGCCCAGCAACGCGGCCAGTTCCGGGGGCGGGGTAGGCTTGCGCTTGCCCATGGCCGCTGCCGCCTCGCCCAGAAAGTGGTCCAGCAGCGGGGCGATGTCTTCGGGCCGTTCGCGCAGGGGCGGCACGGCCACATGGTGGGTGCGCAGGCGAAAGAACAGGTCGCGCCGAAAGCGCCCTTCCCGCTCGCTGGCGGCAAGGTCCGCGTGGGTGGCGGCAATGACGCGGGCGCACAGCCTGCGCGGCTGGTCGCTGCCCAGCGGATAGTATTCGCCCTCTTGCAGCAGGCGCAGCAGCTTGACCTGCGAGGCGATGGACAGGTCGCCGATCTCGTCGAGGAACAGCGTGCCGTCCGCCGCCTCTTCCACCAGCCCCCGGCGCGGCGCGTCCGCCCCGGTGAAGGCCCCGCGCACGTGACCGAACAGCGTATCGGCGAACACGGCGTCGTCCAGCCCGGCCACGTTCAGCGCCACCAGCGGGCCGCGCCTGCCGCTCAGTTCATGGGCGGCGCGCACCAGGCTTTCCTTGCCCACGCCCGATTCACCGGTAACCAGCAGGGGCCGGGGGCTTCTGGCCACGGCCTCGATGTAGGCGAAGATGGCATGCATGGCCGCGCTGCGGGTGTGGATGGCGGCAAAGGCCTCTGGCTGGCGCAGTTGGCCCGAGACAAGGCGGCTGGCCACCTGGCGGTTTTCCTCGCGCAGTTCCAGCATGTGCATGGCCCGCGCAATGCCGCCCACGATGCGCGATTCGTCGTCGGTCTTGACGTAGTAGTCGTACGCGCCAAGGCGCATGCATTCCACGGCGGTGGCCAGCTGGTTCATGCCCGAAAGCACGATGCAGCACACGTCGGGGTGGCGTTCGGCAATGGCGGCCAACAGTTCGGTGCCGGAAACGTGCGGCATGGTCAGGTCCAGCAGCACGAGGCCTATGCCCCCCGCATCCAGGATGTCCATGACCTGCCTGCTATCCTGACAGGCGCGCACATCGGACAGCCCGGCGGAAAATTCCAGCAGCAGGGTCATGGAGGCCAGCCAGTCCGCCTCGTCATCCACCAGCAGGATGCCGGGGGCCGCAAGACTTGCCGGGGTATTCGGGCAGTATCCGCTCATGACGCGCCGCCGCCTGCCACGGGCAGCACAAGGCGCACGGTGGTGCCCCGGCCCGGTTCGGAGGTGAAATCCAGGCTGCCGCCGTGCTCCTGCACGATACCCGCCGAGACGGAAAGCCCCAGCCCCGTGCCGCCGCTGGCGCGCTTGGTGGTGAAGAAGGGGTCGGTCAGGCGGGGGATGTCCCGCGGCGCAATGCCCACACCTTCGTCCGCCACGGTGAGCACCACCGACCTGCCGTCCGGCGTGACGGCGGTGGACACGGTGATGCCCCTGACATGCCTGTCGCCCCTGTCGGCCAGGTCACCCAGGCCACGCGGCTCAGGCCGATCATGCAGTTCACGCACCCCGCCGCCTTCCGGCGCGGACAGGGCCTGGCAGGCGTTCAGCAGCACGTTCACCACCACCTGCTCCATACGCGAGGGGTTGCCCCATACCGGCGGCAGGCCGGGGGCGAAATGCGTGTCGAAGCGCGACGTGGCCTTGTGGATGGAACTGCCCACCAGGCGGATGGCCTTTTGCGCCACCTCGCCAAGGTCGAAGGACTGGTGATCGCTGGCGGGGGCCACGCGCGAGAAGTCGCGCAGGTCGTCCACGATGCGCCGGATGCGCTGGGCGCTTTCCTCCACCACCTCGACGATGCGGGGCAGCTTGTCGCGGATGCGCGAATAGCTGCTGCCGCCCAGAGCAAAGTCGCCCTTTTCGCTGTACACCTCGTCCAGCACGCGCATGGCCTCTGCGTTCAGCTTCTTGAGGATGGGCACGTTGACCAGGATCAGCCCGTTGGGGTTGTTGATCTCGTGCGCAACGCCGGAAACCAGCACCCCCAGCGCGGCCATCTTGTCGGCCTGCACCAGTTGCTGCTGGTTCTCGCGCAGTTGCGAAAGGGCGTCGGACAACGAGCGGGTGCGCTGGTCCACCTGCCGCTTGAGCGAGCGGGTCCACAGCGCCGCCGCGCACAGCAGGAGCAGCAGCGGCCCCAGCACCACGGCGGCGTAGCGCGCCACCACCTGCGCGGAGATGCCCTCCGTGTCCATGACGCCGAACCACTTGCGGCGCAGTTCCTGATAGCGGCCGGACTGCTTGACCAGCGCCAGCCCCTCGCCCAGCAGGGCCAGGGTGGCCTCGTCGCCGTGACGCACGGCAAACCCGTAGGGCTGGCTGGTGACGCTCTTGGCCACCACGCGCACGTTGTCGATGCCGTCATGCTCCAGCGTGAACATGCCGGGCAGCATGGCCACCACCGCGTAGTCGGCCTCGCCCCCGGCAAGGCGGCGCAGCCCGCCCACGGGGGTTTTGGAGAAGATCAGGTCCTTCTCGTAGCCCATGCCGTCGAGGATGTCGTTGATGCTGCCGCCGGGGTGGACGATGACCGTCCTTCCGGCCAGTTCCTCCAGCGACGAGACGGCGGGCGTGCCCTTGCGGGCGAAAATGGCGTGGTTGATGGTGGTGTGCGGCGGGGTCATTTCCGCCTCGCGCAGCCACAGGTTGGAATACGGGGTGCGTTGCAGGGCATCCACCGTGCCGTCGGCAAGGGCGGTGTGCAGGCGCGACCAGTCCATGAGCACGAACCGCACGGGCACGCCCATGGCCTCTCCCACCGCGCGCGAAAGGTCCACGTTGAACCCGGTGGGCTGGCCCTTGTCGTCCAGATATTCGTAGGGCGGGTAATTCCTGTCGCCGCCGATGATCAGGACGCGCTGGGCGGGCGAGGTGTCCTGCTGCTGCGTGACGGGGGCGGAAGTGGCGCCACGAGCAGGGGGAGCAGCAGGGGCCGGGGGCATTGCGTGGACCGGGGAACCCGTGGAGGCGGAGGTGACGGCGCGGGGTGGGGTGACCTCGGGGGTGACCGCGTACGCCGGATCGACAGGGGCGACGATGCTGACAAGGCACACCGCGATAACAAGGGCAAGCACACGGGCCGCGCCCGGCAGGATGCCGCTGGTCACGGGGCCGATGCCTTTCCTGCCTGGGCGGAATGCCGGTTTACTGCTGGAGGTACGCACCCGCCACTCATAGAAACTCGGCGGGGTGGCGTCAATGTGACGGGGGGATGGGGGTGATGGGGGTGACAGGGGCGAAGGGTCCAGGGAGAGGAGGGCCGCACCACATCGCTGTCCACAATCGGATGAAAATGGATGAAATTTCGGCTGGCCTGGCAAGCAACGAGAAAAACGCCCCTCTCGTTCCAAACGTTGCCGCGCCGGGCGCGCCCGACTGCCCCCCTTGCCGTTCGTTCGCGTGTCCTGCCCCGAAGGTCAACAACACGAACAAAGAGCGGGCCATTTGCCTACCTACCCACGGTGCCCCGCAAACATCATCCCCACCGGTACGGCAAAAATCCTGTCACCCACGGGAATGACGTCCTGGCCGGTATACACCACCACGCCCCGGACGAAACGATCGCCCAGCGCGTCACGCAATGATGCCAGCCCCTTGATGTCGTGCGCGGCCACGCTGGCGGCCAGCTTTACTTCCACGGCAACCACGCGCCCGGCCCGGTCTTCCAGCACCACGTCCACCTCCTCGCCGCTTTGCGAACGATAATGGTAGAGCGAGACCGGGTGGTCCGTCCAACTGCTCTGCTTCAGCAGTTCCCCGGCAACAAAGGATTCCAGCAACCGACCCGCCATGATGGGGTCGTCGGCCAGGCGCGCGGCATCCGCACCGCACAAGTGGCAAGCCAGGCCGGAATCGCAGACGTGGACCTTGGGCGACTTCACCAGCCGTTTGCTCAGGTTGCTCGACCACGCGGGCAGAAACCAGATGAGGAACAGCGCCTCCAGCAGCGGGATGTACCTGCCCAGGGTGCTGGCGGGCACGCCCACGCTCCGCGAAAGTTCGGCCTGGTTGTGCAGTGTGCCGGAACGGACGCCGAACAGACGCAACAGGCGGAGCAATCCACCCACATCCTGAATGGTTGCGATGTCGCGCACATCCCGTTCCACCAGGGTGGTGATGTACGAATCGAACCATGCGGCGCGCCGCCTGTGGCTGCTTCTGGCAAGCACCTCCGGATAGCCGCCTGCGGCGATGGCTTCCAGAAGGGCGTCCCGGCTCAATGAAGGCGACGTGTCCCCGGGCGCGAAATCCTTTTGGAACAGCATATGAATGAAGTCCTCGCGGGTGCCTGCCATCTCCCCCTGCGAAAGCGGATACAGGGTCAACACTTCCATGCGGCCCGCAAGCGAATCGGCAATGCCCGGCAAGGCCAGGATGTTGGCAGAACCTGTCAGCAGATAACGTCCGGGGTTGCGCTCGCGGTCCACGTCTTCCTTGATGGCCAGCACCAGCGCGGATGCGCGTTGCGCCTCGTCAATGATCACGGGCTTCTTCAGCCCCTGCAGGAAGCCCGTCGGGTCGTCCAGCGCCCCGGCCAACGCCGTTGCCGAATCCAGGCTGACATACTGCCGACTTTCGGCATCAGCAGTTTTTTCAGCCAGTTGCTTCACCAGCGTCGTCTTGCCGGTTTGGCGGGCACCCCGCAGGAAAACGACCGGGGTATCGGACAAGGCTTCCAGCAGCCGGACATGTATCGCGCGCTTGTTCATGGTGTAAAATATGCCATCGTGTGGGTGATTTTACAAGGCTGCATGGCCAGTTTTTCAACATGCCTGCCAAGACCACTTCGCAAAAAACAAAAGCAATCAAGCAAAGTTACAGGCAAAAGATTCAAGTAAACGCTGCATACGCAAAACCACCACGCATTTTGGCAAGACACCGTCCAGCCAACTCCAGCCTGACGGCCCCGCTCAACCCCGCAAAAACGGAAGAGCGGCAAGGTACGTTCATACCTTGCCGTTCTCTCGATTCCGAAATTTGGCGTCCCCAAGGGGATTTGAACCCCTGTCGACGGCGTGAAAGGCCGTTGTCCTGGGCCAGCTAGACGATGGGGACGCGCTGGTGCGCCAGTGGCGCGGAGCGATTCAATAGCCAACGGGATGGCCGCGCGTCAACTGTTTTTTCGGCGGGGGTGGCGGGCACCTCGCGCCGCAATTCGTTCGGCCTCTTTGCGCTCCCCCTCGCCCCCTCACAAAATAACGCCAGCCGCCCCCCGCCGCGCTTGACGCCCCCACGCACGGCCTTATCTCTAGGGCAAGGGAAAGGTCATGGAAGTCCGGGAAGGCCCCCGCTTCCCAGGCATACATGGCAGAGGCCCGCGGGTGCTCCCCTGGCAGCCGCAGGTAAACCCCGGCGGAGGATGCAACGGAATAATGCCGACGGAACACTTCCCGATGAAAGGGATTTGCCGGTGAACCTGGTCCCGAGCCCATACGGCAATGCCGGGGCGGACCAACCGACGGTTCGGAAAATTCAGGCAAATCCCTTTCTGTTTGTCATTATTCTCTGTTATAGGCGGATGATACTGGTCAATGCGCACGCGGCTCGCACTCCGCGTAGCCGCGAAAGACACGAAACCATCCATCAGGCCCCCGCGCCCGGGCACGACCATGTTCCGCCTAGAACCACTCACCAATCTCTTCGACCTGCTGGACCATTACTGGGAACACCCGCGCACCCAGCGCCGGGTGGCGCTTGCGCTCATCTTCGCGTTCATCGGCGGCATCATCGCCATCGAACTGAACCGGCGCGGCCTGCTGGCTGGTCTGCCGGTGGAACTGACCCGCTTCGTTCCCTCCAACCATTTCCAGGCCGTCAACTTCGCCTTCACCATGCTGCTGGTGCTGGAAGTGATGAGCCTGATCCTGGTGCTGTCCTGCTCGCTGTCGCGCTCGGTGGGCAAGCAGTTCGAGATTCTCGCCCTGATCCTGCTGCGAAACTCCTTCAAGGAGCTTTCGCACATGCACGAGCCCATCACCCTCTCGCTCGATCTGCAACCCGTGCTGCACATCATCGTATCGGCCAGCGCCGCCCTGGTGATCTTCCTGTGCCTGGGCCTGTACTACAAGGTGCAGCGGCCCCAGGGGTACATCACCTCGGCCATGGACCGCATGCACTACGTCATGGCCAAGAAGATCCTGGCGCTCGGCCTGTTCCTGGCGTTCATCGGCATCGCCCTGTGGGACGGCTGGATGTTCGCCACCACCGGCCAGTCGTTCGACTTCTTCGAGACCATCTACACGGTGCTCATCTTCGCGGACATCCTGATGGTGCTGGTGGCGCAGACCTTCATGCCCTCGTTCCACGCGGTATTCCGCAACTCCGGCTACGTCATCGCCACCCTGCTCATGCGCATCGCCCTTGGCGCGCCGCCGTTCTGGGACGCGGCCGTGGGCATCGTCTCCGCGCTGTTCGCGCTGGCGCTGACCTGGGCCATCTGGGTGTTTCCGCCAAGCTCGGTATCCTCGTCCTGTTCGTAGGCGGAGCCCGCAGGCGGGGGGCGCCGGAAAAAGACCACGAAAAAGGGGCGTTCCGTCACGGCGGAGCGCCCCTTCCTTGTCCCGTTCACGCGTCGCGTCCTGCCGCCAGCCCCGGTCAGGCTGCTTTGGCCTGGCCGGAGCCGGTTCACGACCGACGCGCCGTGCCTGTTACATGCGCCAGGTGCCGGGCTCCTCGCGCAGATACATGTCCATTTCCTCGCTGATGCCCACCCGCACGTCCGCCTCACCATCGGTAAGGCAGATGTTGCGGTCGGGGTCCAGGCCCACATCCAGGGCCAGCCCTTCCAGCCGTTCGATCAACCGTTCAAAGTCGTCCCGGACGGCGGGGTCGCTATCCCATACGTGCTTCGGCACGCGTGCTATACCGGTGAACATGCGCATCACCTCCCTCGCGCATGGCGCGGTGGTGTCTTGTCCCAGAACATAAGGCCGAAACGGCGATGTTCAAGGCATGGGGTGTGCGCCCTCCGCATGCCGCCGCCCTGCCGCCCCCTCTGGAAATGGCGCAACCCGTCCTTCCCCACCGGCCCGGCTGCCCCCGCGCACGAAAAAACGGGGCGCCCCGCAAGACGCCCCGTCCATTTCGTGCCTGCATATCCACGTCGCGCCCCCGGTTACCGGAAGCAGCGACGCGCCACCCGGTTACATCCGCTCGATGATGGCCTTGGCAGGAATCAGCCCGGTGGCCGCCGCGGACACGATGTTGCCCGCGACGCCCGGCCCGTCGCCCGCCACGAACAGTCCCTTGAGCGAGGTTTCCAGCCGGTTGTCCGTCTCCACCTGGGTGGCGAAGAACTTGATCTCCGGCGCGTAGAGCAGCGTTTCCTCGTTGGCGATGCCGGGCATGACGTTGTTCAGCTGCTCCAGCCCTTCCACAAGATTGGTGACAATGCGTTCCGGCAGGGCCATGGCGATGTCGCCGGGCACCACGTTGGTCATGGTGGGCTCTATGTAGCCCTTGTTGATGCGGTTCCACGTGGACCGGCGGCCCCGCCGCAGATCGCCGAAGCGCTGCAAAATGGGCTTGCCGCCGCCGATGATGGTGGCCAGCCGTCCGATGGCGGTACCGTAGCCCTGGTTGTCGGACACCGGGTCGGTCAGCACCACCTTGGACAGGAAGGCGAAGTTGGTGTTCTCCGACTTGCGGTGGCGGTAGGCGTGGCCGTTCACGCACACGAAGTCCTGGTAGTTCTCCAGGGCGATGAACCCTTCCGGGTTGGTGCAGAAGGTGCGGGTCTGGTCGTCGTACTTGTCGGTCTGCACGAAGAAGGTGGGGTCGTAGATCACGTCGGTGATGTCCGACATGATGTCCTTGTGCACTTCCACGCGCACGCCCACCTCTATGCCGCGCTGGCTTACGGCCAGGCCGTGCCCGCGCGCCAGCTCGCCCACCCAGTCCGCGCCCACGCGACCGGGAGCGATGATCACCGCCTTGCACGCATACTCACCCTTGTCGGTGACAAGGCCGCGCACCGCGCCGTTTTCCACGGTAAGGGCGCGCACTTCCTCACCCGTGCGAATGTCCACGCCCTTGTCGCGGATGTGCGCGCACATGGAAGCGATATGGTCGGGCAGGCAGTCGCTGCCAAGGTGTTTCTGCTTGATCAGCAGCAGGTCGATGCCGTGCTTCTTGGCCTGCTTGCGGATGGCTTTGGCCGCCTCCATGTCCGAGGGGTAGACCGGGCCGTCCATGCCGAAACGGTTGAAGATGGTCTCCGTTTCGTTGATCAGCACCTCTGCCTCGGAACGGGGCATGAACTGGGTAAGGTCGGTCTTGCCCAACTTGTGGATGAAATTGAGCTTGCCGTCCGAAAACAGGCCGCCGCCGCCCATGCCGGACAGGATGTGGCACGGCTTGCATTTCAGACACTTCTGCGTCTTGTTGATGGGGCAGCTGCGCTTGCGCACGTCCTGCCCGCGCTCGATGAGGCAGGTGCGCAGGCCAGAATGCTCGGCAAGGTGGTACGCGGCGAACAGCCCGGCCGGGCCGCCGCCCACGACGATGACGTCGAACTGATTGGAACCCTTTGACATGGTGAGAACTCTCCCTGAACGGATCATTGCGGCATCCGCGCGGCATGGGGAAAGGGCACCTGCGTCGCGCCGTGCCACGGGCACGCCGAAGGGGCGCAAGCGGTGTCGCGTGCGCCCGCGGTGACCGGCCCCGTCAGCGCCATCCCCTGCTGTTCGGACAGCAGACTCCAGACGCCGGGCCGCACGAAGGCCAGCTTAGCCTGCACCGCAAGAGACACGCTGTCAAGACGGTCGCGGGCGCGTTTCCCTGCCGCCCCCACTGGCGCGGCGACAGGGGATGCGTTATCAGTACACAATGGCGGACCGTACCGGGCGTACGTCACTGTCTTTGGCCCAAACCTGACCGGCCCGAACAGGACCTGACGGGACCAAACGGGATTGGCCCAGGCCACCGGGCACTTCCGGCGCCCCTGTCACCCGGCTCCAGCGGGCGCCCCGCGCCCCGGCCGCCGCCAGCCGTCCCCCGAACCCCGCGTATCGGGCGGGGCGCATCCGCCCCGTGCCGGAACGTCCGCCAAGGAGTGCGCCATGACCCAGTTCTCCGCCCAGTCCGCCGTCCCATCCGCTGCCCACACCGCTTCCGCCGCCATTGCCTCGCCTGTCGACGCCGTCACCACCATATCGCCCGCCGGTCCTTCCGTCGTCGGTGCGGACATGGCCGCGCTGGCCGCCCGCCAGAAGGCGTTCATCGCCTCGGGCGCGGTGCTGCCCTCCGGCGCGCGGGTGGACGCCCTGCGCCGCCTGCGCGAAGGCGTGCAGGGCTACCGCGACCGCCTGGCCGATGCCATCCGCGCCGACTACGGCCGCCCGGAGCACCCCTTCCTGGTGCGCGAGGTGGTGCCCGTGCTGCACGAAATCGACTGGCTGCTCAAGGCCGTGCCCGGCTTCTGCGGCGGGCGGCGGGTGCTTTCGTCGCTGGGGCAGTTCAAGGCGCGCAGCTACGTGCGCCACCAGCCGCTGGGCCGTGTCGTGGCCTACGCGCACTGGGCCGACCCGGTCCGCAGCCTGCTGGTGCCCCTGGCCGACGCCATGGGCGCGGGCAACGCCGTGGTGCTGCGCCCCTCGGCGGAAGCCCCGGCCACGGCGGAAATGCTGGCCCGGATGGTGCGCCAGTACTTCGAGCCGGAGCACGTGGCCGTGGTCAGCGGCGGGGCCGAAACGGACGAGGCCCTGCTGGCCACCGCGCCCGGCTTCGTGTGGTACGACGGCGACACGCGCGGCGCGCGGACCATCGCCGCGCTGGCCGCCCCCACGCTGACCCCGTACGCCGCCATCACCGGCGGGCCGTCCGCCGCGCTGGTGCACGGCGATGCGGACATGGCCATGGCCGCCCGGCGCATCGTGTGGGCCAAGTTCCTGCATGCCGGGCAGGTGCGCGCCGCGCCCGACGTGCTGCTGGTGCAGCGTACCGTGCTGGACCGCGTGCTGGACGCGCTACGCACCGAACTGGAACGCGCCTTCGGCCCGCAGCCGCGCGCCAGCGCGGACTTTGGCCGCATGGCCTCCGCCGCCGGGTTCGTGCGCCAGGCCGAACGGCTGGCCGCCGGGCGCGCCCTGCCCTTCGGCCCCGGCGATGCACCCGATCAACCTGACAGGGCATCCCTGTACGTGCCGCCCGCCCTGATCACCGACGTGCCCGACGACAGCCCGGTGCTGCGCGAGGAAGGCTTCGGCCCCGTGCTGGTGGTGCGCCCCTACACCCGGCTGGACGAGGCCACGGCCTTCCTGGCCGGGCTGCCCGCGCTCACCGCGCTGTACGCCTTCACCACCGCCCACGCGCGCGGCGAACGGCTGATGGAAACCACCCGCGCCGGGGCCGTGCTGATCAACGACGCGGCCACCCACCTCGCCAACCCGCGCCTGCCGCAGGGCGGCGTTGGCGAAACCGGGCAGGGCGCCATGGCGGGCCCGGCCGGGCTGGCCACCTTCTCGGCCCCGCGCGCCACAGCCGTGGGTTCCAACTTCTTCGACATCCCCCTGCGCTTCGCCCCCGGCTCGGACCTGAAGCTGAAGGTGCTCAAGCGGATGTACAGGTAACGCTCTCCCTTGCGGCGGCGGACATACGCAACGCACGATCCGCCGCCGCAAGGGTTTGCCCTGCCCGTTCGCCTGACGGTGCCACAGGCGCGTTTCATCCCGATCCATCCCCCGCGTCGGCCGCGTCGGCCGCCACCACCGCACCCCGCCCTTCTGGACACCCCCACTCCGAGAGGCTACATTCCCTGCGGCACCGATCCGGAGCGATCCGTGCCGCATCGGTTCACGTCATAACGGTTCACGCCAGCACGGCTCGCACCGGCCATGCTCCCCGGCACGCGGTACCGCCCGCGCCTGCCGCCTTCCATCATCATTATCCCCACAGGTCATCTTCGCGCGCATGTCCGCATCCATACACCGGCCCGAATTCCGCCCGACCGCCAGTGCCCCAGGCACCGGCAGCCACGGCGCGCCCACTCCGCGCGCTGGTGCCGCTTCCGCGCCGTCCGGCATGACCACGCCATCCGGCACGACCACCCCGGCTGGCCTGCCCACGGCCCCCATCTGGGAACGCAATCCCGCCCTGTGCGCGGGCGTGATCATCGCCGTCACCACCCTGGTGCGGCTGTGGTTCGTGATTTCCGGCCAGCTGGACCTGGTGCAGGACGAATCGCAGTACTGGGACTGGTCGCGCAGGCTGCAACTTTCCTATTATTCCAAGGGTCCGCTCATCGCCTGGCTCATCCACGGCTGGACGGCCCTGCTGGGCGACACGGAAACCGGCGTGCGCATGGGCGCGGTGGTCAATGCCGCTCTGGCCCAAATCCTGTTGTACCTGGGTGTTTCCCGGCTGTTCCGCTCCCCCGCGCTGGGCGTACTGACCCTGTTCGTGGCCAACGCCACCCCGCTGTTCATGGCATCCGGCGTGCTGATGACCACCGACAGTCCCCTGCTGCCGTGCTGGGCGGGCGCGCTGTTCTGCCTGCACTGGATCTCGCGCGAGCCGCGCCGCCGCATCCCGTACATGCTGCTGTTCGCGTGCATGGCCCTGGGCGTGCTGGCCAAGTACATGATGCTGGCCATGGGGGGCGTGGCCGTGCTGTGGCTGTGGGGCCTTTCACGCCACGGCCTGCTGGCGCGCGGCGTGGCCGCACGGGTGCTGCTGGTCATGCTGGCCGGTTCCGCCGTGGGCATGCTGCCCATCCTGGCCTGGAACATCGCCAACGACTGGGTCAGCTTCCGCCACGTGGCCACCCTGGCCGGGGTGGCGGGCAAGGCCGCGAAAACGTTCCTGAGGCCGGACCGCCTGCCCGAACACCTGGGAGCGCAGGCGGGCATCATCACCCCGTGGTGGCTGGGCATGATGCTGGTGGGCGGCTGGCGCGCCCTGCGCAACGCCTGCTCCGGGCAGACGCCCGTCGGCAAGGGCGGTGCCGGAAGCGGCGGCATGTCCGCTGTCCCTGGCGCCCCTGGTGCGCCTATCGGCCCCACCGCCCCCAACGGGGCCGGTTGCGATCCGGACCGGCTGCGCCGCGACATCCTGCTGGCCGCCGGGTTCTGGCCGCTATGGGGCGGCATGACCCTGTGGAGCCTGCATACCCGCATCTACCCCAACTGGCCCGCCATGAGCTACGTGGCGGGCATCATGCTGGCCGCGTGCTGCCTGGCCGACCTTGTGGCCGCCCGCCGCCGCGACGCCGTCCTGCTGGCGGGGGGCGCGCGCACCACCGTATGGCGCAGGCTGGTGCCCGTGTGGGCGGTGCTGGGCGTGCTGACCTTCGGGCTGGTGCACGCGCAGGATGCGCTGCCCCTGCCCCCTCGGTACAACCCCGCCACCCGCCTGAAGGGTTGGGCCGACCTTGGCGAACACCTCGACGAGGTGCGCCGGCAACTGCCCGACCCGGACCGGGTGTTCTTCTTTTCCGACGCCTACGACATGACCGCCTCGCTGGCGTTCTACGCCCCCGGCCAGCCGGTGACCTACTGCGCCGACTTCGGCCGCCGCATGAGCCAGTACGACATCTGGCCGTCGCCCGCCGACAAGGTGGGCTGGGACGCCGTGTTCGTGCGCCGCGACGGGCCGGACATGCCCCGCCAACTGGAAGACATGTTCGAATCCGTGCAGGTCACCCATTACCAGTCCACCCACCGGGGCAAGCCGGGCCGCCCGTTCTGGGTGGTGGTGCTGCGCGGCTTCAACGGCCATTGGCCCAACTCGGGCTCCGGAGCCTACTGACATGGCACGCGCACCCCGTACCCCCAAGCGCGCTCCCAAGACACCGGGAGCACCCGATGTGCCCAATGCGCCCGATGTGCCCGATGTGCCCGATGTGACGGGCGCGAATGGCACCCCCTGCGCGCGTCCCCACGCCCGGCCCCATGCCAGACCCCATGCAAAGCGGGACGCCCCCGCGCCCGACCCTTCGGCCTGCGCCCGTTGCGCGGCGCAAGGGCCCACGTGCTGCGCCACCACCCCCGGCGAGGAGGAATTCTGCTTCCCCCTGTCCCGCTCGGAATGGGAGCGCATCGTGGAATGGTGCGACCACGTGGGCGGCTTCGCCACCGAGCGCAACACCCGCCCCTTCGTGGACGGCATGAAGCGCCTGTTCCCCGGCGAGGAAGCCGCCGTGGAGGCCCTGTTTCCCCTGCACGGCGAACATCTGCGCCTGGCCGTGGACCGGCGGGGCGACTGCGCCTTTCTGGGCGCGGAGGGCTGCCGCCTCCCGCGCGAGGCGCGGCCCTGGTACTGTCGCCTGTTCCCGCTGTGGATGCGCGGCGAGCGCATCACCCTGTTCACCCCGGACAACTGCGTGGCTGTACGCGAGGGGCGCACCCTGGCCTGCGTGCTGGCCGCCGTGCACCTGACGGAAAAGGACGTCCGCCTGCTGTTCGGGCGCCTGCGCCTGGCCTGGGGGCTGGCCCCGCTGGACCCCTTCGAGGCCGGGCTGCCCTTTGCGGCCCCATCCTCGCCCGACAATGATGATGCCGCCGCTCCGGCTTCCTCCGGTACGGCCCCCCTGCCCAAACCCCAGCCCATCCCCGATCCCCGCACCGCGCCGCGCGGCCGCCGCAGGCCGCCCCGGCCCGGCACGCCGGGCGCTCTGGACGACGGGCCGGAAACGTTGTAACGCGCACCCCCATGAAAAAACTGCTGCTCACCCTCGGCATCGTCGGCGCGCTTGGCATTGCCGCCGCGGCCGGGCTTGCCGCCATGCTGGTCATCTGGGCCTCGCACGATCTGCCCAGCTTCACCCGCATCGCCGACTACCGCCCCCCCCTCGTCACCACCGTGTACGCCCGCGACGGCAGCGTGATGGGCTATTTCTACCGTGAAAAGCGCTTCCTGGCCCCGCTGGACAAGATGTCGCCCCGCGTGCCCCAGGCCTTTCTGGCCGCCGAGGACGACGGCTTCTACCGGCACGAGGGCATCGACCCCATCGCCATCTTCCGCGCGTTCATCAAGAACATGCAGGCGGGGTCCATCAAGCAGGGCGGCAGCACCATCACCCAGCAGATCGTCAAGCGCCTGCTGCTGACATCCGAAAAAAGCTACGAGCGCAAGATAAAGGAAGCCATCCTTGCCTACAGGCTGGAAAAATACCTGAGCAAGGACGAAATCCTCACCATCTACCTGAACCAGATCTACCTCGGCGGCGGCGCCTACGGGGTGGAGGCGGCGGCGCGCACCTACTTCGGCAAACACGTCAACGAACTGTCGCTGGCCGAGGCGGCGGTGATCGGCGGCCTGCCGCAGGCCCCCTCGAAGTACAACCCCTTCCGCGACCCGGACGCCACCAAGCAGCGCCAGATGTACGTGCTGCACCGCATGCTGGAGCTGGGCTGGATCAACCGCGCCGAATACGACGAGGCCGTGGCCCAGCCGCTGGTGTACCGGTCCATGGACGACAGCGGCTGGCGCGAGGGCGCGTGGTACCTTGAAGAGGTGCGCCGCCAGCTCATCGACTTCTTCAGCGAGGCCAACGTCAAGCGCCTGGGCCTGAAGGTGGACCGCTACGGCGAGGACGCCATCTACGAACTGGGCCTGCACGTGCGCACCAGCATGGAGCCGGTGCACCAGTCGGCGGCGGAAAAGGCCCTGCGTACCGGCCTGGACGACGCCTCGCACCGCCACGGCTGGCGCGGCCCGCTGCAACGGCTGAAGCCCGCCGAATACGACGCCTTCCTGAAGCACGAAAACTTCACCCCCCCCGCGCTGGCCGACGGTGCATGGGCGCGGGCGCTGGTGACCAAGGTGGTGCCGCAGGGCGCGGAAGTGCGCCTGGGCGGCTACCGGGGCTTCATCGACGTCAAGTCCATGGCCTGGTGCCGCACCCCGGACATCCGCTACGCCCCCGAAAACGTGCCCGCCGTCAAGGACGCCAGGAAGGTGCTGGACGTGGGCGACGTGGTGTGGGTCTCCGCCCTGGGGGCCGACGGCAAGGCCTCCAGCTACAACCCCACGCTGGTCTCGCAGGCCGGGGTGATCCAGCTTTCGCTGGAACAGTACCCCGACGTGCAGGGCGCCGTGGTGTCCATAGAGCCGGACACCGGCGACGTCCTGGCCCTGGTGGGCGGCTACAGCTTCAGCGACAGCCAGTTCAACCGGGCCATCCAGGCCAGGCGCCAGCCCGGCTCGTCGTTCAAGCCCATCGTGTACTCCGCCGCCATGGACCACGGCTTTACCGCCGGGTCGGTGGTGCTGGACGCGCCCTTCGTGTACCTGAACGAATACACCGACAAGATCTGGCGGCCGGAAAACTTCGAGGGCGTGTTCTACGGCCCCACCCTGCTGCGCACCGCGCTGGCCAAGTCACGCAACCTGTGCACCATCCGCGTGGCCCAGAAGATCGGCATCCCCGCCGTCATCGAGCGGGCCACGGCGCTGGGTCTGGAAGGACCGTTCCCCAACGAGCTTTCCGTCAGCCTTGGCGCGGTGGCGGTTTCGCCCATCAACATGGCCGAGGCGTACACCGCCTTTGCCGCCGAAGGGCGCGTGGCCAAGCGCCGGTTCATCCATTCCATCAAGGACGCCTGGGGCGAGACCCTGTTCGACTCCAAGCCCGATGTCCGCGAGGTGCTCAGCCCGCAGAACGCCTTCATCATGGCCTCGCTGATGAAGGAAGTTGTGCAGGACGGCACGGCCACCAGGGCCAAGGTGCTGGGCAAGCCCCTGGCGGGCAAGACCGGCACCTCCAACGACGAGCGCGACGCCTGGTTCATCGGCTTCACCCCGCACCTGGTCAGCGTGGTGTACGTGGGCTTCGACCAGGTGGCGCCCATGGGCAAGTTCGAGACCGGCGGACGCGCCGCGCTGCCCGTGTTCGTGGACTACCGCAAGGTGGTGGAGCCGCAGTATCCGCCGGACGACTTCCCCATGCCCCCCGGCATCGTCATGGTGCGCGTGGATGGCAAGACCGGGCAGATCGCCGGGCCGGGCTCCGAGACCAGCTACCTGCTGCCGTTCCAGCTGGGCACCCAGCCCACCTCCACGGCGGGCGACCCGGTGCATCGGGGCGACGACGACACCAAGAGCGCGGAAGACCTGCTGAAACAGCTGTACTGACGCGCCGTGCCCCCACCGGGGCATGATGACCACACGACCGGATGCATGCGCCCCGGCTCCATGAGGACTTTCGAGGACCGTGGGCCGGGGCGCTTCACCTGGGAGACGCGGGACCAATGCATGAGACAATGCGTGCGGCATGACGCGGCGCGCGAACACGGATCAACCCGACACGGGCATCGCCGGAGAACACCCCATGACCAGACCCACCGCCGCGCTGACCATCCGCGCCGACGCCGTGCCCTACGTCACCCGCGACGGGTCCATCATCCGCGAACTGATGCACCCCGCCGTGCACGGCAACCGCAACCAGTCGCTGGCCGAGGCGGAAGTGCCGCCCGGCTGCGTCACCCTGCTGCACCGCCACCCCCAGAGCGAGGAACTGTACCACGTCACCGCCGGGCAGGGGCTGATGACCCTGGACGACGCCACCTTTGCCGTGGGGCCGGGTGACACCGTGCACATCGCCCCCGGCACGCCGCACCGCATCGCCAACACCGGCGACGTGCCGCTGCTGGTGCTGTGCTGCTGCGCCCCGCCCTACGCCCACGATGACACCGACCTGCTGGACCCCGCCGCCGGGTAGGCGCGAAGCCGCCATGCCCACAGCGGACGGCGATGGTCACGACGAACCGCAGCGCGAGCACGAGGCAATGTCGGCACTCACCGGAAAGTTGCCGCATTCCGGGACGGTTCCCGGCGGATCCGCTCCCTGTTCACCTGCTCTTCCGGAAGGCGACCGGACACTTGCCGCAGGCGCAGTTCCCCCCGGCGCGTCCTTCCGGATCAGGAGCATGC
The DNA here is from genome assembly GCA_031287575.1 of Desulfovibrio sp. Taxonomy (GTDB): domain Bacteria; phylum Desulfobacterota; class Desulfovibrionia; order Desulfovibrionales; family Desulfovibrionaceae; genus Cupidesulfovibrio. Next base: position 172,070 of record JAITSV010000062.1, read on the forward strand.
CCGCCACGCGTCCTTACCGAGCGGGCGGCATGCCCGCCATGCCGCATTCCGGCAGCACATGCCGCCCTGCCCACTCGCCCTGCCGTGCGGAACATGCTATATGGCAGGCATGAGTACCCTCACCATCAGAGGCGCCCTGCGCCGACCGACCGTTCCCTCCCTTTCCTTCCCCGCGTGCGGGATTGCGTCGGCCACCCTGGCCGCCGCGCTGCTGCTGGCTCCGCTTGCGGGGCAGGCCGCTCCGCAGGCCCAGAACACTCCGGCCGTGCCCGCGCAATCCTCCGTGTCCGTCCCGTCGGCCATCGCTGCCGACCCGCTGCCCGCAGCGCCCACTTCCGTGGTGCTCTACCCCCGTTCCGCCCGGGTAACGGTGGAAGACCGGGTGTCCGTGGAAGCCGCGCCCGGCGGGGGCCAGGCATTCCAGGTGGCCCTGCCCGCCGGGGCGGACCCTGCCACCCTGTCCGTGACCATCCCCGGCAACGGGGTGGCATCGGTAAGCATTCGTGAAGCCGACGCAACCGAATCCTCGCGCGTGGTGCGCCTGCGCGCCGAACTTGCCGGGCTGCGGCGCGAGGCCGCGTCCGTGGCCGGGTCCATCGCGGCCACCGAGGCACGCATGACCCTGTGGTCCAAGCCCCCGGTGACCAACGCGCCCACCGCCGACCTGGAACGGCTGGACGCCCAGATGGCCCGGCGGCTGGCGGAACTGAACGCCACCCTGCCCGACCTGCGCGACAAGGAGGCCGTGCTGGCCGCGCGCATCGACAGGCTGGAGCGGGAATTGAACGAGGCGGGCGGCGCGGCGCGTACGGCGCCCGTGGCCACGGTGCTGTTGGCCAGCCCGGCGCGCGGCCCCCTTGCGGTGTCCTATGTCTACACCCTGCGCGATGCGGGCTGGCGGCCCGCCTACCGGTTGGAGGCCTTCCCGGACAAGGGCAGCGTGGGCTTCACCTTCGAGGCGCAAATCCGCCAGGGCGGCTCCGTGGACTGGAACGGCGCGCGCCTGTCCGTAGCCACGGTGGAACCGGGCACGGCCCTGCAACCGCCGCCCCTGCGCGACTGGCAATTGCGGCCCATTCTGGGCGTGACACCCATGGCCATGAAGGCGGCACCCGCGCCCGTTGCCGCCGAATCCATGGCCCTGCGCGCCGATGCCGCACCGTCCGCCCCTTCGATGGACGAAAAGGCCACCTACGAGGTATGGGACCTTGGCCCGCGCACCCTGCCCGCGGGCGGCAGCGCCCGCGTGGCCCTGCGCGGCGAAACGTGGCCCGCCACCTTTAGGCACACCGTGCGCCCGGCGGCGGACCCGCGCGCCTTCCTTACCGCCTCCGTCACCCTGCCCGAACCGCGCCACTACCCCACGGGCGAGGCGCTGTACGTGGCCGACGGGGCCAGCGTGGGCAGCGCCACCTTCAGCCTGGCCGAGGACAAGGCCGACATCTTCTTCGGCAGCGACCCCATGGTGTCCGCCACCATGCGCCTGGACGAACGCAAGAGCGGGCGCGAAGGGCTGGTGAACAAGCAGCAGACCCGCACCTGGGCCTGGACCATCGAGGTGGCCAACCGGCGCGCCACGCCGGTGTCCGTGCGCGTGGAGGACCCGGAACCGCAGCCGCGCGACACGGCCATCAGCCTCGGCGTGGAATCCGACCCCAAGCCCGCCACGGAAAACCAGAAGCTGGTGTGGACGCTGGACGTGGCGCCGCGCGCCGCCGCCACCATCCGGCACACGGTGCGGGCCACGGCCCCGGCGGACATGCGGCTGGATGACGGCAGATAAGATCAACGGGGGGGCAGAAACCGACAGGGTCTGGCCGTATTTGACCGGAACTCGTCGGAATTGATCGGAACTGATCGGGACTGATCGGAGCTGGCAGCAGCCGCTCTCCCCGCAAATGACGACGGCCCGTCCGGATGGACGGGCCGTTTCGTTTGCCCAGGGCAAAAAAACGAAGAGGGTGTCTGCGCGGCTGCGCGGCATGCCCAGCGCGGTCAGACCGCAGCCCGCATGCCCGGCCGCAAACTGTCCGGTCAGCTCTTGATGCTGCGCTGGCAGAAGGCCACCACCCCGCGCGCGAGGTCGGGCGTTTCCGGCCAGAAGATGCGGCGGCGGTTCAGCCCCAGCAGCAGGATGCCGACGATGCGCGCCGTTTCCGGCACGTCGATGTCGTCGCGCACCGTACCGTCGCGGATACCCCGGATCAGGCAGGCCTCCACCGTCTGGAACAGGCTGGTGGACAGCGCGTCCATCACCGCGCGGGCGCTGGGAATGGTGGTGTAGGTGTTCAGCAGCACCCGGGTGTCGGTCAGGCGCTTGTCGACGAATCCGCAGTGGTCGAGGATCAGCGTTTCCAGCAGGCAATAGCCGCTCTTCTGCCGTTCCTTGATGGCCGCCATCAGCTTCCGGTACTCTTCCAGGTAGGTTTCGACGATGACGTCGAACACTTCCTGCTTGGAACGGTAGTGCCGGTAGATGGCCGCGTCCGTCACGTTGGACGTCTTGGCGATCTGCGCGATGGTGGTACCCTTGAAGCCGTTGGCGGCAAACAGGATACGTGCGTTTTCCAGTATCAGATCCTTGGAAGATGCCATGCGTGCCTCTTTTCTGGATGCGTCCGCCGCAAGAAGTGCGAAAGGTGCGGAACGCGCGTTGCGCTGCACACCATAGACACGTTCCCGCAGGTGGCGTCAAGCACGGGAATTTGCGCGGCGTCGAATTCGCATGCCGGAGAACGGTCCTCGGCGCCCGGTCCGGAATGCATTGGTCCGGGTGCCGCAATGCTGCGCGGGCACGGCAGACAAGGCACGCCGAGCCCCGTCCGGGCCATGCCGGGTCCAGTTGAAACAGCCCGGCAGATAGTGGCCGGCAGCGTCGGGCAGTATCAGGCCCTTTCAGACCCCTTCAGATATAGTCGCCGGGTGTCTCCTGGCCGCGCAGCACCCGCAGCACGCCCGATGCCAGGGCGTGCATCTCTTCCACTTCGGGCAGCACCACCACCGGGGCCAGCCATTGCAGCCGCTGGCGCAGCCGTTCCGTCAGCCGGGCGCTGCGGGCCATGCCGCCCGTCAGCACCACCCCGGCGATGCGGGGCGGGCACGCGGCGGCGTCCGCCACGGGTTCGCCGCATCCGGTGCCGCTGCCCCCATCCAGCAGGGCGGGCGCCAGCGAGGCGATTTCCTTGGCCACGGTGTAGGCCACGGCCTCGAACACCAGCGCGGCGTGGGCGTCGGGCGGGGTGCCGCCTTCGCCATCCGTGCCGCTTGTGGCCGTCCCGTCTTTATCGCAGCGGGACGTACCGTCTTTATCGCAGCGGGGCGTCCCGTCTTTATCGCAGCGGGGCGTCCCGTCTTTATCGCAGCGGGACGTACCGTCCCCACCACAGCAGGACGTCCCGTCTTTATCGCAACGGGGCGTCCCGTCTTTATCGCAACGGGGCGTCCCGTCTTTATCGCAGCGGGACGTACCGTCCCCACCACAGCAGGACGTCCCGTCTTTATCGCAACGGGACGTTCCGTCCATGCGCCGCTCCAGCACGCGCAGGTCGTTGGTGCCGCAGTGCGCCCACATGCCGCCCTCGCGCAGGATGATGCGCCGGAGCTGCTCGAAGGTGTAGGTGCCGTCCTGCACCAGCGACAGCACGCCCAGCGAGGGCAGGCGGCCGGTGCGCTCCGGCGCGATGGGTCCGTCGCCGTCCAGGGCGTTGATGACGTCCACGATGCGCCCGCAGCGGTGCGCCGCCACGGAAATGCCGCCCCCCATGTGCGCCACCAGCCAGCGGTTGGCCGCATAGTCCACGCCCAGCAGTTCGGCGGCCCGCCGCGCGGCGGAGCGCTGGCTGAGCGCATGGAACACGCTGCGGCGCGGCAGGGCGGGCAGGCCGGAAATGCGGGCCACCTCGTCCATCTCGTCGGTGACGGGCGGGTCCACGATGTACGCGGCCACGCCCCAGCGGGCCGCATAGTCGTGCGCCAGTGGCGCGCCGAGGTTGCAGGGGTGCTCGCCGTAGCGGGCCTGCTCCAGGGTTTCCAGCATGGCCGGGGTGATGCGCCACGCGCCGCCGGGCATGGGCGGCAGCAGGCCGCCGCGCCCGGCCACGGCGGCCAGGGGCATGTCGGCCATGCCGTGTCCGGCCAGCAGCGCGTCCACGGCGGCGCGGCGGTAGGCGTACTGGGCGATGACCGTGGGAAAGGCCGCAAGTTCGTCGCGCGGGTGCTCCACGGTTTCGGAAAACACCTCAATCTCGCCCTCGTACAGGGCCACCTTGGTGGAGGTGGAACCGGGGTTGATGGCCAGAATGCGTTCGCCGGGCTGGCTGGCGGTGCGGAAAGGCTGGGAACTCAGATGGGTATCCTCTCGAAAGGCTGTGTCGTGCGGATGCGGCGGCCCGGAAGCGCGCCGCCAGCAGCCAAAAGGCCGGTTTGCCTATGCGCGCGCGGCCAGGGCCAGATACCCCGCCAGCGCGATGGAACAGAACTTGGACCGTTCGCTGTCCCCGCGCGAGGTGACCACCAGCGGCGCGGAACTGCCCGCCATGGTGCTGGCCATGTCCGCGCGGGCCAGGGTGGTCAGCGACTTGTACAGGATGTTGCCGCTCTCGATGTCCGGCGCCACAAGGATGTCGGCGCACCCGGCCACGGGATGGTCCACGCCCTTGCGGGCGGCGGCGTCGGGCGAGATGGCGATATCCAGCGCCATGGGGCCGGCCACGTCCGCCTCGCCGAATTCGCCCTGCTCGGCCATGCGGGCCACTATCTGGGCATCCAGCGTGGCGGGCATGGCGGGCAGGATGACCTTTTCGGTGGCGGCCAGCATGGCCACGCGGGGCCGGGCAATGCCCAGCGCGCGGGCCACGGCCACGGCGTTGTGCACGATTTCCAGTTTGCGCTGCAAGTTGGGGCGGATGTTCACGGCGGCGTCGGTCATCATGGCCAGGCGGGTACCGCCGCCCCGCACGGGCAGTTCGAATGCGGCCACATGGCTCAATACGCCCTTGGGCGGCAGGCCGGTGGCGCGGTTGAGCACCCGGCGCAGCAGGACATCCGTATTCACCAGGCCCTTCATGAGCACCTCGGCCTCGCCGCGCCGCACCATGTCCACGGCGCACTGCACGGCCTCGCGCGGGTCGGGGGCATGCACGGCGGCGATGCCGGAAATGCCGCGCCCCAGTTCCGCCGCGATGCGCGCGGTCTGATCCATGTCGCCCACCAGCAGGGGCTGGGCGATGCCCCGCTCCATGGCGTCCAACAACGCGCCCAGGGCGTGGGCCTCGGCACAGGCGGCCAGGACGATGCGCGGGCGCGCCCCGCAGGCGGCCACGCGCGCCACCAGTTGGTCGAGGCTGCATGGCCCCTGCCCGCCCGTATGCGGGCCCTGGCAAATCTTTGCTTCAGTGGTCAAACCGGCATGCTCCGCTGGAAATGGACGTCGTGAACGGGAAAGGGAAACCGAGGCCGCGAAAAGAACGTAATGGCGCGAACATCACTTCATGCAGGGGTGGCAAGTTTGCCGGAGCGCAAGGAAGGCGTCGTTTCCGCGATGGGAGCGTGCGCCAGTCGTTATGCGAGTCTTCGAGCATTACGAATGGCGACAGCAGCGCTCTCTTTGGTACGTGACCGAAGCGGGGCGGCGGCTGACGTGGCGATCCGGCAAAATCGCCACCCCTGCGCGATGCCCGCAGGAATTTTGTCCCGTGGGCAAGAAAAAACGCGGTCGCGCAAGGGAGCGTACTCTTTGGTACGTGACCGAAGCGGGGCGGCGGTTTGACGCAGCCCACGGGCAAAAGGCCAAGGGCATCAGTCGTCGTCGCCGCGCTTCATGGCGACAACCCCGGTCCTCGCCAGACTCCGGATGCCGAACGGGCGCAACATGCGGATGAAGCCGTCCACCTTCTGGGTGTCGCCGGTCATTTCCACGGTCATGGTTTCCTGGCCCATGCCGATGACGCTGGCGCGGAACACCTCGCACACCTGCATGATCTGGGTGGTGGTCTCGCGGGTCACGTCCACCTTCACCAGCACCAGTTCGCGGTCCACGAAGTCGCGGCGCGAAAGGTCCTCCACCGTGGCCACCACGTCCTGGGCGCGCAGTTCTTCGGCGATGGATTCCAGTTCGGCCTCGTGGTCCTCCACGGTCAGCACCAGGCGCGAGACGTCGAAGTCCTCGGTCTCGGCGCAGGATATGGAACGAAAGCTGATGCCCCGGCGCCGGAAGACGTCGGTGGCCTCGGCCACGGCCCCGGCCCTGTTTTTCACCAGCACGGACAATGTATGTTTCATGGCGGCACTCCCATGTGTCGATGAGGTGGAGCATAGCGCGACGGTGCTGCTTCACGCAACGGCTTGACCGGATATTGGCAACGCGTGACCGACGGGGGTACACCGGGGCAGGCAGGGACGGCGTGAACGCGGCCGGTGCGAAACCGGAAGGAACACGCCGGGCATTGCGCACCGGCCCGGCAGGCGATATCCGTTGCGGCGGCGCACCGCGCCACGCCCGCCGCCTGCCGGGCCGCGGACGGCACGAGACACACCACGCAAAAGGACCACAGCATGACCTACCGCCCCGACCCCGACGAGGAATTCAGCCCACGCGCGGAACACGCGCGCATCCCCTACGCCCGCAAGCGCACGCCACTGCGTACCCTGTTGCTGGGGCTGGCCGCCCTGTGCGTGGCGGTGTACGCCGCCAGCGCCATCCTGCCCGCGAACACGCTGGCCCCCAACGCCCGCGCCGCCGAAGTCCAGGCCGCCGAACCGCGCAACGTGACGCCGGAAGAAGTCACCGCCCTCATGCAGCAGCGCAAGGACGACGAGGCCTTCATGGTCATCGACGTGCGCACCCCGGCGGAATTCGCCGAAGGGCACCTTGCGAACGCCCGCAACTTCGACGTCAAGGCGTCGGACTTCAACGACCGGATCGGCTCGCTGAACCGCAACCGCACCTATGTGGTGTACTGCCGCTCGGGCAATCGCAGCGGCAAGGCCGTGGACGCCATGCGCGACATGGGCTTCACCTCCATTCTGCACATGAACGGCGGCATGCTGGCCTGGGACGCAGCCAAGCTGCCGGTGGAAAAGCCATAGCCATGGTCGGCACCGGTGACGGCGGCATGCCTTCACCGGTGCCGTCTGGCCCGCCTTCCCTCCCTTGGCCCGTTCGGGCTGCATTTTCGATTCACCTGTGAATCGAAAACACGCCTTCCGCATCTCCGGCCCCTGCAAAGGCTTGCCCCCATACCTTTCCGGGCACGAGCCGCCATGGGCACCAAACCACGTGTATTTCCAAAGTTTTCTTCCCGCACGCCACGAGCCCGCCGCATCCCTCTCCCGCTTCCCGTAATGTTCGAGAACACCGTGTGATGCATAATCGCATCAGAAGGGACGCAAGCTCGCGCGGTTGCAGGGCCTGCTGATTCATTCTAGAATCACGTTGGCAAGACAGCCCTACCTGACGACTTCGCAACCACCTGTGGTTACATACATTCCATATCGAGGCACGGTCCCTGCTTCGCGTCCATCGCAACCATGCCACCTTCATCCCTGCGGCTGCCGAATTTCCCGGACCTCGCCGGAGCACGGCGACATGTCCCGGCCCCGGCTCCCCTTCGCACCTTGTCACCCCGTCACCCGCTCATCCTGTCACCCCATCACCGGGCCGACCTTCATGCGTCCCCGCGTGTTCCCATTACCCGCAAGGAGTCCGAAACATGGCCATCCAGAGTCTCAACCCGGCCACCGGAGAAGTGCTTGCCTCGTTCGACGCCTATACCCCCGAGCACACACGCCATATCCTGGACGCCACCGCCACCGCCTGGGAAACCTGGCGCCTGCTCAGCCATGCCCGCCGCGCCGAGTATCTGAAGAAGGCCGCCGACGAATTGCGCCACCAGGCCCCCTGGCTGGCGGAAATCATGGCCCGCGAAATGGGCAAGCCGGTGCGCCTGGGCGAGGGCGAGGCGCTGAAATGCGCCGCCGTGTGCGACTACTACGCCACGGAGGGCGAGGCCATGCTGGCCCCCGTGCCCGTGCCCGGCGCGGGCCGCAAGGCCTTCATCACCTACGAGCCGCTGGGCACCGTGCTGACGGTGATGCCCTGGAACTTCCCCTTCTGGCAGGTGTTCCGCATTGCCGCGCCCTCGCTGATGGCGGGCAACACCGTGGTGCTCAAGCACGCCTCCAACGTGCCCCAGTGCGCCCTGGCCATAGAGCAGATATTCAAGGACGCGGGCTTTCCCGAGCACGTCTTCCGCACCCTGCTCATCGGCGCCCGCCAGGTGGAGGCGGTGCTGGACCATCCCTCGGTCTTCGCCGTCAGCCTTACGGGCAGCGAGCCCGCAGGCCGCAAGGTGGCCTCTGCCGCCGGTGCCCGCCTGAAGAAGTCGGTCATGGAACTGGGCGGCAGCGACCCCTTCATCGTGCTGCCCGACGCCGACCTGGACGAAGCGGTGAAGGTGGCCACCCAGTCCCGTTGCGGCAACACCGGCCAGACCTGCATCGCGGCCAAGCGCTTCATCGTGCTGGATGCGGTGTACGACGATTTCCTGGCCAGGCTGGGCGAAAGCTTCGGCAGGCTGGTGGTGGGCAATCCGCTGGACAAGGGTACGGACATGGGCCCCATGTCCTCGGTGGGCCTGCGCAAGGAATTGCAGGAACAGGTGGACCGCTGCGTGCGCGCGGGCGGCATCGTGCGCATGGGCGGCATCGTTCCGGAAGGGCCGGGCGCGTTCTACCCGCCCACCATCATCACCGACGTGCCCGCCGACGACCCCGTGTGCCGCGAGGAACTGTTCGGCCCCGTGGCCCTGGTGTTCCGCGTGTCCTCGGTGGACAAGGCCGTGGCCCTGGCCAACGACACCCCCTTCGGCCTTGGCGGCTCCGTCTGGTCGCGCGACGAGGAAGGCGCCCTGCTGATCGCCGCGCGCATCCGCACCGGGTGCGTGTTCATCAACAGCCTGGTGCGCAGCGACGTGCACCTGCCCTTCGGCGGCATCGGCAATTCCGGCTACGGTCGGGAACTCGGGACCTACGGCATCCGCGAATTCGTCAACGTCAAGTCCGTCTGCGTCGGTTAGGCGCTGCCTCCAATTGTCTTTTCGCCCGTTGGCTGCGTCAAACTTCGCCTGCCATGTCGGTCAAATACGATAAGAGTATACTCCCTCATGGCAGGCTCGTTTTCCTTGCCAACGAACGAAAATCCTAATTGGGAGACAGCCCCGGTCCGCCATTCCGATTTTCACGCTACCCCCGCCCCGCCGTCCGGGGCACATCCGCTTTCCGGACACCATGTTGTCTGCTACAGGGTGACCATGACGACACATGCCGACCTGCTCGCCATTCTGGATGCCGCCAGCTACGCCGTGGTCGCGCTGGACCTGAACTGCCGGGTGCTCTACCTGAACAAGAGCGCAAAGCTGTTCCTGCACAAGCGCGGCCGCTACGTGGAAGACTGCATCGGCTGCCAGGGCGACCAGATCCTGCCGCTGGCCACCCCCAAGGTGCGCAAGGCCCTGACCACGGCGGAATTCAAGGCGGGCGTGGGCCGCATCGTGGACAAGGGCAACCAGCTCTTCTACGAGATCACCCCCCTGATGCAGGACGGCAAGCTGGCGGGCGCCGTGGTCAGCCTGCAACGGCCGGAACGCTTCGAGCAAATGGCCTGCAACCTGGAAACCTACCAGAACCTGGCCCTGCGCCTGCAAACCATCTTCGATTCCTCCAGCGACGGCATCTGGGTCTCCGACGAGAACGGCGTGGTGCTGGACATCAACAACGCCTCGGAAAAGCTCAACGGCGTCAACGCCGCCACCCTGCGCGGCCAGAACGTGCGCACCCTGCTGGAGCGCGGGCTGATCGACGATTCCGTCACCGTGCGCGTGTTGCAAACCAAGCGCCAGCAGACCATCATCCAGAACATCAAGAAGACCGGGCGGCAGCTGCTGGTCACCGGCACCCCGGCCTTCAACGACCGGGGCGAACTGTATCTGGTGGTGGCCAACGAACGCGACATCACCGACCTGAACATCCTGCAGGAAAACCTGGAACAGGCCCGCCGCGCGCAGGAAAAGGTGCAGCGCGAACTGGAGGGCCTGACCATGCTGGAATACGAGCGCGGCGGGGTGGTGGCGGAATCGAAGTCCATGCGCCGCGTGCTGATGACCTGCCTGAAGCTGGCCCAACTGGAGGCCACCACCCTGCTGCTGCTTGGCGAATCGGGCACCGGCAAGGGGCTGCTGGCCAAGTTCATCCACAAGAGCGGCCCCCGCCAGACCAGGCCGTTCATCTCGGTGAACTGCGCGGCCCTGC
>JAITSV010000082.1 GCA_031287575.1 Desulfovibrio sp.
AAAGTCCCTTCCTCCCTCCCCCGTAATCGCCTCTAATAACATCGGGAGTCGGACTGTAAGCCGGGTTCTGTACCCTTGCGGGTGGCTGTCATTCCTCTAGGAGCGCCGTTACCGGCGCCCTCAAGCAACCGACCCGGAAGCATGGGCCGGGCAGGCCTCGTGCGCTTCCCTATTTGGTCTTGCTCCGGACGGGGGTTACCGAGCCTGGTGCGTCACCGCGCCAGCTGGTGGGCTTTTACCCCACCGTTTCACCCTTACCCGGCAGGCGAACCTGCCGGGCGGTCTGTTTTCTGTGGCCCTGTCCGACGATCGCTCGTCCTGGGGGTTACCCAGCGTCCTGCCCTGCGGAGCCCGGACTTTCCTCCCCGGGCCTTGCGGCCCGCGACGACAGCCCGTCCGGCTCCCGAAAACGGATGCGCGGTAGTCCGGCCTATTCGGCGGCCGGGGTTTCCACGCAGAAGTGTTCACTCCAGTAGATGAGGCGCTGGCAGTTGGGGCAGCTGAGAATCTGGGTGCCCTTCTGCAACTCGATGTAGCTCTGCGGCGGGATGGAGATGTGGCAGCCGGAGCACACGCCCTTGTCCACGGGCACGATGACCGGGTTTTCCAGCCGCTGGCGGATGAATTCGTAGCGGCTCAGCACGGGCGCGGGCACTTCCTTGCCTGCTGCGTTGCGCTGGGTTTCCAGGTCGGCGAGGCCCGCGCCGGCTTCGGTCAGGCGCGCTTCAAGGCTGGCCTTCTTGGTTTCCAGGTCGGCCTTGAGGGTGGTGTAGCGCTCGTCCATTTCCGTCATGGCCTCGGTCTGGCGTTGCAACTCTTCGGCCAGGGCCAGCTTTTCTTCCTCGCGCGAGCGGTTCATTTTTTCCATGTTGTCCATTTCGCGCATCATGGCGTGGTATTCCTTGGTGTTACCCACGAGCATGAGCTTGGACTTGCTCTTCTTGATGCGCAGGGAATCGTCCTCGATCTCGGTGCCGAGGCGCTTTTCCTGGTCCTTCAGGTGGGTGAGCTTGTCGAGGAGGCGGTTGCGCTGTTCCTCGAGGACGTCGAAGCGCTGCTGCAGCCCTTCCACTTCCTGCGGCGCGTTCTTCAGTTCCGCCTTGATGCCGTAGATGTGGTCGTCCACCTTCTGCAGGGCGACAAGCTGTTCGATCTGCTTGAGATACAGGCTCAACGTCATATCCTCCTGAAATGCGGGTTAGGCCGGATGTTCCGGAACGCGGCCGCCGTCCGTGCCCGTGGGGGGGACGGGCAGGTGCAGCCGCAGTGGATCGCTGGATGGCAGGAAATGCACGGGCAGGCCGGGCAGCGCGGTGCGCAGGCCGTGGGCGAAGCGGCGCATCATTTCCTCTTCAAGGGCAAAGTGCCCCACGTCGAGCAGGCAGCCACGGGCTTCCAGCGCGGTGTGGTACTTCACGTCGCCGGTGACGAACACGTCGGCGTCACGGGCAAAGGCGGCATCGGCCAGCGAACTGCCGGAACCGGTGCAGTAGCCCACCCGCCTGACAATGGTTGGGGCGGGGCCGCTGACGTGGCAGTGGGCGCGCCCGGCAAGGCCGTGCAGGCGCCGGACGAAGGCCGTAAATTCGAGCGGCTCGGGCAGGTCGCCCACCAGGCCAAAGCCAAAGATGCGCGCGGGCAGTTCCGGCTCGGCGGGCAGGAATGCCGGTGCGGCATCCCGCGGGGTGTCTGACCCGCAGGCATCCGCAAGGATAGCCGCGCGGATGGCGGGCCAGTCGGCGGCCTCGCAACTGATCACGGCGGTGTTGCCCAGCACCCGGTACGCCAGCACGCCGGGCAGGTGTGCCCAGTGCGGCGCGGGCGTTGTGGCCGCCACGATGCACCGGGTCAGCCGCTCCTGGCGCAGGGTGGGTTCCAGCACTTCGGGCGCGGTCAGCGAAAGTTCACGGGCCAGCCAGCCCACCGGACCGTCGGGGTTGGCGTCCAGAGAGGTGTGCGCGGCGTACAGCCACGCACCGCGCGCCAAGACGGCAGAGGCCACGGCGTGGTGGTCGTCCAGCGTGTCCAGCGCGCGGGGCGCCATGACCAGCGGGTGGTGCGAAAGAATGACGTCGGCGCCCAGGTCCAGGGCGGCGGCGACGGCGGCGGGGGTGGGGTCGAGGCAGACGGCGAGGGCCGTGGCCTTCGCGTCGTGCCCGGCCACCTGAATGCCCGACCTGTCCCACTGGGCGGCGGATGCCGGAAGTGCCGTTTTTTCGATAACGCTAATTATTTCAGAGCGTTTCATGCAAATTTACCAAGCAAAGAGGGTGCTTCGCCGGATTTGCGCGGCGCAAGCACCCTCGAAGCGGCAAGGCGTGGTTCCGGAATTGGTGCTGCTCCAATGTCCGCGTTCCTGTCCCGTTGCTCTGTTGCACGGCAGGGGGCACAGGCGGTGCCCGATGCCGGGGCGGCGCAAGCGCCTGCCCGGGAAAATTTGGTGGGCCTAGCGTGACTCGAACACGCAACAAACCGGTTATGAGCCGGGGGCTCTGCCAATTGAGCTATAGGCCCGCACGTAACCGGAGCGGCCCGGCATCATGCCCGGAATGCTGCCCGGTGAGCCGAATCTGATACGCCTGGGCGTGGCGGCTGTCAAGCTGGACGTGCCGCGCCCCTGGCGGTACCCCGGGAGCCCCCCGGCCCTCTTCATTCCGCCTTTTTCATCTCGCCTTTTTCATCTCGCACTGTTCCTTGGCAAAGGCGATGGCCGCACGGGCCGCCTTGGCCCCTTCGCCCACGGCCACGCCGATCTGCAGAAAGCCGCCGGTGCAGTCGCCCGCCGCGAAGATGCCGGGGATGTTGGTGCACTGCTCGCCGTCGGCCACCAGGAACACGCCCTTGCGTTCCACGCCCAGGGAGTAGGCGAAGTCGAGGGACGATGCCTCGCCCATGGCCACGAACAGGCCGTCGGCAACGGCTTCCGTGCCGTCGGCGAACACCACGCGCTCGAGCCCGTTGTCACCGGCAAGGCGGGTGATCTTGCGGGTGTCGATGGTGATGCCCGCGTCGGCCAGGCGCTGCCGGAAATCGGGGGTGAGCACGGGTTCCTTGCCCTGGGTGCAGATGGACACGTGAGGGGTGTACTGGGTCAGTTCCAGGGCCTGGTTGGCCGCGAAGATGCCTTCACCCAGCACCAGCACCTGCTTGCCGCGATAGAAGAACCCGTCGCAGCTCACGCAGTAGGACACGCCCTTGCCCTCGTAGTCGCCCAGGTTGTCGATGCCGGGGCGCACGCGGGCGACCCCGGTGGCCAGCACCACGGCGCAGGCGTCGTACGCGCCCTTGTCGGTCTTGACGTGGAAGCCGCCCGTATCGCCGTGGTGCACGGCAAGCACGCGTTCCTCGCGCAGTTGCGCGCCAAAGCGTTCGGCCTGCCTGCGGCCCCGTTCGATGAGGTCGCGCCCGGAGATTGTTTCGTCGAAGCCGAAATAGTTGTCGATGTCGTAGTCGCCCGCCACCTTGGGGGCGCTGCCCAGCACCAGCGTGGGAATGCCCGCGCGGGCGGTGTAGATGGCGGCGGAAAGCCCGGCGGGGCCGGAGCCGATGATCACCAGCGGGGCATTGGCGGAAGCGGACGTGGATTCGGACATGGGCATCTCCGTAAGGAAAGGCGCTGGAGGTGCCGCCGCGCGCCTGTTGCGTGTTTCCGGCAGGGCGCGCGGGGCGGCGGTGAGGGGGGCCGCCCGCGCCTGGCGCGCCGAACCAGAAAGTAGGCAGTCCGAAGTGGCTGGCAAGGGGGGAGATGCGGTGCGTCCCCGCCGCGCGGGCCGAAAAGCAACAGGCCCGGCAGGCCCTACAATCCCAATTGGGCCAGCAGGTCGTCCACGTTTTCCTGCGAGGTGCCGCGCTGCGGCCCCTTCAGTCCGGACACCACCTGGCGGGTTTCCGCCTCGATCTGCGAGATGTCCTTTTCCGGGGCTTCCTCGCGCGCGCGGATCAGCAGGCCGGTGGACAGGTAGAGTTCCACGACGGTGCTTTCGATGGTGCGCAGGGCCTCGATGATCTTCTTGATGCGCTGGCCGGTCAGGTCCTGGAAGCCGAGGGTGGTCAGGATTTCCACAAGCCCCTCGCCCAGTTCGGCGTTGATCTGCACCATGCGCTCGAGGGCGCGTTCCACGCCCGCCCCGGCGCGGACGGCCTCGATCAGCACGGCCGCTTCCTTCTGGCGTTCGATCTGCACCTCGACCACGTCCATGATCGATTCGGTGGCCTCTTGCGTGGTGACCAGTATTTCGTCCAGCTGGCGCGAGGCCTCGTTGAACAGGCGGTCGGCGTCCTCGCGCTCCACGGGGTGCGTCCCTTCCGGGGCTTCCTGCGCGCCGGGTTTCGCGGCGGTGGAGATTTCGCGGTAGATGGTTTGCAGGCCCCCGCGCATGTCGTCGCTGATGCGGCGGTAGAATTCGCTTTCCACCAGTGCGCGGGTGAGATTGGTGGTGAGTTCCCGTTCGATGGTGGCGGAAAGTACGTCGCGGATGTTGACGACGAGGTTGTTCGTCACGCGTTCCATCACGTTGTCGAGCAGTTCTTCCTGCGTGACCATGGTGCGCTCCTGCTGGTGGTGTGTGGCCGTGCCGTGCGGCCGTGCGGCTGGCTGCCCTTGTGGAGGGGCTGGTTCCGGTCCGTGTCCGGGGCTGTATCCGGGCCGTGTCCGGGGGCGAGCCCGGGGCCGTATGTGCGCCCGGACCGGGCAGAATCGGAAGCCCGACCAAGGGCCGGAGGTCCGCATTGGCGAACCTAGCAGATAGTCGACCGTGGGAAAAGCGGAAAACGGCGGAACAGGCAGCCTTCCTCCGCGCGCGGGGGGGGGGCCGAACGGTGGGGCCAACGGGAAGGCGGGGCGTGTACGGCATGTTCCGCGCACGCCCCGCCGGGGTGTGTCAGCATAAGGCAGTCGTGGCGATGGCAGTGTCTGGCAACGTCCGTACGGGCAACGTCCGTACGGGCAAGGCCGCCGCGTTGACGGCTACAGGCCGCCGTTCTCCACTTCCACGTTCATGGCCCCCACGGGGCATACGCGCGTGCACAGGCCGCAGGCGGTACAGCGGTCCTTGTCGAACACCACCACCCGCAGCCCGGTATCCATGGCCAGGGCCGAGGTGGGACAGATGGCGGTGCACATGCCGCAGTGCATGCAGCTGTCCTCGTCACGCGAGATGCGCTGCGAGACGTCGGTGACGGTCACGTCCTGCTCGCGCAGGTAGGCGATGCCCTTCAGACAGTTGTCTTCGCCCCCGGAAATTTCCAGGGTCAGGTAGCCTTCCTTGCGCGGGGTGATCTGGGCCTTCAGGATGTTGACGGTAAGGTCGTACCTGCGCACCAGGTCGCTCACGATGGGCTTGCCCGAGATTTCGGGCGGGAACGTGAGATGGATGTTCTTGCGGTAGGCCTTGGTCTGTTGTTCGGTCATGCTGTTTCCGGGCCGGAGCACCGGGTACTCGGATTATTTGTTCTCGCTCAGGAACTTCTTGGCGCGCTGCGCTTCGGGCGAATCGGGCAGCTTCTTGATCAGCTCCTCCAGTCGCACCTTGCCGGCGTCCTTCTTGCCGAGCTTGTAGAAGCAGATGCCCTGCTTGAGCAGCGACGAGGCGTACTTGGGGCTCTTGGGGTACTTGGAGATGACCTGTTCGTACGCCAGCGCCGAGCGGGCGAAGTCCTGCTGCTGGAAGTTGGCCTCACCCTGCCAGAACCACGCGTTGCTGGTCAGCTTGTGGTCCCCGAAGGTGTTGGTGAAATCGGTGAACGCCTTCACGGAATCCTTGTAGCGCCGCTCGTTGAACGCGGTCATGCCCTGGTCGTACAGCGCCTGGGCCGTGTCCACCGCGGTTGCGGCGGGCTTGGCGGCGGGAGAGGGGGCCGCCTTGGCGGGTTCCGCGTTGGTCACGGACATGGTGCCGCTTTGCGCCGGGGGCACCGTGACCGGCCCGGTGGGCTGGCTCGATGGCGCGACGACAAAGCCGTTCTCCTTGCCGGGGTTTACAAGCAGGACCGGGGCATTGGGATCGCCCGCATGGGTCGTGCCGGTGGCGGACGCGGCGCCGGCTGCGCCCGCGGGGGCGGGAGCGGCCAGCACGCTGTCGAGGTCGATGGCCAGTTGCGAGGCCATCTGCCGCAGGGCGATATCATGGCGGTTCAGCTGATCGCGCATCTGGGGCAGGTCGCGGCTCTGGTCGCCGGTGGCGTTCAGGCGCATCTGCATGTCGTCGATCTGGCCGCGCAGGGTGGCTATTTCCTGCCGGGTGGACTGCACCTGCGACCAGGTGTCCGCCTGGGCGGGCTGCACGCCGGAAAGCTGCGAGTTCAGCATCTGGAGCTGCTGGTCCTGGCGCATGACGCGCGCGTTCAGGGCATCCACGTCTTCCTGCCGGACGCAGCCGACAAGGGCCACCAGCGCGGCCAGGGAGCACAC
This sequence comes from Desulfovibrio sp., assembly GCA_031287575.1. GTDB lineage: Bacteria > Desulfobacterota > Desulfovibrionia > Desulfovibrionales > Desulfovibrionaceae > Cupidesulfovibrio. The sequence continues at coordinate 6,410 of JAITSV010000082.1, forward strand.
GGGAAGGAAACGAAGGGAAAGGATGCGGGTCTTCATGGCTTTTGGTCCGCCTTTCGGTTCACTTTGCTTGGCGTAAGGGTTCGGTGTCCTGACCGGGTGCGACCGTGCCGCGCGGCAGGGCGTGGGCCGGGCCTGCGTCAGGCCTTGCGGGCATGCCGCTGGCCGAAGACCAGGTAGGCAAGGCCGCCGAGCACGGGAAGGAATATCCCGGCCGCCATCCACAGGGCCTTTTCGGCCGGGCGGTCGAACTCGTGCTTGTAAGAATGCCAGATGCACCACAGGTTGGGCAAGATGGGAATGGCAAGCAGGGGGATGAGCAGGGCCGTATTCATGCGGGTATCCTACCGGGCGTTCGATCTGTTGCGGGGCGCGGGCTGGCGGTACATGGCGATGAAGGCCAGGAACGCGCCCACGCAGATGGCGATGTCCGCCACGTTGAAGGCGGGCCAGTGCCAGTCGCCCACGTAGAAATCCAGAAAGTCGATCACCGCGCGAAAGCGCACCCGGTCGATGAGGTTGCCGAGGGCGCCGCCGAGAATGCAGCCGAACCCGGTGAACAGCACCTTGTCTTCCTGCGCGGCGCGGGTAAGCGAAACGATGGCCCACACGGCAAGCACCGTGGCCACCAGGAACAGCCAGAACTGCCATTCGATGTCGGAGCGGTTAAGAAAGCCGAAGGCCGCCCCCCGGTTGCGCACGTTGACCAGGTCGAAGAACCCGGCGACGACCGGCACCGAATGCTGCTCCGGAATGGCCGTCACCGCCCACAGCTTGGTGAGCTGATCCAGGCCGATGACGGCGGCGGCGATGGAGAAGACCATGACGAATCTGGGACGCATGGGGCCTCTTGGGGCTTTGGCGCATACCCCGCCCGGCGGCGCGGTGCGCACCGCCGGACAGGGGAAGATGATCGGGCCTGTTATCGTTGCTGTTGTGGTCGTCGTTATTCGGCGCCGCCGGTGCGCAGCACCGTGGTGCAGCGGGCGCAGGCCCCGGGGTAGTCGGGGTCGGCGCCCAGTTCCTCGTGGTAGATCCAGCAGCGTTCGCACTTGGCGCCGGGGGCCTTGGCCACGCCGATGCGCAGGCCCTTGACCTCTTCGGAGGCAAAGGCGTCTTGCGGGGCGTCTTCCAGCGGGGCGATGTTCAGCTTGGAGACGATGAACACCGCGCGCAGGTCGGTGCCGGTGGCGCGCAGCAGGTCGGCCAGCTTGTGGTCGGCGTACAGGGTCACGTGGGTGTCCAGCGAATGGCCCACCGTACCCGCCTTGCGCAGCGGCTCGATGGCCTTGGTCACTTCGGACCGCACGGCCAGCACCGCTTCCCACCGTTCGCTCTCGTCGGAGCTGACGTTGTACAGCGGCGTATCCGACCCGCGCAGGGCGAACACCGTGGGCGCGGCGGGGCGCAGCGCTTCGGGGATGTGCCGGAACACTTCTTCCGCCGTGAAGCTGAGCACTGGGGCCATGTCACGTACCAGCACCAGCAGGATGTGCAAGAGGGCCGTCTGGGCGGAACGGCGTTCCGGACTGTCCTTGGCCGAGGCGTACAGGCGGTCCTTCAGCACGTCGAGGTAGAAGGCGCTGAGGTCGGTCACGCACAGGTTGTGCAGGGTGTGGAACACCTTGTGGAACTCGAACTCGGAATACGCTTCCTGGATGCGCGCGTGGGCATCGGTCATGATGTCGAGGGCGTAGCGGTCCAGCGGGTCCATGACCGAGAAGGGCACGATTTCCTCGGGCGTCAGGTCGTCGATGTTGCCCAGCAGATAGCGGCAGGTGTTGCGGATGCGCCGGTAGGCGTCCACCAGGCGGCTGAGGATTTCGTCCGAGATGCGGATGTCCTCGCGGTAGTCCACGGACGCCACCCACAGGCGCAGCACTTCCGCGCCGTACTTGTCGATGATCTCCTGCGGGGCGATGACGTTGCCGATGGACTTGGACATCTTGCGGCCTTCGCCGTCCACCACGTAGCCGTGGGTGAGCACGGCGCGGTAGGGCGGCACGCCGCGCGTGCCCATGGAGGCCAGCAGGGAGCTGTGGAACCAGCCGCGATGCTGATCCGAGCCTTCCAGGTACAGGTCCGCCGGGAACGCGGTGTCGCCGCGCTGTTCCAGCACGGCGGAGAAACTGGTGCCGGAATCGAACCACACGTCCAGGATGTCGGTTTCCTTCTTCCAGTGGTTGCCGCCGCAGTGCGGGCAGGCAAGACCGGCGGGCACGATGTCTTCCAGCGGCGTTTCGTACCAGTAGTCGCAGCCGGTGGGGTGCTTGGCGAAGCGTTCGGCGATGTCGCGCATCCAGGCGGCGTCGTTCCACGCCTCGCCGCAGCCTTCGCAGAGCAGGGCGATGATGGGCACGCCCCAGGTGCGCTGGCGCGAGATGCACCAGTCGGGGCGGAATTCGATCATGTTGTGGATGCGTTCCTCGCCCCAGGCGGGAATCCAGCGCACGTCGTTGCGGATGGCCGACAGCGCGCGGGCGCGCAGGTCGTTCTTTTCCATGGCGATGAACCACTGGGTGGTGGCCCGGAAGATGACCGGCTTCTTGCAGCGCCAGCAGTGCGGGTAGCTGTGCGAAATCTTGCGTTCCGCCAGCAGGTTGCCCACTTCGCGCAGCTTTTCGATGACCTTGGGGTTGGCCTCGAACACGGTCAGCCCGGCAAAGAAGGGCACGGAATCGAGGAAGCGGCCTTCATCGTTCAGCGGCGAAAGGATTTCCAGCCCGTAGCGCAGGCCGGTCTCGTAGTCCTCGCGGCCATGGCCGGGCGCGGTGTGCACGCAGCCGGTACCGGAATCGAGCACCACGTAGTCGGCCAGCACCACCGGAGAGGGCCGGTCGTAGAAGGGGTGCGTGGCGGCAAGGCCTTCCAGCTTGGCGCCCGGCACGGTGGACACCACTTCGTACCCTTCCCAGCCGAAGGTCTTGGCGCTGCTTTCCACCAGCGCGGCAGCCAGCACGTAGTGCGCGCCGTCGTGGCGGACCACGGCGTAGTCATGGTCGGGGTGCACGGCCACGGCCATGTTGTCGGGCAGGGTCCACGGGGTGGTGGTCCAGATGACGATGCAGGCGCTGGCCGCGTCCGCCGGGGACAGGCCCAGCACGTCAGTCACCTTGGCATCGCGCAGGGGAAAGCGCACGAAGATGGAGGGCGAGGTGTGGTCGTAGTATTCCACCTCGGCCTCGGCCAGGGCGGTCTGGCACGAACAGCACCAGTAGATGGGCTTCTTGCTGCGCACCACGTTGCCCGCGGCCACGAAGTTGCCAAGCTCTCTCGCGGTGGCGGATTCGTAGGCCGGGTCCATGGTCATGTACGGCTTGTCCCAGGCGCCCAGCACGCCAAGGCGCTTGAATTCCTTGCGCTGGATGTCCAGGTACTTTTCCGCATACTGGCGGCAGCGCTTGCGCACCACGTGGGCGGGAAGTTCCTTTTTCTTTTCGCCCAGTTCCTGTTCCACCTTGTGTTCGATGGGCAGGCCGTGACAGTCCCAGCCGGGCACGTAGCGGGCGGCGTAGCCCTGCATGTTGCGCGACTTGACCACCATGTCCTTCAGGATCTTGTTCAGCGCCGTCCCCAGGTGAATGTGCCCGTTGGCGTAGGGGGGGCCATCGTGCAGGACGTACTGGCCCTTCTGGCCGGATGCCTGCGCCATGGCGGCGTAGGCGTCGATGCCTTCCCAGAACTTGAGCATTTCCGGCTCGCGTTGGGTAAGGTTGGCCTTCATGGGAAATTTGGTGTCGGGCAGATGCAGGGTCTTCTTGTAGTCGCTCATGGACGTGCTGCTCCTGGGGGGTGTCGGCATGCCGGAAGGTCCGGTCGGCGGCGCATGGCCGCGCCCGGCGGGGGTGACGGCGCGCGGGGCGCGCATCGCCGGGTGATGCAAAACGATGTAATTGGTTCAAGAAGGTGCGGAAGTCAAGCCGCGCGCGGCCCGCACGGCTGTTGGGACGGCGGGCTGATGCGGCGTGTTGCCCCCGCCCGCTACCCGCCGCCGGTTCCCGCACCGCCGACCATGCCCAGCATGTCCAGCACGTACGGCAGGGCGGCGCGGGCCATGCGTTCCGCACCGGCGGCGTTGGGGTGCAGGCCGTCCCACAAGGTCAGGTCCGGCACGCCCCAGATGCCGTCCAGCACGTAAGGCCACAGGGGTACGCCGAACCGCGCGGCCAGGCGTGGGAATAGCGCGTCGTACGCTTCGGCATAGTGCGGATCGTCCGCGAATTCGGCCCTGAATCCGGCCAGCAGCACAGGCACGCGCCGTTCGGCCAGCAGGGTCAGGGTGGCGGCCAGGTTTTCTTCCATGTCCTCCGGGTCCAGCCCCATGAAGCCGTCGTTGGCGCCCAGTTCCACGATGGCGAAGCAGCGCGGGGATGGCGTGCCTTCGGCATTGGAGGCGGCATTGGAGGCGGCATGGACGGTGGCGTCGGCGTTGGCGAAGCCGGGGTTGCGCGCCACCCATGCACGCAGGCGGCGCAGGCCGCCCGCCGTGGTGTCGCCCGAAAGGCCCAGGTTGATCACCGTGACGTCATAAGCGGACGCCGCCGGACCGCCCGCGCGCAGCAGCCGTTCCAGCGCGGCGGGAAAGGCGGCGTCGGGCTCAAGCCCGTAGCCTTCGGTCAGGCTGTCGCCGAGGGCGAGTATGGCAATGGACTGGGACATGCTTGCCTCCGGGCGCATCCCGGCGTGGTGGCGCGGGTAGCTGGCCGGAAAAGGGAAAGGGGAAGAACATGCGCCGGGCGCGGCGTTCTTCCCCGTGATGTGGCGTGTCCGGAAGCGGACTGCGTACCGCGCAAGCCCGGCGCGGATCAGAACCCCGCGGGTTGGCCTTCCACGGCCTCGGACATTTCACGCAGCAGCCGCAGGGTTTCCTCCGCCTCGGCCTTGTCCAGCACGCGCAGGGCGAACCCGGCGTGCACGATGACGTATTCGCCGATGGCGGGGCGTTCGGGCAGCAGCATGGCCGAGACGTTGAGGTAGGTTTCGCTCTTGCCCACACGACACTTGGCCATGCCGGCATCATTGATTTCCACGATCTCGGCGGGAATGGCGAGGCACATCGGGTCTGCTCCGTCGGGTTGGCCAGCCTGACTGTTCAGGCGGGTTGTACAGCCTGATTGCTCAGGCGGGGTGCTCAGTCCGTGGCCGGAGTGCAGTCGCCGCCCGCGCGGCGTACCTCGGTGACCACGGCGTCGCACAACAGGGGCAGGCGCTGGCCCGCCACGGGGGAAAGTTCGGTGCCCAGCGACTGGTAGTCGTGCGGCTCCATGCCGATGATCACCGCCTCTGGCCGTTTGCCCACCAGTTCGCAGAAGATCAGGGTGTCCACGAGGTCGGTCTGGTGCATGGAATCGTTGAAGCCGAGGCTCTTGCGCAGGTCTTCGCCGGTCAGGCGGTAGATGGCGCCGGGTTCGTCCCCCGCGAGCACGGCGTCCACCACGATCAGGTGGTCGCACTCCATGATGGCGTCCATGAGCCGCATGCCCAGCGTGCCGCCATCCATGACGGTGACGTTGTCGGTGAAGGCATGCGCCGTTTGCAACGCCTCCACGGCGCGCACGCCGATGCCTTCGTCGGTGTACAGGATGTTGCCCACGCCAAGGACGAGGATGTTGGGGCGATTGCTCATGTGGGGTGTACTATAGGGTTGGAAAAGGCCCGGCGCAAGGCCGGAACCTCGACATGACAGCGATGTGCCGGGTTGCGAGGTTGCGCAGGCGGCCTGCGTGGGGCGCTGATCCGGTTGGTTGAAGACGAAAACGGCTCGCTGACGGCGCGGCACGCCGCGCCTGCTCGCCGTTTTCGAGGGCTGCTGTTGGGGGAGCCCCGCCAGCCAAGGCCGACGGGGCTCCGGATAGCCTACAGGATGCGGAACTTGTGCACTTCGTTGGTGTGCCCGTCGATGACGTGCACGCCGCAGGCGATGCACGGGTCGAACGAGTGCACCGTACGCAGGATTTCCACCGGGCGCTTGGCATCGGCCACCGGGGTGCCGATGAGCGAAGCTTCCACCGGCGACAGCTTGTTCTTGTCGCAACGGGGTCCAAGGGTCCAGGTGGAGGGCACGACCAACTGGAAGTTGCCGATCTTGCCGTCCTCGATGCGGATCCAGTGCGACAGGCCGCCGCGCGGCGCGTTGACGAAGCCAACGCCCTCGGCCTGCTTGGGCATTTCCCACGGGGCGCAGATGACGTTGTCGCCCTTGGCGATGTTGTCCTTGTACTCTTGCAGCATCACGCCCACGTATTCGGCGATGACGGCGGTTTCGATGCCGCGCGCCGCCGTGCGGCCCAGGGTGGAGAACAGGGCTTCGGGGCCCACGCCCAGCTTGGCGAGCACGGCGTCGGTCACGGCCTTCACCTTGGGATGGCCCTGCGAGTAGGCGATCAGCACCTGGGCCAGGGGGCCGGTTTCCATGGGCTCGCCCATGTAGCGGGGGGCCTTCATCCACGAGTAGCGGTCGTCGCCGTGCAGGTCGGTGTACTTGGGCTGGGTCTGGCCCTTCCACGGATGGCGGGCTTCCGCGCCTTCGTACCAGCTGTGGCGCACGTGTTCTTCGATCTGCATCTTGTCGAACGGCTTCAGGTTCTTGAAGTCGCGCTTGAAGACCACGCCCGGCTTGAAGTACCGGCTGTTCAGGTCGTACTCGTCCTTCGGGAATTCACCGAAGGTGATGAAGTTGTCGGTGCCGCCGTACTGCGACCAATCCTTGTAGGCCGCGGCAACCACCAGCAGGTCGGGGATGTACACTTCATCCACGAACGCCTTGGTTTCCTTCCACAACGCCTCGAATTCCGCGATGCGCTGCGGGGTCAGGGCGTCGTAGCAGGTCACGCCGCCCACCACGGTGAACTGGGTGTGCGGGTTCTTGGCACCGAAAACGGCCATGGCGCGCGCGGCCTTCACCTGAAGGCGCAGGGCTTCCAGGTAGTGGGCGGTGGCGATGAGGTTGGTTTCCGGGTCCAGGTAGTAGGCGGGGTGGCCGCCCAGGAAGTAGGCGTTGGTGAACGGGCCAAGCTGCCCGCTTTCCACGAAGGTCTTCAGCTTGTCCTGCACGGCCTTAAGGTCCGCCGCCGTGGTCTTGCGGGGCGAGATGGACGAGGCGACCTTGGCGGCCTTGGCCGGGTCGGCCTTCAGCGCGGCGGTCACGTCCACGAAGTCCAGGGCGTGCAGGTGGTAGAAGTGCACGATATGGTCGTGCAGGTACTGCGCGCCCAGCACCAGGTTGCGGATGTAGGTGGCGTTCTTGGGAATGTGCACGCCCACGGCGTTGTCCACGCAGCGGGTGGAGGCCAGCGCGTGGGTATAGGTGCACACGCCGCAGGTGCGCTGGGTGAAGTGCTGGGCGTCGCGGGGGTCGCGGCCCTTCAGGATGATTTCAAGGCCCCGGAACAGCGTGGAACTGCTGTAGGCGTTCTTGACCTTGCCGTTCTCCACTTCCACCTCGATGCGCAGGTGGCCTTCGATGCGGGTAACGGGGTCGACGACGATGGGACCGCTATAGGAGCTCTTGGGCGTCACGGGGATGCCGCCCGGAGCATTCTGGGCTCTGCAGCCGCTCATGGTATCCTCCTTGGCTGTTGCCTATGGGGTATTGGGTGACCTTGCGCGTGCGCGTGATCAGTTCTGGTAGAACGGGGTCATGGCGTCCCAGAAATCGGGTTCGCTGCACCCGATGCAGGGGTGCCCCGCGTCCACGGGCCAGTTGGTCTGGTTGAACTTGATCTTCGGGCAGTTGTTCATGGTCACCGGGCCCTTGCAGCCCAGCTCGTAGAGGCACCAGCCCTTGCGGGCTTCTTCCGATTCGAACGACGGGGCGAATTCGCCCGCGTCGAAGTGCGGCAGGCGGGGGCACTGTTCGTGCACGGTCTGGCCGAAGAACATGGTGGGCCGGTTCAGGCTGTCCAGTTCGGGCACGGCCTTGTTCTTCAGGTAGTACACGATGGTGCCGACCAGGTTGTACGGGTTCGGCGGACAGCCGGAGATGTTGATGGCGTTGACGCCGAGGTGCTTCAGCGCATCGTTGACGCCCTTGGCCCCGGTGGGGTTGGGCTTGGCCGCCTGCACGCCGCCGAAGGTGGCGCAGGTGCCGTACGAGATGACGGCCTGGGCCTTGGGCAGGATGCGGCTGCAGATGTCCAGCATGGTGTGGTTGGCCACCTTGCCGTAGATGCCGTTGGCAGCCGTGGGAATGCCGCCTTCCACCACGGCGATGAAGCCGTGCGGACTGTTGACGGCCTGTTCCAGGGCGGCTTCCGCCGCCTCGCCCGCGGCGGCCATGATGGTCTCATGGTAGTCGAGGGACAGCGTGTCCAGAATCAGCGTGTCGATGTAGGGTTCGAATGCGCGCAGCACCGATTCGGAACAGCCGGTGCATTCGGCGTTGTGCAGGTAGACCACGGACGGACGCCGGGGACCCATGAGCGCGCGGGCAACTTCCGGCGCGAACGCGGGGCCCATGCCCATGGTCACGGCGATGGCCGTACAGAACTTGAGGAAGTCGCGTCGAGACACGCCGCGTTCCGCAAGCCTTTCCTCCACGCCCTCCTTGCCGAGACCGATCGAGATTTTCATCCCTGCCTCCTTCGGCACGGCGAAACACCGTGCCTGCCCGCCGCCAGCGGCGCGGCGGGGTAAGGGTCGTACTGGTGCGAAAGGCCCCCCGGATGCGGTCGCTTCTGCGTGCATCCGTTTCCCGCGGCGACCTGTCCGCACGTTTGCCGGGAAGGTACAACACATTGAAACGTTATTCCAATTGAAAATGCAAATGGAGCACGCATTTCTGCATCGCGGAAGGGAATGGATGCCTGCAACGGCTGTCGTGGCATGTCCGGATGCGTGTTGGGGCCATGCAGGAGAAGCAAGGATTGCTGTCGTGGTACATTGTTTGTGCATTCAACTTTAGATGATGGATGGGTTGTGGCGGTTGGTGATGAAATATAAAATGCGTGCCATTTTTTTATAAAAAGTGGCACGCATTTTGTTGTAATCTGTAAAACGTATGCACGGGAAGGAGGGCCTGCGCGGTGCGCGACCGGGGGATGACGCCCCGATCTCTCTCGATCTGCCCCGACTGGAAGGACCCGGCAGGGCCGATCCCGGCTTGCAGGCCATGCGCCGGGGGCTTCGCCAGCCTTCTTGGTTGGCGTCCCGACTGGCCGGAGCCGTGCGTGCGCACGACTATCCCTGCCGTATCAGCCCGCCTGCGCCATTTCCGCGATGATGGTGCGGATATCTTCGCGTGCCACCTCGACAAAGCGGGGAAAGGCGGCCTGCACCGGTTCGGAGAGGCCGATGTTCCAGTTCAGGAAGTCGTGCGGCTCCATGCCGATGACCTGCATGTACGGGCGCGGGCCGCGCAGTTCGGCCATCTTCAGCGAGTCGATGAGGTCCACGTCGTGGATGGACAGCCGCTGCTTCTCGTTCTGGACCAGATCGTCCTCCGACAGGCGGTAGATGGTGCCGGGGGCGCCCTTGGCGTGGACGATGTCCAGCACCAGCAGGCGGTCGTACCCTTCGAACAGGTAGAAGATGTCCTGGGTGAAGGTGCCGCCATCCATCAGGGTGACGTTGGATGGCCAGGTTTCCTTCATCAGCTCTTCCACGGCAAAGACCCCGACGCCGTCGTCGGTGAGCAGGGTATTGCCGATGCCGAGTACGAGCAGCTTCTGCATGTGGGCTCCATGATGTTCCGGTACGTGGGCGGAAAAGGTATGCGCTCCGGATGCCGCCCTGTCCTGGCGGTCCCGGCGGCCGGAGCGAACGTGGCAGTGGCGAAGTCGCTGCGGTGGCGGCAGCCACGGGGTGCATGTTGCCGGGGCGCGCGGCCGCGACCGCCGACCGCATGCACCCGCACGGCCACCCTATGGCGGGCGCGCACGCCGCGCAAGCGCCCCGGTTGCGCACCGCGCGGGATGGAAAGGCAAAAGGGGGCCAGGCCGGTCCCGCCGGTCTGGCCCCCTCCACAGGTTCGGTATGCGGCGTCTACTTCACTTCGAC
>JAITSV010000019.1 GCA_031287575.1 Desulfovibrio sp.
CCAAAACTTTTCAATAGGGGGGAACCAGATGGTCAGGGTATGTACAACGCCAAGAGGTTGTGCGCGACTTTGCTGCAATAGTTCATCCCCCAACTAAAAAGTTTGCGGGGAGCGGCAGCCGTTAGGTGAGCGCGTAGCGCGAACCTTACGGATGGCGACAGCAAGGCTGGGGTCCGGGGAAGGGGGGCTTTTCAAAGCCCCCCTTCCCCGGTTCGTCTTTTACGTATCCTATTCCGCCTTCTCCAGCCCCGGCACGCCTTCCAACCATGTGGCAAAACTGGCGCGGGCGCGTTCGGCGTACAGGGCCTTGCGGTCGCGTTTTTTGGCGCGCTGGGTGAGTTCGGGCATGAGGCCGAAGTTGACGTTGGAGGGCTGGAAGTTCTTGGCGGGGGTGCGCAGGTGGTGGAGCAGCGCGCCGAGGGCGGTGTCCGTGGGAGGGGGGGGGAGCTGGGGCATGGCGCGGCCCAGGGCGCGCGCGGCCAGCAGCATGCCCAGCCACAGGCCGCAGGCGGCGGATTCCACGTAGCCTTCCACTCCGGTGATCTGCCCGGCCAGATGCACGTGGCGGTGGGGGCGCAGGGCCAGGTCGTCGGCCAGCACGAGGGGGGCGTTGACGTAGGTGTTGCGGTGCATGGAGCCGTGGCGCACGAATTCGGCGTTGGCAAGGCCCGGGATCATGCGGAACACGCGTTCCTGCTCGCCGTACTTGAGCTTGGTCTGGCAGCCCACAAGGTTGTAGGCGGTGCGGTTCAGGTTTTCGGCGCGCAGTTGCACGATGGCGTAGGGGCGCTGGCCGGTGCGCGGGTCGGTGAAGCCCACGGGCTTGAACGGGCCGAAGACCAGGGTGCGCTCGCCGCGTTCGGCCAGGGCCTCGATGGGCATGCAGCCCTCGAAGTGGATTTCCTTCTCGAAATCGTGGGTGGGGGCCTTTTCGGCGGCCAGCAGGGCGGCGTGAAAGGCCTCGTACTCCTCGCGGTTCATGGGGCAGTTCAGGTAGTCGCCCTCGCCTTCGTCGTAGCGCGAGCCCTGGAAGGCGATGGTGGTGTCGATGGATTCTGCGGCGATGATGGGTGCGATGGCGTCGTAGAAATACAGGTGGTCGGAGCCGACCACTGCGGCCAGCGACGCGGCCAGCGGCGCGCTGGCCAGCGGCCCGGCGGCCACCACGGCCACGTCGGCGGCGGCCAGTTCCGGCGCGTGGATGGAGGGAATTTCACGGCGCACCACGGTGATGTCCGGTTCCGCCTCCATGGCCTCGGTCATGCGCCGGGCGAACAGTTCGCGGTCCACCGCAAGGGCCTTGCCCGCGGGCACGCGGGTGGCCTCTGCCACCTGCATGACCAGGCTGTCCAGTTCGCGCATCTCCTGCTTCAACAGCCCCACGCCGGATGCGATGTCGTCCGAGCGCAAAGAGTTGGAACACACCAGTTCGGCAAGGTCCGGGCTGGTGTGGGCCGGGGAATATGCCTGGGGCTTCATTTCGTACAGGGTGACGGCAACCCCGGCGCGGGCGAGCCTGCGGGCGCATTCGCAGCCTGCAAGCCCTCCACCGGCGATGGCGGCGGTGACGAGAGCGGTCAAGATGTCCTCCGGAAGGGCTGGGCGGATGGGATGAAGGCGGCCTGCGGCGCGGCGGGCGCGCCAAGCCTGCGGGTGAGGTAGGGCATTTCCGCCCGGCAGGCAAGCGGGGGCAGGGCAGGGGGGGCAGGCAGACCGGGGTGGGACTGGTGGCGGTTCGGCAGGGTGGGCGCATGCCGCCGTGGCCGTCGGGCGGGCGCACCGTGATGTGGCAGGTTGCCGCGCCGTGGCCGTAGCGGTGCAGGGCGTGGGACAAGAACGGCACCATGGTGCCAGTTACTGTTCCGCCGGTTGCCCGTCGGCCAGACGGCGCATCTGGCGGTGCAGCGCGTCCACCAGCCCGGCCTCGCGCACGGTGGCCAACCCCTTGTCGAAGGCTGAGCGCAGGGCGGAGTGGCCGGGCCATGCGCGGGAGAAGCAGACGTGCAGGTCGCGTTCGCCAAGAACGGGATCATATTCTTCCAGCGTTGCCGGGTCTCCGGAAAGGTCGTGCCGGAACCGGTAGCGCACTACGTTGCGGTCGGCGGCCATGGCGTCGATGCGCCCGGCCTGTAGCTTGCGCAGGTTGGCCGTTTCGTCGTTGGTCGGTTCCTTGTTCAGGAATGACGCCTCGTCGAAGGCCTCTGTGTGGGCATAGCCGCGCACCACGCCGATGCGCAGTCCGGCCAGGTCGCGCAGGTTCTTCCAGCGCCGGTTTTTGCCCGCCAGTGCAAACAGTACCAGCGGGCCGCCGGGGAACGGGGTGGACAGGTCGCAATCGATTTCCCGGTCGGCGGTCTTGTAGGCGGGGGCCACGGCGGTCACCTTGCCCTCGCGCAGCAGGGCCATGGCCCTGGCCCAGGGCATGAACTCGAAGCGCGCCGCAAGCCCCACGGAGGCCAACGCGGCCCGGATCAGCTGCACCACGTAGCCGCCGTGCGGCAGGTTGCGCTCGACGTAGGGCGGCCAGTCGTAGGTGGCGATGATCATGGCGGAATCCCCGTCCGTGCCCGTGCCCGCACGCATGCGCGGATGGGCAGGGGGTGGTGTGGTCCGGGGTTCGCTGCGGTGGGCGGGGGCATCGGTTGCGGGAGCGGGCGTTGCGGGAGCCGGGGCAGCGGATGCGGGTGCGGCAGGCGTGTCTGCCCCCGGCGCGGCCTTGTCGGGCAGGGCCGGAATAGGTTGGGGCGGGTTCGGCTGGGCCAGGGCCGCCGGTGGGGCGATGATTTCCATGACGGACCGCAGGGGCAGGAGTGCCGGGCGCGGCAGGCCGGCCGATTCTGCCTGTTCTTCCAGCCACGCCAGTCCAGACAGCCCCACAAGCCCCGCCAGCGCGCACGCCAGCACCAGCGGCACCATGGGCCGCCGGAAGGCCGACGCCGCCGCCCGCATCCGGTGGCGGATGCAGGCGGCGCGCCCTGTGCTTGGGCGTATCACGCGGGCTGCCTATGCGGGCGCGGCCCAGCGGATAAGGCCCAGCGAATGCGGGTCTGCCAGCAGCGGATGCACCGGGGCGGCCCGCACGGTAAAGCCGAAGCGTCCGGCCTCCGCCGGGCGGGTGCTGCCGCCGAAGGTCTGCCAGCCGTCGCGCCGTTCGCCCTCGGGGGTCATGACGGTCAGCTGGCGCTGGGCGAAGGAGCCGTCCTGCCCCAGCGGCCCGGCGTACAACTGGACGAGCACGTGCTCCGCCGCGATGTCGTCGAGGTACAGTTCCGCCTCCACCCGCAGCGAATCGCCCACGTGCAGGGTGTCCTCCACCCGGCTGCGCACGTTGCGGATCTGCACCGCGCTCCACTTGGTCATCATTTCCATGCGCCATTCGGAAAGTTCGCGCGCCGGGACGAAGCCGTCGCGCGCGAGGCGCATGTAGTAGCCGTGGGCCTGGGAATAGGCCGTGCCCAGATAGTCCAGCACCATGCGGTGCGAGTTGTAGCGGGGGGCCAGTTCCTTCAGGGCGGCCTTCATGCGGCGGATCCACGAACGGGGCAGGCCCCCCCGACCGCGATCGTAGAATTCGGGAATGATGTCGTTTTCCAGGATGTTGTAGAGGGTCTGCATCTCCACGAAGTCCTGGTAGTCCGGATCGTCGTATTCCTCGCCCTTGCCGATGGCCCAGCCCAGGCTGTTGTCCGGCCGGTAGGCCTCGTCCCACCAGCCGTCCAGGGTGGAGAACTGCACCACGCCGTTGAGCATGGCCTTCATGCCGCTGGTGCCGCAGGCCTCCAGCGGGCGGCGGGGGTTGTTCAGCCATACGTCGCAGCCCGTGACCAGGTACGAGGCCACCTCCATGTCGTAGTCTTCCAGAAAGACCACGCTCATGTTCGCGCCCTGCGAACGGCTGAAGGCGATCAGGTCCTTGATCAGCTGCTTGCCGCCCTGGTCCTGGGGGTGGGCCTTGCCCGCGATGATGAACTGCACCGGGCGTTCGCGGTCGCCCAGGATGCGTTCCAGCCGTTCGCGGTCCTGCAACAGCAGGTTGGCCCGCTTGTAGGTGGCGAAGCGCCGGGCAAAGCCGATGGTCAGGGCTTCGGGGTTCAGCATTTCCTCGGCCATCTGGATGTCCTGCCGCCGTGCGCCCTGCGCGGCCAGTTGGCGGCGCAGCCGCTCGCGCACGAAGTCCACCAGCCGGGCGCGCAGCCGTTCATGGGTGCGCCAGAACTCGGCGTCGGAAATGGTGTCCACCTGGCTCCAGGCGCGGGCGCAGTCCGGGTCCTCGCGCCAGTTGGAGCCCAGGTAGCGGTCGTACAGCATGCCGATGTCCTGGGCCACCCAAGTGGGCGCGTGCACCCCGTTGGTCAGCGCGCCGATGGGCACGTCCTCCACCGGGAACTGGTGCCACACCTGCTTCCACATGTTGCGCGAGACGCGGCCATGCAGGGTGGACACGCCGTTGTTGGCGCGCGACAGGCGCAGGGCCAGCACGGTCATGCAGAAGGGTTCGGCGTCGTCGTGGGGGGCTTCTCGCCCAAGGGCCATGAACACCTTGAAGGCCAGCCCCATGTCGCGGGCGTAGGATTCGAAGTAGCGGTGCATCAGGTCCGGGGCGAAGCGGTCGTTGCCCGCGGGCACCGGGGTGTGCGTGGTGAAGATGGAGCCGGAGGCGGCCACCTCGGTGGCGGCCTCGAAGGGCAGCCCGTGCTCCTTCATGAACAGCCGCACCCGCTCAAGTCCCGCGAAGGCGGAATGCCCTTCGTTCATGTGGATGACCTTGGGGTCGATGCCCAGCACCTTCAGCGCCTTGATGCCGCCGATGCCCAGCAGGATTTCCTGCCACAGGCGCATCTCGATGTTGCCGCCGTACAGCCGTTCGGTGATCTGGCGGAAGTCGGGCGGGTTTTCCGGGAGGTTGGTGTCCAGCAGGTACAGGGTCACCCGGCCCACGGCCACCTGCCAGATGCGCGCCGCAAGGGGCCGGTCGCCCACGTCCAGCCGCACCACGGCGGGTTGGCCTTCGGGGGTCAGGGCCGGGCGCATGGGCATCTGCTCGAAGTCGTACGTGGGGTAGCGTTCCTGCTGCCAGCCGTCGGGGGTCATGTACTGGCGGAAGTATCCCTGCTGGTAGGCGATGCCGACGCCCACCAGCGGCACGTTGAGGTCGCTGGCCGACTTCAGGTGGTCGCCCGCCAGGATGCCGAGACCGCCGGAATAGATGGGCAGGCACAGGGCCAGGCCGAATTCCAGGCTGAAGTAGGCCACGGCGGGCGTGCCGGGTGCCACGCCCTCGAACTTGTGGGGCGACGGCCTGCCCACGTACTGGCGCAACTGCGCCACGGCGTCGGACAGCCGTTCCTTGAAGAACGCGTCGCGGGAGAGTTCTTCCAGCGTTCGCTGGGGCACGTGGTTCAGGAACCATACCGGGTTGCGGTAGCTTTCCTGCCACAGGCGCTGGTCCATCTGCGAGAAGATGGTCTCCATGTCGCTGTTCCACGAGAACCAGAGGTTGTAGGCCAGTTCCCACAGCCCTTCGAGTCCTTCGGGCAGCTTGGGGATGACGCTGAAGACCTTGAGCGGCTGCATGCTGCGTACCTCCCGGCGGTGCGGCGTGTGTGCTTTTGACTTGCCTGCGAGAGTGGCATAGGAACAGACGGTCCGGCGGTCCCCCCCCTTCTGTGGCGGGGCGGCGGGCCGGATGAGTCCGTGGAGTTATGGTATTCTTTCACAGGAGCTTTTTCGTGACAAGTGCAAGCAGCGTTATCGAGGGTACTCCGACGTTGCGCGTGCGGGTGCGCTACCTGCGCGACGCGCGGGCGTTGTACGCCCCCGATGGAGGAGTCGACGGCCCCGGCGGCCTCGCCCCGGCCACGCCGCTTGCGGCGGGCATGGATCTGCGCGCCTGCATGGACGCGGAAGAGGCGGTCCTGCCTGCCGGGTCGCGGCTGGCCATCCCCGCCGGGGTGGCCGTGGAGCCGCTGTCGCCCGGCGCGGCGGGGTTCGTGTACTCGCGCAGCGGTCTTGGGACGCGCATGGGGCTTACCGTCAGCCAGGGGGTCGGCGTCATCGACCCCGACTACCGCGGCGAGATCGTGGTCTCGCTGCTGAACACCTCTGGCGAGGAACGACGAATTCGCCGTGGCGAGCGCATCGCGCAGCTAGTGTTCCAGCCGTATTTCCACGCCCTCGTCGAAGAGGCGGACGCCCTTGGCGAGACGGCGCGCGGCGCGGGTGGGTTTGGGCATACCGGCACCCTGTAGGCATCGTGCCGAAATTGTCTTTTCGCCCGTTGACGGCGTCAAACTTCGCCCGCCACTGCTTTGCTGTCCTTATCCGTAAGGTTCGCTCCGCTCACCTAACGGCTAAGGCTCGGTCAAATACGCTAAGAGTATACTCCCTCATGGCGGGCTTGTTTTCCTTGTCAACGAACGAAAATCCTAATTTCGGAAAGGCCTTGGATGGGCGGCACGGGGTTTTTCGTCCACCGCACTCCGCCGCATTCGATACATCTTTCCCCAATTTCCGGAGACACCTCATGAGCGAACGGTTCGAAGCGCTGAAGGCGCGCGAGGAATCCCTGTTGTGCCGCACCTACGGCCGGTACCCCATTTCCGTTGCGCGGGGCCAGGGTTCACGCCTGTGGGACGTTGACGGGCGCGAATACGTGGACCTGCTGTCCGGCATCGCCGTGACCTCGCTGGGCCACTGCCACGAGGAACTGGCCGAGGTGGCCGCCGCCCAGGCCCGCAAGCTGGTGCACGTCAGCAACCTTTTCTATCAGGAAGAACAACTGGACCTGGCCGAAAGGCTGCTGTCCACCAGCCACTGCACCAAGGCGTTCTTCTGCAATTCCGGCGCGGAAGCCAACGAGGCGGCCATCAAGCTGGCCCGTCGCTACATGCAGCGCGCGCAGGGGCGCGAGGCCTACGAGATCATCACCCTGACCGGGGCCTTCCACGGGCGCACCCTGGCCACGGTGGCCGCCACCGGGCAGGCCAAGTTCCAGGACGGCTTTTACCCCATGCCGGAAGGGTTCCGGCAGGTTCCGTCGGGCGACATCGAGGCCCTGCGCGCCGCCATCGGGCCGCAAACCGCCGGGGTGCTGGTGGAAGTGGTGCAGGGCGAGGGCGGCGTGTGCCCGCTGGACCCCGACTACGCCCGCGCCGTGCAGGCCCTGTGCCGCGAGAAGGGCGTGCTGTTCATGGCCGATGAAATCCAGGCGGGCATGTGCCGCACCGGGCGGTTCTGGTCCTTCCAGAACTACGGGCTGGAACCGGACATCGTCAGCTGCGCCAAGGCGTTGGCCAACGGCCTGCCCATGGGCGCCATGATGACCACCGACGAGGTGGCGCGCGGTTTCGTGGCGGGCAGCCATGCCACCACCTTCGGGGCGGGGGCGCTGGTTTCCGCCGTGGCGGACAAGACCGTGGAAATCATGCTGCGCGACGACCTTGCGGGCCGGGCCGCCACGGAAGGCCAGCGCATCATGGACCGCTTCCGGGCCATGGGCGAAAAGCTGCCCGGCACCATCGACCACGTGCGCGGCCTTGGCCTGATGATCGGCGTGGTGCTGGCCTTCCCCGGCAAGGAGGTCTGGCAGGCGCTCATCGACAGGGGCTTCATCTGCAACCTGACCCAGGATTGCGTGCTGCGCCTGTTGCCCGCGCTGACCATTCCCCGCGCCGACCTGGATGCCTTCGCCGACGCGCTGGAGGATATCCTGCGCGCGCACAAGCCCGCGTAGCGTATGCCTGCCTGACGCACCGCACGTGGCGGTGCCCCTTTCCCTCACGCATGACGCCCCGTCGGCTGGTCTTCCGGACCGCCCGGCGGGGCGTTTCGCATGGCGCGCGCAAGCCCGGCAAAATAATGGCGTGACCCGGTTGCCGGCCATAGTGTATGCAGTGAACATGGGAAAACCGTGCGGCGGGACCTGGCCGCGCGGTACATGCATGGCGCGCCCGCCGTACGGCACGGATGCCCGGCCCGCGCGCAGGAGGGGAGGGGCATGAGCGACCTCGGCATATCGTCAGACAGTTTCGGGAGTTCCGGCAGTTCCGCCAGTTCCGGCGTGTGGGACAGCCAGACCTTTGGCGCGGCGGTGGTGAGCAAGACGCTGGACACCATGAACGGCGTGGCGTCTTCGCCGTTGCAGGCGGCCCCTTGGGACAAGCAGACCTTCGGCGCGGCCGTGGTGGGCAAGACCCTGGACTACATGAATGCGCCGGGGCTGGGGAGCACGGGCGGCACCAACTCCACGGGGTGGTCCGGCTCCATGAGCGCCGATTACGATTTCCAGAAGTCGGTGCTGGGCGCGGCCTATTCCGGCGCGGGTGCCCTGGTGGACATCTACGCCTGATGGCCTCCCCGCGTGGCGCGGCCAGCAGGGGCTGACCGGTTGATGCACGGCGTCCGCCCGCACGGGGAGGGCGCCGTTTCACGTTTGTCCTCTGCCGCAAGGGATTGCGGTCGCGCATTGCAGGAGGCGCCGGGGCCGGGCAGGCAGGGCGGGCGTTGCGGAGCGGGTGGGGCCGCAGGGCGGCGTGTTGTTCCCGCAATCCCCCGCAGGTATAGGCTATTTACGTTTTTGTCAATGATTTCGCTTGACAGCGCTTCAAACCGTCCGCTACAACACCGCAACACGCCTGTAGAAACGTGTGGCACTTCCTGCGGCCGATGCGAGGGCTTTCCCGTGTCGGCAGTATGGCTTTCGCGGTGCAGCGGCCGATGGTGCCGGGCAGGGGGAATCCGCCCTTGCCTGCGCATGTCCGGCCGCGTCGCGAAGGGGGCCGGCGCGCCGTCCGGGGTTCTGCCCGGGGTGGTGCAGTGTCCTGCATCTCGGGGCGCATTCCTGACAATATGGTAAAAAGACGGCGGCGGCCCGCGCCCCCGCCGGTACAGCATACGGACGGCCGCGCATGGCGATGATCGAATTCCACGACGTGCACAAGTGGTACGGCGAATTCCACGTGCTCAAGGGCATCACCCAAAAGGTGGAGAAGGGCGAGGTGCTGGTCATCTGTGGCCCCTCCGGCTCCGGCAAGAGTTCCTTCATCCGGTGCCTGAACCGCCTGGAGCCCATCCAGAAGGGGCAGATCCTGCTCGAAGGCAAGAGCATCCACGACAAGAGCGTGGACGTGAACGAACTGCGCACCGAGGTGGGCATCGTCTTCCAGCAGTTCAACCTGTACCCGCATCTTTCCGTGCTGCACAACGTGACCCTTGCGCCCACCAAGGTGCGCAAGATGCAGAAGGCCAAGGCGGAATCCATCGCCATGGAACTGCTGGAGCGCGTGGGCATCCACGACCAGGCCCGCAAGTACCCCGTGGAACTTTCCGGCGGCCAGCAGCAGCGCGTGGCCATTGCCCGCGCCCTGGCCATGCAGCCCAAGGTCATGCTGTTCGACGAGCCCACCAGCGCGCTCGACCCCGAAATGATCAACGAAGTGCTCAATGCCATGAAGGACCTGGCCCGCGCGGGCATGACCATGCTCTGCGTGACCCACGAAATGGGCTTCGCGCGCGAAGTGGCGGACAGGGTCATCTTCATGGACGGGGGCAAGGTGATCGAAGAGGCCCCGCCGGACGTCTTCTTCTCCAACCCGCAGCACGAACGCACCCAGGCATTCCTGCGGGAAATCCTGTAGCACTTCCTGCCGACGCCTGCCGTCGGCAGTCTCTCGGCCGGGCGGCGCGCCAGCGCCTCGGGCACGACACGCGACACCCCCGGCAGCCGCGTCTGCGGCAGGCCGGGTTCGGACGACGGACGAACGCCCATCCCGGGGGCCTGCGGCCCCCCGAACCGCATCAGCAGGGAGAACTCTCATGAAGCGTCTTGTGCTACTGGCCGTGGCCCTGTGCGTGGTGCTTACCGGCACCATGGCCCACGCGGGCAAGATCGAGGACATCAAGGCCCGCGGCGCGCTCGTCTGCGGCGTCAAGGACTCCACCGTGCCCTTCGGGTACATCGACGAGCAAAGCAAGCAGATCGTCGGCTTCGACATCGACATCTGCAAGGCCGTCGCCGACAAGCTGGGCGTGAAGCTGGAACTGAAGACCGTCACCAGCGCCACCCGCATCCCCATGCTGACCCAGGGCTCCGTGGACATGGTGGCCGCCACCATGACCCACAAGTTCGAGCGTGACGACGTCATCGACTTCTCCATCACCTACTTCATGGACGGCCAGAAGCTGCTGGTGAAGAAGGGCGGCGGCGTGAAGAGCCCGGCCGACCTCAAGGGCAAGAAGGTGGCCACCGCCAAGGGTTCCACCTCCGAAAAGAACATCAAGGCCGCCCAGCCCGACGCCACCGTGGTCTCCTTCGACGAGTACCCGCAGGCGTTCCTGGCCCTCAAGCAGGGCAAGGCCGAAGCCGTCACCACCGACTCCACCATCCTGCTCGGCCTGCGCAACTCCGACCCCGAGCCCGACAAGTGGGAAATCGTGGGCGACTACATCGCCGCCGAACCCTATGGCCTGGGCCTTGCCGAAAACGATTCCAAGTTCCGCGACCTGGTCAACCGCACCCTGGTGGACCTGTGGAACACCGGCGAATACGCGAAGATCTACGACAAGTGGTTCGGCAAGGACACCAAGTACTACCTGCCGCTCACCTGGAAGATGGAAACCTGGCCCTACTAGCACGCACCAACCCGACGGGGGGCGCGGCGCGGTCGCCGCGCCCCCCGTTTCCACGCGGATAACGTCTTGCAGTACAACTTCGACTGGAAACTCGTCCTCTCCGGCGAATACCTGCAGTGGATCATCGACGGCGTCGTGGTCACCTGCCAGATTTCCGCCCTTTCGCTGGTGCTGGCCATGGCCATCGGCACCCTCATCGCGGTGATGCGCCTTTCCGCCGTGCGCCCGCTGGTGTGGTTCAGCGCCGGTTTCACCGAGTTCTTCCGCAACACGCCGCTGCTGGTCCAGATATTCTTCTGGTACTTCGGCTCCGACGCGGTGTTGCCCGCCGCCGTCAACCAGTGGCTGTACAAGCAGAATTTCGAGTTCGCGGCGGGGGTCATCGCCCTTGCGATGTACACCGCCGCGTTCATCGCCGAAGAGATCCGCTCCGGAATCTTCTCCATTCCGCGCACGCAGTTGGAAGCCTCGCGCGCCTGCGGCCTCACCTTCCTCCAGGCCATGCGCTACGTGGTCCTGCCGCAGGCTTTCCGCATCATCGTGCCGCCGCTGATCTCGCAGGCGCTCAACCTGTTCAAGAACTCGTCGCTGTGCATGACCATCGGGGTCATGGAACTTACCTACATGGCCCGCCAGATCGAATCGTACACCTTCCACGGGTTCGAGGCATTCACGGTCAGTACGCTGATCTACCTCGTCATCTCGCTGCTGGTGTCGTTCAGCATCACCCAGTACAACAAGTACTTCCTGCGGACCATCAAGTACTGACGATCCCCGCGCCGCCCCGGCGGCCCGGCCTTTTCGCGCGCGGCGCCGCGTAACCCCGGACACCTCCGGGCCGCGCGCCGCCACGGTTTCAGAATCAGTCGCAAGGAGCAACCGGCGTGCAGTGGGACGTCGTCTGGAGAAATTTCGATTACCTGCTCGTGGGCTCGTGGCCGCAGGGGCCGCTGGGCGGTCTTGCCATGAGCGTGGTGCTGGCCATCGGCGGCATCTTCGGGGCGTTCTGGCTGGGCCTTGGCTTCGGCCTGCTGCGTCTGTCGGACCGCTGGTGGCTGCGCCTGCCCGCCATCATCTATGTGGAAATCATCCGTGGCATCCCGCTGCTGATGCTGATTTTCTGGTTCTACTTCCTGGCGCCCATCGTGCTTGGCCATACCCTGCCCGAGGCGGAGAGCGCCCTTGTGGCCTTCATCGTGTTCACCGGAGCCTACATCGCCGAAATCGTGCGCGCCGGTGTGCTTGCCCTGCCGCACGGGCAGATGGAGGCCGCGCGCGGTACCGGGCTTTCCAAGTCCCAGGCCATGGTCTACGTCATCCTGCCGCAGGCCCTGCGCAACATGATCCCGTCGTTCGTGAACCAGTTCGTCAGCTTGACCAAGGACACCTCGCTCGCCTACATCATCGGCGTTTCCGAACTTACCCGCACGGCCACCCAGATCAACAACCGCGAGCTGACCGCTCCGGCGGAACTCTTCTTCACCATCGCCGTGCTGTACTTCATCGTCTGCTGGACCCTGACCGCCGCAAGTCGGCGCATGGAACGGCAGATGGCCCGATACCAGGCAAGGTAACAACGTGTCCGACCTTATCCGCATCAGCATCGTCATTGCCGCCGACTGTCCCGAAGACCTCGAAACCGTCGACGCCGTCCTGGCCCTTGCCGTGCCCTTCGGCTGGGAAGAGGAAAGCCTGCCCGACGGTTCCGTGCGCCTGCGCGTGCACACCGACAATCCCGCCTTTTGCGAACAGCTTCTGGCCACCCTGCGTGCCGAACTGCCCCGCGCCGAGGTGACCCGCGATTCCGTGCCCGATACCGACTGGACCCTGGCCTGGCGCGATTTCTTCACGCCCGTGCCCTGCGGCACCCACTTCATGGTCATCGCCCCGTGGATGGTCGAAACCATCGACCTTGAAGGCCGCACCCCCATCGTCATCGAGCCCAAGACCGCCTTCGGCACCGGGCACCATCCCACCACCGCCCTGTGTCTTGGCGCCGTCTCCGAGCTTGCCGCTTCCGGTCGGCTGCGGCCAGGCCAGCGCTTTCTGGACCTCGGCACCGGGTCCGGCATTCTCGCCATCGGCTGCGCCAAGCTGGGCCTGACCGGCGTGGCCACCGACATCGACATGCTGGCCGTGGAAAACGCCGAGGAGAACCGCGTCATCAACGCCGTGGCACCCGCCATCGACGTGCGCCTCGGCAGCACCGAAGCCGCCCAGGGCGAACGCTACGACGTGCTGCTCGCCAACATCCTCGCCCAGCCCCTGAAAGACCTCGCCCCCAATATCCTCGCCCTGCTGGCCCCCGGCGGGTGCCTCGTCCTCTCCGGCCTGCTGGCCGTGCAGGCCGACGGCGTGGAAGCCGCCTACACCAGCCTCGGCATGCCCCCCGCACGCCGCCGCGTGGAAGGTGAATGGGCCGCCCTGATCTGGGAGTAGGGGAGAGAAGAATTGGGAAATTAAAGAAGTACCGGGGAGGGGACCTTTTGAAAAAGGTCTCCCTCCCCGG
>JAITSV010000012.1 GCA_031287575.1 Desulfovibrio sp.
ACTTTGAAAAGTACCCTCCCCTTCCCCGGACCCCATCCCCTCCCTCAAACTTTCTGGTAGGGGTGGATGCAGACGGCGCAAGGCCGCAGACGGGCAGGCTGGCGGCATGGCCGACAGCGGATGCCCGTTAAATTTCATCGCCAAGGAGCCCGGTCATGCTGCACACGCCGCGCGCCCGCAGGGGCATGGTCGTCACCCCCCACCACCTCGCCTCGCAGGCGGGGCTGGCCATCCTGCGCGAGGGCGGCAACGCCGTGGAGGCCGTGGTGGCGGCGGCCGCCACCCTGTGCGCCGTCTATCCGCACATGACCGGTCTTGGCGGCGACGGCTTCTGGCTGATTCATGAACCCGGCGCGCCCGCGCCCGTGGGCATCGACGCCAGCGGACGCTCCGGCGCCTCCGTGACCCCGGACCTGCTGCGCGCGTCGGGGCATACGCACCAAGTCCCCCGGCGCGGCCCGCTGGCCGCCATCACCGTGGCCGGAGCCGTATCCGGCTGGGCGGCGGCGCTGGACCACGCCCGCGCCTGGGGTCCGGCCCTGCCCCTGCCCCGCCTGCTGGAAGAGGCGGAATGGCACGCCCGGCACGGCTTTGCCGTCACCGCCGGGCACCACGCGCTGGTGCGCGACAACATGGACGCGCTGGCCGCGCAGCCCGGCTTTGCCGCGCAGTTCCTGCCGGACGGCGTCTGCCCGCCGGAAGGAAGCACCCTGCGCCTGCCCGCCCTGGCCGACACCCTGCACACGCTGGGCACGCACGGGCTGGACGACTTCTACCAGGGCCGGGTGGCCGCCGCCATGGCCGCCGACCTTGCCGAGGCGGGCTCTCCCCTCACGGCGGCCGACCTCGCGGACCACCGGGCGTCGCTGGTGGCCCCGCTGTTCCTGCGCCTGCCGCAAGGGCAGGTGTTCAACCTGCCCCCGCCGTCGCAGGGGGTGGCATCGCTGTGCATCCTCGGCATCTTCGAACGGCTGCGCGGCGCGGGCGCCGCCATCGAGCCCGACACCTTCGCCCATCTCCATGCACTCGTCGAGGCCACCAAGCGCGCCTTCCGGTTGCGCGACGGCCTGGTGGGCGACCCCGACCACGCGCCGTACCCCGCCGCGGACGCCCTGCGCCCCGACCGGCTGGACGCCCTTGCCCGCGACGTGGACCTGGCCCGCGTCCTGCCGTGGCCCGCGCCGCCCTCCGGCGGCGACACGGTATGGCTGGGCGCCGTGGACGCACAGGGACGCGCCGTCAGCTGCATCCAGAGCATCTTCTTCGAATTCGGCTCCGGCGTGGTCCTGCCGCGCACCGGCATCACCTGGCAGAACCGGGGCTGCGGCTTTTCCCTCAAGGCGGGCGGCCCCGCCGCGCTGGCCCCCCGCCGCAAGCCGTTCCATACCCTGAACCCGGCCATGGCCCTGCTGGCCGACGGCAGGGTCATGCCGTACGGCACCATGGGCGGCGAGGGCCAACCCCAGACCCAGGCCGCCGTGTTCACCCGCCACGTGGTCTTCGGCCAACCGCTGCAACGGGCCGTCAGCGCGCCGCGCTGGCTGCTGGGCCGAACCTGGGGAGACGATGCCGTATCCCTGCGGCTGGAGGGCCGCATCGCCCCGGATGTTGCCGATGGGCTGCGCGCCGCCGGGCACCCCGTGCGCATGGTGGGCGACTACGACCCGGTCATGGGCCATGCCGGGGCCATCGTGCGCCATCCGGACGGCACGCTGGAAGGCGCGGCCGACCCGCGCGGCGACGGCTGCGTGGCCGCGTGGTGATGCTCAAGCCACCCCAAGGCTCTCGCACACGTTGACCACCAGTTGCTCCGGCGTTCTTCCGTCCGGCAGCAAAAAGTGCAGCACGCCCATGCACAGGGTTTCCAGTTCCAGCGCCTCGCGGCAGAACTTTTCGCCCGCCTCGCCGGAAAGGCCCAGCTCCGCGGCCAGCCGCACCGGGTTGGTCATCATGTAGAACACCCGCGCCCCGTCGCGCAGGCAGGCCCGCAGGTGTTCGTCGCGCACCGCGGAAACCGGGGCCGCCAGCACCAGCCCGGTGCGGCAGCACAGTTCCGTCACCACCTCGGGCGCGGCATCGTCATCCGGCGTGGCCGCCTGCATGCCGAAACGTTGCGCCACCAGTTCCGCCAGTTGCCGCCTGCCGCTGCCCGGCAGCCCCAGGATCACGATGCGCTCCGCCGCCGGGTTGAAGGGGGGCCTGCGCCCCGCGCGCGACACGGTCATGGTGGCGTCGGCATCGCCCACGTCCTGCCTGCGCATGACGAACCCGGAGGTATCGAACCTGTCCTTTCCCGCGCTTCCGCTCATTCCGCACTCCTATCAGCATGTATCATGTTGATTTCGACGCTTCTTTGATTAACACTATCCAACACTCACAGAGCCAGACACACTCGTTTCACACCGGGGCCGCATTCCGTCCACGCGGCGTTCTTGCGTGGCAACGCCTTGCGGTCCCCATCAGCCTTGGGGGGATCATGTTCCAGCGGATGCGTTTCAGCACCAAATTCTACCTGGGCAGCGCCGCCATCGTGGCAAGCACCGTGGCCTTCATGGCCATCGTGCTCACCATCGTCGTGCGGGGCGACCTGGTGGACCTCGGGCAACTCAACCTGAAGTCCGCCACGGACAATCTTGTCTCCACCATCGAGATGCAGCATGCCATCACGCAGGAAAAGGTCACCTCCGACCTTGCGCTGTTCGAATCGCAACTGCTGGCCGATGGCCCGCTGATGGTGCGCAAGAACGACATGCAAAAGGTCGACGTGGTCAACCAGGTCAGCAGGCAGAAGGAAACGGTCGAAATGCCCGGCCTGTTCCAGTATTCCCTGCTGGGCCGCAAACCCATGCGCGACAACAACGAGGTGGTGGACCGCGTACAGCAGATGGCGGGCGGCGCCGCCACCCTGTTCCAGGTGCTGCCCGGCAAGCTGGTGCGCATTGCCACCAACGTGCGCACGACGGACGGCCAGCGCGCCGTAGGCACCTACATCCCGGAAGACAGCCCCGTCTACAAGGCGGTCATGGGGGGCCAGACCTACACGGGCCGCGCCTTCGTGGTGAACGACTGGTACATCACCGCCTACAAGCCGGTGCGCGACGAAGACGGCGCCATCATCGCCGTGGTCTTCGTGGGGCGCCCCATCCGCACGCCGCAGCTCGCCGAAATGATGGACAAGATTCGCGTTGCAGGTGCGGGCTACGCCTTTGTCTACGATGCCTCGGGCATGATTCTCCACCATCCCACGCTGCGCGGCAAGACGCTTGAGGAGGCAGGCATCGCCACCTTCTTCAAGGACGTGAAGGAAGGCCCCGTGGAATACACCATGGACGGCGTGCCCCTGCGTGCCTACGTGCGCCATTTCGAGCCGTGGGACTGGCGGGTGGCCGTGCGCATGACCCGCTCGGAGATGGTGCACGGGCTGGACAGGCACCTCTTGCAGAACGCCGCCGTCATTGCCGTGGTGGCCCTGGGCGTGGCGCTGGTCTTCGTGTTCGGGCTGCTGCGCACCGTGTCGCGCCCGCTGGGCACCCTGCGCCGCTTCACGGCGGAAGTGGCCAAGGGCAACTACGACGCGGCCATCGACTACCTGGCCGACGACGACATCGGCCGCACCATCGGCGGCGTGCGGGCCATGGTGGCCGAAATCAAGCACCGCCTGGGCTTTTCCAACGGCATCCTGCACGGCATGACCATGCCGAGCTACGTGGTGGATACCGATGGCCGCATCAGCTACGTGAACCAGGCCATGCTGGACCTGCTGGGGGTTTCCGGCACGCCGGACGAACACCTGGGCGCCGACGTTGCCCTGTTCTTCTACGGCGAGGCCGGGCGCGACACCGTGGTGGGCCGCTGCATGCGCGAACGCCGGGCCATCCTGAACACGGAACTGACCCTGTCCCGCCGCACCGGCGGCACCGTGCACGCCCGCCTGGACACCGCGCCCCTGCTGGACCTGGACGGCAACCTCATCGGCGCGTTCTCCATCTTCGCCGACCTGACGGACATCAAGGCCCACCAGCAGGAGATGGAAGACAAGAACACCCTCATCGGCGAAGTGGCCGTCGAGGCGGACCGCATCTCGCAGGTGGTGGCCGAGGCCGCCGCCGGGCTTGCCCGCCAGGTGGAACAGGCCGAGCGCGGGGCCGACGTGCAGAAGGCCCGTGCCGGTGAGGCCGCCAGCGCCATGGACCAGATGAACGCATCGGTGGTCGAGGTGGCCCGCGCCGCCGACGAGGCCGCCGCCAGCGCCGACGAAGCCCGCGCCAAGGCCGAGGACGGCGCCTCCATCACCCGCGAGGCCGTGGCCGCCAGCACCGCCGTGGCCGCCGACGCCGAGGCCCTGCGCACCGACATGCGCGAACTGGGCACGCAGGTGGAGGGCATTGGCCGGATCATGGACGTGATCTCCGACATCGCCGACCAGACCAACCTGCTGGCCCTGAACGCCGCCATCGAGGCGGCCCGCGCCGGGGACGCCGGACGGGGATTCGCCGTGGTGGCCGACGAGGTGCGCAAGCTGGCCGAAAAGACCATGGGCGCCACCCGCGAGGTGGGCGAGGCCGTCACGCGCATCCGCGCCGGGGCCACCCGCAACCTGGAGGCCACGGAAAACGCCGCCCGCAACGTGGGCCGGTCGGCCGAACTGGCAGGAGCGTCGGGTCAGACCTTGCAGCACATCGTCACCATTGCCGTGACCACCGCCGACCGGGTGCGGGCCATCGCCACCGCCGCCGCGCAGCAGTCCGCCGCCAGCGAGGAGATCAGCCGGGCCACCGGCGAGGTGGACCGCATCTCCGGCGAGACCGTGGACGCCATGCGCGAAGCCGCCCGGGCCGTGGCCGCGCTGGCGGAGCAGGCGGAGGCGTTGCGCGTTGTCATGGCCCGCATGCGCTGACAAACGGCGGGCCTTGGCCGCGACCACTGCGTCAAACGGCCCCGGCGCTCGGGTCATGTACCAAAGAGTACACTCCCCTCGCGCCGGGGCCGCTTTCCTTGCGTGCCGGGCCAAATCCCGCCGTTTGCCGGGTATCGCCCCTGCACGAAATACTGGAACCTGCCTCGCTGCATCGCCGTTTTCCTTGTCCTCGGACAACATCGCTCCGCCTGCCGACCATGCCTGAAAACAGAGAAAGGGGGAAAGCTGCTTTCTCACTCTTTTCTTAAATGACAACCGCCCCGACAGGAACTTCCGGTCGGGGCGGTTTCATTTCTTCATTCTTTCCGGCAGCGTATCACTTCATGGTTTCCTGGCCGCGCGCAGCGAGCGGCGAGGGCAAGGAAGATGTTGTTTCCGCGAGGGGAGTGTACTCTTTGGTACATGACCTGAGCGGAAACAATATCTGACGCCGCAATCGCCCACGATCCGCGCGGCCAGACCGCGCGGGGGCTATTTCCAGATGACGGGGAGAGGCTTCCGCCACGGAATCCTGCGGTACCGATACTTCGCATACCCCAGCATCTGCGCGCCCTGCACCCGGTCGTCGTCGCCCAGGCCCAGCAGTTCGCGCAGGGGCGCGTAAGCGTTGGCCGCGTAGGTGAAGTAACCGCCCCAGCAGGCACCCACGCCGTGGGCATGGGCGGCCAGTTCCAGGTAGGTGAGGGCAATGGCCGAATCCACGGCGGGCCAGGTGTCGGTGCCGTTGCAGCAGGCCACGGCGATGTGCGGCGCGCCGCGCAGCACGAGGTCAAGGCCCTTGCGCGACCCGGCGATCAGCCCGGCCACGTTGTGGCGCTTGGCGGTTTCCGGGTCGTGTTCGCGCAGGTAGAGCATCCAGTCGATGATCATCGCGGCGATTTCACGGGTGCGGGCGGGGTCTTCCACCATCACCCAGCGCACCGGCTGGCGGTGGCTGGCCGTGGGTGCCCAGCGCACGGTATCCATGATCCGGGCCAGCACGTCGTGTTCCACCGGCTGCGCCTTGAACGTACGGATGGAGCGGCGCCCGCGCAGGAACTGTTCCGCCGCGTCGGCCTCGATGGCCAGTTCGCGGCGGACCGGGGTAAATTCGTCGAAGGGCATGCCCTCAAGACGCACCGCCCCGCTCGGACAGACGGCCACGCAATGGCCGCAGCGGATGCAGGCATCCTCGGCGCCCTGGCGCATCTTGGCCACGCCCGTTTCCTTGTCGGCGATCAGGATGCGGATGGGGCATTCGTCGATACAGATGTTGTCGCGCTTGCATTTCTGCGCGTCCACTTCGAAAAACGGCATGAAAGTCCTCCCTGTACTCCGTGACCCGAATGGCCACAGGTGCCGGTTTGCCCCGCTTCACGCCGCGTGTAAAGTGAAAATGGCGTGGCTTGGCCGCAATACCGCCTTTGACAGCCCCCCCTGACCTCTGTAATGTCGGCATGATAAAGGAGACTCGCATGCCGAACCGCGCCGTGCTCCGCACCATTGCCCTCATGCTCCGCAGTCTGCCCGCATTCCGCCCGCAATCCCGTCCGCGATCCCACCTAGCGCGCGCCGCAGCCGCGCCCCCCCGTTCGGCCATGCTGACCGTCCCCCCAGTCATGAGCCTGACCCTGCACCTTGCCCTGGGTCTGGCCCTGTGTCTGGCCCTGAGCCTGCTCCTGACCGGGTGCGGTGCCCCCCAGGCCAAGCAAAAGTCGCTGCTGCTGCCGCAGGGCCCCTCCATCACCCGCGCGGACCCCGGCTACATGCAGTGGCTGGAAAAGCAGTCGCTGCTGGGCGCGGGTTCGGAACTTGCGCGCGTGGTCTCCGGCAGCCAGTTGGGCTGGCGCGCGCCCTCCCTGCCGCCCGACCCGGACAACCTGCTGCGCGCCGCCGATACCTGGCTGCTGGTGCACCCCATGGCGCTCATCGCCGACGGCACGCCCTCGGCCTTCGCCATCCTGGCCCAGCCACGAACGCAGGAACTGCTGCGCCGCACGGGCGCGCGCGGGCTGTACGTTGCCCCCTCCGGAGGCGCCGGGGCCATCTGGGCCTACGACCGCAGCGCCACCCTGACCGGCGACGACACCATCCAGCACGGCTTTTCCGAGGCGGCGGGCAGCGACGACGAATACCTGCGCCTGCGTCGCCTGACCGACAACAGCCGCATGCTGCTGGGCACCGACATCATTCCCGCCGCCACCGGCATGGGACCGGACTTCTTTCTGGCGGCGCGCAACGTGCGCGAGTACCCCGGCGCCTACTGCATGGTGGAAATTCCGCGTGACCTGTGGCCCTACATGCCCGCCAGCGCGTCGGAATGGCAGGCCCGCCCGCTCACCCGCGCCCAGCATGACCTGCTGGCGGAAAAGGGGCTGCTGCCCGCGTCCCTCTCGCGCGACCTGCTGTCGTGGGCGCGGCCCGGCGGCTGGGCGGTCACCGGCGAGGTGCGCGGGGCCGACGGCACCCTGCGCCGCTGGGCCTACCGCCATGCCGGGCGCTACGACATGCCCGTGCTGCACTGGGACGACCCATCCGCCGCCGCGCGGCGCATCCTGTCTTCCAGCATCATCCAGCAGATCGGCCTGCGCGGCATGGCCCTGACCGGCTTCCGGGTGGAATCCCTGACCGGGCTGGACCCGCTGCCCCGCGCCGCCCATGGCAACCCGGACCATGCCCCGGCCCTGGAACCCGCGCCCACCGCCGCCCTGTCCCTGGGCCGCGAAACGCGCCGCTACGGCGGCTGGGCCTGGCAGCGCGACCGCCTGCCCCTGCCGCTGCTGGCCCGCACCCTGCACGAATCCGCAGACGTGGCCGAAGATACCGTCACCAGCCCCGCCGCCGAGCACGCCCTGCTGACCGGCGATGCGCGCCCCCTGCGCGCCCTGCTGGACGACGCCCTGCGCCTTGGCATCGACATGCGTCGCCTGGTGCATGCCACCCCCGGCCCGGACGGCGTGGACTACGCCCTGCCCCAACTGGCCCCCGGCATGCTGCCACCCGGAGCAGCGGCGGGCGATGCCGCCCTGGCGGACGACATGCGCGCGGCCATGCGCTCGCGCGCGTCCCTGTGGGCGTCCACCATGCCGCTGGGCGGCGCGGGAGACGTGCTGCCCGTCACCGGCGCGGGGCTTGCCGCGCTGGGCGCGGGCTTCAGCCATGCCGACGCGGCCAGGGCCGACGCCCGCGAAACCATCCGCCAGGGGCATCTGGCCCTGGTCTTCTTCAAGGCCATGCAACCGGGCCTGCTGGTGCTGCACGGGCAGGACCTGGCAGGCGCCCTGCCGCTGGACTGGCACGTCATGGCCGATTCCGAGGACCGCTGGGACCCGGCGCTGGCCCCGCGCGGCGCGTACGCCCTGTACCGCACCGCCCGCACCACCGTGCTGACCAAACAGGGCATGCCCCGCGCCCCGGTGGCCTACCCCACGCCCGACGAACAACTGAACGACCCGCATTCGTTCCTCAACGGGGTGCACGCCATCACCGCCATGCGCGAACGCACCGGCATCGCCGCCGGGCGCGTGGCCGCGCGCCTGCGCACGCAGGGACGGGGCTGCATCGCCCTGGCCATGGAACTGCCCGGCGGGCGCGGCATGGTGGTTGCCGTCACCAACTTCGGGCGCGAGGCCGTGACCGAACGCCTGGACATGGCCGCCACGCCCAGGCTTCTGGAACTGTTCGGCGCGGGCAACGCCGCCGTGGACCTGGAGGAAGGCACCCCACTGCCGCTGGAAGGGGGCCGCATGGTGCTGCACCTTGGCCCGTGGGAAACCCGCGCCGTCCTTGTGGGGCGCGACGCCAAATCCATTGGCGCGGCAACGGCGGCGGAGCAGCCCAAGGGGCCGTTCGTGCCCGCGCGCGACGCCACGCCCATGCCCGTGGCCGCGCCCCCCGCACCGGTCAAACCGGCGGTGGTGCCCCCGGTACC
This sequence comes from Desulfovibrio sp., assembly GCA_031287575.1. GTDB lineage: Bacteria > Desulfobacterota > Desulfovibrionia > Desulfovibrionales > Desulfovibrionaceae > Cupidesulfovibrio. The sequence continues at coordinate 8,829 of JAITSV010000012.1, forward strand.
GGCGCCGGTGCCGGATCTGACCATCCGCATCGCACCGCCCGCCGTGGCCGAAGGCGACACCGCACCCACAACGCCACGGGACGCCGCCCCGGAAGGCCTGCCCGCAGAAACCGCGGGCACCGGCGGCGACACGGCGGCAACGCCCGGCGTGCCGCCCACCATGTTCCCTGAAACGCAACCCGTCGCGCCGTCGGTGGACCTGGCCCCCACGCAGCAGGTTCCCCTGCCCCCGGCCACCGAACCGGCACGGATGGAGCCGGTGGTTCCCGCGCCTGCACCCGCCCCGGCGCCGGAACTCGCGCCCGCGTCCGTGCCCCCCACCGTGCCGCCCACCGTGCCGCCCACCGCGCCTCATGACACGGGCGGCGAAGTGCGCGCGCCGATCACGCCCCCGGAAATCCCGGCCCTGCCGGAACCGGTGGCTCCCCCCGTGCACCCCGCAACACCTGAAGTGACGGCCCCGGCAACGGAGTCCGCCGCACCGCCCCTCCTGACGCCCACGGTTCCCGAGGACGGCACGGACGGCGGCCTGGTACCGTACAAGCCGGTGCGGCGCACCGCGCCGGAAACCCTGGACGGCCCGGTTGTTCCCGTTCCCCCTGCATCCACAGTCCCGGCTGACGGCACGACCAGCTACAAGGCCCCCCTGCGCACGGCCCCGGAAACGCTGGATGGACCCATCACGCTGCCGCCGCTGCCCACGCCCCCCGCAACGCCAGCCGAACCGGTAACACCACCGAACCCGGCGTCAACGGAATCGGGAGCCGCCGCGCCCTAGGCCAACCCGACCATTCCCGCGCCCCTCCCTTGCATCCCATCACCGCCCCCTTCGCGCACCGCGCCGAAGGGGGCGGCCTGTTCCCCGGCCCTACCTGCCGCCTCCTGCCATCCGTCCGCATGCCATCCCCCCACATGCCTCCGCCGCACGCTACTCGCACGGCATGCATCGTGCATAGGCAGGCCCATGAACCACACCCGATTCCTCGCCGACAACACCAAGGCCCTGGCCGCCGCGCAGCCCCAGATGGCCGCGTGGCTGGCCGCAAACGCTCCCGCGCCCGAGACGCAGACCTCCCGCCTGCGTCTGAACCGCTGGAACATGCTGGACGTCGAACTGGAGGACGGTCGTCGGTTGTTTGACGCCTTTCCGCCCCATTTCGCCTACCGGTCATGGCCCCCCACGGAGCAGGCGGAACGTTCGGCCACCATCATCGTGGGCGCCAACCTGGGCTACGGCATCAACCACATGCTGGAGCAGACGCCGCCCCGTCACCGGCTGCTGGTGGTGGAACCCGACCCGACCATGCTCAGCCTGTGCCTGGGACTGACGGATTACCGCCCGTTCATCGAATCGGGCAGGCTGACCTTCGTGGAGCCCCGATTCGACGCGCTGGTGGCCGCCATCCGGGGCTGCGACAAGCAATTCCTTTTCGGGCGCATCCTGTTGCAGGCCGACCTGCCCAGCCAGCAGATCGGCCCCGCCTACGCCCACTGGATCCGCATCTGCCGCGAGCAGCTGGACGCCCTGTCGGTGGAGCTTTCCACCCTGCGCCGCGCCCAGGACGTGATGGTGGGCAACGAGCTTTGCAACTTCCGCCGCGCCCTGGCCGACGGCGACATGAAGTCGTTGCGCGGCGCGCTGGACGGCCTGCCAGCCGTCATCGCGGGCGCCGGGCCTTCGCTGGCCGCATCGGCCCCCGCCGTGGCCCGGATGGCCGACCGCGCGCTGGTCACGGCGGCGCTGCAAACCCTGCCCGCCATGCAGGCCGTGGGTATCCGACCAGACCTTGCCCTGTGCATCGACTACAGCGACGGCATCATGCGCGTGTACGACCGGCTGGACCCGGAATGGGCGCGCCACGTGCCGCTGATCTATTCCACCAAGGTCCAGCCAGAGGTGGTGCGCCGCTACCCCGGCCCCACCCTGCCGCTGTGGACCGTGGGTGGCATGGCCACCTTCATCGCGGGCAAGGACGATCTGGTACTGGACGCGGCGGGCAACGTCAGCGTGGCCCTGCTGCGCCTGCTGCACTGGATGGGCGCGGGCCGCATGGTGCTGGCCGGGCAGGACTTCGGCTGGCGGGGCGAGGCATCGCATGCCGCCGGGCACCACGCCGCCGCCGTCACCGTGGGCACGCTGGACCTGCCGGGCCGCGACGGGCCGGTGCGTTCCACCCTGCCCTACGCCACGGCCCTGCGCGACATGGAACAGGACATCCGCACCCTGCAACTGGACGTGGTGAACCTGTACGGCGGCGGCGCGCTGATCCGGGGCGCGCGGGACATCGCGCCGGAGGATGTCGACCGTGAACTGCCGCACCCGGCGGATGCCCAGGGTCCGGACGGTGGTGCCGACATTCTGGCCGGGTTCCGCCAGCGCCTGGACGCGGCCATGACCCCGTGCGAGCAGCCCCTGTTCGCCCCGCGCCTGCCGCAGTGGCGCACCTCGCTGCGCAATGCCCAGAAGCGGCTGGAAACGCTGTTCCGCAAGCCGGAACGCCACGGCGCGGAAATCGTCGAAATGTTGGGCCGGGTACACTTTTTCCTGCGCCAGGACCCCATCTGCACGCCGTACCTGTACAACGAGATCATGGACGTTTCCGGGCTGGTGCACGGGCGCGACAGGTTCGGCCTGCCCCAGATGACGGAATTCCGGCAGATCGCCCGGCGGGTGCTGGACAAGATCCGGCGCATCGACGAAGTGATGACCAGCGCGAGCCAACAGGCCGCATAGCGCCCGGCAACCGACTTCCGCACGGAGGCATCATGAGCGTTCTCGCCGAAATCGCCGTCTTTCCCATGGACAAGGGGGCCAGCGTCAGCCAGTGGGTGGCCCGCGTGCTCTCGGTCATTCAGGAAAGCGGCCTGCCGTATCAGTTGGGTCCCATGGGCACCACCATCGAGGGTGGACGGGCCGAGGTCATGCAAGTGGCCGACCGCTGCCTGTCCGTGCTGGAAGCGGACTGCGACCGGGTGTACATGACCCTGAAAGTGGACCTGCGCAAAGGCCCCGTGGGCCGCATGGCGGGCAAGGTGGCATCCGTGGAGGCAAGGCTGGCCGGAAGCTGACCCAAGGTTGGGATGCGTCTCGCGCAAACGACAACGGCCGCGCGGTAATTGCCGCGCGGCCGTTTTGCTTCGTATTCCCCGGCTATCACATGCCGCTCGCCGGGAAAGGGGAAAGGCGCGGCGCCTGGAGCACCCCACCCAGCCTCGGGCCGCCCCATGCAGCATCAGGCCTCGTCACCCCCTTCGGGCGCATCGGGCAGCGGGTGCGCCGTCTCCACCAGCCGCAGTCGCTTCCACGCGCCGCGCCGAAAGCGCATCCACGACATGGCCGCCAGCAGCAGGATGAACGCGGTGAACGCCGCCCACAGCGTGTTCAGGGTCATCAGGCCCGAGGCCCGCAGGACCAGCGTGGGCAGCACCAGCCAGACCAGGCAGCCCAGCAGCATGTTCCACATGACGAACCACGTGTCGCCCGCGCCCTTCAGTGCCCCGGTATACACGATGGTCACGGCGTCCAGCAGGCAGTAGACCGCCACGAAGCGCAGCAGCACCACGCCCATGGCGCGGATTTCCGCCTTCTGGGCCAGCACGGCGGGGTCCTGCGCGCCGCCGCTCAGGAACAGGTCGTACAACGGCCCCGGCATGCAGAAGAAGAACAGCGAAAGCAGCAGCATCCAGGCCATGGCCACGTGCAGGGTGCTGGATGTGACCTGCTCGGCGCCAGAGGGGCTGCCCTTGCCCATGGCCTGCCCCACCATGCTGCCCACGGCGATGTTCATGCCCATCATGGGCAGAAAGGCCACCATGTTGATGGAAAAGGTGATGTTGGTGGCGGCCAGGGCCGTTTCGCCCAGTTCGCCCACCAGGAACACGAACCACGTCACCGAGAACAGTTCGGCAAAGCCGTTGATGCCGCTGGGCAGGCCGTAGCGGGCCATGCGCAGGAACAGCGCCCGCTCGAAGCCGCGCCCGCTCCACACCCGGAAGCACCGCTCGTTGCGCGGGGTGAACACCATGCCCCCCAGCAGCAGCGAAGTGACGGCCCAACTGAGGATCATGGACAGCCCCGCACCCTCTATGCCCATTTCGGGCAGCCCCCACGCACCGTAAATCAGGGCATAATCCAGCGGAATGTGCACGGCCATGGCCGCGAAGTTGGCCAGCATCACGGGGCGGGTGCGCCCCTGCCCGGAAAAGAAGCCGCCAAGGCAGCTGTTGCCCAGGGCCAGCACCGACCCCAGCGCCAGCATGCGGAAGTAGGCCATCTCTCCCGCCTGCACGGCAGGCAGATGCCCGGCAAAGGCGAAGATGGCAGGCGCCGCGAACCACAACAGGGCAAGGCATGCTCCGAAGAAGAAGGCCATCAGCAGTCCCTGCCACAGCGCCACCCCCACCCGGTGCGGCGCGCCGGAACCGATGTACTGGGCGATGAACACCCCCGCATAGCCCGTGATGCCCATGCAGGTGAGCAGAAACAGCAGATGCACCACGGCAGCCGGCGTGGCCGCGGCGATGGCCTCCACCGAATAATGGCTCAGGAACAGCCGGTCGGTGAACTCCATGACCGTGGTGGAGGCCATGCCCGCCACCAGCGGCAGACTGACGCCGAGCACCTCGCGGTACCCGCCCGGCGCACTCCAGCGCCTGGTCACGCCAGCCATCATTTTCGACAACATTCCATCCTCCGTGACGTACGGTCCGTATTGCGGAAAAGCTGTACCAGATACTCTAGCGGAAAAGTGGCGTCAAGGCACCCTGGCCGCGCGACACTGTACGTCGCGTCCCGGCAGGGCGGAAAAGGCCGTTCCGCCCTTTCTCGCACACGCGGCAACCCGGCGCAGGTCGGGGCATATCGGGCGTGTCCGGGCATGCCTGGACGTGTCTGGGCGTCTCTGGGCCGATTCGGTCGCCCCCCGGCAACGGCGCATGGCGCGGCACGCCAGCGCCCTTCCCTTCATTGCGGTTTCGCCCTATAAGGCGGCGATGCGTCAGCCATACCCCATTGCGCACCATTTACTGTGCACCCTGCCGCTGCTGGCGCTGCTTGCGATGTCCACCGTGTGCCTTGGCACCGGGGACGAGGTGATCGCCTACTGGCGCGCGTGGCGGCAAGCCAACTCCGACACGGCCAGCCTGGTCATGGTACTGACCGACTGGGGCAACCCGGCGCTGTATGCGGTCTACGGAGCGCTGTTCTGGCGCGCCCGACGCCGCCACGACCCGCGCACCGTGCGCTTCGTCCTTGCCTACGTGGCGGTGCAACTGCTGATTTCGTTCCTGCTCGTGCGGGTGATCAAGATCGCCGCCGGGCGCACCCGTCCCGGCGTGCCGGGGCCGTGGGTGCCATTTTCGTTCGACGGGCCGCACAATTCGCTGCCCTCCGGCCACACGGCGGAAATCGCCGGGGCCTGCCCGCCGCTGGCCATGCGCTGGAAGCACATGGCCGCATCCCTTGCCCTTGGCGGATACGTGGCCGCCGTGGGCTATTCGCGGGTGCTGCTGGGGCAGCACCACGCCAGCGACATATTGGCGGGGCTTCTGCTGGGCAGCCTTGCCGCCTTCATCATACACCGCATCACCCACAGGACCGCCCCCCTATGACCGATCCGAAGACCGAAACCGCCGCCCCCCAGTCCAAGGCCGCCGCTTCTCCGGAAACGCCGCAGACCCCGCCCGGCGCCGCCGCCAATGGCACGGGTTCCGCGGGCGGCAAACCCGCCGGGTCCTGTCCGCCCCCGCAGGCCGGGGGACGCCCCAGGGGCATCCTGACCCGCCTGTACGATCTGCTGGCCCTGTTCCCGCTGCTGCCGCTCACGCTCATCTACGCGGCGCAGACGGCCTTCACCCTGGATGCGCGGTCCCTGTGGTTTTCGGACGAAATCCGCCACGGCAACGTCTATGAAACCATGCTGGCCACCGGCCAGTGGCTGGTGCCGCATCTGAACGGCATTCCCTATCCGGACAAACCGCCGGTATATTTCTGGTTCCTCGGCCTGCTGGACGCCATTCCCGGCGTGGACGGCCCCATGGTCTTCCAGTTGGGGGCCGCCGTGTCCGGCCTGCTGGTGCTGTGGGCCACCTATGCCCTGGCCCGCCTGGTGGCCGGATGCGACAAGCGCGAATCGTTCGCGGCGGGTCTGGTGCTGCTGTGCGGCATGTACTTCCTGGGCGTGACCCACTACGCCCGCATGGACCTGCTGTTCGCGGCGGTGATCACCCTGGCCCACATCTGCATGTACCGGGGCCTGCGCCTGCCCCTGGCGTTCCGCTGGATACTCCCCGCCTTTGCCCTGGCCGCCGTGGCCACCCTGGTCAAGGGGCCGTTCGGCATGGCCTTTCCGCTGCTGGCGGGCGTGGCCTACGGGCTGTGGCGCGGCATGCCCCGCCGCCTGAACCGCATGGACGTGGCCATCGGCGGCGGCATCATGCTGGCCACCCTGCTGGCATGGGTGGGCGCGGTGTGGTTCGAAGGCTACGCCGACCTCATCCGCAACATCCTGCGCCACCAGATCGTGGACCGCGCCACCGCCGCCTGGCATCACGAACAGCCGTGGTGGCACTACCTGGCCACCTTCCCCGCCGCGTGGCTGCCGTTCACCCTGATGCTGCCGTTCCTGCCGTGGGGCCGGGCCTTCACCCCCGCGTCCATGCGCGCCGTGCTGGCCACCCGCAAGGGCCAGGGCGACGGCATGGCCTACGTCTGGCTGGCGCTGGCCACCTCGTTCGCCCTGCTGACCGCCGTCAGCATCAAGATCGTCATCTACCTGCTGCCGCTGTTCCCGCTGCTGGCCGTGGTCACCGCCCGCGCCCTGCTGCGGCTGAACGGGTTCGGCAGCCGCATGTACTTCGGCCTGACGGCACTGCTGCTGCTGGTGCTGGCGCTGGGCCTGGGCGCTCTTTCCCTGTGGCAGTGGGCGCCGGACATGGCGCGCGTGCGCTTTCAGCCGCAGGTGCTGGCCCTGCTCGACATCGCGCGCGGCGCGCCCGTCCTGGCGGGCATTACCCTGGTCTTCGCCGTGCTGCTGTGGAAGGCCGTGGACCGCAGCCGCCCCGAAGGCGGCCTGCTGACCCTTGCCGCCTTCGTCACCGCGCTCATCGTGCCCGCCGCCCTGTTCACCGCGCCCTCGCTGGACCCGGTCATGAGCCCCCGCGCCCAGGCCGAGCTGATGGGCGAGTACATCCGCAAGGGGTACCACCCGGTGAGCTACAAGGTGTACTCCGGCACCTACACCTATTATGCGGGGTCCAACATCGAGGAGCTTTCCGACGAGGACTCGCTGCGCGCCGCCATGGCGGTGTTCCCGCAGTTGGTGGTGGCCATGCGCGCCGACCGCTTCGCGGAATGGGCCGACAAGCCCGCCGATCTGCGCGAGGTGCACCGCCAGTGGATCGTGGACCGCGAGTACGTGCTGGCGGAACGTTCCGGCCCCGTCCAGCCCGTCCAGCCCGTCCAACCCGTCCAACCCATCCAGCCCACGCTGCCTGACGATGCGGCGACGCCCGACCCCGCCGTCACCGGCGATCAGGCCCCGGCACCCGACGCACCGGCCCTGCCGCAGCCCGCGCCCGGCGATGGCAACGGTACCGCCCCCGCCGCGCCCGCGACGCAGCAGCCCGTGCAGCCTGCACAGCCCGGCCAGCCGCCCGCGACGCCGGAGGCCCCTGCCGTGCCCCTGCCCGGCCCGCAGCCGCGGGACAACGCCCCGGCAACGCCCCAGCCCATGCCGGTGCCCACCCCGCCCCCGCCGCCGCCCGGCGTGGGCGCCACGGACACCCCGGGCACTCCCGCCCCGGCAACGGCACAGGCCCAATAGCCGGAAACACCGAAAAGGCAACAACGCAAGACTGCCGTGGAGGCGACTCCACGGCAGTCTTGCGTTGGCGGCAAAAGCCACCCGTGCGGCAGGCAACGGCTACCGCAACGCCAGCATCCAGCATCCGGCCAGCAACGCGGCGCAGGCCGCGCCCGCCAGCCATTCCAGCCAGCGGGGCGGCGGGCCCCAGCGTTCGCGCAGCCCCTGCGCCGCCATGCCCACCACCACGCCCGCCACCAGACCGAACAGGTGCGCGCCAAGGTCGGTGTGCTCCCCTTCGCTGCCCAGCATGCCCAGAATGGCCAGCCCGGCGGCCAGCGGCACCACCATGCGCCGCCAGCCGCTCCAGCCGCCCTCCACCGCCAGCAGCCCGGACAGCACCCCCACCGCGCCGAACAGCGCCGTGGAAAAGCCCAGGCTGACGTGCGAGGCGGGGCGCGCCAGCGCGTTCAGCACGTTGCCGCCCGCGCCCGCCAGGATGGTCAGCAGCCATCCGGGGCCGCTGCCCACGCGGCGGCACAGGGGAATCAGAAAGAAGCTGCCGAACAGGATATTGCCGAACAGGTGCGGGCTGTCGGCGTGCAGGGTCAGGGCCGTGACCACCCGGTACCACTGCCCGCGCGCGACGGTGTAATAGACGTCCATGGCCCCGGCGTCGCGCCACACGTCGGGATCCAGGTCGGGCAGGGGCAGGGGCATGTCCCACCACCAGCCCATGCGCACCCCGTGCCACAGGGCCAGCAGCAGCAGACCCAGCAGGGTCAGGTGCACGTTGGCGCGCAGGGGGGCGGGCGGCGGCGCGGGGGGGCGGGCACGGGCGGCGGCGTCCTCGCCCTCGGCGGCCAGCAGTTCCTGCCGGGCCAACCGCTCGTACAGGGCGGGCACGAAGAGGTGCTGGCGCTCGCCCCGGCGCACGGCCATGAACGGGATGTTGCGCGCCTCCAGCACCAGCCGCCAGCGCGGCAGGCACTGCCCGGTACATGGGGGCAGTGGCGGCAGCGGCGCGGGCAGCGCCGCGTTCTGGGCCGGGGGAACGGGCACGCTCAGGTCGCGCCAGCACAGGGGCAACACGGGCCTGCGGCGCAGGGCTGCCGCCACGTCTTCAGGCCGCGCCCCCAGTCCGGAGGCCAAGGCGGAGCGCCCGGCCAGGGCAGAAGCGCCGCCGGAGCGCACCTGCCGGGGGCGGCGGAAGCGGTCTGATCCGTTGGGGGGTGCCATGGAAAGTGTGAAAACCGTGGATGGAGGAACCGGGAGCGGATGCGCTAGCGCGCGCCCGAACCGCCCGAAGAGTCGCCCGAAAAATCATCGGACGAACCACCCGCCGTGCCGCCAGCCTTGCCCGGCTCGCGGGACGCACCGGGGGTATCCGACTGGCCGGAAGGCTCCACCGGTTCGCAGTCGATGACCACGGTGCGGCGGGGTTCCTGCCGGGGATTCCGGCTGTCCCCGCCGCCGCCCCCATGGTCCGGACCATAGGGATGGGGGCCGCTGCCATTGGGGCCTTTCTGGCCGTTCAGGTCATTCGGGCCGGTCGGGCCATCAGGCCCGTCCAGTCCATCTGGGCCGTCGGCATTGGGGCCGAACATGGGCCCGCCGCCGAAGGTTTCGGTGTGTCGTGCCCCGCCGGGGCCGAAATACCAGGTACGCACGTGCACCGACGAACCGCCTGCGCGGCCCTCTGCCTGCATGGTGGCGTTCATGTGCCGCCGCAGCAGGTGCGCGGCCAGCCTGCGCACCGGAGGCAACAGCAGGAGAATCCCGAATGCGTCGGACACGAAGCCCGGAAAGACCATCAAAAGGCCCGCCAGCAGCAGGAACAGCCCGTCCAGCATCTCGTCGGCGGGCAGCACGCCCTGGGCCAGGCTTTGCTGGATGCGCGCCAGCGTGCCCATGCCCTGGGTACGGGCCAGCCACACCCCGACCATGGCGAACAGGATCACCAGCAGCACGGCGTTGAACGCCCCGATGCGCGCGCCCACCTCCACCAGCACGTAGAATTCCAGAAAGGGGACCAACAGAAGGACAAGACCAAGACGGGGCATGGGGGCTCCGGGATGGTTGCGGTGGGAAGGGTGCGCCGGGTGCGTGGAAGTATGTCCGTGGACCTGCACCGTGGCATGCGGGGCGCGGGAAACGGGGACGAAGAGACGGCGCGAAGCGGCATGTCCGCGTACGCCGATTCTGCAAGGATAGTCACGGAAGGGCCAGGCGGCAAGACGTATCCCGCCGGAAAAATGCGGGGAATGAAGGCGCTGCGCCACTGGATGCGTTACGCCCGCGCCGCGTGACGCCAGCCGTCTGGACAAGGCGGCATCAGAAAGTGCAGCCGTCAGGACGCCAGCACCACCAACGCAGCCCCGCCAGCCATCAGCGCCGCACCGGGCAAGCTGCCATCCCGGAGCGGACGCCTCCCTGTGCTTGCGTCAACCGTGCCTCGCCGGCGCGCGCTGCGCCATCTTTCAGACACATGGTCGAACAGCACGGCGAACACACCGTCCAGCCGCTTCACCGCGATCATGTTGGCGGCCGTGGTCAGGCTCATGGCCGTGAAGTGCACGTACGCGGCGAGAAACAGCACCATGCCCATGGCCAAGCCCCGCACCGGCCTGTCCACGAGCATGCGCGGGCGCACCCCGCCGAACACCATCAGCGCCGCCAGCATGGCCGGACCGTAGACGGCGAAGAACACCCCGCCAGCCACGGCAGGCGTGGCGTACAGGACCATCTGGCGATTCAGCACGCTGCCCAGGCCCCACAACAGGGCCACCCCCAGCATGACCCGCGCGCCGCGCTCGGCGGCCAGGGTGCGGAAGGGGCGCAGCAGCCGGGCCATGATGCCACCGCCGCCTCCACCTTGACCCCGCGCATGATTTCCTACTCCGCCCGCGTTCAGTACCCAGCTGCCCGCCACCACCAGCAGTACCCCGGCCACCCCCGCCGGGCGCGGCGCGACCCCCAGCAGCAGGTATTCGTGCACCACCACGAAGACGGGGGAAAAGCACAGGTAGGGCACCGTGCGCGAAACCGGCGCCATGCGCACCGCCCACGCCGTGAGCAGGTGCCCGGCCATGTTCACCGGCACGGCGGCAAGGGTGGCCAGCCAGAACGGCGCGGGCAGGTCGGGCACGCCGCGTGCCGCCAGCAACGCCAGAAACGGCGGCAGGCTCCAGAATACCGGATAGGCCACCATGCGGGCCGGGGGCAGGTCACCGGCCAGGCGGCGCAGCAGGGTGGCGTCCAGCGCGGCCAGCAGGGCCGCCAGCAGGGCGGGAAGCGTCCAGAACATGACCTACCCTACCCCGCATCCGCCGCTGGCGGAAAGCGCCGCGCGCCGGATGAACGACGACGTTTGCGTGACGAAGGGCCATTGCCGCGCCCGGAACGACAACGCCAAAAAGCCCCGGCGGAAACCACCGGGGCTTTTGAACGCTCGGATCGGAAAGCCTTAGGCGACCTTGCGGACGGCGGGCTTCACCACCGCGCCGGAGCGCAGGCAGCGGGTGCAGACGCTGAGGGTCTTCACTTCGCCGTTGGGGTACTGGTGGCGGACGCTCTGCAGGTTCGGCTCGAAGCGACGCTTGGTCTTGATGTTCGAGTGGCTCACATGGTGGCCGACCTGGGCCTTCTTGCCGCACACATCGCACTGCTTGGACATGACTTTCCTCCGTATATGTGCAAAGTTCGCGTGGTCGTTCTGGTGTGCCGCCGGTGGCGTTCTGCCGCCGGGGCGCCGCGCGGGGCGGGCGTCGACCGATGTGCCGGGCACGTTCCGGACGCATTCTGGGTGTTTGCCGCCGCGAGAGATGGGAGTCTTATACCGCCGCCCCGAAAAACGCAACCCCTTTCTTGACAGCCCGAAGGGTTCGCATGTAGTAATCGCTGCTCGCGAGGTAGCCATGCACCAGATTTGGATTCCGCTCAAGGACATTCCGGCGGGCGGCGGCGAGTACGAGGTTGACGACCAGTCCGTCTGGCAGGGTCCCATCGCCGAGTTTTCACTGCCGTTCACCATCATCGAACCGCTGCGCGGCTCGGTGTTCCTGCTGCCGCAGGACGACGGCTGCCTTGTGCGCGGCAGACTCACGGGGCGCATCAGCGCGCCGTGCGACCGTTGCGCGGAACCGGCGGAACTGGCCATCGACCAGTCCTTCGACAGCTTCGAGCCGTTTCCGGCCCAGCAGCCCGCCCAACCGCATGCGCAAGACGACGCGCGCAAGCACGGCAAGACGGTCATGGCTGAACCCGAGACGGACAGCGATTTCGAGGACGTGGACGCGGCAGTGATCCGCATTTCCCCTTCCGGGCAGGGCGTTGAAATAAGCCTGTCCGGCCTGCTGTGGGAAGAATTTCTGCTGGCCCTGCCGGCGAAGCCGCTGTGCTCCGCCGGGTGCAAGGGCCTGTGCCCGTCGTGCGGAAGCAACCTGAACGTCGCCCCCTGCTCCTGCAAGAGCGAGGAAGGCGACCCCAGGCTTGCCGCCCTGCGCGGCCTTACCATCGAAAAGAAGTAGCACAACCCCCGCCGCCCTCGGCGGGACATCCAGGAGAGGAACGTCATGGCCGTTCAGCAGAACAAGAAGTCCAAGTCCAAGAAGGGTATGCGCCGTTCGCACGATCGCGTGGCCGTCCCCACCATCGTGTACTGCGCCTGCGGCGAGCCCACCGTTCCGCACCGCGCCTGCCCGAGCTGCGGCACCTACAAGGGCCGTCAGGTGGTCGCTCAGCCTAATGAATAACGCGACCATCATCGCCGTGGATGCCATGGGGGGGGATTTCGGCCCCTCCGTGGTGGTCCCCGGCGCGATCGAGGCGGCGCGCGACAAGGGGATCGCCCTTCTGCTGGTCGGCGACCAGGCGAAGGTGCGGGCGGAACTGGCCAGGATTCCCCTTGACGGCGTCGCCTATGACGTTGTCCACGCCAGCGAAGTCGCGGGCATGGACGAAAAGCCTTCGGACATCCTGCGCCGCCGCAAGGATGCGTCCATCCAGGTGGCCTGCCGCCTGGTGCGCGACGGCCAGGCCCACGGCATCGTCAGCGCCGGGCATTCCGGCGCCACGGTGGCCTGCGGCATGTTCATCATGGGCCGCATTCCCGGCGTGGACCGGCCCGCGCTTGCCTCCATCATGCCCACGGAAAAGAACCCCATCGTCCTTCTGGACGTGGGGGCCAACGTGGATTGCAAGCCGCACCACCTGTTCCAGTTCGGCCTCATGGCCGACGCCTTCGCGCGCGACCTGCTGGCGTGCGATTCGCCGCGCATCGGCCTTCTGAGCATCGGCGAGGAAGAAGGCAAGGGCAACACCCAGGTCAAGGAAGCCTACGAACTGTTCAAGCTGGCCCAGAACGGCATCAACTTCGTGGGCAACGTGGAAGGCCGCGACATTTTCAGCGGCGAGGTGGACGTGGTGGTCTGCGACGGCTTTGTGGGCAACGTGGCGCTGAAGCTGAGCGAAGGGCTCAGCACGTCGCTGGGCCGCGTGCTGAAGCGCGAACTGCTCTCCGGCCTGCTGCCCAAGATCGGCACCCTGCTCGCCAAATCCGCCTTCCGCCGCTTTGCCCAGTTCGTGGATTATGCCGAATACGGCGGCGCCCCCCTGCTCGGTTTGCAGGGCATTGCCTTCGTCTGCCACGGCAAGTCCAACTCCAAGGCCGTGCGCAGCGCCGTAAAGCTGGCCGCCACCTTCGTGGAAAAGAAGACCAACGAACGCCTCGTCAAGGCCATCAGCGCCAACGAGGAGCTCACCCGCTACGGCAAGGCCATCAAATAGGGCGGCCCCGGAAACGCTCCTTCCGGTGCCGGACGGCGAAACGCGGTTTCGCCCGCACTGCCGGAGCGATTCCGACAGACGCCCCTGACGGTGAAAGGCCCTGCGTCCCCCACCCTGCACCTGCGGCGCCCCGCGCGCCGACCGGAATCAGCCACATGACAGCATCGCGCGATATTGCCTGCCGGGTCAGGGGGTTTGGTGCGTACACTCCCGTGGACGTGCTGACCAACTTCGACCTTGAGAAATTCGTGGAGACCACCGACGAGTGGATCACCACCCGTACCGGCATCCGGCAGCGCCACCGTCTGGCCGAGGGGCAGAACGCCTCCGACGCGGCGGCGGAAGCCGCCCGCCTGGCCCTGGCCGACGCGGGCATGGAACCGGGCGAGATCACCCACGTCATCAACGCCACCTGCACGCCCGATTACCTGTGCCCCAACACCGCCTGCCTGGTGGAAGCCAAGCTGGGCATCGTGGGCGCCATGGCCTTCGATTTCAACGCCGCCTGCTCGGGCTACGTGTACGGCCTGTCCATGGCCCGCGCCATCGTGGCCGCCCAGCCCGAGGCCCGCGTGCTGCTGACCGCCACCGAAGCGCTGACCCGCCGCCTGAACTGGGCCGACCGCACCACCTGCGTGCTGTTCGGCGATGGTGCGGGCGCATCCGTGATTACCGCCGACGGCCAGGGCGCCCTGCTCGAAGACGTGCTCTGCGCGTCCGACGGCAACCTGGGCGGCCTGCTGACCATCGGCGGCGGTACCCACACCCCCTACGCCAAGGGCGATCCGGTGGGCGACGACTTCTTCGTGCAGATGAACGGTCGCGACGTGTTCAAGCACGCCGTGCGCAACATGGCCGCCATCAGCCAGGACGTGCTGGCCCGCAACGGCCTGACCATCGACGACGTGGCCCTGCTCATTCCGCACCAGGCCAACCTGCGCATCATCGAGGCCGTGGGCGACCGCCTGGGCATTCCCGCCGACCGCGTGTTCGTGAACCTGCACGAGGTGGGCAACACCTCCGCGGCGTCCGTACCGCTGGCCATTGCCGACGCGCGGGCCAAGGGCGTGCTGCGCCCCGGCATGCGCGCGCTGCTGGCCACGTTCGGGGGTGGGTTTACCTGGGGTGCCGCCCTGCTCCATTTCTAGGCGAAAGCTGCCTTTTTGCCGCTGGCTTCCGACCCGAAGGGCGCGTAGCGTGCCCGTCAGGCGAGCCTGCGAGCCATACGGGCATCGAGCGCAGAGCGGTCAAACGTCGTCTGCCATCTCGGTCAAATACGATAAGAGTATATTCCCTCATGGCAGACTCGTTTTCCTCGCCAGCAACAAAAAATCAACTTTCGCTTGGTTGATGGGACTCCTTAAAAAATCAACTGTCTCCCCTCAGGGTACCCCGAAACGGGCCAATTGAAGTCGCACTGTCTTTGCGGTATAAGGCGGTGCCCTTTGCAACCCGCAACATGAGAAAGGCCGAATGAGCGAACTCACTTCCACCGCGCTGGTCACCGGGGGCTCCCGGGGCATCGGCAAGGCCGTGGCGGAAACGCTGGCCCGCGAGGGCTTTCAGGTCTACCTCACCTACGTGAGCAAGCCCGAGGAAGCCGAAGCCGTGGCAGCCGGCATCAACGCCGCGGGCGGTTCGGCGCGGGCATTCCGGCTGGACGTTTCCGACGCCGCCGCCGTGGCCGCGTTCTTTCAGGAAGAAATCCGGGAAAAGGTCACCCTGGCCGTGCTCGTGAACAACGCGGGCATCACCAAGGACGGGCTTATCCTGCGCATGAAGGACGACGACTTCGACCGCGTGCTGGACGTCAACCTTTCCGGCGCGTTCACCTGCCTGCGCGAGGCCGCCAAACTGATGACCAGGCAGCGCAGGGGCCGCATCGTCAACATCACCTCGGTGGTGGGGCAGATGGGCAATGCCGGGCAGGTCAACTATTCCGCCGCCAAGGCGGGCCTGATCGGCATGACCAAGTCCGCCGCCAAGGAACTTGCCGGGCGCAACGTCACGGTCAACGCCGTGGCCCCCGGCTTCATCGAAACAGACATGACCGCGAAGCTCACCGACGAGGTTCGCGCGGCATATATCGAAGCCATCCCGCTCCGGCGCCTGGGACACCCCCAGGACATCGCCGATGCCGTGGCCTTTCTGGCTTCCGATAAGGCGGGCTACATCACCGGGCAGGTCATCGCCGTCAACGGCGGCATGTACTGCTAGGATTGCCCGCCACAGGAATGAAGGGACCGCCCGCGAGGATTTGCCAGCAAATCCCCGCCACGGAATGCTTGCAGGCAGGCGTTGCCAGCCGTACAACAGGCATCCCGGACGAAACGGCTTGTGCAGAACGCCGCGTACGCAGCACCGACCGGCACCGAACCGAGAAAAACAGCATTGGAGGGACCATGTCCGTTGAAGAAAAGATCAGCAAAATCATCATGGATCAGCTTGGCGTGTCCGCCGAGGAAGTGAAGCCCGAAGCCTCCTTCGTGGAAGACCTTGGCGCCGACTCGCTCGACCTGACCGAACTGATAATGGCCATGGAAGAGGAATTCGGCATCGAAATCGACGACGACGATGCCCAGAAGATCCTCAAGGTCCAGGACGCCATCGCCTACATCAAGAACAAGCAGTAGGGCCTGTTCTTCACGCAACGAAGATCGCATGCGGGCGTCTTATGACGAGGTCATAAGACGCTCTCGCGCTTTTCCTCCGCACGGCCGGAACCACGCCAACGGCGCGCAACTGCTCGCCATCGTTCCACATTCATCCCGTTTGCGCGGGTTCGGCCCACTACCGCCAAGAGGTACACTTAATGACCGGAAAGCGTGTCGTCGTGACCGGCCTTGCGGCCATCACCCCCCTTGGTAACGACCTTGCGGCAAGCTGGGAGAACCTGGTGGCCGGAACGTCCGGCATCGGGCCCATCACCCACTTCGACGCTTCGGAGTACACCTCGCGCATCGCGGGCGAGGTCAAGGGCTTCGACCCAGAAAAGTACATGCCGGCCAAGCAGGCCAAGCGCATGGACCGTTTCGTCCAGTTCGCGGTGGCCACCGGCAAGATGCTCGTCGAGCATTCCGGCCTCGTCATCGACGACGCCAACGCGCACCGCGTGGGCGTGCTGCTGGGCGTGGGCCTTGGCGGGCTGGAGACCATCGAGGTCTTCCACTCCAAGCTCGTCGAGTCCGGCCCCAACCGCGTCTCGCCGTTCATGATCCCCATGCTGATCTCCAACATGGCGCCGGGTCAGGTTTCCATCTTCACCGGGGCCAAGGGGCCCAACCTGGTCACCACCAGCGCCTGTGCGTCGGGCCAGCATGCCATTGGCTATGCCTACACCGACATCTTCATGGGCCGTTGCGACGCGGTGATCACCGGCGGGGTGGAAGCCACCATCACGCCCATGGGCGTTTCCGGCTTCACCGCGCTGAAGGCGCTGTCCACCGCCAACAACGACGCCCCCACCAAGGCCTCGCGCCCGTTCGACAACGACCGCGACGGCTTCGTCATCGGTGAAGGCTCCGGCTTCCTGATGCTGGAATCGCTGGAATCGGCGCAGGCGCGCGGCGCCACCATCTACGCCGAAGTGGTGGGCTACGGCGCGTCCGGCGACGCCTACCACATGACCGCCCCGCACGAGGACGGCCTGGGCATGGCGCAGGCCATGCGCGCCGCCATCGACGAGGCGGGCATCCGCCCCGAGGACGTGGACCATATCAACGCCCACGCCACCTCGACGCACCTCAACGACCTGTGCGAAACCAAGGCCATCAAGCTGGTGTTCGGCGACCACGCCAAAAACATCCGCATCACGGCCAACAAGTCCATGACCGGGCACCTGCTGGGCGCCGCGGGCGGGATGGAAGGCGTGTTCAGCGTCATGGCGCTGCACACCGGCATCATCCCTGGCACCATCAACCGCGAAACGCCCGACCCGGAATGCGACCTGAACTACATGGCGGGCGGCTCGGAAAAGTACCAGCCCGAATACGTGCTGTGCAATTCGTTCGGCTTTGGCGGGACGAACTGCTGCATGCTCTACAAGCGCTGGGCTGGCTAGCCGCGCAAACGCACGTATCGCGGTCGGTTACGTCGTCAAAAAGCCTTTTTGCTCCAGTCGAATACCGAAGAGCGCGCTGCGGTCGCCATCCGTAAGGTTCGAAGACTCACCTAACGGCTGCCGCACACTTCTTCCGCAAAAAGGCTTTTTTCCTCGTCCCCGCCTCGCGCTCCGCACGTTTGCAGTCCCGCTCGATATCGGACTTTGTCCGACCCCGCTTGCCTGAACGGGGGTGCAGGGGGCTTGGCCATCGCTGCTATCGGCAGCCGTAATGTTCGCGCTGTGCGCGCACATAACGGCTGCCGTCCCTGCCCGCCGGAGGCTTGCAGAACATCTCCCACCCTCCAACCGGGCACGGGAGAACGATATTTCCAGAGGTCGCGCGGCATCCTGACGCCACGCGACCGCAACCATTCACGGAGGCGAACCATGGACGAACTGCTGATTCAAGACCCGGAAGTGGGTCGCGCGGTCACTCTTGAAATCGAACGTCAGACCGGCAAGCTCGAACTCATCGCGTCCGAGAACTTCGTCTCCGCCGCCGTCCGCCAGGCCCAGGGCAGCGTGCTGACCCACAAGTACGCCGAAGGGTACCCCGGCAAGCGCTACTACGGCGGCTGCGAATTCGTGGACATCGCGGAAAACCTGGCCATCGACCGGGCCAAGGCCATCTTCGGCTGCGGCTACGCCAACGTGCAGCCCCATTCCGGCAGCCAGGCCAACATGGGCGTGTACTTCGCCTGCCTGAAGCCGGGCGACACCATCCTGGGCATGAACCTTTCGCACGGCGGACACCTGACCCACGGCAGCCCGGTGAACTTCTCCGGCCGCCTGTACAACGTGGTGTTCTACGGCGTGAAGAAGGAAACCGGCTACATCGACTACGACGAAGTGGCCGCCCTTGCCCGCGAGCACAAGCCCGCCCTGATCGTGGCCGGTGCCAGCGCCTACCCGCGCACCATCGACTTTGCCCGCTTCCGCGCCATTGCCGACGAAGTGGGCGCCAAGCTGATGGTGGACATGGCCCACATCGCGGGCCTGGTGGCCACCGGCCTGCATCCCACCCCCATCGGGCAGGCCCACTACACCACCACCACCACCCACAAGACCCTGCGCGGCCCGCGCGGCGGCATGATCCTGTCCGACGAGGACAACGCCAAGACCCTGAACAGCCAGATTTTCCCCGGCATCCAGGGCGGCCCACTGATGCACGTCATCGCGGCCAAGGCGGTGGCCTTTGGCGAAGCGCTGCGCCCCACCTTTGCCGACTACCAGAAGCAGGTGGTGAAGAACGCCGTCACGCTGGCCGGTTGCCTGACCGCCGCCGGGTACGACCTGGTTTCCGGCGGCACCGACAACCACCTGATGCTCATGGACCTGACGTCCAAGGACATCACCGGCAAAGACGCCGAGCACGCGCTGGACAAGGCGGGCATGACCGCCAACAAGAACACGGTGCCCTTCGAGACCCGTTCGCCCTTCGTGACCTCCGGCGTGCGCCTGGGCACCCCCGCCCTGACCACGCGCGGCATGAAGGAAGCGGAAATGGAAAAAGTGGCCGCGTGGATCGTGGACGCCCTGGCCAACGTGAACAACGAGACCCGCCTTGCGGCCATCAGCCGCGAAGTGGAAGTCTTCGCGCGGCAGTTCCCGCTGTTCGCCTGGTAGGCCAGCCGCACCCACCGCATTGACGACCTGACGACACCGGGGCGGACAACCGCCCCGGTGTTTGATACGGCTCCCTTCCCGTTTTTTACCCGAGCACGGAGCTTCCACCGCTCTTCCGAGCGGCGTGACCGCAGTGCGAGGTGTCGGCACAAGAGGGATTTTTGGACCCTGCCGAGGAAGGACGCCTTTGCATGACGGAACGTACTCTTGCCGTACGTGACGGCATGGAAAAGGCGGGCTGACACTGGCAGGGGCCAAAAGGCGCCTTGTGGCGACACCGTGTATACCCTAGCCGCAGAGGTGCCCATGTCCACGCTGTCCCGCCTCCCTTGGCCCCAGTACTTCATGGAGATCACCTACCTCGTGGCCGAGCGTTCCACCTGCACCCGGCGCAAGGTGGGGGCCATCGCGGTGAAGGACAAGCGCATCCTGGCCACGGGCTACAACGGCGCGCCCTCGGGCGTGGCCCACTGCCTGGACGTGGGCTGCCTGCGCGCCCAGCTTGGCGTGCCCTCCGGCCAGCGCCACGAAATCTGCCGGGGGCTGCACGCGGAGCAGAACGTCATCGTGCAGGCCGCCATCCACGGCATTTCGCTGGCTGGCTCGGAAATCTACTGCACCACCCAGCCCTGCCTGATCTGCACCAAGATGCTCATCAACTGCGGCGTCACGGCCATCCGGTACGCGGAATCGTACCCCGACCAACTGGCCGAGGACATGCTGCGCGAATCGGGCGTGCACTACGAGGTGCTGCCCTTCACCCCGCGCACGGGCGGCCCGTGCCTGCCGCCGGATGCCCCGGCTCCCGATCAGGGTGGGGGCTGCGGTGGCGGCTGCGCCTGCGGGGGCAGGTAGCGCACATGACCGCGCCGCATCCGTTCGTAATTTTCATGCGCGAGGCCATCGCCCTTGCCCGGCGGGGCCGCTGGCGCGCCGCGCCCAACCCCACGGTGGGCGCCGTGCTGGTGCGCGACGGCCAGGTGGTGGCGCGCGGCTATCACACGGCCTGCGGCATGCCCCACGCCGAGGTGGAATGCCTGCGCGACGCGACGGCAAACGGCGTGGACCCGGCAGCCTGCACCCTGGTGGTCACGCTGGAGCCGTGCAACCACCACGGCAAGACGCCCCCCTGCTCGCAGGCGGTGCTGGCGGCGGGCATCCGCCACGTGGTGGTGGGCATGGCCGACCCCAACCCGGTGGCCCGGGGCGGCGCGGAATTTTTGCGCCAGCACGGCGTGCGGGTGGATATGGGCGAGCGCGGGATGGGCGTGTGCGAGCAGGACTGCCGCGACCTGGTGGCCGACTTCGTCACCTGGAAAAAGACGGACCTGCCCTACGTCATCCTGAAGCTGGCCAGCACGCTGGACGGGCGCATCGCCACCCGCACGGGCCATTCGCAGTGGATAAGCTGCGCGGCTTCGCGCCGCCGGGTGCATGCCATCCGCGCGGGCGCGGGCCATGCCGGGGGGGCGGTGCTGGTGGGCGGTGGAACCCTGTTCGCCGACAACCCGCTGCTGACCGCCCGCTGCGGCGATTTTTCGGATGCTTTTCCCGTCGCCCCCCAGGGGGGGTGCCCCAACGTTGACGATGCAGCCGCCCCGCGCCGCCAGCCTTTGGCCGTGGCCGTCACCTCGCGCATGGACGAGGTGGCCGCGCGGGCTGGCGCCCTTGTTCTGCTGCAACAGCGGGCGGCGGACGCCATTTTCTGGACCACCGAGGCCGCTGCGGCATCCCCGGCAGCGGACACGGTGCGCGCCACCGGCGCACGGGTGTGGGGCCTGCCGAGCCTGAACGGCACACAGAGCACGGGCGGCACTGGGCTGGATCTGCGCGCGGGCTTGGCCCGGTTGCGCAGCGAAGCCGGTTGCCTGTACGTGCTGTGCGAGGGCGGCGGCCAGTTGGGGCTGGCCCTGCTGGAAGCCGGGCTGGTGCATGAATTCGAGTTGCACCTGGCCCCCAAGGTGCTGGGCGACAACGCGGCGCGCCCCCTGTTCGACGGGCGCGCGCCCCTGCGCATGGACGATGCGCTGGGCCTGCGCGTGGCCGCCACCGCCACCAGCGACGAAGACCTTGTCATCACACTGCGCCCCAAGGCGTAGTGATACGTTCCAGACAACGGCGGCGCGCCGCCTCGGAGACAGTTCATGTTCACCGGCATCATTCAGGGACAGGGCGGCATCGTGGCCGTGGAGGGCGCGGGCAAGGAAACCCGCCTGCGCATCCGGCCCCTGTTCATGCTGTCCGACATCGTGGTGGGTGAATCCATCGCGGCCAACGGCGTGTGCCTGACCGTGGAAACCCACGGCGGCAGCCGCGATGCCGTGTGGTACACCTGCTACGCCTCTGCGGAAACCATGCGCCTGACCACCCTGGCCGACCTCAAGGCCGGCGACAGGGTGAACCTGGAACGCGCGCTGACCATGGGCGACCGGCTGGGCGGGCACATGGTGGCGGGCCACGTGGACTGCGTGGCCACCGTGGCCGAGGTGCGCGAAGAAGGCCAATCGCGCCGCTACCGGCTGAAGTTTCCGCAGGAATTCGGCCCCCAGGTCATCCCCAAGGGCTCCGTGGCCCTTGACGGGGTGAGCCTGACGGTTAATCATTGCGGCCCGGATTTTCTGGAGGTCAACGTTATCCCCGAAACGCAGCGGGTTACCACCATCGCAGGGTGGAAGCCCGGAGTCCGCGTGAACATGGAGACGGACCTCATCGGCAAGTACGTGCAGCGCATGCTTTCGGCATGGCAGGGCGGTCCATCCGCCACCAGCCATGCTGCCTCCGGCTCCGGCGGGGGCGGTGCGCTGACCGTGGAATTCCTGAAGGAACACGGCTTCTAGGCGTTTTCGCAGAACGCCGGGGCCGGGTCTTCACCCATGTCCAGAACGCCGCGCCCGTACGGGGCGGCGCCGCATATCCAGAGGTAGCCATGCCCATTTGCAAGACCGAGGAAGCCATCGAGGAAATCCGCAAGGGTCGGATGATCATCCTGGTGGACGATGAAGACCGCGAGAACGAAGGCGACCTGACCATCGCCGCCCAGCACATCACCCCGGAAATCATCAACTTCATGGCCACGCACGGGCGCGGCCTGATCTGCCTGGCCCTTGAACCGGCGCAGGTGGACAAGCTGCAACTGCCCATGATGACCCGCCGCAACGGCTCGAAGTTCGGCACCAACTTCACGGTGTCCATCGAGGCGCGCAAGGGCGTGACCACGGGCATTTCCGCCGCCGACCGCGCCACCACCATCCTGGCCGCCGTGGCCGACGAGGCCCAGCCCGAAGACCTGGTGACCCCCGGCCACATCTTTCCGCTGCGGGCCCAGAAGGGCGGCGTGATGGTGCGCGCCGGGCAGACCGAGGGCAGCGTCGATCTTTCGAAGCTGGCCGGGCTGAAGGGCGCGGCGGTGATCTGCGAGATCATGCGCGACGACGGCGAAATGGCCCGCATGCCCGACCTGATCGAGTTTGCGAAAAAGCACGACATGAAGATCGCCACCATCCGCGATCTCATCCGCTACCGCATGCAGTCGGGCCTTTTGTCCGTAAAGCGCGTGGCAGAAGCGAAGATGCCCACCAAGTACGGCGAATTCCGCGTCATCGCGTACGAGAACGAACTGCACGACGAAACCCACCTGGCGCTCGTCAAGGGCGACATCACCCCCGGCGAGCCGGTGCTGGTGCGCGTGCACAGCGAATGCCTGACCGGCGACGTGCTGGGTTCCATGCGCTGCGACTGCGGCGGCCAGCTGGCGGCGGCCATGTGCCAGATTGCGGGCGAGGGCAAGGGCGTGCTTTTGTACATGCGCCAGGAAGGGCGCGGCATCGGCCTTGCCAACAAGATCCGCGCCTATGCCTTGCAGGACCAGGGCTACGACACCGTGGAGGCCAACCACAAGCTGGGCTTCAAGGCGGACCTGCGCGACTACGGCATCGGCGCGCAGATTCTGGTGGACCTTGGCGTGCGCAAGATGCGCATGCTGACCAACAACCCCAAGAAGATCATCGGCCTTGAAGGCTACGGCATCGATGTGGTGGAACGGGTGCCCGTGGAACTGGAATCCTGCTCCTTCAACGAGGCGTACCTGCGCACCAAGAAGGAAAAGATGGGCCACCTGCTCGAGCTCAAGCACACCGATACGCCGAGCGAAATCTAACCGACGCACAACCGCCCCGCCCGCGCCCGGCATAGCCCGGCGCGGGCGGAGGACGGCCCCATATCACGCCCCGGCGCGCCGCCGGAAAAGGAGACCCCCAATGTTGCACGTCAAGACCATCGAGGGCCAGTTCGACGCCAAGGGCCTGAAGTTCGCCATCATCGCCACCCGCTTCAACGACTTCATCGTGGACCGTCTGGTGGGCGGCGCGGTGGATTACCTGGCCCGCCACGGCTGCGAGCGCGAGGACATGACCATCGTCCGCATTCCCGGCGCGTTCGAAATGCCCATCGTGGCCCAGAAGCTGGCCAAGAGCGGCCGCTACCACGGCATCATCGCCCTGGGCGCCGTCATTCGCGGGGCCACTCCCCACTTCGACTTCGTGGCCGGTGAAGCCACCAAGGGCCTGGCCCACATTTCGCTCGATTCCGGCGTGCCCGTGGGCTTCGGCCTGCTGACCACCGATTCCATCGAGCAGGCCATCGAACGCGCGGGCACCAAGGCGGGCAACAAGGGCGTGGAAGCCGCCGCCGCCGTGCTGGAAACCGTGCGCGTGATGGAGCAGCTGTAACCCATGACCAACCAGGGCAAAAAACCCACCCGGCGCAGCGAGCGCGCGTTGGCCTTCCAGGTGCTGTACGGGCTCAGCTTCACCCCGGCCACCAGCGAAGGCGCGTTGCGCGCGGCCTATGCCGCCTCGCCCGATGTGGCCGACCGCACCGCCGAGGACGAAAAGTCCGACCGGCACGCCCCCGCCACCGCCCCGCAGGGCTACGCGTGGGAAGTCATCCTCGGCGTGTGGAAGACGCAGGCCGAACTGGACGAGGCGGTTTCGGGATTTTCGCAGAACTGGCGAGTGGAGCGCATGGGCCGCGTGGAACTGACGCTGCTGCGCATCGCCGTGTACGAAATGCTGTTCCGCGACGACGTGCCCGCCAAGGTGGCCATGAACGAGGCCATCGAGCTTTCGAAGCAGTTCGGCGACGACAACTCGCGCGGGTTCATCAACGGCATTCTCGACGCGGTGGCCCGCGCGGTGGAATCGGGCCGACTATCGCCCAAGGGGCAGTAGGCCCCGGTGCTGGCGGGGGAGTTCGGCGGCGCTTAACCGCCCGGAATCACCCCGCGAATGCGCAATTGGCACTTGAAGGCGCGCGTCCGAAAGGCTACGGTCTGACGGGCTCGCGCCCTCGGTCTTCCCGGCAGGCACGCCCCGCCAGTTCAGAACCGGACCAGATGCCGGTTCAGATACTCGCCACCACCGGCGGACGGAACAGGCACCGGCCACCAACGGCACGGCAGGCGGCCCCGCACCAGTTCACACGGACCAGTTCACACGGACCAGCCCACAAGGACCAACGCGGCATGAAACCCGAACGCGGCATGAAATACGATCACCAGTCCATCGAAATCAAATGGCAGCGCACCTGGGAAGAAAGCGGCACCTTCCACTGCGACCACCACTCCGACAAGCCCAAGTACTACGTGCTCGAGATGTTCCCCTATCCGTCGGGCAACATCCACATGGGGCACGTGCGCAACTATTCCATCGGCGACGTGGTGGCCCGTTTCAAGCGCATGCAGGGCTTCAACGTGCTGCACCCCATGGGCTGGGACGCCTTCGGGTTGCCCGCGGAAAATGCCGCCATCAAGCACGGCACCCATCCCGCCAAGTGGACCTTTTCCAACATCGACAACATGCGCAGCCAGTTGCGCCGCCTTGGCTACTCGTATGACTGGCGGCGCGAGCTTGCCACCTGCACGCCCGAATACTACCGCTGGGAGCAGCAGTTCTTCCTGCGCTTCTTCGAGAAGGGCCTTGTGTACCGCAAGCAGGCCCCGCAGAACTGGTGCCCCAAGTGCCACACCGTGCTCGCCAACGAGCAGGTCATCGAAGGGCTGTGCTGGCGCTGCGACTCCGCCGTGGAGCAGAAGAACCTGACCCAGTGGTTCCTGCGCATCACCGACTACGCGGAAGAACTGCTGGCCGACCTCGACAAGCTGGAAGCGGGCTGGCCCGAGCGTGTTGTGAGCATGCAGCGCAACTGGATCGGCAAGTCCATCGGCGCGGAGATCGTGTTTCCGCTGGAGAATGCCGACAGTTCCATCACCGTGTTCACCACCCGGCAGGACACCGTGTTCGGCGCCACCTTCATGAGCCTTGCGCCGGAACATCCCTTGGTGGAACAGCTCATTGACGGAAAGCCCGAAGCTCCGGCGGTGCGGGCCTTCGTGGAGCGCATCCGCAACATGGACCGCATCGTGCGCCAGTCGGACGACCTGGAAAAGGAAGGCGTGTTCACCGGTGCCTACTGCGTGAACCCCTTCACCGGGCGCCGCATGCCCATCTGGGTGGCCAACTTCGTGCTGGCCGAATACGGCACCGGCGCGGTCATGGCCGTGCCCGCGCATGACCAGCGCGACTTCGAGTTTGCCCGCAAGTACGACCTGCCCATGCAGGTGGTCATCCAGCCGGAGGGCGACGCGCTGGACACCGCCGCCATGCAGGCCGCCTGGACCGAGGCGGGCCTGCTGGTCAATTCCGGCGACTTCGACGGCCTGACCAACGATGCCGCCAAGCAAAAGATCGCCGATTCGCTGGAGGCCTCCGGCAAGGGCCGCCGCACCGTCAACTACCGCCTGCGCGACTGGAACATCTCGCGCCAGCGTTACTGGGGCGCGCCCATTCCCGTGGTGTACTGCGATACCTGCGGCGTGGTGGCCGAAAAGGACGAGAACCTGCCCGTGCTGCTGCCGCTGGAAGTGCGCACCCACGAGGATGGCCGCTCGCCCCTGCCCGACACCCCCGAATTCGCGGACTGCGTCTGCCCCAAGTGCGGCGGCAAGGCCCGCCGCGAAACCGACACCATGGACACCTTCGTGGAGTCCTCGTGGTATTTCGCGCGCTACACCAGCGCCAGCAAGGACGACGGCGCGTTCGACCCCGCCGCGCTGAAGTACTGGATGCCCGTGGACCAGTACATCGGCGGCGTGGAGCACGCCATCCTGCACCTGCTCTATTCGCGCTTCTTCGTGAAGGCCCTGCGCGACTGTGGCTACATGGACCTGGACGAACCCTTCGCCAACCTGCTCACCCAGGGCATGGTGCTGAAGGAAGGGGCCAAGATGTCCAAGTCCAAGGGCAACGTGGTGGACCCCACCGAAATGATCGCCCGCTACGGGGCGGACACGGTGCGCCTGTTCTGCCTGTTCGCCGCGCCGCCGGAACGCGACTTCGACTGGAGCGACTCCGGCATCGAGGGGTCCTACCGCTTCATCGGACGCATCTGGCGCCTGGCCGAGGAACTTTCCGGCGTGCTCGCGCCGGTGAAGGCCTGTTCGGCCACGGCGGCGGACGCCGCGACGCCCCAGGGCAAGGACCTGCGCAACAAGGAACACGCCACGGTGCGCAAGGCCGGGGCGGACATCAGCGACAGGTTCCAGTTCAACACGGCCATCGCGGCGGTAATGGAACTGGTCAACGCCCTGTACCTGGCCAAGGACGAATTGTCCGGCGACGAGGCCGGTCGGCGGGTGCTGTCCAGCGCCGTGGCCACCGTGCTCACGCTGCTTTCGCCCATCACCCCGCACATCGCCGAGGAACTGTGGGCCAGCATAGGCAACGCCGGTCGCATCACCGACGAGCCGTGGCCGCAATGGAGCGAGGAAGCCCTGGCCCGTGACGAGGAAACCATCGTGGTCCAGATCAACGGCAAGCTGCGCGGCCGCGTCAGCGTGCCCGCAGGGGCGGACGCCAAGGCCATAGAGGCCGCCGCCCTGTCGGAACCCAACGTGGCCCGCCATCTGGAGGATGTCACCGTGCGCAAGGTCGTCGTCATTCCCGGCAAGCTCGTCAACGTGGTGGTCAGCTAGCCATGGCCGCCGCGTCCTTCAGGAACCTTGGCCCCACCGTGGGCCGCAACGGCGGATTCCTGTCCCGCATGACGCGGCGTGCGCTGCGTGTCCTCACAGTCGTGCCCCTGCTGGCCGCCCTGTCCGCACTGTTCGCCCTGTTCGCCCTGTCCACACTGACCGGCTGCGCGGGCTACAACCTGACCAGCGAGGAAACCGGCATCTTCGGCGACGGCAGCAAGACCCTCAAGATCAAGAGCGTGGACAACCCCACCATGTACTCGTGGTTGCCGTACATGCTGCGTTCCGCCCTGCGCGACGAGATAGCCGCGCGCAGCCTGGCGGTGTGGAAGGACGACGGCCGCGCGGACTACGAGGTCAAGCTGCGAGTGCACTACTTCCGCCTGCGTGGCGACGTGCGTGACTCGGACGACAGGACCCAATTGTACACCGCCTCCATGGCCGCCGAGGCCACCGTGTACGACGGCGCCACCAACGCCGTGGTCTGGGAGTCGGGACTCATCGGGTACTACGACTCGTACGACACCTACAACGAGCGCGACGCCGCCGAAAAGGTGGGCATCGAACTGGTGCGGCGGCTGGTGGACAGGATGCGCCAGCGCTTCTAGACCGCAGGCCAAGGCCCGGATATAAACGGCCCGAGGGGAGGCGTTCCCTTCGGGCCTTCTTGTTGCCGCCCCGCAACCCCACGGTGACTGCATGACCCGACCCGGCTTCACCATCTGCATCTGCCCCGACGCCCGCCTGACCCGCGACCGCATCGATGCGTTGCTGGCCGCGCACCCGCCCGTGGCAGGTGACAATTCCGCCGCGTCCTCCGGATTGGGAGGGCTGGCCCCCTCAGCCCCTGCCACCTGGGACCGCCAGGCCTTCTGGGGCGACGAGCCGCTGCCCCCCGCCTTCTGGGAGCACCTGACGCTTCAGGGGCTGTTCGCCACGCCGCGCGCCCTGGTGGTGCGCAACGCCCAGAACCTGCCCGCGGAAACGTGGAAGCGCATCTCCGCCGCACTGGCCAAGCCCAATCCCCTGGCGTGGCCCTTCCTGTGCATGGAAGTACCCTTCGACAAGGGCCAGCCCAAGGTGCCCGCCCACATCGCCAGGCTGCGCTGCCTGGACTTCGCGGATTCGCAGAAGTGGATATGGCGCTCGCCCGGCCTGGACGAACGCGGCGTGGCCACCTTCGTGCGCCAGCATGCCGCATCGCGCGCCATCCGCTTTGCCCCCGGTGCGCTGGAGGCGATATGCGCCGCCCTTCCACCTGACGCCACGGCCATCGCCACCGAACTGGAAAAGCTCTCGCTTGCCGCTGGCGACGGAGAGATTACCCCGGCCATGGCCGCGCTGGTGGACCACGCGGCGGACATCGACATCTTTGCCTTCATGCGCGCGCTGCAGGCGGGCAACGCCCCCATGACGGTATGGCGCCAGGTGCTGCGCGACCGTCTGGGCGGCGATTCCATGCTCTTTCCCTTTCTGGGCATGCTGCTGCGCGAAACGCGCATCCTGTGGCAGTTGCTGGCGGGCGAGCCGGTGCGCCTGCCCCCCTCGGTGCTGCCGCCCAAGCAGCAACTGGCGCGCCAGTTGGGCCATGCCGGGCTTGCCCGGATATGGGACCTGGCCCTGGAGGCGGAACTGGGCATCAAAAGCGGTGAACGCTCGCCCGAGCAGGCCATGGAAATGCTGGTAGCCGGGCTGTTCACCCTGTTCGCCCGCGGCCGCCGCGCCGCGACCGGTGCCGGACAGCCTGGCGCGGGGCAGGTTGGCGGCGGTCAGACCGGCAGGCCCCGTCCCCCGGCGTACGTGCCGGGCGGTCAGAGGAACTGACGGATGGCCCACAGCCTGCCCCACCCCGTACGGACCGCCGTTGCGCCGTGCAGCCCCCATCCGGCCCGCCGCGCCCCGGCCCGCCGCGCCCCGCATGCCGCGCCCCGTCCTGTCAGTTCCGCACCCCGCCCTGTCAGTTCCACAACCGTGGGCCGCACCCGTACAACGGGCTTGCACGCCCCGCACGACTGCTTATTATGACCACTGGTCCCCACTACCACGGGCACCGCGAACGGGTGCGTGCCAGGCTGCGCAACGACCCCGCCGCCCTGCCCGACTACGAGGTTCTGGAACTGCTGCTGGGCCACGTGCTGCTGCGCCGCGATACCAAGCCGCTGGCCAAGGAAATGCTGACCCGCTTCGGCAGCCTGCGCGGCGTGCTGGACGCCCGCCCCTCGGAACTGCTGGGGGTAAAGGGCTTCGGCCCGGCCATGCTGGATTTCTGGGCCTTGCTGCGCGAGGTGATGGCCCGCTACGTGGAAACCCCGGCTCGCGAACGTGAGGTGCTGGGCAGCCCGCAGGCGGTGGCGGAAATGGCCCGGATGCGCCTGGCCGCCTCACCCCACGAAGAGGTGTGGGTGGCCCTGCTGGATACCCAGAACCGCATGGTGGCGTGGGAACGTGCCTCGCGCGGCACGGTGAACGCATCCGCCGTGTACCCGCGCGAAATCCTGGAACTGGCCCTGCGGCACAAGGCGGCATCGATCATCCTGGTGCACAACCACCCCGGCGGCAACCCGTCGCCGTCGGCGGGAGACATCGAGATCACCCGGCAACTGGAACTTTCGGCCAAGGCCATCGGCATGCGCCTCCTGGACCACGTCATCGTCACCGATGATACCTGCTACAGCCTCAAGGACGACGGCCTGATCTGACGCAGCCTGATCTGACGACCGCCGTCCCCATGGCATGGCGCACCCCGCAGCACACCGCCCGGCACGCCGATGCCGGACAAAACCGGGAGCACACGCCCATGACACGCAGCCGATTCAGGGTCACCGGCCGGGTGCAGGGGGTGGGGTTTCGTTCGTGGACCGGGCGCACCGCCCGCGCCCTGGGCCTTGCCGGGTGGGTGCGTAACCTGCCCGACGGCAGCGTGGAACTGGAGGCCCGGGGGCCGGACGGGCGCATGGACGCCCTGCGCGAGGCCCTGTGGCAAGGTCCCATGTTCGCCAGGGTCACCGGGGTGGAAGAGCATGCCCTGAACGAGCTCTCAGTGGACGAGCGGCCTTCCGATGCGCCCGGCACGCGGGACGGGCAGGACGCCCCCCTGCAAGATTTCCATATCCGATTCTGACACGCGAGGAGCACCCCGCATGACCGACGACATATACGACGACGGCACTCCCGACGAATCCGGGCCAGCCACCGGCAAGAAGCAGGCCACGGCACCCGACAAGCCCCGGACGCAGCAGGACGCCGCCTCGGCCAGCACTGCCCCCAATGCCACGCCTGACGCCGCGCCCGACGCCGCGCCCGACGCCGCGCCCGACGCTGCAAATGACATCACCGTCATCGATGTCCAGTCCGGCGATCAGAATGCCCAGAACCAGGTCGCACGGGACCAGGTCGCACGGGACAAGGTCGCACGGGACAAGGCGCCCGGCATCGAGGTAGCCGTGTCCACGCCGCCCCGCGCCGGTGACGACGCCCGCGCCCTGAATTTCGACGGCCTGAGCGGCCCGGACGCCGTGATACCGGGCGACACCGGCGCCGAAAATCCCGGCGGCAGCGAGTCGGCGGATGCGTCCAACGTCACCGATGTCACCGACGGGCCGGAACTGCCCGTGCTGCCCGACGAACTGCCCGTGCTGCCCGTGCGCGACGTGGTGGTGTTCAACTACATGATCCTGCCCCTGTTCGTGGGCCGCGAAAAGTCGGTGCAGGCCGTGGACGCGGCCCTCAACGGCAGCCGCTACCTGATGATCTGCACCCAGCGCGACGAATCGGTGGACGACCCCGCGCCGGAAGACCTGCACCCCACCGGCACGGTGGTGATGATCATGCGCATGCTGAAGATGCCCGACAACCGGCTGAAGGTGCTGGTGCAGGGCATCAGCCGCGCCCGTGTGGAATCCTTTGGCGTGGGCGACGGCTATCTCACCGCCCGCGTGGAAACCCTGCCCGAGCCGGAACTGGGCCCGCCCACCGTGGAGCAGGAAGCCATGATGCGCGCCGCCCGCGAGCAGAGCGAAAAGATCCTCTCGCTGCGCGGCATCGCCACCTCGGACATCATGGCCGTGCTCAATTCCGTGGACGACCCCGGCCGCCTTGCCGACCTCATCGCCGCCAACCTGCGCATGAAGGTCTCCGACGCCCAGGCCATCCTGGAGTGCACCGACCCCGACGCCCGGCTGCGACTGGTCAACGAGCAGCTGGTCAAGGAAGTGGAAGTGGCGTCCATGCAGGCCAAGATCCAGAGCATGGCGCGCGAGGGCATGGACAAGGCCCAGAAGGACTACTTCCTGCGCGAGCAGATGAAGGCCATCCGCCGCGAACTGGGCGAATCGGGCAACGAGGACGAGGAACTGGAAGACCTCACCCGCGCCCTGGAGCGTTCCGGGTTGCCGCGTGAAGTCCGCAAGGAGGCGGACAAGCAGTTGCGCCGCCTTGCCTCCATGCACCCCGATTCGTCCGAGGCCACCGTGGTGCGCACCTACCTCGAATGGCTGGCGGAACTGCCGTGGGCCAAGCTTTCGCGCGACCGGTTGGACATTAACAAGGCCAAGGTGATCCTGGACGAGGACCACCTCGGCCTCGCCAAGGTCAAGGACCGCATTCTGGAATACCTCAGCGTGCGCAAGCTGAACCCCAAGTCCAAGGGGCCCATCCTGTGCTTCGCCGGGCCTCCCGGCGTGGGCAAGACCTCGCTGGGCCGCTCCATCGCCCGCGCCATGGGCCGCAAGTTCCAGCGCATCTCGCTGGGCGGCATGCGCGACGAGGCGGAAATCCGTGGCCACCGGCGCACCTACATCGGCGCCATGCCGGGGCGCATCGTGCAGAGCCTGAAGCAGCTCGGCACGCGCAACCCCGTGCTGATGCTGGATGAAATCGACAAGATCGGCTCCGACTTCCGGGGCGACCCGTCATCCGCGCTGCTGGAGGTGCTGGACCCGGAACAGAACTTCTCGTTCAGCGACCATTACCTGAACGTGCCCTTCGATCTGTCCAAGGTCATGTTCATCTGCACCGCCAACCAGCTGGACACCATTCCCCCGCCCCTGCGCGACCGCATGGAGGTCATCTCCATTCCCGGCTACACCATGCAGGAAAAGCTGGCCATCGCCCGCCGCTACCTGCTGCCGCGCCAGGCCAGGGAAAACGGCCTGTCCCCGCGCGAAGTGGCCGTGCCCGACGCGCTCATCGAGCGCATCATCACCGGCTACACCCGCGAGGCCGGGCTGCGGAACCTGGAACGCGAAATCGGCTCGCTGTGCCGCAAGGTGGCCCGCCGCAAGGCCGAGGGCGAGAAAGGCCCCTTCCGGGTCACCCCGCGCATGCTGGAAAGGCTGCTGGGCGCGCCCCGCTTCATCGACGAGGAAACGGAAGCGGAACTGCTGCCCGGCGTGGCCCTGGGCCTGGCCTGGACCCCCTACGGCGGCGAGGTGCTGCACGTGGAGGTCACCCCCATGAAGGGCAAGGGCGGCGTGACCATGACCGGCCAGCTCGGCGACGTGATGAAGGAAAGCGCGCAGGCCGCCATTTCCTACGCGCGCAGCCGCGCCGAACGGTTGGGCATCGAACCCGACTTCTCGGAAAAGCTCGACCTGCACATCCACGTGCCCGCAGGCGCCACCCCCAAGGACGGCCCTTCCGCCGGGGTGACCATGGTCACCGCGCTGCTCTCCGCCATCACCGGCAAGCCCGTGCGCAGCGACCTGTGCATGACCGGGGAAATCACCCTGCGCGGCCGCGTGCTGCCCGTGGGCGGCATCAAGGAAAAGATCCTGGCCGGGGTGGCGCGCGGCATGCAGCACGTGATCATTCCGCGCCAGAACGTCAAGGACCTCGAAGACATCCCGGCAGACCTGCTGCGCCGCATCCAGGTCCACCCCGTGGCCCACATCGACGACCTGCTGCCGCTGGCGTTTCCGAAGGAATAAACAGCGAACGGG
>JAITSV010000055.1 GCA_031287575.1 Desulfovibrio sp.
TGCCAGATCTTTTAAAAAGCGCCTGCTAGGGCGCTGCTGGAAACAGAGCCTTACAGGCGCATATGAAATACCCCCGGCTATGCCGGGGGATTTTTATTGGAACGGCGTTTCCCGGCTGGGCGCCCATGCGGGGCTCACGGTTCCGGATCCTTGCAGGCGGCTGCCCACGTTACCCGGAAAACCCCGCGCACGGGGGGTTTCGCCCCGCCGTGAAAGATGGCATGATCCACGTGAAAGAAAGCACATGCGGGGCCGCGTCCGGCATGCGGCCCCCCAACGGAAGGAGTGCGCCATGGCCCCCGCCCGCAACCTGACCACCGACCGCCTCGACGCCCTGCGCCACAAGCTGCTGGCCATGCTCGCCACGGTGGAGCAGGCCATCGACAGCTGCATCGAAGCCTACTGCCAGCGCGACGAGGCCAGAGCATGGTCCGTCGCCTCGCACGACCACGCCATCAACGAGATGGAAACCTGCATCGACGAGATGGGCATGCGCCTTCTGGCCCGCGAAGGGCCGCTGGCCCAGGATCTGCGCACCGTGCTGGCCACCATGCGCATCGCCAACGACATCGAGCGCATGGCCGACGAGGCCGCCAATATCGCCGAACGCACCATGCCGCTGGTGGCCCTGCCGCCGCTGCCCTTTGACGAGGACTTCAAGACCTACGTGCCGCTGGTGCGCAACATGGTGCACCAGGCGGTGCAGTGCGTGGTGGACATGGACGCCGACCTGGGCCGCAGGCTGGCCGAACTGGATGAAGGCGTGGACTGCGGGTTGCGCCAGCTCACCCTCAAGGTCGTGCAGTACATGAAGTCCAACCCCGAAAAGATCGAGGCGGCGTTGTCGTTCCTGATCATCTGCCGCAGGCTGGAACGCATCGGCGACCTTTCCACCAACATCGGCGAGAGCGTATTTTTCGCCGTTCGCGGCGTCAACGCCAAGCACAGCCACTTCGAGGATGACGAACAGGCATAGTGCTTTCGCGTGCCTTCACGCACCACGCGTGAATTGAGCTGACCATACCTCGCGCGACAATCAACATGAAACGGCTTCGGATGCACATGCTCCGAAGCCGTTCCTGTTTGTGGCGAATTTGCCCGCAACAAGACATTCATGGCTGATATCTGCAATTGCATATCTTCAGAAATGCTGGAGGCACCTTTTGTATTGTAAGCACACGGCATGATGAGTGCGCCACTGCACCCCGCGCATGCGCCGCAACTTTACGGAAAATACCTACCCCGAATCTTGACGCTGTCGGGTCGAAATGCTACCACCCCGCTCATTGCTTGACCAACCAATACATTCGGCATTGCGTGAGGACGTGCCGGATGATGTGAACGCTCACTTCGGAGGTGCATCCACAATGGCGTCCATGGATTATCTGCAACTGGCGGCAGCGCTCGCCCCCATCGTCTGGCTGATCTTTTCGCTTGTCGTGCTCAAGCTGCCCGCCTATCGCACCTGTGCGCTCACGCTGGTCTGCACGCTGGCCCTTGCCGTGTTCGGCTGGTGGAAGATGCCCGCCTTCATGGCCCTTTCCGCCGCGCTCGAAGGGGCGGCCATGGCCTTGTGGCCCATCATGATCGTGATCATCGCCGCCGTGTTCACCTACAACCTTGCCCGCCACACCGGCAGCATGGACGTGATCACCCGCATGCTCTCGTCCATCACCACCGACAAGCGCCTGCTGGTGCTCATCGTGGCCTGGGGCTTCGGCGGCTTTCTCGAAGGCGTGGCCGGGTACGGCACCGCCGTGGCCATTCCCGCCAGCATCCTTGCCGCCATGGGCTTTCAGCCCATGTTCGCCGCGGTGATCTGCCTGGTAGCCAATACCGTGCCCACGGCCTTCGGGGCCATCGGCATTCCCATCGTGACCATGGCCGGCGTCACCGGCCTGCCGGTGGAGACCATCAGCTACTACACTGCGTTGCAGTTGTTCGTGTTCATCATCCTGATCACCTACCTGCTGGTCATCCTTACTTCCGGGTTCAAGGGCATCAAGGGCGTGTTCTGGGCTACCCTGGTTTCCGGCCTGGCCTTCGCCTTCCCGCAGCTGTACACCGCCAAGTACATGGGCGCCGAACTGCCGTGCCTCATCGGCAGCGTGTGCAGCATGATCGCCACCATCGTCTGGGCGCGCCTGTTCCACCGCGACACCGCCGCCCAGGTCGATCCCATTCCCGCCGCCGAAAAGGTGAAGGCCTGGCTGCCGTACATCCTGGTGTTCGCCTTCATCATCCTGTGCAGCAACCTGTTCCCGGCCATCCGCGACGCCCTGGGCGCCGTGAAGACCACCGTGCGCATCTACGGCGACACTCCCTTCACCTTCAAGTGGATCGCCACCCCCGGCGCGCTGATCATCATCGCCACCTACATCGGCGGCATGATCCAGGGCGTGAAGGTGCGCGAGATCACCGGCGTGCTCGGCAGCACCGCCAAGAAGCTGGTGTACTCGGGCATCACCGTGGTTTCCATCGTGGCGCTGGCCAAGGTCATGGCCACCAGCGGCATGATCAACACCATCGCCATCGCCGTGGCCGATTCCACCAGCAGTTACTTCCCGTTCATCTCGCCGCTGCTCGGCGCGCTGGGCACCTTCGTCACCGGCAGCGACACCTCGTCCAACGTGCTCTTCGGGCAGTTGCAGATGGAAGTGGCCAACCGCATCAGCATCGACAGCACGTGGATCGTCTCCGCCTCCGCCGCCGGGGCCACCGCAGGCAAGATGATCTCGCCCCAGTCCATCGCCGTGGCCACTGCCGCCACCGGCCTTACCGGGTACGAGGGGCGCATCATGAACCGTACCTTGGCCGTATGCGTGGGTTACGTGCTGGTGCTCGGCACCCTGGTCTACGTGGCCATTCCGTACCTGCATCTGCTGTAGGCAGGGCATTCAGCCGACCGTACCTCGCAGGGGGGCGTCTTCGGGCGCTCCCCTTTTTTTCCGTATGGCTTTAGCCAGTTGAAGGAACGAAGCGACTGAAACAATAAAAATCCACTGGCATAGCCGGTGGATTTTTATTTGCGAGGGGGCGTGCACCATCGGCTGGGGGCGTGGCAGCCCGGCGATGCGAGAGCGGAGACGCCGACCCGTTGGCCTGATCCGGCGCGGCTGATTCGGCGTGGCCAGTCTGGCCACGCCAGGTCACGCCAGGTCACGCCAGGTCAGGCCAGGTCAGGCCAGGTCAGGCCGGGTCGGGTTCTGTCTGACTTGTCACATCCAGATTCACCCTGGCCACCATCCTTTCGGTCAGGTAGACCGCAGCACGCGGAAAGGGCCGCACCCCAGAGTCGGGATGCGGCCCTTTCCGCGTGGCCGCCACCGGATATCCGGCGACGGATGTGCCTGGGCGGCTTGCCTAGGGGCGCCGGTCCAGGCTGCGTCTACAGGACCGCAGTTGCAGTTCCTGCAGGATCAGCCGTTCGTACTCCACGGAGTGCTGCGGCTGCACGTTGAAATCTTCTTCCAGAAACTTTTCGAGGAACTGGGTCTCCTCCCAGAAGTCGAGCAACTCCTCGTCACCGAGAGCCTTGATTTGCAGGGCGAGGGGCAGGTCGTCGGGGAAGGGGAACATATGCGCCATCGGCAGCATTCCTCCGCATCGGTGGACGTTGTGGTGCCGGGGCGGTCGCCGGGCCGGCCGCCTGCCTCTCTCGGACGTCTCTGGTCGCTCATGCACCGCCCGTGCGGTCCGGTGGTGTCACCGTTTCCGCATGGCCATGCCAAGCGCGGCCGCTACGGGGCGGACCACGCTCGTGGAGTTCCTGCTGCCCGCGCATGGGCGCATGGCGCACGGCCAACGCGCGGGGTGCACGCAGGCATTGCGGGGCAGACGGACTGGTTGGGCTGTACAGCCCCCTTTTACGCCACGGCGGCATGATTATCAAGCCCCATGGCCGCAATGCGGCCCATTGAAAGGAATATGGCGCGGGGTGTCGCTTGCCTTGAAAGATGATTCCGCATAGGATTGTGCGTGCGGTCGCGGCGTTCGTCGCCCGGACTGCCGCAACTGTCGCTACCCGCACCAAGGAGCTGGTCATGGATGCAACGCAGAAGAAGCAGGACGATGAACTGCTGCAACTCGTAACGTTCAGCATCGGCGATGAGGAATTCGGGGTGGACATCCTGAAGGTGCAGGAAATCATCCGCACCATGGAGATCACCAAGGTTCCCCGCGCACCGGAGTTCGTCGAGGGCGTCATCAACCTGCGCGGCAAGGTCATTCCCATCATCGACCTGCGCCGCAGATTCGGTCTCGACTCCAAGAGCCACGACAAGCATACCCGCATCATCGTTATCGAGATCAACAACATGATCGTCGGGTTCGTGGTGGATTCCGTTTCGGAAGTGCTGCGCATTCCCGCGAGCACGGTCGAGCCGCCGCCACCGGTGGTTGCAGGGCTGGAGTCGGAGTACATCAGCGGCGTGGGCAAGTTGCAGGATCGCCTGTTGATCCTGCTGGACCTCGACAAGCTGCTGTCCAACGACGACATGAGCATCCTGGGCCACATCTAGGCATTTCTTCGTTCTCGCACGCGCCCCGGCGGCTTCGGCCCCCGGGGCGTTGCGCATTGGCGGGCTGGCCGAACCGGGCCAGGCCATTGCGCAGCGTGGTCGACATGAGCCAGGCCAGTGCGCAGCATGGCCGACATGAGCCAGGCCATTGCGCCGCATGGCCGACATGAGCCAGACCATTGCGCAGCATGGTCGAACCGGGTAATGTCCCGCCCTGCGCACGGCACGTGCCGCGCGCACCACACGACAACCATGCCGTTTTCCCCGTACCCGCGCAGCGTCGCAAAAGGGGCGAAGCGGCCTTTTGCCGTTCACCTGCGCACCCGTCGTCGCCCTCTCTCCACGGGGGCCGGGCATCTCCGCGCGGGGGCACGGAGGCACCGTGAATTTCGAGCAATTGACCTCTCGGCTGGCTGCGTCCGGCCTTGCCGTACCCGCCACTGGTGGCAGCCATTCCGGCGGCCCGCATTCCGGCGGGGCTAACGCCCTGGCCGAGGCCCTGCGGATAGAGGTGGCCCGCAGCGGCATGGGCGGGGCCGCCCGCCTGGCCCTGGCTCTGATGCGCGCCGGGCGCGATGTGGTCATGGTGGTGCGCGACGCCGCAGAACTGGCCGAAGCCCGCGCCCTGATCACGCTGTTTTCGCCCGAGCTTTCCGGCACGGACCCGGCGGTGACCCAGGCCCGCTGGGACGCGCAGTGGATCGTCTTTCCGCAGCATCCCGCGGGCACGCGCGGCCGCGCCGCCTGGGCCGCGCGCATGGCCAGCCTGTACGCCCTGAGCCGCCGCGAACACCCGCGCGGCATCATCATATCGGTGGACAACCTGCTGCCCAAGCTGCCCCCGGTGGACATCTTCGAGCATCATGAGCTGCGGCTGGCCCGTGGCGAGGACATGTCGCCCGAACTGGTGCTGGATCAGGCCATCGACTGGGGCTTCGAGCGCGCCCAGATGGTCAGCCGACCCGGCGAGGCGGCCCGGCGCGGCGATATCCTGGACATTTTCCCCCCGGGCTACGAAAAGCCGCTACGCCTGGAATTCTTTGGCGATACCCTGGAAGACATCCGACTGTTCGACGCCACCAGCCAGCGTGCGCTGGCCAGCCTGGACGAATTCCGCCTGCTGCCCGTGGCCCCGGTGGTGGCCAGCCGCGAATACCGCGAGGCCGCCGCCCGCCGCTGGAAGCAGCTGCGCAAGGACGGCGTCATTGATGGCGAACAGGCCGCCGCCCTGGCCCGCATGGCCGAGGGCGAGGTCACCGGCCTTCTGCCCGGCGCCTGGTACGAGAACGCCACCTGGATGGAAGACTGGCTGCCGCGTGATGCCGTGTGGCTGCTGCCCGACCGGGCCGACCTGTCCACCGCGCTGGAGGCCGCCCGCACCAACTGGGAAGCCCTGCTGGACCGCCAGTACGACGAACACCGCCTGCGCCAGCCGCGCACCCTCGTGCTGCGCGACGCGGACGAGGCGCAGGCCGCCTGGCGTGGCCGGTCCGTGGCCCATTTCGAACGGCTGGTCATGGGCGTGGAACGCACCGGCGTTGATCTGCCGGAACGGCGGCTGCATGCCTTCCGCGACCTGTTCGCCGCCACCCCCGCCGTTCCCGTTGATGAAGACAGACCGTGGCAGCGGCTGGTGACGGCCCTGCGCCAGTGGACTTCGGAACGGCGTCAGGTGGTGCTCAGCTTCGCCAGCGACCGCAGCCGCCGCAAGTTCCTGAAGCTGGCGGAACAGGACGGCGTGCGCCCGACCCTGCGCTATTCCCCGGCGGACCGGGGCCTGTACGCGCTGGTGGCACCGTTTCGCGCGGGCATCGACCTTGCGTGGGACAACGTGCTGGTCATCGGCGAGGACGTGCTGCAACCCAAGGCCGACCGCCAGCCCCGCGTGCCCACCGGGGCCTTCCTGGGGCTGGACAAGTACGACGATCTTTCGCCCGGCGACCTGCTGGTGCACCGCGACTACGGCGTGGGGCGCTTTGGCGGGCTGCACCGCATGGACCTTGGCGGGGTGGCCAACGACTTTTTGCTGCTGGAATACGCGGGCGAAGACAGGCTCTACCTCCCCGTGGACCGGCTGTCGCTCATCCAGCGTTTCAAGGGCGGCGGCGACGATGCCGCGCCCTCGCTGGACAAGCTGGGCGGTTCCGGCTGGCGGGCCAGCAAGGACAAGGCCCGCAAGGCCATCGAGAAGATCGCCGCCGACCTCGTCCAGATGTACGCCTACCGAAAGGTGGCCAAGGGCTATCGCTACGGCCCGCTGGGCGAGCTGTACCGCGAGTTCGAGGCGTCCTTCGGCTTCGAGGAAACCCCGGACCAGGCCCGGGCCATTCAGGACGTGCTGGACGACATGGAAAAGCCGGAACCCATGGACCGCCTGGTGTGCGGCGACGTGGGCTTCGGCAAGACGGAAGTGGCCCTGCGCGCGGCCTTCCGCGCCGCCGCCGAAGGCCGCCAGGTGGCCCTGTTGTGCCCCACCACGGTGCTGGCGGAACAGCACTACCAGACCTTCCGCAGCCGTCTGGCAGGGTTCCCGGTCAACGTGGGCATGCTGAGCCGCTTCGTCTCGCGCCAGAAGCAGAAGGAAGTGCTGCAAGCCGCCGCGCGCGGGCAGATCGACATTCTCATCGGCACCCACCGCCTGCTTTCGGACGACGTGCAACTGCCCAACCTGGGCCTGCTGGTGCTGGACGAGGAACAGCGCTTCGGCGTGCGCCACAAGGAAAAGCTGAAGAAATTCCGCAAGAACGTGGATGCCCTGACCCTGACGGCCACGCCCATTCCGCGCACCTTGCAGTTGTCCATGTCGGGCATCCGCGAACTGTCGGTGATCGAGACCGCGCCGCCGGAACGCAAGCCCGTGGCCACCGCGCTCATCGAGCGCGACCAGAACGCCCTGCGCCAGATCCTGGAGCGCGAAATAGCCCGTGAAGGGCAGGTGTTCTGGGTGCACAACCGTGTGCAGGGGCTGGAGCGGGTGGCGGAATTCGTGCGCGGGCTGGTGCCCGCGGCGCGGGTGGGCATGGCCCACGGCCAGATGGGCGAGCGCGAGTTGGAAGACACCATGCACAAGTTCTGGCACGGCGAGCTGGACGTGCTGGTGTGCACGGCCATCGTGGAATCGGGCCTGGATTTTCCGCGCGCCAACACCCTTATCGTGGACCAGGCCCAGATGTTCGGGCTGGGGCAGTTGTATCAGCTGCGCGGCCGGGTGGGCCGGTCCGACCGGCAGGCGTACGCCGTGTTCGTGGTGTCCGACGCAGAACGCCTGCCCGAGCAGGCCCGACAGCGCATGCGCATCATCCTTGAACTGGATTACCTAGGCGCCGGGTTCCAGGTGGCCATGGAAGATCTGCGGCTGCGCGGCGCCGGGAACATCCTGGGCGAGGTGCAGTCCGGCCACATGACCCGCCTTGGCCTCGACCTGTATCTGGAAATGCTGGAAGAGGAAGTGGCCCGGCTGAAGGGCGACCCCCCGCGCGAATCGGTGGAGCCGGAACTGAATATCGGGCTTGCCGCGCACATTCCCGAAACGTACATTGGCGACGCCCGCGAGCGGCTGAAGTTCTACAAGGCCCTCTCGTCCGCGCCGGATGCCGCCACGTTGCAGGACGTGGAAATGGAACTGCGCGACCGCTTCGGCCCTTGCCCGCCGGAGTTGCGCAACTTTCTGGCCGTGCTGGTGCTGAAGCGCTTCCTGGCGACCCTGCAGGTGGTGCGGGCCGACATCCACCCCGAACGGCTGCGGCTGGTCTGGGACGAACGTCAGACCGTCATCGCGCCGGAACGGCTGGTGGCGTGGGTGGCGGCACGGCAGGGCAGGGCGCGTCTGGTGCCCCCCTCCACGCTGGAAGTGCGCATGGAGGCCGTGCCCGGTTCCGCCGCCGAGGTGGAAGGCGACCTTGGCGCGCGGCTGGATACCATCCGCACCGAACTGGCGGCGCTGGCCGCCCGGCCCGTTGCGGAGCCTGTCCCCGTGTCCGGCATGTAACAGGCCCGAGCCGTCCGGATTCGGTTCCGGCCCGCCACCATAACCGGAGAGCAGACCTGCCCATGGTTCCTTCCTCGTCCCCGTCTTTCCAGATGACGTCGCCGTCCTTCCAGATGACGTCGCCGTCTTGCCGCATGCCGCCGCGTTTTTGCCCTGCCCGCCGCCCGTTCCGTGCCGTGCGGGGCATCCTGCCGCTGTGCACGGTACTGCTGGTGCTGCTGGTGTCCGGCTGCGGTGAAGACCCCCTGCCCGAAGGCGTCGTGGCCACGGTCAACGATCGGCCCATCACGCTGCGCACGCTGGAGGCGGTGCACGACATGAGCAGCATGAGCTGGTCCGGGCATGCCCCTTCGGTGGAGCAGTTGCAGGCCCAGTACGGCGGGGTGCTGTCCGACCTCATCGTGCAGGAACTGGTGGCGCAGGCACTGGCGCGGGAGAGCATCGCGGTCACCGACGCGGAAGTGGCCGAGGCCGAGGCGGAGGTGCGCGCCGACTACCCGACGGGAGAATTCGAAAAGTCGCTGGTCGAGGAATACATAGACCTGGACCTGTGGCGTTCGCGCCTGCGCGCCCGCATCGCCATGCAGAAGTTCATGCGCCTCATCCTGCGGCCCACCATCAGCATCCCCCTCGAAGAGGTCGAGGCCTACTACGCCGCGCACCGGCAGGACTACCGGCTGCCGCGCCGGGTGCAGTTCCTGGTGGTGGCCGGGCCGGACAAGGCCGCCGTGGACAAGGCCCGTGCCCTGTCGCTGGGCGGGGCGAAACCCGCCGACGTGGAGGCCGCCCAGCCTTCGGTGACCGTGCGCGAGGTGAAAATGCGCCGCGACCGCCTGCCCGCCCTGTGGAGCAAGGAACTGGCGGGGCTGGCGCCCCGGCAGGCCTCTGCGGTGAAGCAGGGCGAATGGGGCTACCAGTCGTTCCTGCTGGTGGGCGAGATCGCCGAGAAGCAACTGGAGCTTTCCCACGCCTACCCGCTGGTGGAACGGGTGCTGCTGGAACGCAAGATGGACGAGGCCTACGCCCGCTGGATGGACGCGCAACTGCGCACCGCGCGGATCAGGGTGTCCGCCCACCTGCTGCCCGAAGCGCGCGACGCCGGAAAGGGCGGGGCGTCCTCGGACGGCAACGCCACCGGCGCGCCCGGCATGCCCGGTATGCCGGACGCGCAGGGCCAGTCCGGCCGGGAACTTTCCGGCCCGGGTGCGCGGATGATGCAGCCACAGCAGGATGTCCTGGACGAGGGCGAACCCCTGGACGGGGCCGAGCCGGGATCTGATCTGGATGCGCCGCCCTCCGCCGAAGACGGCAACGGGACGCGGAGTACGCCGGCAAACGCTACGCAGCGCAAGACAAAGGCGAAATAATACGAATTGTTGCAGTTGATTGCATAAACGAGAAAAAGGTATTACATGCCGGGCTTGCCATGGTTGAACCGGTCGTGCAGGCTCATGCCGGCCATTCACGGTCGGTGGCATCGGGCCTGACTGCATTGG
The DNA here is from genome assembly GCA_031287575.1 of Desulfovibrio sp. Lineage (GTDB taxonomy): Bacteria > Desulfobacterota > Desulfovibrionia > Desulfovibrionales > Desulfovibrionaceae > Cupidesulfovibrio. The sequence goes on from JAITSV010000055.1 coordinate 10,005, forward strand.
CCTCGCTGAATTGGCCTGGCAGCATCAGACCGTCCGCATCCGTATGTTTGCAGCGGTTGTCCGTCCGCCTTCGCGGTCCCATGGCAACCCCGTGCCGGCACCGATTCCGGCCGTCTCCAACCAACAAACAGGAGTGCCCCTTGCGTCCGCTGCTCCGCACCCTCCGCCTTGCCGCCCCCGTCTTTTTCGTCAGCCTCGTCTGCCTTGCCGCCGTGGCTGTCGTGGCTCCTCGGGCCGAACAGATCAACAAGATCGCTGCCGTGGTCAACGGCGAAATGATAACGTTCTTCGACGTGCAGGCCCAGGCCACCCCCGAATTGATCCGCCTTGGCCTTGACCGCAACAATCCCGCCCAGCAGGAGGCGGTGCGCAAGGTGCACCTGCAGGTGCTCGATTCCATGATTTCCGACATCCTGATGAACCAGGAGGCGGAGCGCTGGAAGATCACCGTGCAGGACAGCGAAGTGGAAAACGAACTGCGCAAGTTCGTGCAGCGCAGCCAGCTTTCGCAGCAGGAATTCGAGCGCCAGCTGACGCAGCAGGGCCTGTCCATGGACATCATGCGCGACCGCGTGCGCAAGGGTATTCTGCGCCATCGCCTGCTCACGCTGATGATCGCCCGCAAGATCGTGATCACCCAGGAAGACGTCAAGAAATACTACGAGGCGCACAAGTCCCAGTTCGTCACCGACCGCACGGTGCGCCTTGGCCTGATCATCTTCGCCCCCACGGCCAATGCCGAGGCGCTGGCCGACAAGGTGCGCACCGGCCAGACGACCTTCGAGCAACTGGCCGCCACCGAGTCCATCGGCCCCAACCCCGGCGCTGGCGGCAATATCGGCTCCCTGAAGTGGACCGACCTTGCCCCGGCCTGGAAGGAAGCCCTGGACGGCCTGAAGGCGGGCGAGACGAGCAAGGTCATACTGGTGGAAGGCCGCAAGGCCATGCTCAAGCTGGTGGAAGTGACCACGGGCCGCTCGCAGTCGGTGGAGGAAGCCACCCCCGAGATCGAGAACATCCTGCGCGAGCCCAAGCTGCAGGAGCGCTTCACCGAGTACACCAGGCAACTGCACGACAAGGCCGTCATCGACATTCGCATCTAGATTCCGCTTGCATCCCGGCCTGAGCGTGCGGCCCGGCCGGGATGCATTGCCGCAGGTTGCCCCAGCCAAGGAGAGGAGATGGCACTCAAGGAACTCGGCATCGCCCTGCGCGAGGCTCGCGAGGCGAAAGGCCTCGACATCGACGACGTGGCGATCCGGATCAAGGTTTCCGCCCGCGTGCTGCGCGCCATAGAAGACGGCGAGCAGGATCAGTTGCCGCACTCGGTGTACGCACGGGGCTTCATCAAGTCCTATGCGTCGCTGCTGGGCGTGGACAACGACCTTGTCATGCGCGCCGTGGACGAGGCCTATCCCTTTGAAGTGCCGGAGGATCTGCTGCCGGAAACCGTGATCGCCCAGCCCCAGGCGCGCGGACGCATCGGCCTTTCGCCGGTGGTGCTGGCGCTGGCCCTGCTGGTGCTGTTGGTGGCCCTTGGCGGCGGCTGGTACTATCGCCAGCAGGCCGCGCGCGAGGCGGACATGCCCAAGGTGGCCCAGCCCGCCCAGCCCCCCCAGTCCTCGGTGTCGCAGCCTGCCCAGCAGGCCGAACCACAGAATGTACCGGCGCAGGACGCGGTGCCCGCGCCCGATGCCGTCCCAGCCTCCAACGCCACCAATGCCACGGCTCCCGCCGTGGCGCCGTCCGTCAACGGGACAGCCCCCGCACCGCAGCCCGCGCGCAACGCCACGGCCCCGGCGGCGTCTTCCGCCGCGCCAGCGCCCGCACCTGCCGCGCAGGCCTCCGCAACGGCTGCCGCCCAGCCTGTCACCTCGTCCGCACCGACCACGCCCGCAGCGTCCACCGCTGCCTCGGGCGGTCCGCAGGGCGGGGTGTTCGACAGCGAGGCAGCCGCCACGGGCGGTGCCGATACCGACGGCTCCATGCTGGCGGGCGGCACCCACCGCATCGTGGTCATTGCCCTGGCCGACTGCTGGGTGCATTCCAGTGCCGACGATTCCGACGTACGCCAGTTTTCGCTGCACAAGGGGCAGACCTTTGCGCTGACCTTTTCCAAGCGCCTCACGCTCAAGCTCGGCAACGCGGGCGGGGTGCGCATCCGCTACAATGGGCAGGAACAGCCCGCGGCTGGCGATTCGGGCCAGGTGCGCACGTTGGTGTTTCCGCCGCAGGCCCAATAGCGGGCAGTGGATATGGTCGGCAGCCCGGCGCCGATCACGCCGACGCAACATCGCCCGCAAGGGCAGGGCAGTCATGGAGTTTTCGGAACAGGTGCTGATCGTCCGCACCGGACGGTTCAGGGAGGCGGACCTTTGGGTCCGCTTCCTGTCTCCGACGCGCGGCCTGCTCACCGCCTTTGCCTTCGGCGGCTGCCGCAGCCGCAAGCGGTTCTGCGGCTGCCTCGACCTGTTCAACCGGTCGCTCATGCGCATCAAGTCCACGCGGGGCGGGCAGTACCTGTCCATTCAGGAAGGCACCCTGCTGCGCGGTCCGGACCGCCTGCGCCGCGACTGGCCGCGCTTTGGCGCGGCGGTGAACTGCCTGAAATTTCTCGAAGCCCTGGGCTGCGGCCCGGAAGGCGCGGTGGCCACGCACCGGTTGGTCGAGGATGTGCTGGAACTGCTGGAGGGCGGCGGCCCCGTGCCCGACATGCTGCCGGTGCTGTTCCGGTTGCGTCTGGCGGCGGAGCAGGGCTATGCCCCGCGTCTGGACAGTTGCGCCACCTGCGGCGCGGACCTGACCCATGTGGCGGGTGCGGCCTTTCTGGTGCAGGAGGGCGTAGCCCAGTGCGATGCCTGCGCGCCGTTGCCGGGGCCGCGTGTGCGGGTGGAGCGTGAAGCGCTTGACGTGTTGCGCTTTGTGCAGGAGAATTCGCCGCTTCTGTGGCCGGGCGTACTGCCCCCGGCACCGGGGATGGGCGGCGTGATGCCGGAGCAGGGGGGTACCCCCCCGATGCGTCCAGCAGTGCTTCCCCCGACGTCTTCCCCGACGCCGGGCGGAAACGTGCCGGAAGGCAATGCGTCCACACCCGATGCTCGCGGCGGGTACGAAGCGGACCACGATCTGCTCCCGCCGGACATGACCCCTCGCGCCGATTCCGCCCGCAACGGCTTTGCGGGAGGGGCGTCGCCCCGGTTCATGGACGGGCGTTTTCTGGGCAGCCTGTCGGGCCTGGCCTTTGGCGACGGCGGGCACGGTTCTCTGGACGACTGCCTGTGCCGTCTGCCGGACAGCGCCCTGACAGATGGCACCCTGCCGGACGGTGCCCTGCCGGATGCCGCCCCCGCACCGCAGCCCCCACGGGAGGCGCCGCGCCCCCTGTGGAACGGCAGCGCGGTGTTCGAGAGCGATCCATTCGGGCCGGTGCTCGGCAGCGAGGACATGGACAGCGCGGACATGGCTAGCGATGGCCGGGCCGCTGAACATGCGGCACGGCAGCAGGAAATTTCGGGGGCGGGGCGCGGCGCCGATGTGTCGGTGCCGCAGCGGGCCGCCGTGTCGGCGGCGCCAATGGCGGGCTCGTCAGTCGGTCAGGCCAGTCAGTCAGACTTGGTTGGCCGTGCCAGGCAGCCCGGTTTCGCCGGGCAGCCCGGCCCTGGCAGTCAGGCCGACAGGCCCGATGCAGTCGGCACGCACAACCCCGCCGACGCCAGGAACAGGGCCGCCGTGCGGCGGCAGTGCACCCGCGCGGTGGAAGGCTTCATACAGTTTCACATCGGCCTTGCGTGGGACAACGGGCGGTTCCGCCGCCTGTAGCGCGAGGCAGTATGCCGGACCCGTCGCACCACTCGGTCCGGCCACCAACGGCAACAGTCAGGCCAAGTCAGGATAATCAGGGGTACAGCATGCATTTTCAGGACGTCATCCTCACCTTGCAGAATTTCTGGGCCAAGCGGGGCTGCGTGATCATGCAGCCCATCGACGTGGAATGCGGGGCCGGTACCTTCAACCCCTCGACCTTCCTGCGCGTCATCGGGCCGGAGCCGTGGAACGTGGCCTACGTGGAGCCTTCGCGCCGTCCCACGGATGGCCGCTACGGTGAAAACCCCAACCGGCTCCAGCACTACTTCCAGTTTCAGGTCATCCTGAAGCCCTCGCCCGACAACGTGCAGGACATCTACCTGGACAGCCTGCGCGCCCTCGGCATCGACCCGGCGGCCCACGACATCCGCTTCGTGGAGGACGACTGGGAATCGCCCACCCTGGGCGCCTGGGGCCTTGGCTGGGAAGTGTGGCTGAACGGCATGGAAGTGACCCAGTTCACTTACTTCCAGCAGGTGGGCGGCATGGACCTTGCCCCCACCAGCGTGGAAATCACCTACGGGCTTGAGCGGCTGTGCATGTACCTGCAAGGCAAGGAATCGGTCTACGACCTTTCGTGGAACGACCGGGTGACCTACGGGAACATCTACCACCAGAACGAGGTGGAGCAGTCGAAGTACAACTTCGAGGCCAGCAACCCCAAGATGCTGCTGGACCAGTTCAACGCCTGCGAGGCCGAGTGCAAGCGGCTGTGCGACGAAGGGCTGTTGTGGCCCGCCTACGACTATTGCCTGAAGTGCTCGCACACCTTCAACCTGCTTGACGCGCGCGGGGCCATCTCCATCACCGAACGCACCGGCTACATTGGCCGGGTGCGTGCCCTGGCCTCCGCCGTGGCGCGGCTGTATGCCGCCCAGCGCGAGGAACTCGGGTATCCCATGCTGGCTTCCGCCCGCTAGTCCGGAACAAGAAGGAAGGATGTGAGCATGTCGCAATTCGTGCTTGAAATAGGTTTCGAGGAACTGCCCTCCCGTTTCCTGCCCGGCCTGGAACGGGAACTGGCGGAACGCTTCGCCCGCGCGCTGGACGACGACGGGGTGGAGCATGAATCCATCCGAGTGCTGACCACCCCCCGCCGCGCCGCCGTGCTCATCGAGGGCATCAACCCGGTGCAACGCGAGGCGGAAGAGGTTGTACCCGGCCCGCCCGTGCGCGTGGCCTTCGACGCCGAAGGCAAGCCCACCAAGGCGGCGGAAGGCTTTGCCCGTACCCAGGGCGTGGACATGGCCGACATTTTTACCCTGTCCACGGACAAGGGCGAATACATCGCCGTGCGCAAGCGCACCGGCGGGGCCAATGCGGCGGACCTCATCGCCGCAGCCTGCCCGGCCATCGTGGCCTCGCTGCCGTTCCCCAAGCGCATGCGCTGGGGCAGTGGCGACTTTACCTTCGGTCGCCCGCTGCGCTGGCTGCTGGCCCTGTTTGATGATGCCGTGGTCCCCTTCGAGGTGGGCAACGTGGTTTCCGGCGGGGTCACCTGGGGCCATCGCATCCACGGGGCCGGTCCGCTGGTGGTGAAATCCGCCGACGACTACCTGAACGTGGTCATCGAGAAGGGCGGCGTCACGCCCGATCCGGCGGAACGCCGCGCCATGATCCTGGCGGGCGGCAACGCCGCCGCAGAGGCGGCAGGCGGGCGCATCCTGTGGAAGGAAAGCCTGCTGGACGAAGTGCAGGGCCTTGCCGAGCACCCGGTGCCGCTGCTGGGCGACATCGCCCCCTCGTTTCTGGAACTGCCGCGCGAAGTGCTGCTGACCAGCATGGAAAGCCACCAGAAGAGCTTTGGCGTGGAAGGGCCGGACGGCGCGTTGCTGCCGCACTTCCTTACCGTGCTGAACCTTACCCCGCTGGATGTGGCGCTGGTCAAGAAGGGCTGGGAACGTGTGCTGCGTGCCCGGCTGGAAGATGGCCGCTTCTTCTGGAAGACCGACCTTGCCGCCAGCTTCGACGCCTGGCTGGCCGAACTGGACAACGTGATCTTCCTGGGGCCGCTGGGCTCCATGGGTGACAAGACGCACCGCCTCGAAAAGCTGTGCGCCTGGCTGGCCGCCAGTGTGGCCAAGACCGCAGGCGTTGCCGACGAGTCGGCCTGCGCCCGCGCCGGTCGCCTGTCCAAGGCCGACCTGGTGTCCGAGATGGTGGGTGAATTCGACACCCTGCAAGGCATCATGGGCGGCATCTATGCCCGCCGCATGGGCGAGTCGGAAACCGTTGCCGCCGCCCTGGCCGAACAATACCTGCCCGCCGGGCCGGACAGCCCGGTTCCCTCCACCCTGGCGGGTGCGCTGCTGTCCATCGCCGACAAGGCGGACACCATGGCCGGATGCTTCGGCCTGGGCATGATTCCCACCGGCGCGGCGGACCCGTACGCCCTGCGCCGCTGCGCCCTCGGCATCGCCCGCATCGTGCTGGAACACGGCCTGCGCATCGACGTGCGCGAACTGTTCCGCACCGCGCTGGCCCTGTACGGCGAGCGTGCCTGGAAGCTGGCCCCGGCGGAGGCGCTGGTGAAGCTGGAGGAATTCTTCATGGCCCGGCTCAAGAACCACTTCATGGCTGCCGGGCATGAAACCCTGCTGGTGGAAGCGGCCCTGGCCGCCGATACGCCGGAGGGCGCGGGCATCGACGTGCGCGCCGCCGGGGCGCGTCTGGCCGCGCTGTCCGACTTCAGCCGCCGCGACGATTTCGGCAGCGCGGTGCTGACCTTCAAGCGCGCGGCCAACATCATCCGCAAGCAGGGGCAGGAGGGCGGCGCCGTGCTCGACGGCGCGTACAGCCATGCCCTGCTGGCCGAGGATGCGGAAAAGACCCTTGCCGCCCGGCTGGAAGAGATGGTCCCGCGCTTCGACGCCCTGTGGGCGGCGGACGACTTTGCCAGCCTGTTCGGCCTGCTGGGCGAATTGCGCCCGGCGGTGGACGCCTTTTTCGACGGTGTGATGGTCATGTGCGACGACGCGGCGGTGCGTACCAACCGCCTGAACCTGCTCAAGGCGCTGACGCTGCGGCTGGGCCGCCTGGCCGACTTCGGCGCGTTGCAGATGTAGTTTGCCCCTGGTGCCTGTGAGCACAGGGGGAGTTGGGGGCCGGGCGACGTTCCGGCCTTCGAAATCGCGCCGTGGCATGCGAAATCCACCGGAATTCGGCCAATGGCGCGGAATGCGGCGGCGCGGGCTTGACAAGCCCCTGCCATGCGGGTATTGACTGGTTCCCCGTGTTCCAGCCCAGAATTCAACTGAACATATATTGCGAAGCCATTCGGAGGAGTTACCTTGGCTAACCACAAGTCTGCCATCAAGCGGCACAAGCAGAGCCTGAAGCGCGCCGCGCGCAACCGCGCCGCCAAGACCAGAATCAAGAACGTGGTGAAGGCCGTGCGTGCCGCCGTCCTGCAGAAGGACAAGGACACCGCCGCCCAGGCCCTGACCGCCGCCATGTCGGTGCTCGACAAGGCCGCCGGCAAGGGCGTCATCCACTGGAAAAAGGCGGCCCGCAAGATTTCCCGCCTGACCAAGGCCGTGGGCTCCGTCGAGTAGTCCCGCCTTTTCTTTCGTGCGTCAGCCCGCCGGATTCGTCCGGCGGGCTTTTCGCGTTGACGCCCCGCCCGGTGTGCGCCTGCGTACAGATGCATGCGTGCGCCCGCCTCGCGTTGCCAAGCGGGAGCAACACAAAAGCGCCCCGGTCTTGCGACCGGGGCGCCGTGCATTCAGGCTTGGAGGAAACCGGCCTAGACCAGCTGCTTCAGCAGGGTTTCCTTGATGGAGTCGATGGTGCCTTCACCATCGAGCTCGATGAACTTGGTCACGCCCTTGGCGGCGAGATCCTTGTAGAAGTAGGCGGCGGCCAGGGTGCCGTCCTCGGTGTTGTAGTAGATGTCGTGGCGCTTGCCGATGGCGCCTTCATCCTGGTCGTCGGCACGGGCGGACAGGCTGCCGCCACACACCCGGCACTCGTCGCCGTTGGGCTTGATGGCGTCGATGAAGATGTTGTTCGGGTGGTTGTTGTCGTTCTTGCAGAGGCGGCGGCCCATGATGCGGTTCTTGGCCACTTCGCGGGGCAGCAGGATTTCGATGACGTAATCCAGCTTCAGACCTTCGGCCTGAAGGGCGTCCCACAGCTTCTGGGCCTGCACCATGTTGCGCGGGAAGCCGTCGAGCAGCCAGCCGTTGGGACCGGCGCCCTTCAGGGTTTCCAGCACCATGGGGATGGTGATGTCGTCGGGCACGAGGTCGCCACGGTCGATGTATTCCTTGGCCTTCTTGCCAAGTTCGGTGCCGCCGCCGATGTGCTGGCGGAAGATGGCGCCCGATTCGATGTGGGCAAGATCGTACTTCTTCTTGACGAGCGCCCCCTGGGTGCCCTTGCCGCTACCATTGGGACCGAAGATGAGGATATTCACCCCGAACCTCCTTGTAATAATTTTCACGAGTGATTACCGCGAAGGCCGCCCCTCTGTCAATCCATGCCCCTGCAAGCTCGTGAGAAATGCGCGAAATGCGAAAGGATTGTCGGGGGCAAATGGATGGGACATGCCGTGTGAGCCTGGGGGGCAGAGGCTGGTGGCGGTGCGGGAGGAAAGCGGGTGCAGGGGTGGGTCGGACGGCAGAGGCGGTGGGAACGGAGGCGCAAGGCGGATTGCAGGAACGGATAGGATAAGGCCTGCCGTTGCGGCCATATCCCTGTGGTGAGGCGTTGTGAAAAGGCGTGGCAACAATCCGGTGGGGGGGGGGGAGGGGACCAGGCCCTGCCCGACAGATTGGGCAGATTGGGTAGAGTGGGCAGGGCTGGCTGTCAGGCGGATGCGCGAAATTCGATGCCCCCCCCGTCGTCTTCGCCCCGGTCGTCGTTGCCGGACATGGGTACCACCAGTGCCGTCTTGCCGCCGGGAAACTGCACGCAGGCCCCGCCATGTCCGGCGTGCCATGCCGTGTCCAGGTCCATCAGGCTGGCGGCCAGCGGTTGGCCGGGGCCAAGCCGGTCCAGCATGCGCTTGTACAGGCGCAGGCGCGCCGCGCGGTGCAGGCCGCGCAGGGTGCGGCCGGGCAGAAGGATGCATTGGGGCGGGGCAATGGGCGCCGTGGGCGGCGGCCCCGCGCAGGGAGTACCGCACGTTGCCGCAGGCAGGGGGGGGGCGTCCGCCGCGCGCACGCCGTCGGCATGGCCTGCCTGCGCATGGGCCAGATGGCGGGTCCAGTAGTCCGCATCGCAGCGGGCCAGTTCCCACAGCGAGCGGACGGCCTCGCCCAGGGCAGGGTTTTCCGCACGAAGCAGCGGCAGCACCTGGTGGCGCAGCCGGTTGCGGCGGTAGGCAGGGTCGGCGTTGGACGGGTCGCGTACGGGCTGCACGCCAAGGTCGGACAGAAAGGCGTCGATGTCGCGGCGTTCCGTGGTCAGCAGGGGCCGCAGGATGCGCCGTGCCGGGTCCATGGCGGCCATGCCGCCCAGGCCGGGCCAGCCGGTGCCGCGCACCAGGCGCAGCAGCACGTCCTCGCACAGGTCGTCGGCCTGATGGGCGGTGCAGATCCAGTCCGCGCCGATGCGCTGGCGCTCTGCCTCGAAGAAGGCGTAGCGGGCGCGCCGCCCGGCGTCTTCCAGGCCGCAGCATTCCCGCGCCGCAAGCCCGGATACGTCTGCACGCACCACGCGGCAGGGCACGCCCAGGCGGCGGCACAGCACGGCCACGGCGCGGGCTTCGCCTGCCGATTCCGGGCGCAGGCCATGGTCCAGCACGGCGGCATGCAGGCGCAGCCCAAGCCGGGGCGCCAGCCAGCGCAGGGCCAGCAGCAGGCACAGCGAGTCGGCCCCGCCGGAAACCCCCACCACCAGCGCAAGATCGGAATTGGGGGACGGTTGCGTGCCCGCAGCCCCATCGTGGCGCGGGGGCGCGGGAATGCCTCCGTCAGGCGTTGCCCCGCGCAGCAGTTCGCCGGTCAGGAAGTCGCCCACGCGCAGGCAGAACCGCGCCGCGGTCGGCGGCAGGTCTTGCAGGCGCAAGGGCAGCCGCTCTGGCAGCAACGGGCGTGCCGTGAGGGCGGGGGAGACGTGGGGGGTGTCGGAATGGGGCATGGCTGGCCTGCGGACAACAGGGAAACGCCCGGCGGAAACCGGGGCGGGAAGACCGGGAAGATATCGGGAATGGCTGCGCGCGGGGGCGTGCCGCCTTGCGGACGGGCGACGGCGCGGCGCGTTGCTCCGGCTCTACACCGCTATGCCAAGGTCCGCCAGCAGGCCGTCCAGGTAGTCGATCATGTGCGCCCGCAGTTCGGGCGAGGCGTAGGCGATGCATTCGCAGCGCAGCATGCCCCGCGCCCGCACCAGCAGTTCCATGCGCAGGGTATCCTCGTCCACCTCAAGCGCCAGGCAGAACGGGCCGCAGCTTTCGCCGTGGGCTACCTGCACCGGGGTAAGGTGGGGCTGGGGCACGGGCAGCCAGTACAGGCCGTTCATGCCGCCGCCAAGGTCCATTTCATTCAGGCGCGCGCGCACGGCGGCGATGTCTTCTGTGGTCAGGTCGTCTATGCAGTAGGTGCGCATGGGGTCTCTTATGCGTCGTCGCGTTGCAGCGGGTGCTTGCGGTCGCTGTGAGCGTCTTCGGGCACGTCGTCGCAGTCCAGGTTGAACATGCGGCGGGTGATGTCGATGTACCGGGTTCCGGCCTCTTCCTCGTCGAAGCGGCGCTTCAAGAAGGTGATGGGCTCGTGGTTCACCTTCTTGACGATGGCGCACAGCATGGCCTGCAACGCCTCGCGGGTGGCGTCGTCCACCGGGCCTAGGCGTTTCAGGGTACGGGCCAACTCGTCCTGGGCAATGCGTTCGCTGCGCCGCAACAAATCCACAATGGTGGGTTGCAGATCGAGTGACTTCAACCACCTGGCGAAGTTGCCCGCCTCTTCTTCCACGATGGCGCGGGCCTTGGCCGCCTCGTCGCGGCGCTGGGCCATGTTTTCCTCGACCACCTCTTTCAGGTCGTCGATGTCGTACAGGTAGACGTTGTCCAGGTTGTTGACGTCGGGGTCGATGTCGCGCGGCACGGCAATGTCGATGAAGAACATGGGCCGGTTCTTGCGGCGCTTCAGCACGTCCTTGATGTCCCGCGCCCGGATGATCGGCTCGTGCGCGCCGGTGGAACTGATGATGATGTCCGCCTCGGCCAGCCGCACGGACAGATCCTGGAACAGCACCGCCTCGCCCTTGAACTGTTTGGCCAGTTGCAGGCCGCGTTCGAAGGTGCGGTTGGCCACCATGATCTCGCGGATGCCGGAATTCAGCAGGTGGGTGGCTGCAAGTTCCGCCATTTCGCCCGCGCCGATGAGCATGGCCTTGTACTGCGACATTTCGCCAAAGATGCGCTTGGCCAATTCCACCGCCGCGTAGCTGATGGACACGGCGCTGGAGGCCACGCCGGTTTCGGTGCGCACCCGCTTGGCCACGGAAAAGGCCTTGTGCAGCAGGCGGTTCAGCACCACGCGGGTGGCGTTGCGGCCCACGGCCTTGCGGTAGGCATCCTTGAGCTGGCCAAGGATTTGCGGCTCGCCCACCACCATGGAATCGAGGCTGGAGGCCACGCTGAACAGGTGGCGCACCGCGTCGATGCCCTTGTGCACGTACACGAAGGGTTCCAGGTCGCCGCGCTGCTGGCCGCGCACGGCGGCCCAGCAGTCCAGAACACGCTGGGGCACGCCGGGGCCGCTGCCCACGGCCATGATTTCCACGCGGTTGCAGGTGGACAGGATGACCACTTCGGAAATGTCGTCACCGGTGGGCACCACCCCTTGTTCAAGGACGGTACAGTCGGTGAGGGCGAACCGTTCGCGCACTTCAACGCTGGCGGTGCGGTGGTTGAGGCCGATGAGATAGATTTCCTGATCCATGTGAACTCTGTGCTTCGCGGGGTGCGTCTTGTGGTCCGCTGGGTGCGCGGCGGGCGGCGCCTGCTCCGGGTTGCGGGTCATGGTTCCTGCGGGGTGCGGCCGTTACTGCGGGTTGAAGCTGTGGTGCGTGGTCATCAGGAAGTTGACCCCCAGCAGCGAGAACACGCATACCGCGAATATCCAGATGGCCATGACGGCGGTCTTGCGGCCCCGCCAGCCCAGCGCCAGCCGCTGGTGGAACAGCAGGGCGAACATGCCCCACACCACCAGCGAGACGACTTCCTTGGGGTCCCACGACAGCATCTTGCCCCAGGCAATGCGCGCCCACACGAACCCGGAAACCATGCCCAGCGTGAACAGCGGAAAGCCCGCCATCACCGCGAGGTGGTTCACCTTGTCAAAGGCGGAAAGCGCGGGCAGGTCGCGGTCGAAGCCGGAAAGGCGCGTCTTGTGCTTCAGCTTGCGGTCCATGTACAGGAACAGCAGCCCGGCTCCGCAGGCCATGGTCATCAGGCTGAAGCTGAGGAACAGCGTGCCGATGTGCAGGCCAAAGAACAGGCCGGACATGGCGGGCGGCAGCTTGCTTTGCACGTCGGCCAGCATGAACGACGAGACGTAGAACACCAGCGCCACCGGCGAGGCGGTAAGCCCCAGGAATTCCAGCCGCAGCCGCCACCAGACAAAGAAATAGATCAGCAGCAGGCTCCACGAGAGCATGCGGAAATAGTAGGCTTTTTCCAGAATCTGCCAGGTCTGCCCCTGCATGGACAGTCCCAGCATGATGGTGTGCAGGGCAAAACCCGCCAGGGTCAGCCACTGCGAAAGGCGTTTCAGCCTGTCGCGCCGGGCCAGCAGGCCCACGGCGATGCATACCGTGCCAAGCACGTAGAGCATGATGATGGCGATGGAAAGCAGCTCAAGCGAGCTCATGCAGCAACTCCACGATGCGCGGATGCAGCTCCGCGGGCAGCAGTTCGGTCAGGATGCGTTCGGCCCCGGCGCGGTCGCGCGCGGCCAGTGCGTCGATGAGCGGCGATTCCACGATAGCGCGGAACAGCGCCGTATTCTGCCCTGTCTCGTGCCCAAGCGCAAGGACGAGCGGGCGCAGGCGGCCCAGCAGTACGGTGATGCCGTCGTACCGGGCGCCGAACCACTGTTGCAGGTCCATGCGGATGCGCCGGGCAAGGGCCGGGCTGTGCCCCCCGGTGGAAAGGGCCACCGTCAGATCGCCGCAGGCGAAGTGGGCGGGCACGATGAACGCCCCCGTGTCCGGGGCGTCGGCCACGTTGCAGGGCACGTTGCGTTGGCGGCAGGCATCGGCCACGGCGGCGTTGACGGCGCGGGTGCCCGTAGCAGCGAAGGCCAGGGCGCAGCCGTCCACGTCGGCGGGGGCGAAGGGCCGCGCCTCGAAACGCACGGCGGGGTGGGCCAGCAGGGGGGCCAGTTCCGGGTCTGAAGGCGCATCCGGATTGGCGTCCAGCACCAGCACGCGGTCCGGGCCGCAGTCCAGCAGCGATGCCAGCTTGCGGCGCCCCACGCCCCCCGCGCCCACCACCAGGCAGGCGCGGCCATGCAGGTCGAGAAGCAGGGGATAATAACGCATTGGGGTCGTATACACGAGGGGCGGGCAAAGTAAAACCGGTCCGGCGCACGAGGGGGGGAAGGGCGCGGGAAGGGCCGCGGGTGGGACGGAAGCGGGGAGGGCAACGGCTGGCAGCAGCGGTTGGCAACCGTGGCTGGCAACGGCTGTTGACGCCGTGGATTTCACGGGGTGCTGCGCGGGGCCTGATGCGGCCTGTCACGAAACAGGCCTGCCCCGTTGCGGCAGGCGTCGTTCGCGTTGTCCGGCATTGTCTAGCGTTGTTCGGTCCGCCTTGCCGCCGCGCCGCACTTGGGCTAGTCTGCCGACAACGGTAGATGCGGGCAATTCCCGCAACGACGCCAACATGTTGCGCATCCCTTTACCCGGCAGGCACCCGCATGGCCAAACACCTCGTCATCCAACTGGCCCGCTTTGGCGATCTTGTGCAGACCAAGCGTCTGATACTGTCGTTGCTGAACGGGGAGGGGGCGGACGGTGGCGGCACGCACGGCGCGGGGCCGGGGCATGCGGTTGTTCCCGCCCCCGAAGTGCATCCGTCAGGTGTGCCACCCTCCGAGGTGCATCTGCCCGAGGTGCATCTGGCGGTCGACGCCTCACTGGCGGAACTGGCCCGGCTGGTCTACCCCGGCGTCACGGTGCACGGGGTGCGCGCCCATGGCGGTATCCCGCAGGCGGACGTATTGGCGCACAACGCCCACGCCTTCGCCACGCTGGCGGCGGAACGCTTCGACACCGTCTACAACCTGAACAATTCCGGGCTGAACATGGCCCTTGCGGCGCTGTTTCCGCCCGATGCGGTGCGCGGCTACCGCAGCCTGAACGGCCAGCCCCTGCGCGACCGCTGGATGCGCATGGCCTTTCGCTGGGTGACCCACCGTCGCCTGTCCCCCGTGAACCTCGTGGACTTCTGGGCGGCGCTGGCCCCCCGGCCCATTGCCCCGGCGCGGGTAAACCCCATCGCCTTGCGGGGCGGGCGGGGCATAGGCGTGGTGCTGGCCGGGCGCATGTCGCGCCGGTCGCTGCCGCCCGATGCGCTGGCTGCCTGCCTGCGCGCCGTGTTCGAGGGGCTGGGCGGCCCGCGCGTGACCTTTTTCGGCACCAGGGCCGAGCGTCCGTTGCTGCGCAAGGTGCTGGACCATCTGCCCGCCTCCGTGGCGGGGAACTACGACGACCTCGTGGGCCGCACCGGTTGGGCGGACCTTGCCGATGCCCTTGTGGGGCTGGATACGCTGCTCACCCCCGACACCGGCACCATGCACCTTGCCGCGCATCTTGGCGTGCCGGTGCAGGGCTTCTTTCTGTCCTCGGCGTGGTGCCACGAAACGGGACCCTACGGCCCCGGCCACCGGGTGTGGCAGGCCACTCTGGATTGCCTGCCCTGCCTGGAGGTGCGGCCCTGCCCCATCGGGGTGCAATGCCTGGATGCCTTCCGCTCGCGCGAGTTCCTGTCCTTCCTGTCCGGGCGCCCCGGCGACCGCAACCCGCCCGGCATGCTGGGCATGGTTTCCACCCTCGACGACGTGGGCTCCACCTGGCTCACCGTGTTCGGTGATGACCCGTCCGCGCCGCGCCGGGTGGAATTGCGGGCGCTGGTGGGCGAGTACCTGGGCCTGTTCACGGGCGAGGAACTGGCGGACCACGACCTGGCCCGCTTGCTGTACCACGAGGCGGACTGGATGCTGCCCGGCCCGGAAGGCGCGGCCTTTGCCCCGTTCGACCCGTTTGCGGACGAACCGTTGCGTAGCGCATGAAGGGGTATGCAGGTTGAAGGTTGAAGTTCAACTTTAAGGTTTGCGGGGCAAAACCTGCCCTGTATCAAAGATTTCGTCTCCACGCTCCGCCGGGGTACCGGCACGAGGTTCGCGCATGACTCAGCCTTTCGACGTCTCCCAACCCTCCGCGTCTGCCGTGCCCTCCGCGTCTGCCGTGCCCGACGGGTCTGCCGCACCGGGCAGCATCATGCCCCGCCTGCGCGTGCTGGTGGTGCTGCCCATGTACGGCGGTTCCCTGCCCATCGGGCGGTACTGCGTGGATGCCCTGCGCGACCTGGGCCACGTGGTGGAAGCCTTTGAGGCGCCGTCGTTCCTCGGGGCGTTCACGGCGCTGAAGGATTTGAAGGTCACGGCGGACCGGCTGGAGTTTCTGGAAAACTCGTTCCTTCAGGTGGTGTCGCAGGCGGTGCTGGCCAAGGTGGAAACCTTCGGGCCGGACCTGGTGCTGTGTCTGGCGCAGGCCCCCCTGAACCATCAGGCCCTCAAGCGGTTGCGGCGCGACAACGTGGCCACGGCCATGTGGTTCGTGGAAGACCACAAGGTGTTCACCTACTGGCGGGCCTTTGCGCCGTTCTACGACGTGTTCGCGGTGATCCAGCGCGCGCCGCTGCTGGACGAACTGGCCGCCATGGGCGTGCGCGACGCGTTGTACCTGCCCATGGCCGCGCTGCCGTCCTTTCACAAAGCACTTGAACTTTCGCCGGTGGACCAGCGCCGCTACGGGGCCGACGTGGCCTTTCTGGGCGCGGGCTATCCCAACCGGCGCGTGGCGTTCCGCCAACTGGTGCATCTGGACTTCAAGATATGGGGCACGGAATGGGACGGTGAACCGTTGCTGGCGCGGCACGTGCAGCAGGGCGGGGCGCGGGTGTCCGCCGAGGATTCGGTGAAGATCTACAACGCCAGCCGCATCAATCTGAACCTGCATTCCAGCATCCAGTCGCGCACCCTGGTCACCGGCGGCGACTTCGTGAACCCGCGCACCTTCGAACTGGCCAGCATCGGGGCCTTCCAACTGGTGGACCGGCGCAGCCTGATGGACGAACTGTTCGCCGAGGATGAACTGGCCATCTTCGATTCCATGGACGGGCTGACGGCGGCCATCGCCCATTACCTGGCCCATCCGGAGGAACGGCAGGCCATGGCGGCCCGCGCGCAGGCACGGGTGCTGGCGGAGCATACCTATCAGCACCGCATGCGTACGTTGCTGGAGTTCATCGCCCAGCGCCGCCCCGGCTGGCCCGCTCCGCGTGCCGCCGATGCGGGGCTGCCCGCCGACCTTCCGGAGGATATGCGCCGCGACCTTGCCGCTCTGCTGGACCGGCTGGGCCTGCCCGCCGACGCCGCTTTTGCCGACGTGGTCACCGCCCTGCGCCAGCACAGCGGCCAGTTGACCCCGCTGGAAACGTCATTGCTGTTTCTGGATGAATGGCGCAGGCAGTACGCCTGACACGCGGGGCGCCCCCGCCGCGCGGCATGATCGTTTGTGCCGGGGGATATCCTGCCGATGAATCGGCCCGCGCGGCGGCATCGGGAACGGACGCTTCCCGTGCCAATGCGGCCACGTTGCGTAAACGTGGCGTGGCACTTGCCAACACCTACAGGATGGACTATGCGCCGAGGCATGAGCGTCCGCACAACCCGCCATACCCCGCGCACCCGGTGTGCCCTGTGCGTGCTGTATGCGGCATGCGCAGTGGCGTCGTGCGCGGCGCTTCTGGCGTTGTCAGTCCGCCCCGTACTGGCGGGTGGTCCGTCACCGCGAACGCTGGTGGCCGTGTCCGACGAGTGGGCACCACGCATCATGTCCGGGCCGGACGGTTCCCCCGAGGGCATCTGCCCCATGGTGCTGCGTCAGGTGGCCCAGGACCTTGGGCTGGAACTGGAGTTCGGCTTCATGCCCAAGCCGCGCCGCCAGATGGCCTTCCGCCGGGGCGAGATCAACGTGGTTCCGTGCGTTTCGCCCGTGTGGGAGGGCGTGCTTGCCGACGTGGCCGTGCATTCCGAGCCGTTCATGATGTCCACGGAAATGGTGGTGGTGCCCGCCGGGACCAAGGGCGTGTTCCATTCCGTACGCGATTTCGCGGGGATGCGCCTTGGCACCATCGGTGGATACGTCTACCATGATGGTTTCGACGAGGCCTTCGAGAAGGGGATGTTGCGGCGCGAGGACGCCTACACCGTGCCCCAGAACCTGCAAAAGCTGCGGGCCGGGCGCATCGACGCCATGATCGTGGACGATTACGAGGCCGCCTACTGGATGCACAAGGCAGGCTGGTCCGAGACCGATTTCCGCGTGGCCTACGTGTTCGCCGCCCCCGCGCCCATCACGGTGATGCTGCATGCCTCGTTGCGCGACTTTCTGCCCCAGGTCAACGCCTCGCTGGCCCGCATGCGCGCCAACGGCGCCCTGCGCGCCCTGTTCGCGGAATACGGACCGCAGAAGCTGGCCGCGCACCTGACCCGCTGACGCTTGCGGTGGCTAGCCGCGTGCCCGCCCCCGGCCCCTTCCGTCTCTCCAGCGGGCCATCCGGATCCGCGTCCAATCCTTCGTCAAGGAACCTGCCATGAAAGTCTACCGCTATCTGACCGGCCCCGACGATTCCGCCTTCTGTCACCGCGTCACCGAAGCCCTGAACAAGGGCTGGCAACTGCATGGCGGCCCCACGCTGACCTACGACGCCGAGCGCAAGCAGGTGATCGCCGGACAGGCCATCGTGAAGGACGTGGAAGGCAAGGACTACATGCCGGGCATGGACCTTTCCGCCCAGTAGCGGCAGGGGCCGGAGTCCGCCGGCGTCACCCTTCCTGCATCTCGCCGACCAGGCGTTGCAGTTCGTGGGCCTGGTCGGCCAGGTCGCCGATGGCCCGCGCCGCGTGCACCATGGCCTCGGCCATGGAGGACGAAATGCGGTCCACTTCCTTGATGGCGTGGTCTATCTCGTCGTTTTCCGCCGTCTCGCGCTCCACGGCTGCCGCGATGCTGCTCACCTGCGCCGCCGTTTCCTCGATGAGCCCCACGATTTCGCGCAACGTCTCGCCCGACCGTTGCGCGGCCTGCGTCGAATCGTTGATGGCGCCCACCGCGTTGTCCACGTTCTGCACGTTCTTGCGCGTTCCCTCCTGAATGTTGCCGATGGCCTCGCCCACCTGCCTGGTGGCGGCCATGGTCTTTTCCGCCAGCTTGCGCACCTCGTCCGCCACCACCGCGAACCCCCGTCCGGCGTCGCCCGCTCGGGCCGCCTCGATGGCGGCGTTGAGGGCCAGCAGGTTGGTCTGGTCGGCGATGTCCGAAATGACGTTCATGATCTGGCCGATGCCTTCCGCCTGTTCCCCCAGCACCGCCATGTCCGTCTTCAGGCTCAGCGCCTGATCCTGCGCAAGGCCGATGCCGCGCACCACGTGGCCAACGACGGTGGCGCCCTCCAGCGCCTTGGCGCGGGCGTTGTCGGCGGTGTGGGAGGCGTTGGTGGCGCTGCGGGCGACATCCGCTATGGTCTCGCTCATCTCGCCGATGGCCGTTGCCGTGCGCGCCACGCTGTCGAGCTGCGCGGAGGCGCCGCTGGAGGTATGATCGATGCGGCGCGTCAGTTCCTCCGACGCCCTGGATACGTTGGTCACCACCGTTTCGATGCGGGAAGCGGCCAGCATCATGCCCTTGCGGGTGGCGGCCTCCGCTTCGCGGCGGACATGTTCCGCCTCTTCCGTGGCCAGCCGCGCCCGATGGGCCTCTTCCGTGGCCAGGCGCTGCTTTTCCTCGGCCCCGGAAATCAGCCCCTTGAGGCTGACGACCATGCGGCGCAAGGCTTCGGCAAGCATGCCCACTTCATCCGCGCCGTGCACGTCCAGTTCACGGTCCAGGCTGCCTTCGCTCACCGCCTTGGCGTAGTCCACGGCCCGGCGCAGCGGCCGCGTGAGCATGAGCGTTATGCCCACGCCAAGCAGCATGGCCAGGGCGGGGCCGCCCAGCATGCCCGCCACGATGGCGATCTTGTGCCGCGCGGCGCCCTGCATCTCTTGCTGGTAGAGTTCCGCGGATTCCTTGAGTCCTTGTTCCGTCAGGTCATCCAGGGCGGCGAACGTGGCATCGTGCACTTTGCGCAAATCCGTGGTACGCGCCAGTATCTCCATCAGGGCCAGGATGTCGCTCTTGTCTTTTTCCCATTCGCGGATGAGGTCGAACAGGGCATCGTTGCCCTTGCGTCCCGCGTCGAGCTGCTTGCGGAATTCCGTGAACAGGGCGTTTTCGCTTTCCGATCGGGGCAGCGCCTCGTACTTCTCCATGGCCACTGCTATGGCCGCGCGCGACTGCTCCATGGCCGCGTACTGCTGCCGCGAAAAATCCGGCGAAATGCCGGGTACCAGCAGGCTGCGCTGGGCAATGACGACTTCGCGGATTTCCTCCGCGATGCGCAGAAGATGCGGAAAGCCCGGCATGCGGCGTGCCACGATGCTTTCAAGCGAGTGGCTGGCGCTGTTGATGCCCAGGTAGCCGATGACGCCCACCCCGAGCGTTATGGCGGCGACGATCAGAAAGGCCCCTGCGATCTTGGTGCCGATGCGCGAGATGCCCATGCTCCCCCCTGCGGAAAGCCGATGCCCGCGGCGAGCGGGCGTCGAAGGTCATGCGGACACGGGGTCCCGGTTTACTGATACGCCCCGCACCCCACCAGCAGGTCGTCCACGCGTTCCATGTACATGGATTTGGGCTCGATGAGCTTGGTCTGGGGATTGGAGAACTTGTAGTCCTGCCAGAACGAGGCGTTGGTCTTCCCCAGTTCCACGCGCTCCTTGACGAAGTACTTGCCGTCGGGGTCGCGCAGGTCCATCAGGTTCTTGCCCACCTGCTTGGCGTTGGCGCCATGGGCAAGGCAGGTGCCCTGCATGTCGTAGACAACCACGTACAGGTCGCGATCGACGAACATGCCCTGGGTGTTGCTGATTTCCGCGAAGGCCTTGTCGCGTCCGTTCGCCTTGATGTAGGCCACGGCCTTCTTGACCATGGCGACGGCCTCGTCCTTGCTGCCCTTGGACTGGGCGTTGGCCAGCGTGCACAGGGCAGCCACGAGCAACAGGGCAAATGCCGCGCGGAGTGCGTATCTCATGGGTTCTCCTTTGGCGGGCCGTGCCGCGCCTGATGGAATGGATGAGAACCATGATAGCTTGGCGGATACGAGCGGGGCATGATTACTTGGCGCGCGGGGCAGGCAGGACAAGGCCGACGGCAGCGACAGGGCGGGGGCAGGTGGGATGGACAGGACCGGTTCTGCAAGACCGGCCAGGTGGACCTCAGTCCGCCTGGCCGGTTGCCGCCGCCGTGTCTGGTGGTGCGCCGTGCGGCGTCGCGGGATGGGCGTGGCCGTCAGGGATGGTTCCTGAACTTGTCCGCCGTATGCGGGCTGCCGGAATGGCAGGGCGTACAGTCCATCTTTCCCTTGAGCAGGGGCGATTGCTTGCCGGGGTTGTGGCATTCGCCGCAATAGGTGACCGAGGCCGGGTCGCCGTGGGCCACGGCAAAGGTGCCTGCCTGCCTGGCGTTCATGATGGCGATGGCCCGCGCGGCCACGTCGGCGGTGATGCGTGCGCAACGCTCGCCGCGTTCCGTGCTCTTTTCCGCAAAGCCCGATGCCTGGCACCACCGGCCCACGGATACGTGGCACAGCGGTGAATGGCTCACGCTGGTGGGCAGCGCACCGGCCACGCCCTTGAACGCCGCGCCCGGGTCATGCATGGGGAAGGCGGTCTGCTCGTACCAGCGGAACAGTTCCGCCACCATGGGATCGCGGTCCTTGCGTCCCCAGAACAGCGCGAAGGCGCTGGCCGCGCCCAGCAGCGCGCCGCAGATGGTGCCCCAGTCGGAAATGCCGCTCTTGCCCACCTCCAACATGGAGAAGGGGAACTGATTGTACGGGGCGCCATGCTGTTCGCCCATCATGCCCACGATGGCGTAGAACACCCCGTAGCCGCAGCCGTAGCCCTGATGCCAGTAGCCGTCGTAGGCCACGGGCGCACAGAGCCTGGCATCCAGCACGTGGGGCTTCCACGAGAAGGGGGCGTCCTGCTGGGCAAAGCGTCCGGCCGTGGCGGCAGGGGTACCGGCGGCGCCCGTGGCGGCCCGGGCTTCCCCCGGCCCCGCCAAAGGTCCCGCAAACGGCGCCGCGCCCGTCATCAGTCCGCCGGCAAGGCAGCCCGTCGCGCATCCCAGCGCACCCAGGGTCTTCAAGGCCGATCTTCTGTTCATCCGTTCCATGCTGTTCCTTCGATGGAATAAGAGCGACCACTCGCGCTCGATAGTAACTGTGCATCAGCAAGAGATGTTCCATGTTTGTTCTGTTTTGAAACAATGCGGAACTGCAGCATGTTGCACGGAATGGAAGACGGCGGAGGGTGCAAAGCGGGCTTTCGTCTGCCAACCCGGGGTATCGGGCCGCCAACCGGACATTGCAGGTTCGGGCAGACCCGCATGCGGGGGCGCGGGCACGGGCTGGCGAGGGGCGCGGACGGCAGCGCGGCGTTGCGGCGCAGGGGGCGAGCCCATGCAGGCATGGCAGGCGCATGGCTTACCTGTGCCGGACCGGGCAACGGAAATGGCCGGAAGGGGGTCCTTCCGGCCATTGATGAGTGACAATCGCGGGTGGCGGTTGGCTGCCCGGTTGGGGGCCGCCAGCAAGGGAATGCGTGGGCCAGACGGCGGAATCTGCCTGAGGCTGTTCCGGAATTGTCCCTACCGGCGGCAGCCGCAGCTGACGGCGGCACGCATGCCGCGCTCGCCCACGATTTCCGTGCTGATGCCCTTGTCGGTGAACAGTTCCAGCAGGATGCAGTTTTCCACCCGGCCATCCACGATCATGGCCTTTTCCACGCCTTCCTCCAGCGCTTCCAGGCAGCACTTCACCTTGGGGATCATGCCGCCGGTCAGGGTGCCGTCGGTGAACAGTTCCACTGCCTCGCGGGTGGTCAGCGAGCGGATCAGTTCCTTCTGCTTGTCCAGGATGCCCGCCACGTCGGTGAGCAGCAGCAGGCGCTTGGCGCGCAACGCCGCCGCCACGGCCCCGGCCACCGCGTCGGCGTTGATGTTGTACGTCTCGCCGTTTTCATCCACGCCCACGGGCGCGATGACCGGCACGAAGTTGTCGCGCTCCAGCGAGCGAAGCAGGGTGGTTTCCACCCGCATCACCTCGCCCACCTTGCCGAGGTCGATGATTTCCGGGGCGTGGTTGCCGCCGTTGACGATCATCTCCATCTTGCGGGCGCGGATGAGCTGGCCGTCCTTGCCGGAAAGGCCCACGGCCTTCACCCCGCTGAGGTTCAGCAGGTTCACGATCTCCTTGTTGACCTTGCCCACCAGCACCATTTCCACCACGTCCATGGTGGCGTCGTCGGTGACGCGCAGCCCCTCGCGGAACTGCGACTGGATATGCAGCTGTTCCAGCATGCGGCCGATCTGCGGGCCGCCGCCGTGCACCACCACCGGGTTGATGCCCACCTGCTTCAGCAGGGCGATGTTGAGGGCGAAGGCCTTTTTCAGCGCCTCGTCCTTCATGGCGTGGCCGCCGTACTTGATGACCACGGTCTGCCCGTGGAACTGGCGCATGTAGGGCAGGCACTCGATGAGCACCTTGGACTGGAGCTTGGCGTAGGCGGCGGGGTCTGCGCAGCAGGACGCGGCCTGTTCGGTCTGGCTCATGGCACTCTCTGCGGGCGGTGCGCTACGGCGAGGTAGCGGCTGGGGTTCTTGCTGCAACTGGCTGTTTCCCAAAGCAGGATTTTCGTTCGTTGGCAAGGAGAACAAGCTTAGGAATCAGACCCTACAAAATGTAGCGGCTCAGATCCTTGTTGGCGCGCACGTCGGCCAGATGCGCGCGCACGTAGTCGCTGTCCACGGTCACCCGGTCACCGGAGCGGTCGGGCGCCTCGAACGAAAGGTCGGCCAGGATTTTTTCCAGGATCGTGTACAGCCGCCGCGCGCCGATGTTTTCGGTCTGGGCGTTGGTTTCTTCGGCAAAGGCGGCGATTTCGCGCAGGGCGTCGTCGGTGAATTCGATGTGCACGCCCTCCGTGTGCAGCAGGGCGGTGTACTGCCGGGTCAGCGCGTTGTGCGGCTCGGTGAGGATGCGCAGGAAGTCGTCCTTTCCCAGCGCGGACAGCTCCGCCCGCAGGGGAAAGCGCCCCTGCAATTCCGGAATCAGGTCCGAGGGCTTGCTGAAATGGAACGCCCCGGCGGCAATGAACAGGATGTGGTCGGTGCGCACCATGCCGTACTTGGTGTTGACCACGCTGCCTTCCACGATGGGCAGCAGGTCGCGCTGCACCCCTTCGCGCGAGACGTCGGAGCTTTTCTGGGCGCTGCCGCTGGCGATCTTGTCGATTTCGTCGATGAAGATGATGCCGGTCTGCTCCACCCGTTCGCGGGCCAGGTCGGACACGCGGTCGTGGTCGATGAGCCGGTCGGCCTCTTCCTGCGTCAGCAGGTTGAAGGCGTCGCGCACCTTCATGCGGCGGCGCTTGCGGCGCGAGGGAAAGACCTTGCTGAACATGTCGCGCACCTGCGAGCCCACGTCCTCCAGCCCCGGCATGGACAGCACGCCCACCTGCGGCCCGCCGGATTCCTCCACCTCCATGTCCACCTCGCGGTCGTCCAGCTTGCCGCCGTGCCACAGGGTGCGCAGCTTTTCGCGGGTGGAGGAGCGGCTGTCCGGCGCGGAGCCGGTGCCCGTGGGGTGGGACGCGTGGGACGCATCGGACTGCGCCGGGGGCTGGGGAATGGCCTGTCCGCCAGAATGGCTGGCGGAAAGGTCGAAGGTCAGGCCGCCCATGCCCTGCCCGGGTGGCGTGGACGCGGGCTGGGGCGTGCCGCCGGGCAGCAGCAGGTCCAGCAGGCGTTCCTCGGCGCGGGCCTCGGCCTTCACGCGCACCTTCTCGTTTTCCTCGGCCCGCACCAGGGCGATGCCGATTTCCATCAGGTCGCGCACCATGGATTCCACGTCGCGCCCCACGTAGCCCACCTCGGTGAACTTGGTGGCCTCCACCTTGATGAACGGCGATGCGGAAAGTCTGGCCAGCCGCCGGGCGATCTCGGTCTTGCCGACGCCGGTGGGGCCCATCATGATGATGTTCTTGGGGGCTATCTCGTCGCGCAGGGCCGGGTCCAGCTGCTGGCGGCGCCAGCGGTTGCGCATGGCCACGGCCACCATGCGCTTGGCGGCGTTCTGGCCCACGATGTACTTGTCCAGTTCCGAAACGATTTCACGGGGGGTGAGGTTGCTCATGGTGGATATGCGCGAAGGCGGGTTGTTCGTTCTGACGGTGGCCCGCCGAATACAGAGCGGGCAGGCGCCGTGCGGGGCACGATACCAGCGCGGACGGCGAAAGCCAACGCCCGGCGGGGGCGCGGGGCGGGCCGTAAACGAAGGGGAGGGGGCACGTACGCGCCTCCTCCCCGTTCTTGCGATCATGTGCGCTGTGCGCGCTATTCCAGGGGCACGGTGCGGAAGAAGGTCTGGCCGCGCCGCATCAGTTGCAGCATCACCGCGCCGCGCTTCTTGCCGTCCTGCTCGATGACCTTGGTGAGGTCGGCGGCGGTGTTCACCGGCTTCAGGTTGGCCAGCAGGATGATGTCACCGGCGCGGATGTCCGCCTCGGCAGCGGGCTTGCCGCCCTCGACGGAAACCACCAGCAGGCCGCGTGCTTCTTCCAGCTTCAGGTTGCGGGCGTCTTCCGCGCTGACGGGGCGCACGCTCATGCCAAGCCCGGCGGAGGCCTGTTCCTTGCCGCCCTTTTCCGGTGCGGCATCGCCGCGCTGGGCGGTCAGGTGTTCCGTCGTGCGCTCGCCCAGGGTAAGGTTGACGGTCTTGGTCTGGCCGTTGCGCCACAGGGTCAGCTTGGTGGTGTCGCCGGGCTTCAGCGCCGCGATGCGGCGCAGCAGCTGGCTGGAATCGGACACGTCGTCCCCTTCCACCTTCAGCACGATGTCGCCGGGCTTCAGCCCCGCCTTGTCGGCGGGTTCGCCGGGCATCACCGAACCCACCAGCGCGCCGCGCGGCTCGCCAAGGCCCAGGGCGCGGGCGGTTGCCTCGTCCACGTCCTGGATGGTCACGCCGATCCAGCCGCGCCGCACCTTGCCCTCGGCCCGCAACTGGGCAATGACCCGCTCGGCCATGTTGCTGGGAATGGCAAAGCCGATGCCCTGGCCGGAGGCGATGATGGCGGTGTTGATGCCGATGACCTGGCCGTCCATGTTCAGCAGCGGACCGCCGCTGTTGCCGGGGTTGATGGAGGCGTCGGTCTGCAGGAAGTTGTCGAAGGGGCCGGAGCGGATGTCGCGCCCCTTGGCGCTCAGGATGCCCGCGGTCACCGAGTGGTCGAGGCCGAAGGGGTTGCCGATGGCCAGCAGCCATTCGCCTACTTCCAGCTTGTCGGAATCGCCGAAGGGCAGCACCGGCAGTGAGTTGCCCGCGTTGATCTTCAGCAGGGCGAGGTCGGTTTCCTCGTCGGTGCCGATGACGTTGGCCACGTACGAGTTGGACTTGCCGCTGGCGCCTTGCAGGTTCACGCGGATCACGTCCGCCTCGGCCACCACGTGGTTGTTGGTGACGATGTAGCCGTCCGTGGAAATGATGAAGCCGGAACCCAGCGAGCGCTGCTTCTGCGGGCGCTGCTGGCGGCCATGGAATTTTTCGAACTGGTCGAAGAACTTGTCGAAGGGGGTGCCGGGCGGCATGTTGCGGAACAGTTCATTGAACGGATTTTCCGTGGCCTGCACGGTTTTTTCGGTGCTGATGTTGACCACGGCATTGCCCGACTGCTTCGCCAGCTCGCGAAAATCGGGCAGCATGGGCGCGGCCTGCGCGGCGGCTGCAAGCACAAGACACAGCGCCAGCGCGGCGGCGAGGATACGGGTAAGTGAGCGTGCCATGTAGGGCTCCTTGGCAGGGGGAGTTTGCAGGCGGCGACGTGCCCGCGGCAACGGCCCCGGTTTCGCGGGGCCGACTGGGTGAGATAATAGGGCATACCGGTACGATGTAAACACCGTGACGCCATTTTTTGTCCGTGAGGGATAAGGGGCAGCACTGGGGGGGCGCAAGGTGAGTCCCAAGGTACGTCAAGACGCGGGCGCGAAAAAACGGGGGAACGCGCATGCGCCCCCCCGTTTCATTGTCAGTTGCCGCGCGGCTACTTCTTGCGCTTGTCCAGGGCGGCCTGAAGGGCGCTGCCCAGGCTGCCGAAGCCGCTGGCATCGCCGGACACCACGGTGGCCGGGGCAGAGGAGCGCGAACCGCGTCCACCGTCACGCCCGCCGTCACGTCCCCAGTCACGGTTGCCCCCACGCCCTTCACGCGGCTCGCGCTTCTGGGGCTGGGCAAGCTTGCGCCATTCGCCGTCGTCCTCGCCGGTGGCGTCCGCCGGGGCCAGCGAGATGCGGCGGGCCTTCACGTCCAGGTCGCGCACCACCAGCGAGACTTCCGCGCCGGGGTTCAGCCCGGCGTAGGTCTTGGACTGGGGCGAGGTGGCGGCCACGGCGTTGGGCAGAAGCCCGGTGACGCCGGGGGCCAGGTTCACGAACAGGCCGAAGGGCGCGCGCTTTTCCACGGTGCCGGTGACGGTGGAGCCGGAGGGGAAGCGTTCTTCCACCGTGGCCCACGGGTCGCCTTCCGCGTCGCGCAGGCTCAGCGACAGCCGCTTGCGGGCGGGGTCCAGTTCCTTGACCCTGACGGACACGGTTTCGCCGGGGGTCACGGCCTCTTCGGGCTTGTTGATGCGGCGGGTCCAGGACATTTCGGAAAGGTGCACCAGGCCTTCCACGCCGGGCAGCACCTCGATGAAGGCGCCGAACGGGGCGAGGCGGGTGACCTTGCCGGTCAGGATCTGGTCGGCGTCCAGGCGTTCGGCCACGTCCTGCCACGGGTCGCCGGACACCTGGCGGATGGACAGGGAGATGCGCGGCCCCTTGCGGGAATCCTTGCCGCCCTTGCCTTCTTCCGCACCGGCGATGCCCAGTACCTTCACGCGCACCTTGTCGCCCACGCCTACGGCCTCGTCGGCCTGCTGCACGCGCGACCACGAAAGCTCGGAAACGTGCACCATGCCTTCCAGGCCGGGAGCGATTTCCACAAAGGCGCCGAACGGGGCAAGGCGGGCCACGGTACCTTCCAGCACGTCGCCTTCCTTCACGTTTTCCATGAGGGCGCTCAGCGCTTCGGCCTGTTCGCGCTCCAGCAGCATGCGGCGGGAAACCACGATGTTGCGGCCGTTCTGTTCCAGGCGGGTGATCAGGAACTGGAAGGTCTGGCCGGTGAACGAGTCGGGCTCGGCACCGGGGCGCAGGTCCATCTGGCTGGCCGGGCAGAAGGCGCGGCGCTTCATGACTTCGACGTTGAAACCGCCCTTGCAGGGGCCGGTGACCTTGCCTTCGATGGGGATGCCCGCGTTCAGGGCGTCTTCCATCTGGGCCAGGCCCACCTGGCCGCCCATGGCGCGCGACAGTTTGATTTCATTGGCGTTGGCCGAAACCACGTACAGTTCCAGCACGTCGCCCACGGCCACGGGCAGGTTGCCTTCGGCGTCTTCCAGTTCCTTGCGGTCCACAAGACCGTCCACCTTGGCTCCGGTGGCGACGAAGACGGTGTCCTCGCCGATGGCCACCACGGTGGCCTTCACCCGTTCGCCGGTGCGCACGGTTTCAGCCGCGCCGGAATGTGCCTCCAGCAGGTCCGCGAAGCTGGCGTTCTCGTCGAATGCGTCGTCACCAGCCGTGTCCTGCGGGGCAGGGGCGGTGGTGGCTTCGGGGGCGGTGGCTTCCGCCTGTCCGGTTTCGGTGGTGGCCTCCGGGGCTTGCAGCCCGGTGGCTTCGGTGCGTTCACCAGTCATCAGTCCGATCTCCTTGAAAAGTGGCATGCGCCGCGTGGCGTTCACCCGCAATATCAGCGCCGAAGGGCAAGGGCAAGTGCGACGGCGTGGTTGCGTCGTCGTCCACGGCGTGCGATACTGTAGGGAAATCGCCATTTTCGCAAGGAGGTTTCATGCTCAAAGCCAAGGCACGCCACATTCTCGTCGATACCGAGGATGCCTGCAACGAATTGAAGGCCCGCATCCTGGCGGGTGAAGACTTCGCCGAGGTGGCGCGCGCCCACTCCAAGTGCCCGTCGGGCCGCCGTGGCGGCGACCTGGGGGAATTCCCCCGTGGCGCCATGGTGCCCGAATTCGACGAAGTCGTGTTCACCGGTGAAGTGGGTACCGTGCTCGGCCCGGTGCGCACCCAGTTCGGCCATCATCTTATTGAAGTGACGGCGCGCTCCGGCAACTAGGGGCCGGAACATCCTGATCTGGAAACAGCCCCTGTGAGTTCCGTACGGGAGTAGCCTTTCCGCAGCCGTCCTCTGGACGGGCCAACACCGCGGCCTTATTCAAACAGGCAGGCGGAAGCGCCCCGACGGGGAACGCAGCGTGCCATCGTTTATGCAGAGAACCGTAACCCGGCCGGGGCGGCTGCCCCGCAAGGCACCGCCCCGGCCGTCAGTTTTTTGCCCGCCTTGCCGGCCAATCTGACGCATCCGGTCACGATGGTCAGGCTTGGCCGCACGGCAACTCCGGCCATCCAGGCAGCGGCGCAACGCGCCGCGCGGGAGGCACGCCGGACCCACCGGCCCGCCCGCACCTTGCCCCCCATTTACGGAGGTCATTCGCATGGCCAACTTCAAATTGTGGAAAAGCGAGGAATTGCAGCGTCTGAGAAACGAGAGCGACCGGATGTTCGACCGGTTGTGCTCCGGCCTTGGCCTGCCCTCGGTCTGCCAGCCGCTGATGGAACCGGCGTTGCGCATGATCGACACCCCCGATGCGGTGGTGGTCGAGGCGCAGTTGCCGGGCGTTACCGCCGAAGACCTCGACATCGTCATCACCGGCAGCGTGCTGCTGGTGCGCTGTGCCCAAAGCGCCACCTGCGGCATCGGTGAATCCAGCAGCCGCTACGAAAGCCGCTTCATGCTGCCGTGCAAGATCCGCACGGAAGACGTGGAGGCGGAACTGGACGAGGGCGTCTTGCGCATCACCATGCCAAAGTGCCGCAGGCCCGAAGCGCGCCGCGTTCCCGTCAGGACCGGCCGGGCCGGTTGAACACAAGGAGGCACCATGACCACTCCCAAGAAGGCGACCAAACGCACCGCTGCCTCTTCCGCGTCTTCGACACCGTCCGCACCCGCGCCCTCTTCCGCGTCTTCTTCCGCGTCATCGGCGGCTGGTGGGGGGCTTCCCGCTGCTCTCGCGCCCGAACAGCTGCGCTGGACGCTGGACCCCGCAACGCTGCCCTTCGCCCATACCGGCGAAGTGGACGAACAGACCGACATCATCGGCCAGCGGCGGGGGGTGGATGCCTTTCGCTTCGGCATGGGCATGCAGGGCAAGGGTTACAACATCTTCGTCACCGGGGCCGTGGGCATCGGCAAGCTGTCCATGGTCAAGCGGCTGCTGGGCAATGGCGCGCGCGGCGAGGCCACGCCCGACGACCTGTGCTTCGTGAACAATTTCAAGACGCCGGAAGAGCCCATCCTGCTGCGCTTTCCCGCCGGCAAGGGCCGCGCCTTCAAGGCCGACGTGCAGGCGTTCCTGGACACGGTGAAGCGCGACATTCCCCAACTGTTCGAAAGCCAGGAATACATCGCCAGCAAGAACGAGATCATCGAGGCGCACGACAGGAAGACCCGTGACTTCTTCAAGAACTTGGAAACCAAGGTGCGCGATTCCGGCTTCGTGCTGGTGAACATGCAGATGGGCCAGATCCAGCGGCCGGACATCGTGCCCATCGTGGACGGCGAGCCGGTGCACCTGCTGAAGCTGGAGGAAATGGCCGCCAAGGGGCGCTTTCCCCGCGAGGAACTGGAAAAGCTTCAGGAAACCTACAAGACCCTGAAGGAAGAGATCGACGCCATCTTCCTGGACGTGCGCGAACTGCAAAAGGAAGTGAAGCGCAAGACCGAAGAGGTGGACCGGCTCATGTTCATGAATTCGGCGCGCGACCTTGCCCGTCCGCTGCTGGAAGGCTACGCCGACCCCAAGGTGCAGAAGCACGTGGAGGCGGTGCTGGCCGACATGGCGGAAAACCTGGACGGCCTGAAGGTGATGGGCCAGCAGGTGCAGGGGCCCATGGGCATGTTCGTGCCCGCCCCGGCGGAGGCGGTGCTGCATCCCTACCAGGTCAACCTGCTGGTGGACAACGCGGAACTGGAAGGCCCGCCGGTGATCGTGGAATCGTTCCCCAACTACCGCAACCTGTTCGGGTCCATCGAGCGGGTCATGGACCGTTCCGGCCTGTGGCGCACCGATTTCACCAAGATCAACGCCGGGTCGTTCGTCAAGGCCAACGGCGGATATCTGGTGCTGAACCTGATGGACGCCATCATGGAACCGGGGGTCTGGCAAACCCTCAAGCGCGCCCTGAAGACGTCGGAAATAGAGATCCAGACCTTCGACCCTTACTATTTCATCACGGCCACGGGCATCAAGCCTGAATCCATCAGCATGGAGGTCAAGGTGGTGGTCATGGCCACGCCGCAGCTGTACCACATGCTGCGCCACTACGACCCGGACGTGCAGAAGATCTTCAAGGTGTGGGCGGACTTCGATTCGTCCATGCCGCTGGACGACGGGTGCGTCACCGAGGTGGCCAAGCTGATGAAGACCTTCGTGACGGCGCGCAGCCTGCGCCCCTTCGACGCCACCGCCGTGGCCGCCCTGCTGGAGCACGGCGTGCGCATGACCGGGCGGCGCGAAAAGCTGACCACCTCGTTCCCGGTGCTGCGCGACATCATGGAAGAGGCCGACTACATCGCCCGCGAAGCCGGGGCGGACATGGTGTCCGCCGCGCACGTGACCCGGGCGGTGGACGGGCGGCAGTACCGCGCCGGGCTCATCGAGGAGAAGGTGCAGGAGATGATCGACCGGGGCAGCGTGTTCATCGACACCGACGGCGAGGTCGTCGGGCAGGTGAACGGGCTGGCCGTGTACGCCATGGGCGACCACATGTTCGGCAAGCCTTCGCGCATCACCGCCACCACCTCCATGGGGCGCGAGGGCATCATCAACATCGAGCGCGAATCGGACCTGTCCGGGGCCATCCACAACAAGGGCATGCTCATCCTGTCCGGCTACCTGCGCCGGGCCTTCGCCCAGGACAAGCCGCTGACCCTGGCGGCCTCCATCGCCTTCGAGCAGTCCTATGGGGGGGTGGACGGCGACTCGGCCTCGTCCACCGAACTGTACGCGCTGCTCTCCAGTCTGTCGGGCGTGCCCATCAAGCAGGGTATCGCCGTCACCGGCTCGGTGAACCAGAAGGGCGAGGTGCAGCCCATCGGCGGCGTGAACGAGAAGATCGAAGGCTTCCACGAGGTGTGCAGGCGCAAGGGGATGACCGGCGGGCAGGGCGTGCTGATACCTGCCGCCAACGTCAACGACCTGATGCTGAAACCCGAGGTGCTGGATTCGGTCCGTGCGGGCACCTTCCGCATCTGGGCGGTGCGCACGGTGGACGAGGGCATCGAACTGCTGACCGGCGTGCCCGCCGGGGTGCGCGGCGCGGACGGCAACTACCCGCCCGATTCCGTGTACGGCAAGGTGGACGTCCGGCTGCGCGAACTGGCCGAAGGGCTGCGTAGCTTTGGCGAAAAGAAGGACGATAATGGGAACGGGGGCAACGGCAAGGCCAAGGGCAAGCGCGCCAAGCCTTCCAACGAGCCGGAAGACAAGAAGAAATAGGCAGACGAAAGGTGCGCCCAACGCCTGTGCCCCCTTGCCATATGGGGTCGGGCCGTGACCGGGCGTAGTGCCGCAAGCCGACCCAGCAGATGACTGAACGGGCGGCCCCTTCCTGCGGGAAGGGGCCGCCTTTTGCGTCTTGGCGCAAGTTGCGCGCCGGGGGCCGACGACATGCAGGCGGAAGGTGTTTGTCGCTGCATTGTCCGGGATTGCATGATGGCTGTGTGTTCAACCATCGAGATATCTATAATTATTTATTTCACAATGGAGCCGCACAGGCGCCTCATGCGCATGCGCCACGGAAAAAAGGCAAGGGTGTGTCGCGTAGTGCGCCGAAGAAACAGCTAGTCCCGCAAATGCACAATGTCCGTCCGTTCCGCATGCCGCATCTTGAACGGGAAGAACCATGTGATAAGAGGGGGTGACCCCTCTCCCGTAACGGCCAAAGGAGGACGCATGACCAACGAAGAGTATCCGTACGACTTGATGCAGGTCGTACTTGTGACGCGCGACGGCAAGCGGCTGGAGATAGAGGCGCGGGTGGGGGCGCTGTTGTTCGTTGACGTGGAACATGAAAACTGTTGCGTCAGTTGCGATGCACAGTCGTGGGGCGACGTGCCGGGCATGCGCCGCCGCGCGATACGCCGCATGATGGATGCGCTGCACGAGACGGTGCCCTTGCTGGCCGATTACTGAAGTGTAATCAGTTCGGAGTATGATCCTTCGGTTTCGCCGAAGGGGTATTGCTGGGGATGTCGCTTGACGCGGCATCCCTTTTTTTGTCGTCGGCGCTGGCGAACGGCAGCACATTCATTCCCGCCGCATGTGGATCGGGGGTCGAATGGCAAGTGGGCCGGGGCGTACGGCGGGTGGTGGCCGGTGAACGGCGTGAGGTGCGGCATTCTTTTTCGGTAGTTCCACCATTGCCCGCAAGTCGCCGATGAACGGCAAGCGGCGCCGCAAGCGGCCCAAGCCGGTCCAATTCCGGCGTTTCGCTCGTTTGCGGCGGCATGAGGGCCATTCACCGAAAGTGGTGTGGCGCTCTCGCCGCGTGGCCGTACAACGGAGCCATCGACACCGGCGGCTCGTGATGGCCCCCTGAGGCCCCATGATGATTCCATGATGGGACATGACGGCCCATCACCGGACAGGGGCCGCCGGACGGGCACTGCACCGGCCCGCGCCCCCTATACGACGGACACAGCGGGCACGCGGCAAGGACGGAACACCACAAGGAGGCACGCATGGCCACGATCAGCGAAACGGCGGGCACCACCGACATGACCATGGAAGCCCCCCAGACCCAGATGACTCACATGTCCCACATGGCCCCGGCGCGACAAGGGACGCCGCATCAGGCGCATCAGGCGCATCAAGAGCAGCAGGGGTATCAGGGGCACCGGGGGCTCCGGGCGCACAACCACCCCGACGAGGCGCAGTTCGCGGCGCTGGTCCGCGCCCGGTGGGGCGTTTCCCTTACCCTGACGGCCCTGATGCTGGCCATCTACTTCGGCTTCATCATGGTGCTGGCCTTCCGGCGCGACCTGTTGCAGGCCCCCGTGGGCGGCGGCATGACCCTGGGCATCCCCGTGGGGTTCGGCATCATCGTCATCGCCTCGGCGCTCACTGGCGTGTACGTGTGGTGGGCAAACCGGTCGTATGACGGCGCGGTGCGCCGCATCGTGGCGGGCATGCACTCGGGCGTGCAGTCCGGCCAGCAAACGGGCCAGACCATGAAGGGGGCGCACCATGGCTAGCGAATTCACGTCCACCATCGGGCAGCCCAACGCGCTGTCCATCGGGTTCTTCTTCCTGTTCGTGGCCTTCACCCTGGGCGTCACCTGGTGGGCGGCCCGACGCAGCCGTTCGGCGGCGGAATTCTACGCGGCCGGGCGCAGCGTCACCGGGTTCCAGAACGGGCTGGCCCTTGCGGGCGACTACATGAGCGCGGCCTCGTTCCTGGGCATTGCCGGGCTGGTGGCGCTGAAGGGGTACGACGGGCTCATCTATTCCATCGGCTTCCTGGTGGGCTGGCCGGTGATGATGTTCCTCATTGCCGAGCCATTGCGCAACCTCGGCAAGTACACCTTTGCCGACGTGGTGGCCTACCGCCTGCGGCAACGTCCCATCCGCGTGGCGGCGGCGTGCGGCTCGCTGATGACCGTGGCCTTCTACCTCATCGCCCAGATGGTGGGCTCCGGCTCGCTGGTGCACCTGATGTTCGGCCTGCCGTACGAAACGGCGGTGCTGGTGGTGGGCGCGGTGATGATCGCGTACGTGCTGTTCGGCGGCATGCTGGCCACCACCTGGGTGCAGATCATCAAGGCCGTGCTGCTGCTGGGCGGGGCCAGCGTGATGGTGTTCGTCGTGTTGCGGCACTTCGGCTTCAGCCCGGCGGAACTGTTCCGCGCATCCGCCGCACGCTACGGCGACAAGGTTCTGGCCCCCGGCGGCCTCGTGTCCAACCCGTGGGACGCCCTGTCGCTGGGCATGGCGCTGATGTTCGGTACGGCCGGGCTGCCGCACATCCTGATGCGCTTCTACACCGTGCCGGACGCCAAGGCCGCCCGCAAGTCGGTGTTCTATGCCACGGGCCTCATCTCGTACTTCTACGTGCTTACCTTCATCATCGGCTTCGGCGCCATGACGCTGGTGGGGCAGGAGGTCGTCGCCGGGTTCGACAAGGGCGGCAACATGGCCGCGCTGCTGCTGGCCGAGGTGACCGGCGGCACCATGTTCCTGGGCTTCATCGCCGCCGTGGCCTTCGCCACCATCCTGGCCGTGGTGGCCGGGCTGACCCTGGCGGGCGCCACCACCTATGCCCATGATCTCTACGCGAATGTGTTCCGGCGCGGGCAGTCCACGGAAGACGACGAGGTGCGCATGGCCAAGCGGGCCACCGTGGCGCTGGGCGTGCTGGCCGTGGCGCTGGGCATCGCCTTCAAGGGGCAGAACGTGGCCTTCATGGTGGGGCTGGCCTTCGCCATCGCCGCCAGCGCCAACTTCCCCGCGCTGCTCATGTCCATCCTGTGGAAGCGCTTTTCCACCTTCGGGGCGGTGTGCTCCATCGCCACCGGGGCCACGCTGGCCGTTGGGCTCATCGTGCTCAGCCCCACCGTGTGGGTGGACGTGCTGCATTCGCCCTGGGGCATGGCCGCACCCTTCATGCTGAAGAACCCGGCGCTCATCTCGCTGCCCGCCGCCTTCGCCGCCGGGTGGCTGGGCTCGGTGCTGCGGCCCGAACCCGACGCGGAACAGCGCTACGCCGAACAGAAGATCCGCAACTACCTTGGCGTGGGCGCGGAGTAGGCATGAAGACCGGCGATCCCGCCATGGCATCCATGGCCCCTCCCGACGGGGAGGGGCCTTTGGTGCGGGAAGGGGACCGGGACGCGCACGGCCTGTTGTCCCTTGCCGCGCTGCCTGCGGAGAACCCTTTGTTGCGCCCCGTGCGTGACGTGCTGGAAGGGGTTGCGGGGATTAGCGGGGTTGGCGGACCGGGTGGAGTTGTTGGAACGGGACTCCGCGCGCCGTTGTATGTGGCGGCGGGAACACCCCTGCACGAGGCCGCCGCGCTGATGGCCGGGGCGGGCGCATCTGCCTGCCTGGTACGTGTGGCGGGGGCGGACACCGAGCGGGATGCACCGTCGTCGCAAGCAGCAGGCGGCTCCCGGTCGGCGGATAGCGGTCCGTCAGATTTTCAGCGTCCGTCAGACGTTCAGTACCCGGCGGGCATCCTGACCGAGCGCGACGTGGTGGGCGCGCTGGCGCGGCACGGTGCGGCTGCGGCCACGCTGCCGGTGGAGGCGGCCATGACCGCCGCGCTGGTCACCGTGCGCGAGGATGAACTGCTGTTCGAAGGGCTGTCGCGCATGGTGCGCCACGCCATCCGGCGGCTTGTTGTCGTTGCTGCGGACGGCGCGGTGCGCGGCCTGCTGGAGGAACGTGACCTGCTGTCCGCCGGGGCGGACAACCCCGTGCAACTGGTGGCGGACATGGCTACCGCGCCGGACGGTACCGCCTGCCGCCCCCTACTGGAACGGGCGCGCCGGGTGGTGGTGCGGTGCGTGGAGCAGGGCGTGCCCGCGCGCTACGTGGGGCGGCTGGGCGCAGAGTTGCAGGATCATCTTTTGGCCCGCCTGACGCACCTTGCCGTGGCGTCCATGCCGTTGCCGCCCCCGGCCCCGTTCGGCATGGCCGTGCTGGGCAGCCAGGCCCGGCGCGAGCAGTTCCTGGCCGCCGACCAGGACGCGGCCCTAGTCATTTCCGAAGCCTTTGGCGACGTGCCGCCGGAACAGGTGGCCGACTATTTCACGCGGCTGGCCGCGCATCTTGCCGCATTGCAGGCCGAGGCGGGAGTGCCGGACTGCCCGCACGGTGTTGTGCCGGGCAACCCCGCCTGGCGCATGACCCTGCCCCAATGGCGCTCGGACGTGGCGGCCATGCTGCGCGCGCCGGATGCGTCGGGGGTGCTGCGTTGCTCCATACTGGCCGACGCGCGCGGCGTGGACGACGGCTGGGACCTGGTGGCGCGCCTGCGCGCCCTGCTGACGGACATGGTGCGCACCGCACCGCTGATGCTGCGCTATATGGCCCGCGAGGCGGTGCGCTTTGCCCCGCCGCTGGGGGTGTTTGGTGCGCTGGTGGTGGAGCGGGACAAGGCAGGCAGAGCCGGTGACTCAGGTGGACAGGGCGCGGCGGGCGATTCCCGGAAGGCAGGCGGACGCAGTACGGGCACGCTGAACCTCAAGCGGGGCGGATTGTTTCCCCTGATGCATGGGGTACGCACCCTGACGCTGGACGCGGGCGCCACCGCGCACGACACCGCCGGGCGCATCGCCCAGTTGCAGGCGACGGGCGTTTTGTCCGCAGCGCGCGCGGCGGATCTTGGCGAGGCCATGGATCACCTGCTGGGGCTGCGGGCGCGGGCGCAGGCGGCGGCATTGCGGGGTGGCGCGGTGCCTGACGACCGGGTGCGGCCCGACGAACTTTCCGGCCTGGATCGAGAACAGTTGAAGCAGTGCTTTAAGGTTGTGGCGGACTTTCAGGACATGCTGCGACGGCGCTATTCGCTGCATCTGATGACCTGACCGGAGCGGAGAGCACATACATGCACGAGGACGTGATCCGTTTCCTGCGGGGGGTGCCCCCGTTTCAGTTCCTGCCGCGCGCCCGGCTGCGTTCGCTGGCCTTTGGCACGCAGGTGGTGTTTATCCCTGCGGGCGAGGCGCTGGAAAGCACCACGGAGGACGGCATGCCCGTGCTGCACGTGGTGGTGAAGGGGACCATCGCGATGGGGAGTGCACCCGCCGGGCCGGGGCGTGGCGCGCAGGGCGGGGAGGTGCTGGGGCCGGGCGCGGTGTTCGGCTGGCCCTTTGGGCGGGCGGGGGCTGTTCCCGTGACCGATCATGCCGAGAACCGCGATCGGCTGGCTGCATGGGCCGCCACCGATGCGTTGTGCTATCTGCTGCCGGTGCAGACTGTTGCCGATGCGCTGGACGACAGGCCCGATCTGCGCGAATTACTGACGCCCGGCTTTGGCCCGGCGTTGCTGGACCAGGGCCTGTCGGCTCTGGCGCGGCGCAGCGGGTTGGTCTGGCAGGGCGGGCGGCCATGGCAGGCCGTTACCGCCGGAGAGGCCATGCCCGCCGGGTTCGCGGCGGCGCCAGTCCACATTTCATTGCACGAAGCGGCCCGGCTGATGACCGAACGCCAGCGCAGCGCCATCGTGCTGCTGGATGGTGACGGCAGGGCGGCGGGCATCCTGACCGACCGCGATTTCCGGTCCCGCGTGGTGGCGGGCGGGGCTGCCCACGACCTTTCCGCCAGCGCGCTGATGTCCGCGCCGGTGCTGTGCGTGCAGGCCGGAACGCCGTGTCTGGACGTTATGCTGCTCATGGCCGGGCGCAACATCCATCACGTGGTGGTGGTCGAGGGCGAGGAGCCGGTGGGGGTGCTGTCCTCGCACGACCTGATGGTGCTGCGCGGGGTATCACCCACGGCGCTGGCCGAGCGCATCGGGGCGGCGGGTACCCTGACTGAACTGGTGGAGGCCGCACCGCGTACTGACGCGCTGGCCGCGGTGCTGCTGGGCGAAGGGGCGCGTGCGGCTACGCTGTCCGCCACCCTGCCGGACCTGCACGACCGCATGACCGCCCGGCTGTTCGAACTGGGCATGGCCGCGCTGGGCGCGCCGCCGCGCCCGTGGTGCTTCGTGGTGTTCGGCACGGCGGCCCGGCGCGAGGCGTGGTTCCGCCACCGGCAATGGAACGGGCTGGTGGTGGGCGATGCACCCGACGCCCATGGGCGCGGATCCGACACTCGCGGTGCGGGCATGGACGACCACGTGGCCGCCTATTTCGGTACGCTGGCCCGCTTTGTGCGCGACGGGTTGCGGGCGCTGGGGTTTGCGCCCTGCCCGCAGGGACGCATGGCCGCAACGCCCGGCTGGACGCTGACCGTGGCGGGCTGGCGGGACAGGTTCCTCCGGCTGGCGGGTACGGAATGCGGCGGTACGCAAACCGCTGGAGCGGCGGACATGCCCCTGTCGGTGCGGTTGGGCATGTTCGACGTGCGCCCGGTGTGCGGGGACGAGTCATTGGGCCTGCGCGTGGCCGCCGTGGCCGATGCGGCACTGGCTGACGCAGTGGGGGCAGGGGTGCGCTGGCCCATGGCGGCGGGGCAGGCGGACCAGACCGGACAGGCAGGGCTGGTCGGGCGGGCAGGGCAGGCAGGACGGGGGGGCACCCCGCGCGCGGAACTGCTGGCCAGGGTGCATGTTCTGGGGGCGGGACATGGCGTGCAGCCCCCCGCAACCCTGGCGCGGCTGGATGCCCTTGCGGCGGAACTGGCCGCAGGCGAGGGCGCGACCGAAAAGATGCATGCCGAAGTGCTGCACGATGCCCGCCGCGCCTGCGAATACCTGCTGCTGCGCGCGGCCCACGCGGAACTTGCCCGCAACGGCATGGGCGACGGCCCGAACGAGAGCGGCCCGAACGAGAGCGGCCCGGACGAGAGCGGCGAGGACGCGGACGATGCCGTGGCCATGGCGGGGGATTTCGCCTCCCACCCCAGGGTGGCGGATGGGCCGGGCGTTTCTGCGGGACTGGACGGGCTGGCCCTGCGCCGCGCCCGCGAAACCCTGCGCGCGCTGGACGGGCTGCCGGAGTCTTGCAAGGACGCACTACCGCCCCGGCGTGAAGGCGGGGCTGAAGGCGTACCCGCTGGTCATGCGCCAACCACCCCAGCCACGCCGGTCGTTGAGATCGCCCCCGTCGCCCCCGGCCCGTTGTCCCGACAGGGAGGCAGATAGTGAAGCGGCTGCTGCGCCGCCTGTTGTCCGGCAGCGGTCCGGACCCGGCCACGCCGGTGCGGGGGATGGTTTTCGTATCCCTTGATTGCGAGATGACCGGCCTGAACCCGGCCCGAGACGATCTGCTGGCCGTGGGGGCCGTGGCCCTGCGCGGCACGCGCATGGATCTTTCCGCCACCTTTCGCGGGCTGCTGCGCCCGGCCTGTCCGGTGCGGCCCGAGGGCGTGCCCGTGCACGGCATCCTGCCCGGAGAAGCGGCCCACGGCGGCGAGGCGGCGGCGCAACTGGCCCGCCTGGATACCTGGCTTGCCGGGTGCGCCGCAGTGCCGGGCGCGGGAAACGGGGCAGGGGTGCCGGTGGTGCTGCTGGGCTGGTGCCTGGGGCTGGACGAGGCCTTTCTGGCCGCCGGGCGCAAGCGGGCCGGACTACCCGCCCGTACGCATCCCCGCTGCGACGTGCTGGACCTGTTCCGGCATGTGCGGGCCACGGGGCGTCCGGCGGCATGCAACACGCCCGTACAGCATCATCTGGAAACGGCGGGAAGCGTGTCATCTTCAGACGTGTATCCTGCCCCGCCGCTTGCCCCTGCGCTTGCGCCGGTCGTGCCGGATTCTCCGGACATGTGCGCCTCTCTGGCGGACATCCCCCTCAAGGACGCGGACCTGTACGTGGTAGCCCGCGCGCTGGGGGTAGACGTGCACGGCGCGCACGATGCGCTGGACGATGCCTGCCTGTGCGCGCAGGCCTTCCAGCGTCTGGTTCCGCTGCTGGAGCGGGGCCTTGGCCGCAGGGCCGTGTGGGGCGACCTGGCCCGCGCCGCCGATGCGGCAACCTGCGGAGCCCGCAACGGGGGCGGGGCCTTCGGGCTGTGAAGCGTATCGTACCGCCTTGCCCGTGCCGCCGCCCTGCCGTTTCCTGGCAGGTCGAACCCTCTGGAATGCCTAAGATTCCATCCCGTCCATCCCATTCAGCATGACGAAGCGCCCCGCCGGAACCTCTGTTCCGGCGGGGCGCCCGATCATCGTGCGGTGGCGTGACGGCGGGGGCCGTCACATGACGGCCAGCGTTCCGCAGGTCCCGCCTTGCATTCCGCAGGCCAGGCTAGCGTTCCGCCAGAACCCGCTGCGGCGCGCGTTTGCGCTGTTCCTCGTAGCGGGGGTCGTCCTGTCCCACCAGCGCAAGGGCATGGGTGGTGCAACCGGTGACGCAGGCGGGCTTCAGCCCGGCGTCGATGCGGTCCATGCACAGGTCGCACTTCACGGCCTTGTCGCCGTCCTCGTTCCACTGGGGGATGTGCCAGGGGCAGGCTTCCAGGCAGGCGCCGCAGCCGATGCAGTCGTCGGCCTCCACGTACACGATGCCGTCGGCCTCGCGCTTGGTCATGGCCCCGGTGGGACACACGTCCACGCATTCCGGCTCCTCGCAGTGGAAGCAGGGCATGTACAGGGTGCGGTAGAGCGGCGCGCCGCTGGCCGAGGGCACGGGGCCTTGGGTGAAGTGTTCGCCCAGCTTGATGCCCACGGGCATGGCGTTCTTGACCTTGCAATGGACTTCGCACGCCTTGCAGCTGATGCAGCGGCGTTCGTCGGTGACGATGCAGTAGGTGCTCATGTGCTGTCCCCTATGCCCTGGCCGCGGCCTTGCGCACGGCGACGAAGTGTTCCTGCATGGAGATGCCGCCCCCGGCCCGGTCGTAGCGTTCCAGCCCGCCGGGCATCAGTTCCTGGTCGGCCACGCCCTTGCCCCGCGCCCGCGATTCCACCGGCAGCCGGTGGCCGAAGCCGTGCACCATGAACAGCGCCTCCGGATGCACGAAGTCGGTGACGAAGGCGCGGATGCGCCCGGCGGCGGTGCCCTTGGCGTCCAGCACTTCCAGCAGCTCGCCGTCGGCAATGCCCAGTTCGGCGGCCCTGGCGGTATTGATCCACGCCACGTTGGTGGCCATCTGCTCGGCCAGCAGCGGGTTGTTCACCGTATGGCCCTGGGTGTGCAACGCCGTGCGCCCGAAGGCGATGCGGAACATGCCCTGCGGCGGCGCGGGCGGTGCGGCGTAGGGGCGCAGGCTGGGTTC
Organism: Desulfovibrio sp.; assembly: GCA_031287575.1. Classification (GTDB taxonomy): domain Bacteria; phylum Desulfobacterota; class Desulfovibrionia; order Desulfovibrionales; family Desulfovibrionaceae; genus Cupidesulfovibrio. The sequence goes on from JAITSV010000055.1 coordinate 51,262, forward strand.
ACCGGCCTTGGTCCACTTGGGGCTGATCATCTCCAGCTTGCCCGACGCGGTGGCGAATTTCAGTTCCGCGTCCTCGCGGTACTTGGGCGCATCGCACAGTTCCACGAAACCCTTGGCGTCGAAGTCGGCCATGGTCACGCCCGTGGGCTGCAACTGGTACTCCCAGATGTCCTCGATGCGTTCGAAGGCCAGCTTGTCCATGCCCAGCCGCCTGGCGAGGCCGCACAGGATTTCCCAGTCGGCCCTGGTATCCAGCGTGGGCTGCATGGCCCGCTTGCGCACGAAGAATTGCGGCTTCAGCCCGCCCTTGGAGGCGATGATGCTCTCGCGCGAAAGGTAGGTGGACAGGGGCAGCACCACGTCGGAATGCCACGCCGTGTCCGACCACGAGAAGGTCACGCTGACCAGGAGATCCAGTGCTTCCCACTTGCGCTTCATGGCGTCCGCGTCGGGCATGGCCATCAGCGGGTCGTGGCGGTAGCAGATGTACGCCTTGACCGGGTACGGATCGCCGGTGGCGATGGCGTCGTAGGCCAGGTTGATCAGGCCGGGGCCGCCGTCGAACTGTGTGTGCCGCCAGCCCACGCCGTCGGCGCGCTTCTCTTCGGGGGCGGGGTACAGGTCCACCAGCTTCTTCAGGCCCTTGCGCCCCACGTCGCCGGGTTTGTTGGCGATGGGTAGGCCGCCCTTGGCCCCGATGGAGCCGAGCAGGGCGTTGATGATGTACGCGGTGCGACAGACGTGGAACGAATCGTCGTAGCGGGCCACCATCCAGCCGGGGTGCCAGATGACGCCCGGCGCGGCCTCGGCCAGTTGGCGGGCCAGCGCGGTGATGGCGGCGGCGGGCACGCCGGTTTCGCCCTCGGCCCACTGCGGGGTGCAGGTGGCCACATGCTGGGCCAGCGCATCCAGGTCCTGCACGTGCGCTTCGACGTAGGGCTTGTTGTACAGACCCTCGTTGATCAGCACGTTGATGACGGCCAGGTTGAAGGCCAGGTCGCTGCCGGGGCGCACCATGTAGAAATTGTCGGCCTTGCCCGCGGTGAAGGTGGCGCGGATGTCCACCACGCTGAGCTTGCAGCCCTTTTCCAGGCCGTCGAGCACCGCGTTGGCCTCGGCCACGTTGATGGCTTCAAGGATATTGCGGGTTTGCAATACCAGGTGCTTGCAGTTGCGGTAGTCGTAGACCACTTCCTTGCGGCCGATGCCCATCACCGACTTGGCGGCGTGCTGCACGTTGCGCGCGCAGGCGCTGTCGTGGTTGCAGTAGTTGGGCGAACCCAGGCCGCGCACGAACGCCTGGTGCAGGTCCACGAAGGGACCGCCCCGGTCGGAAAACAGCACGCTGCGCCCGCCGTGGGCGGCGGTGATGTCCTTCAGCTTTCCGGCCACGTAGTCCAGCGCCTCGTCCCACGAGGCTTCGCGCCACTTGCCTTCGCCGCGTTCGCCCACGCGGATCAGCGGGCGTTGCGGACGTTCCGTATCCATTTCAAGGGCGATGCCCGCCGCGCCGCGCGCACACAGCGAACCCTTGAGGGGTGACTTGGGGTTGCCCTCGATGCGAACGGCCCTGCCGTCCTCCACCTCGACCACGATGGGACAGCGCACGCTGCACATGCCGCATACACTGTACACCTGTTGCCTGCCTGCCATGGCTGCCTCCGGTGTTTGCCTGCCTTGGATATCTGGTTGAGCATGCCCCGCCTATCAGCGCTTGTCCGCGCCGCGCAAGCAAAGCCGCGCATGTGTCGTTTGTAACAGGAGCACGCATTCCGTTACACGCGTGACCGCGAAAAATCGAGAGGGTTTCGTGAAAACAGTCACGATTCTCATTTTTGGCGTGCTTATTGTGTTTTTTTTAGCACATGTAGCATTTCGACCCAACCATGCCCACGGGGTGGCCCATTCTGTCCCGTGACCCGCCAGCCCCCGTCCGGCCTTGCCTTGCGGCGCCACACAGGCACGAAAAGGGGACGTATCGTGCCCGATGGGCGGGCGTGTCCGTGCGTGACCGGGCCAGTAGTCACCAGTCGTGCAGGCTGCAAATCACGCAGAATAACGGAATATAAGGAGAAGAGACTTTGGCCCCGTCCTTGCTTTGGTGGGGGCAGGAGTGTTCGCGGGGATTACGGGCCCCGCGATGACGTCGCTAACCCCAACTCAGCGAGGTAGGCAGACATGGCAGTGCAGGAACAGGTCTACGGGTTCTTCATCCCCAGAGTTACCCTGATCGGCATCGGCGCCTCCAAGGCCATCCCCGAAAAGATCAAGGCGCTCGGCGGGTCCAAGCCGCTCATCGTCACCGACATGGGCATCGTCAAGGCGGGCATCCTGAAGCAGATCACCGACCTGCTGGACGCCGCCAAGATGGCCTACAGCGTGTACGATGAAACCATCCCCAACCCCACCGACGAGAACGTCCACAAGGGCGTGGACGTCTACAAGAAGAACAAGTGCGACAGCCTGATCACCCTGGGCGGCGGCAGCTCGCACGACTGCGGCAAGGGCATTGGCCTGGTCATCGCCAACGGCGGCAAGATTCACGACTTCGAGGGCGTGGACAAGTCGACCAAGCGCATGCCTCCGTACCTTGCCGTGAACACCACGGCGGGCACCGCCTCTGAAATGACCCGCTTCTGCATCATCACCGACACCAGCCGCAAGGTGAAGATGGCCATCGTGGACTGGCGCGTGACCCCCAACATCGCCCTGGACGACCCCATGCTGATGCTGGGCATGCCCCCGGCGCTGACCGCCGCCACCGGCATGGACGCCCTGACCCACGCCGTGGAAGCCTACGTTTCCACCATCGCCACCCCCATGACCGACGCCTGCGCCGAACAGGCCATCACCCTTGTCGCCACCTTCCTGCGCCGCGCCGTGGCCAACGGGCGCGACATCGAGGCCCGCGAGCGCATGTGCTTCGCCCAGTACCTGGCGGGCATGGCCTTCAACAACGCCAGCCTCGGCCACGTGCACGCCATGGCCCACCAGCTTGGCGGCTTCTACGACCTGCCGCACGGCGAATGCAACGCCATCCTGCTGCCGCACGTCTCGCAGTTCAACCTCATCGCCAAGCTGGACCGCTTTGCCCGCATCGCCGAACTGATGGGCGAGAACATCAGCGGCCTTTCGGTGCGCGACGCGGCGGAAAAGGCCATCTGCGCCATCAAGCGCCTGTCGGCGGACGTGGGCATCCCCTCCGGCCTGGTGGCCCTTGGCAAGCGCTACGGCAAGGACGTGAAGGCCAAGGACATCGCCGTCATGACCAAGAACGCCCAGAAGGACGCCTGCGGCCTGACCAATCCGCGCTGTCCCACCGATGCTGATGTCGCGGCCATTTACGAAGCGGCCATGTAAGGGGTACAGACAAAGCCGGGCGTGGTCCTTTCAAGGGTGACGGCGGGCAACCCCACCTGCAGACCGGCCCGCGCGCGAGATGCACCATCATTTCCGCGCGGGCGCATCAAGGCCCCCCACGCCGGTCTCCTCCTTGGATAAGGAAGACAAGGAGCGGACCAGATCGGCCCGACCGGCTTTGTGACACTATCCCCACTTGCGCTTTCGGCCGCCGCGGGAAGGAGAGCCCCTTCCCCTTCCCGCGGCGGCATCCGCGAGCGCGCAACCGCAACGTGCCGGGAAACGACATGGACGTGACCAACCTTGAATCTGTCCGCGACGACGACTTCATCCATGCGGTCATGGAGGAGAGCGGGCAGGATCTTACGCACTGTTACCAGTGCGGCAACTGTACGGCGGGGTGTCCGTGCGGGTTCGCCTACGACATCCAGGTCAGCCAGATCATGCGCAACCTGCAGGCGGGCCGGAAGGACAAGGTGTTGAACAGCCGCTCCATCTGGCTGTGCCTGTCCTGTTCCAGCTGCACCACCCGCTGTCCCAACAACATCGACGTGGCGCGGGTGATGGATGTTCTGCGCCACATCGCCCGGCGCGAGGGCCGGGTGGCCGAGAAGGGCGTTACCACCTTCTGGGACGCCTTCCTCGCCTCCGTGCGCAGGCACGGCCGGGTCTACGAACTGGGCGTGGTGGCCAACTACGTGGCCCGCACCGGCAGGGTGTGGACCGACATCGATCTTCTGCCGCGCATCGCGCCCAAGGGCAAACTTTCCCCCATGCCGCACGGCATAAAGGGCCGGGACGAGATCGCCCGCATCTTCCAGCGCTACGAGGAGGAAAGGACGCGATGAATCTCGCCTACTACCCCGGCTGTTCGGGGCTCGGCACCTCGCGCGAGTACGAACGCTCCACCCGGGCCGCCTGCGCGGCGCTGGGCGTGAAGCTGACGGATATCCCGGACTGGAGCTGCTGCGGTTCCACCCCGGCCCACGCGCTGGAGCATGCCCTGTCGGGCGCGTTGTCGGCCCGCAACCTGGTGGGTGCCGCCCGCGCGGGTTGCGACACCGTGGCCACCCCCTGTCCGAGCTGTCTTTCCAACCTCAAGACTGCCCGTCACCGCATGGCCGACGACGGCTTTCGCGCCAAGGTAGGGCGGTTGCTGGACCAGCCCGCCGACGCACTCGCGGCCCTGCCCGACGTCCAGTCGGTGCTGGAAACGCTGGTGACCCGCGTGGGCCTTGACGCCATCCGCGCCAAGGTGCGCCAGCCCCTCGCAGGGCTGCGCGTGGCCCCCTATTACGGCTGCATCATGACCCGCCCGGCGGATGTCATGCGCTTCGACGATCCGGAAAACCCCACCTCCATGGATGACCTGCTTACGGCGCTGGGCGCCGAGGTGGTGCCCTTCCCCTACAAGGTGGAATGTTGCGGGGCCTCGTACGGGGTCACCCGGCGGGACATAGTGGCTCGGCTTTCCGGGCGGCTGCTGGGCGCGGCGCGCGACGCCGGTGCCCACGCCGTGGTGGTGGCCTGCCCGCTGTGCCAGATGAACCTGGATCTGCGCCAGACGCAGGTGGAATGGCCCGGCGGCAAGGCCGTGGACATGCCGGTGTTCTACTTTACCCAGCTGCTTGGGCGCGCCCTGGGCGTGCCGGATGCGGAACTGGGGCTGGAACAGCTGTGCGTTGACCCGGCCATCGCCTTCCGTCGCGCGGCGCAGGTTGTGGCGGCGCGGCAGGCCGAAGAGGCCGCGCAGGCCGCCAAGGCGGCCGCCCAGGCAGCAGCCAAGGCCGCCCAGGCCAAACAGGCCGCCGCAGCGAATGAAGGGGGCAGGGCATGAGAATAGGTGTTTTCGTCTGCCATTGCGGCAGCAACATCGGCGGCACCGTGGATGTGCCCGGCGTGGCCGAGGTGGCCCGCGCCTACCCCGACGTGGTCTTTTCCTCCGACACCATGTACGCGTGCTCCGAACCGGGGCAGGCGGCCATCGTGGACGCCATCAAGGAACACGCGCTGGACGGCGTGGTGGTTGCCTCGTGCACCCCGCGCATGCACGAACCCACCTTCCGCCGTACGGTGGAACGGGCCGGGCTGAACCGCTACATGTTCGAAATGGCCAACATCCGCGAGCATGTCTCGTGGATCGGCAAGGACCGCGAGGCCAACAGCAACAAGGCGGCGGAACTGGTCCGCATGGCCGTGGAAAAGCTGCGCCTGAACGCGCCGCTGTACCCCAAGTCGTTCGACGTGACCAAGCGCGTGCTGGTCATCGGCGGCGGGGTGGCGGGCATCCAGGCCGCGCTGGACTGTGCCGACGGCGGCATCGAAGTGGTGCTGGTGGAGCGCGAATCGACCATCGGCGGCAAGATGGCCAAGCTGGACAAGACCTTCCCCACCGTGGACTGTTCCAGCTGCATCCTTGGCCCCAAGATGGTGGACGTGTCCCAGCACCCCAACATCCGCCTGTACGCCCATGCCGAGGTAGAGAAGATCAGCGGCTACGTGGGCAACTTCAAGGTGGACGTGCGGCGCAAGGCTACCTACGTGGACTGGGAACTGTGCACCGGCTGCGGCCTGTGCATGGAAAAGTGCCCCAGCAAGAAGTCGCCCGACGCGTTCAACGAGCACGTGGGCGTCACCACCTCCATCAACATTCCGTTCCCGCAGGCCATCCCCAAGAAGGCCATCATCGATCCCACGTCCTGCCGCCAGTTCGTCAAGGGCAAGTGCGGCGTGTGCGCCAAGGTGTGCCCCACCGGGGCCATCCGCTACGACATGGAAGATCAGGTGGTGACCGAAGACGTGGGGGCCATCATCACGGCAACGGGCTACGACCTGTTCGACTACACCAAGTACGCGGAATACGGCGGCGGGCGCTACCCCGACGTGATCACCTCCTTGCAGTACGAACGGCTGTTGTCGGCGTCCGGCCCCACGGGCGGGCACGTCAAGCGACCGTCCGATGGAAAAGAGCCCAAGACGGTGGTGTTCATCCAGTGCGTGGGCTCGCGTGACCGTTCCGTGGACCGCCCGTACTGCAGCGGCTTCTGCTGCATGTACACCGCCAAGCAGGCGGTGCTGACCAAGGATCACATTCCCGATTCGCGCAGCTACGTGTTCTACATGGACATCCGCGCCAACGGGAAGATGTACGAGGAGTTCACCCGCCGGGCCATGGAAGAGTATGGCGTGCAGTACGTGCGCGGCCGCGTGTCCATGATTGTCCCGCAGGGCGACACCTACTTGGTGCGCGGGGTGGATACGCTGCTCGGCGAACAGGTGGAGGTGCCCGCCGACCTGGTGGTGCTGGCCGTGGGGGCGGAATCCTCGCACGGTGCGCCGCAACTGGCCGAAAAGCTGCGCATCTCGTACGACAACTACGGCTTCTTCATGGAAAGCCATTGCAAGCTGCGTCCGGTGGAAACCAATACCGCGGGGGTCTACCTTGCCGGTGCGTGCCAGGGCCCCAAGGACATCCCGTCCTCGGTGGGGCAGGGCAGCGCGGCGGCGGCCAAGGTGCTGGGCCTTTTCTCGCGCGGCAGGCTGGAAAGCGACCCGCAGATCTCGCAGGTGGACGTGCGCCGCTGCGTGGGCTGCGGCAAGTGCATCACCACCTGCCCCTACGGGGCCATCGAATGGATGGAACTGCGCGGCGAAATGAAGGCCCGCGTCATTGAAACGGTGTGCCAGGGCTGCGGTATCTGCACGGTCACCTGTCCGCAGGGGGCCATCCAGTTGCAGCACTTCACCGACAACCAGATCCTCGCGGAGGTCAACGCACTATGCCTGTCCTGAAGGGGAAGGAACTCCGCGTCGTAGGGTTCCTGTGCAACTGGTGCTCGTACGGCGGTGCCGACACCGCCGGGGTCGGGCGATTCTCGCAGCCCACGGACCTGCGCATCATCCGCGTGCCCTGTTCGGGCCGCGTGGATCCCATGTTCGTGGTCAAGGCGCTGCTGGGCGGCGCGGACGGGGTGTTGGTCTCCGGCTGCCACCCGCGCGACTGCCACTACAGCCAGGGCAACTTCTACGCCCGGCGCCGGCTTGAAACGCTGAAGACCTTCCTGCCCGCCCTCGGCATCGACCCGGACCGCTTCCAGTACACCTGGGTTTCCGCGTCGGAAGGGCAGCGCTGGAAGAACGTGGTCTCCAGCTTCGTCGAAAAGGTGCACCAGTTGGGGCATGCACCGCGCATCGAGGAAGCCGCCCCATACCTGCCGCTGGCGGAAAAGGGCGACACCCCGCGCGCGCCACTGCGCCCGCCCCTGCGTCCGTTGTCGTACCCGGCGGCGGGAACGCTGGCCGCATCGCTGGAACAACTGCGCGAAAAGATCCGCGCGGCGCTGCCGGAACTGGACTGCGTCATCGGCTGGCAGCAGGGCTTTGACGCGCTGCACGCCACGCCGCTGTTCATGCGCAAGCCGGAAGACGTGGACAAGCTGACCTGGGGCCCGCTGAACGTGCACAACCTGGCCACCTACCTGCCGCAGTTCAAGAACCGCAAGGTGGGCGTGGTGGTGAAGGGGTGCGACAGCCGCTCGGTCATCGAGCTGCTGCAGGAAAAGCTGGTGGAACCCGACAACGTGCGGGTGTTCGGCATGGCCTGCGAGGGCGTGGTGGACATGACCCGCGTGCAGAAAACGCTGGACGCGGGTAACGCGGATGGCGCGATGTGCGCAGATACGGCGCCTTCTTCGGTGGGCGTAGAGGGCGACAACCTGTCCATTGAAGGCGAAGCCCCGGCCCGGCTCAGGCTGGCCGACGTGGTGGCGGAAAAGTGCCGCACCTGCGACACCCCGGTGCCCCTGCTGGGCGACGTGGTGGAGGGCAACGCCTCTGCCCCGGCTGGCCCCGCGCCCGACGCGCCGCCCAGCCCCCCATCACTTGACGCCCTTGATTCCATGACCCCGGAACAGCGTCGCGGCTTCTGGCGCGCCCAGATGGACCGCTGCCTGCGCTGCTACGCCTGCCGCAACGCGTGCCCCATGTGCGTGTGCCGCGACCACTGCATTGCCGAAAGCCGCGACCCGCACTGGACCACCCAGGAAGGCAACATCCGGGAAAAACTCCAGTTCCAGGTCATCCACGCCCTGCACTTGGCGGGGCGCTGCACCGAATGCGGCGAATGCCAGCGGGCCTGCCCGGTGAACATCCCGGTGCTGGCCCTCAAGCAGTGGATGAACCGTTCGGTGCGCACCCTGTTCGACTACCGGGCGGGCGTTGACGTGAACGCGGTGCCGCCGCTGCTGGCCTTTGCCGTGGAAGAAAAGAACATCAAGGAGCATGGGCTGTGATGAGCTTCGCACGATACATCGCGCGCGGCGAGCTTGCCCGCGCCCTCGACGACATGGCGCGGGGCCGCGTGACCTACGCACCCCGCAGGGAAGGCGACGCCGTGGTCTTCCGCCCCCGCGCGGAAGGCGAGGAACCGCTGCTGGCCCGCGCCACGGTGCCGCCCAAGGGCGTCATCTTTCCGCAGAGCGAGCGGCTGTTCGCCTTCATCCGCGAAAAGGATCCCAACGACCCCGGCCGCACCACCGTGCGGCTGGATTCCACCGTGGACATCAAACCGGCGCTGATCTTCGGCGGCCGCCCGTGCGACGCGCGCGGTTTCCACATCTTCGACCGGGTCTACCTGAACGGTCCTCACCGCGACCCGTACTACGCGGCGCGGCGCGAGGCCACCGTGGTGGTCACCCTGGCCTGCACCAAGGCCGGATCCACCTGCTTCTGTCACTGGACCGGCTGCGGCCCGGCGGACACCACCGGCTCGGATATCCTGCTGACCCCCGTGGGTAGTGGAAACGACGGCGGCTTCGTGGCCGTGGCGGTCACCGAGCGCGGCGCGGCGGTGCTGGAACAGGCCAACCTGCCCGAGGCCGACGCCGCCCGTGCGGACGCCGCCCAGGCCGTGCATGCGGCCACCCGGGCGGCGCTGGGCGCGCAAAGCCCGGCCCCGGACCTGTCCGCCACGCCGACCCGGCTGCTGGAACGCTTCGGCGACAACGACTTCTGGCGCGACATGTCGGACAAGTGCCTGTCCTGCGGGGCCTGCACCTACCTGTGCCCCACCTGTTACTGCTTCAACATCACCGACGAGAACGACGGCGGCGACGGCATGCGCGGCAGACGGCTGCGCAGCTGGGACAACTGCATGTCCTCGCTGTTCACCCGCGAGGCCAGCGGCCACAACCCGCGCATGGGCAAGGCCCTGCGCCTGCGCAACCGCGTGGGCCACAAGTTCTCGTACTACCCGCAACTGCACGAGGGCGTGGTGTCGTGCAACGGCTGTGGCCGCTGCATCACCGGCTGCCCGGTATCCGTGGACATCCGCGAGATGGTGGTGCGCGCCACCGAAGCCAATGAGGAGACCCCCAATGCCTGATGCCATCACCCCGCAAGCGGGCGCGCACGCCACCACCCTGGGCACGGGGTTCACCGACAACCCCTACCTGCCCGACGTGGCCACCGTGCTGGAAACCGTGCAGGAAACCCCGGCCATCAAGACCCTGCGCGTGCGCATCGACGACCCGGCGCGCATGGAGGCCTTCCGCTTCAACCCCGGCCAGGTGGGCCAGCTTTCGTTGTTCGGCGTGGGCGAATCCACCTTCGTCATCAACTCGCCGCCCACCCGCATGGACTACCTGCAATTCAGCATCATGCGCGCGGGCGAGGTGACCGCCGCCCTGCACGGGCTGAAGCCCGGCGACAAGGTGGGCGTGCGCGCCCCCCTGGGCAACTGGTTTCCGTTCGAGGACATGCGCGGCAAGGACATCGTGTTCGTGGGCGGGGGCATCGGCATGGCCCCGTTGCGCACCCTGCTGCTGTACATGCTGGACAATCGCGCCGACTACGGCAACATCACGCTGCTGTACGGTGCGCGGACGCCCAATGACATGGCCTTCCGCGACGACGTGCAGGAATGGCTGGGCCGTTCCGACATGCAGACCACGCTGACCGTGGACCAGGCCCCGGAAGACTGGCCGCACCGCGCGGGGCTGATCCCCCACGTGCTGCTGGACCTGGCCCCGTCCAATGCGAACAGTGTTGCCGTGCTGTGCGGCCCGCCCATCATGATCAAGTTCACGGTGGAGGCGCTGAAGAAGCTGCACTTCGCCGACGAGCAGATATACACCACGCTGGAGCGGCGCATGAAGTGCGGCATCGGCATCTGCGGGCGCTGCAACATCGGCACGAAATACGTGTGTGTGGATGGGCCGGTGTTTACGTATGCCGAACTGCGCGACTTGCCCAACGAACTCTAGGTAGTGTCGCCACAAGGTGCTTTTTGCCCTCTGCCTTCGTCAGATCGCCTTTTCATTCCGGTCGGGTACGGTCAGAGTACGCTCCCTTCATGAAAAGGCTCTCTTCCTCGGCAGAGAACAAAAATCCCTCTTGTGACGACACTACCTGAAGAGAAGAAGAGACACGGTCCGCAACGCGGATTCGAATAGACAGTCCACAAGCCCCCGGCGCGGAAGCGCCGCGCCGGGGACCTACGGAGAGCATATGGCCGAGTTCTTCAACGCCGCAGACGTCACCGCCGCCGCCATCCGCATCGAGCAGCGCGGCCAGGACGTGTACAATCAGGCCGTGGCCATGGCCACCAAGCCGGAAGTCAAGGCGCTGTTCGAGCACCTTGCCGCTGAAGAGGCGAAGCACGAGGCGACCTTCCGCGCCATGGCCGATCGCATCGGTCCCGTGGAACTGCCCGCGTGGAGCATTGCCGCCGAGTACGTGGAATATCTGCACGCGCTGCTCGATTCGCACGCGCTGTTCACTCAGGCCGGCACCCTGACCTCGCTCAAGGGCGCCGCCGACGACCATGCCGCCGCCCTGCGCATGGCCATCCAGTTCGAGAAGGACACCCTGCTGTTCTTCACCGAAATGCGCGAACTGGTGCCCGCCGGGGAAAAGGCGGCGGTGGATGCCTGCATCGCGGAAGAACGCGCCCATCTGCGCGCCCTTACCGCCATGCTGGCCCAAGTGCACGCCTAGTCTTTTGCGCACCAGCGGCCGCTGGTGCACGCATGTTCCGCGCGCGACGACCGACGCAACGGCGCGCGCGGGGCCGGTCCGCACCGGGTGCGGCCCGGCGCAATGGAGGGGCGGACGGCCGGAAAGAGGCACCCGGCCGTCCGTCATCTCCATGGCCCGGCGTCGCATGTCCGTCCCGCGCAGCCTCCCGCGGGCGGTGGATACAGTCTGGCGGTGTGCCACGGCGCGTTGTCGCCCGTGCCGCCCGGCCAGCACGGGAGGCCTTGATGCTGCAATCATCCCCCTTCGATTCCTCTCCCCTGGGCGATCCGGACATGGCCCCGTCGTCATCCGGCTTTCGCCCGGCACGGTCCGGCGGTGTCCCCGCGTGGAGCATTGCCGACGAGCGTGTCTTTCTGGACCATATTCCTTCGCTGTTCCTGGCCTCCGACCTGTTCGCCGCCGCCTATCTGCGCGCCGGGCGCCATTGCCTGCGTCCCGTGACGCCGCTGGCGCTTTCCGCCGTCGTCACCAGCGAGGGGCCGTGGCTGGACCAGGGCGATCTGGATGTCTACCTGGCCTGCCTGTTGCTGGCCCTGCGCCAGGGTGGGCGAGCCCCCCGGCTGCGCTGCCCGGTGGAGGAACCCGCCCGGCAGGCCGGGCTTGGGGGCAGGGCAGGGGCGACCCGCTTCGCCGCGCGGCTGCACCGCCTGCACGAGGCGCGCATTGCCTGCGGCGATGGCCGGTTCGCGGCGCGGATGCAGCTTGTATCCGCCGTGGTGCGCGACGAGGCATCCGGCACCCTGCGCATCGAGTTCGGCCCCGAGCCGTTCGAGGCGCTGCGCGAGGCGCCGGGCGTTGCGCGCTTCATCGCGGACCGGGCCGCGCTGGGCCGCGACGGTTTGGGCAAGTGGCTGCTGGGCGTGGCCTGGACCCTGCGCGAAACCTGCCTTGTCGATCCGCAACGCCTGCGGACCCTGGCGCCACGGGGAAAGGGCCGGGATATCCTGCCGCTGTTGCAGGAATTCGCCCGGCGTGGTTATATCCGCGACATGGTCACCCGTTCCGACGGGCTCGTGATCGTCCAGCCGGGCCATCGCCCCGGCGGTCCGCATGCGGCAGTGTGCGGGGGCGGCAACGGGAACATGCCGCAACTGTGCAGGTTGCTGACGTAACCGGATGAGCGGGTGACACTGCCGTGGCGCCGTCGTGGGGCGGATGCGCGGCAACCCCGTGCGCGACGTTGTGGGACGTTGCGCGCGGTGATGCGGACCGGCACGGGCTTGCCCGGGCCTGGCCCGAAACCGGTACGCCGGGGACAGGCCATTCCGGCGGGTCCATCAGGTGAACCCGTCGGCGGGTCCGTCCGGTGAACCGATACGGCGAGACACGACATACAGGGCAGGCGGCGCCCCGCCGCACGGCGCGGGCTTCGGGAGCAGGGACCACATGCGGATCACCAAATTCGCCATTCCGGAGATCATCTTCGGGCATGGCAGCCTTGATCATCTTGCGCCGTGCGCCCGCAGGCTGGGCGCCTCGCGCGTGCTGCTGGTCAGCGACAAGGGGCTGGAATCCAGCGGCTGGGTGGAACGGGTCATGGACATCCTGGGCGGCAACGGCCTTGAATGGGTGTACTTTGCCGATTGCAGTTCCAACCCGCGCGATCATCAGGTGCACGAGGGCGCGCAGATATACCGCGAGGAACGCGCCGACGTGGTCATCGCCCTGGGCGGCGGCAGTCCCATGGACACGGCCAAGGGCATCGGCACCATCGTGGGCAACGGCGGGCGCATCAGCGACTACGAGGGCGCCAACAAGATCATGCGGCCCCTGCCGCCCATGATCTTTCTGCCCACCACGGCGGGCAGCGGGTCGGACATCTCGCAGTTCTGCATCATCACCGACGTCGCGCGCCGCCTGAAGATGTCCATCATCAGCCGCTCGCTGGTCCCCAACGTGTCCATCATCGACCCGCAGGTGCTGCTGACCAAGAGCGAGGAACTGATCATCGCCTCGGCCATCGACGCCTTTGCCCATGCCGTGGAATCGTACCTGTCGTTGCTGGCCTCTCCGTTCACCGACCATCAGGCCCTGCGCGCCATGGAACTGATCATGGCCAACCTGATGCCCGCCGTGGAACGACGCGACCCGGAAGCGCTGGAGCAGCTCAGCATCGCCAGCACGGCGGCGGGCATGTCGTTCAGCAACGCGGGCCTCGGCATCGGCCATTCGCTGGCCCATTCACTGGGGGGCATGTTCGACGTGCTGCACGGCCTGGTGCACCCGGTGCTGCTGCCGCACGTGATGCGCTACAACCTGCCGGTGAGCGTGGACCGGCTGGCTGCCATCGGGCGCATCGTGGTGGGGCCGCGCGTGGCCAGCGCGGAAAGCATCGCCCGAGCGGGCATAGACCGGCTGGGCGAATTCTTTGCCGGGCTGGGCGTGCCGGTGCGGCTGGGGCAACTGCTGCCCGACCGGTCCGCGCTGGAAACCATTGCCCGTACGGCGGTTCCCGACGCCTGCACCCTGACCAATCCGCGCGCGGTCACCTGGCAGGACCTGCTGACCATCTGCGAAGAGGCGTGGTGACATGGCCCAGGGAACCAGCCTAGACGATCTTATCGGCATAGAGCACAGCAAGCTGGGCTTCTTTCAGGAACTGCGCCAGACCATCGTGCAGTTGAAGGCCGCGCACCGGGAATCGGAGCGCAACCGCCTGGAGATAGAGGCCATCCTAGACGGCATCACCGACCTGATGATGGTGCTTTCCAAGGATTTGCGCATCATTGCCGTGAACCACGTGTTCTACGACATCCTGGGCGTGCGCGAGCCGGAGGGGCGCTACTGCTACGAGATATTCCGCCAGCAGGACCACCCTTGCCCGGAATGCCCGGCGCACCGCTCGTTCGTTACCGACGAGGTATGCCGCGAGACGTCCATCTTCCGCATCAATGGCCGCAAGTTGCAGTTCGAGATGGTGGCCTCGCCCATCAAGGACCCGGCCACGCAGGACCGCCAGATTCTCATCTTCAAGCGCGACGTGACCCTGGAAAAGGAATTCCAGGCCAAGTTCCACCAGGCCGAGAAAATGGCCACGGTGGGCATGCTGGCCGCCGGGGTGGCGCACGAGGTGAACAACCCGCTCACGGCCATTCACGGCTTTGCCGAGGGCATCCTGCGCCGGGTGGAGCGTTTGCGCGGCACGGTGGACCCGGAGATGCACGCCGACCTCGCGGACTACGCCGGGACCATTCTTGGCGAATGTGGCCGCTGCCAGGAGATCGTGCATTCGCTGCTGACCTTCAGCAGGCCGCATTCCTCGGAATTCTCGCCCGTGAATCTGAACGTGGTGGTGGGCGACACCCTGAAGCTGCTGCACAACCACCTGAAACAACCCAAGTACCGCCGTGTGCGCATCGACGCCCGGCTGTGCCCCACGGCCCCGGTGGTGCTGGGGTGCGAGGCGCAGTTGAAGCAGGTGATGCTGAACCTGCTGGTGAACGCGCTGGATGCCTTCGACGGGTCCACCGGACCCGCCGGGTCCACAGGAGCAGTCGGACCTGCCGGAACGGACGACAGCGAGGATGCAGAGGCCCCGGTCATCACCGTCACCCCGTTCCGCGACGGACGCCACGCGGGCTTCGTGGTGCACGACACGGGCAGCGGCATCCCGCCGGAGCACCTCGATTCGCTGTTCGAGCCGTTCTTCACCACCAAGCCGGTGGGCCGGGGCATCGGCATCGGACTGTCCACCTGCTATACCATCGTCACGGAACACGGCGGCGACATCCGCGTGGAAAGCCGGGTCGGCGAAGGCTCCACGTTCACCGTCACGCTGCCGCTTCCGCCGGAGTAACCGACGTGCGCACCACCTATACCGTGCTGGCCGTGGACGATGAACCGTCCATCGGCAAGTTGCTGGAAAAGGAGCTTTCCACTCCCACCCGCGCCGTGCACGTGGCCACCAGCGCCCGGCAGGCTCGCGAGCGGCTGCGCCGCGCCACCTACGAGGTGGTGGTGCTGGACATCCGCCTGCCGGATGCCGACGGCATCGAATTCATGGTGGAATTGCGCCAGCGCTACCCGGACACCGAGGTCATCCTGATCACCGGGCACGGCAACATCGACAACGCCGTGGAGGCCATGAAGCTGGGCGCCTACGACTACATCACCAAGCCGTTCAACCTGACCGAGCTGGAAGTGGTGGTGGAGCGCGCCTACCAGCGGGCCTTTCTGCGCAACGAGAACCGCGCCCTGCGCCACGCGCGTGACGGGGCACGCCCGGGGGTGACCCTGATCGGCAATTCCCAGGGCATCAAGGAGGTGCGCTACCTGATCGAAAAGGTGGCCCCCACCGACGTGCCCGTGCTGATCACGGGCGAGAGCGGGGCGGGCAAGGAGGTGGCGGCGCATGCCATCCAGTCGCTGGGCAACCGGGCGGACAAGCCGTTCATCATCAAGAACTGCGCCACGTTGCAGAAGGAACTGGCCCGCAGCGAACTGTTTGGCCACGTGCGCGGCTCGTTCACCGGCGCGCTGGAAAACCGCGACGGGCTGATGGCCTTCGCCAACAAGGGCACGCTGTTCCTGGACGAGATTGGCGAGTTGCCGGTGGAGGTGCAGGCGTCGCTGTTGCGCGTGCTGGAGAACAAGACCTATCGCCGGGTGGGCGAAAAGGACCACCGCAGCTGCGACATCCGGCTCATCTTCGCCACCAACCGCTCGCTGGCCGGAGAAGTCGAGGCCGGGCGCTTTCACGAGGCGCTGTACCACCGCATCAACGTGTTCAACATCGAAATGCCCCCCCTGCGCGAGCGCAAGGAGGACATCCCCCTGTTGGCCGAATTCTTTCTGGCCCGCCTGGGCAACGGGCGCGACGACCTGCGCATTTCCGACCGGGCCATGGCTTGCCTGATGCAGTACGCGTGGCCGGGCAACGTGCGTGAACTGCGCAACGTGCTGGAACGCAGCATCATCCTGGCCGAAAACAATCTGATCACCGAGCACGCCCTGCCGCGCGAACTGGCGGGGCTTGCGGGCGGGTTGGGCGGGGCAGGCGGAGGTGGGGGCGCGGGCGGCGGAACGGGCGGCGGCGCGCCGGGGCAGCATGGCGCAGGCGGCGAAACGCAGGGGCCGCTGACGCTGGAGGCCATGGAGCGCGAGCACATCGCCCGGATTCTGGAATTCTACGACAACAACCGCTCGCTGGCCGCCACGGCGCTGGGCATCAGCCGCAAGACGCTGTACCGGAAGATGCGGGAGTACGACATCGGGTAGGGACGGGCGGCTATTGGCAGGACTCAAGGAGGGGGCGGCTGCGGTATACCGTGGCCGCCTTGTTGTTGTGGTGCAGGTTGTCGTGGGTGGGGTGTCGTTTGCTTCGGAATGTGGTATGGTCAAGCAAGTTCATGCACTCGTTGAGGTGGCGTACCGCATGTGCCTGACGCCTTTCTCTTCTTTCGTTTGTGCAGGAGTGTAGCCATGACGACAATGCCTGATGGCGTGCATGACCGCGCCGCCGGGGCGCTGATGGGCGCGTGGATCGGCGACGGGTTGGGGCTTGGCCCGCACTGGTACTATGACCTGGCCGAGTTGCGGCACGACTACGGCCCGTGGATCAGCGGGTACACCGACCCGAAGCCGGGGCGCTATCACGACGGCATGAAGGCCGGGCAACTGTCGCAGGCGGGGTTCATCCTGAAGCTGACGGTGCGCTCGCTGGTGGAGCGGGGCGGCTACGACCAAGCCGATTTCTGCCGCCGCATGGACGAGGACCTGTTCCCGCTGCTCAACGGGCAGCCGGTGAGCGGGCCGGGCAACTATACCAGCCAGTCCATCCGCGAGGCCTGGCGGCGCAGGGTGGAGCAGGGGCTGCCATGGGGGCAGGCCGCGGGCCACGCGGACACCACCGAGGCCATAGAGCGCACTTTGGCCATTGCGGTGCGCTACGCCACGCAACCCGCCCGGCTGGCCGCCGCCGTCAGCGCCAACGCGGCGCTGACCCAGTGCGACGACGTGGTGCTGTCGCTCACGGTGGCCTATGGCGCGGTGCTGGCCCTGCTGGTGCAAGGGCACCGGCTGACCCCGGCAATCTCCGAAACGTTAATGCAACAGGTTAAGGATGGGGTGTTGCCGTTTCATGCGGTAACCCGCGACGGCTTGCAGGCCCCGCGCCCCGGCGACCCGGACCCGCCCCGCGCCGGGCGTTTTGCCTCGCCCGATGCGCTGCTGTCGCCCGGCTACATGGCGACTGCCGCGGCGGACCCGGACATCCGCATCGAACCGGCCTGGAAGGTGTCGCTGGTGTACGGCATGCCCTGCGCCATCTACCACATGCTTCCGGCGGCCTACTACCTTGCGGCGCGTTTTCACGACGACTTCGAGTCCGCCGTGCTGCACGCGGTGAATGGCGGCGGGCAGAACCAGGTGCGGGCCATCCTTACCGGGGCGCTGGTGGGGGCGCAGGTGGGGTTGTCCGGCATTCCGCAACGGTTCATCGACGGCCTTGAAGAGGGCGGGGAACTGCGCGCGCTGGCCGTGCGGCTGGCCGTGCGGCTGGCCGGGCAGGTGGATTGCGAGATTGACTGACATAGTGGTGAGCAGGTGAAATCGGATAAAGCGACAGCCTCCTAAGCTGTAGGCCACAGATTCGGTTCCGCACGGTTTTCCCCTGCGTGTGCCGCGTGTCGCCGATGTTGACCTTGACAATGCGCTACGGCATCGTCTAGACACCTTCGATTCCTGCGCCCGTAGCTCAGTCGGATAGAGCGATAGCCTCCTAAGCTGTAGGCCACAGGTTCGATTCCTGTCGGGCGCACCAGAAAAACAAGAGGATACGAGATGAATGTCTCGTATCCTCTTTGTTATCTCCGGGCCGCAACGGGCTTGGTTGCCCATTGGTTGCCCACCTGCCGCGCCTTTTCCTGCGTGCGCTTTCCCGTCGGCTTAATCGTTGGTATTATGTTGTTCTGTTGTTGTTTGTTATGTATTATACTGATAAAGCATGTTTTTCAATCTGTCAGAGCCTGGGGAATGATGAGGCTTGCCGTCTCCAGTTCTTGACATTCCGGGCGGAAGGTGATGCCGGTACGGGCATGCCGTTTCAGGATTCCTCCTCCATGCCGCAGGGCTGCCGCCCCTCATCCGTAGCGTCCGCAAGCAGTTCCGGTTGCCTGTTCGCCGCAACGCCGGACCGGGCCCGTCCCGTACGCGGGCGCCTGGCTCCCAGCCCCACGGGGCACATCCATCTCGGCAATGCCGCGTCCTTTCTGATGGCGTGGCTGTGTGCCCGCGCCGCCGGGGGGCAGATGGTGCTGCGCATGGAAGACATCGACCCGGACCGGTCGCGCCCGGAATTCGCGGCGGACATGGTCCGCGACCTGCTGTGGCTGGGACTGGACTGGGACGAAGGGCCCGAGCTCTCCGATCTGCTGCCCGATCCGCTGCTTGATCCGCGACCAGATGGGGCGCCAGCCCCTGTGTCTACGCCACCCCTTGGCCTGTGTGCTGTACCCGATCACGCCCGCATGCCCGGGCGCGGCGGCCCCCACGGTCCATATTCCCAGAGCGAGCGCCTTGCCCTGTATGCCGATGCGCTGGTCCGGCTGGAACGGGAAGGGCACGTCTATCCCTGCTTCTGTACTCGCAAGGAACTGCGCTTGCTGGCTTCCGCCCCGCACGCCGGGGAATGCGGCCCCGCCTATCCCGGCACCTGCCGCCAGCTTGGGCCGGAGGACCGCGCCCGGCGCCAGGCCGAAGGGCGCCGCCCGGCCATGCGGGTACGCTGCGACGACACGGAGGTCACCTTTACCGACCGCATTGCCGGGCCGCAGCGCATGTCGCTGGCCGAGTGCGGTGGGGATTTTGCGGTGCGCCGCTCCGACGGGGTGTTTGCCTACCAGTTGGCGGTGGTGGTGGACGACATCGCCATGGGCATCACCCAGGTGGTGCGCGGTGACGACATCCTGGCCAGCACGCCGCGCCAGATCTGGCTGTACCGTCTGCTGGGCGCACCGGTGCCGGAATACGTGCATGTGCCGCTGCTGCTGGACCATGAGGGCGAACGGCTGGCCAAGCGGCACGGCTCGCTGGCCGTGGCCGCCTTGCGGTCGGCGGGCGTTTCGCCGCATGCCATCGTGGGCTATCTTGCCTGGCGGCTGGGCCTGCGCGATGCGCCGGGGCTGGCCTCGCCGCGCGAGTTGGCCGGGGAATTCGACCTGGCCAGGGTGGTCCGCCAACCGGTGATCCTGCCCGTGGATGTTGCCGAGGTGCTGCGCCGGATGGGGTAGGGGCATGTTCAGGGGCAGGCTTGGAGACAGCCGGGGATTTCGGGGAGCAGGCCGGGAACAGGGCAGGTAGCCGGGCAGGGAAGGGGGGATGCCCGTCTTGCCCGGCAGGCCCTCTGTCGCCTTGCCTCTTGCAAGGGGGTTGCCTCGCCGCTCCGTGCGTGCTAGCCAGATTGTCCACGAACTCCGGCAATGGCAAGGGGTTCCGCCGCCCGGCCCTTCGTGCCGGAACCGTTTTCCGCTCCATGGGCGCCGTGTATTCATCCGTTCCGGAAGGCACGCCGCGCACCAACGGGCTATCGGCCCAGCGCCGCCAGCCATTGCCGCGAAAAGGGAGAACAGCGATGCCCACCACCAGCAGCGAATGCGTCTTCACCCCACAACGGCTTGCCGCCATGTTTCCGCCAGAGCGGGCGGACGCCTTTTTCGACGCCCTGTATGGCGACGCGGAAGACGGTGCCTACGACATCGCCCTGACCTTCGAGGGCGAGCACGCCAACGGCGTGGAGTTCTCGTTCCGGCTTACCCAGCGCCCCGGCCGCTGCCTGGCCTGCAATCTTACGTATGGCTTGCCGCAGGTTTTCGAGAGGCACCCCGTCATCGACCTGCCCGGCGTGGTGGCCAAGATTGCCGGTGCCCTGGACAAGGCCGAAGGCGCGCTGCAATGGCGCCTGCTGCCTACCCGCGAGATGTCGCGCACGCTGCACGTCATTCCGCTGCTGGTCACCTTTGGCTGAGGTGCCGCCTGCGTTTTCCGGGCTCGCTGGGGCGTGCGGCCGAGCTACCTGTTCACCAGATTCGCGACCAAGGGGCCGAACCCATGCGGGGTTCGGCCCCTTTTGTTCCAATGAAAAACCGCCCCGTGAGGGGCGGTTCTGTCTCGATCATGGGAGAAGGGCGGGGCCCTACGGGGCGATGCTGCGAGAAATGAAGCGGATGGCTTCTTCGTACAGGTTCGGCGGGGCATAGGGGGTCAGCAGACGGGTACGGTTGGCACCGACCATCATGGAAATGATCACCTGCGCCGTTTCGTGCACCGGCAACTGACGGATGGAACCATCCTCGATGCCGCGGCGCAGTTGGGTTTCCAGTTCACGCGGGACCTGGTTGAACTTTTCGTACATCAGGTCGCGGTCGGTCTTGGTCTTCATGTCGCTGTAGGGGGAACACCGCACAAGCACCAGCCAGTTGGAGGTCTTGTCGATGGAGAAATCGAGGTAGGCGGTGCAGAAGTTGATGACCGACTCGTACCCGTTCTTGCCCCTGGCGGATGCGTCGCGCAGCACGCCAAGAAACTGTTCAAGCACGTCGATGCCCGCGGCAAGGAAAAGTTTTTCCTTGTTGCCGTAATGGTGCGTCAGCAGCCCCAAGGCCACCCCCGCACGTTCGGAAATCTTCTTGAACGTGGTGTCGGCATAGCCGTATTCACCGAAAAGCTCTTTTGCCGCATGAAGCAAGGCTTCTTTCTTCGAGATGCTCATATCAACGGCCCGTGGTAGTGCTTGAGGTGTATATACAGGGGCTCCGCATCCGAACGGGCGGATGCTCGTCGTGGAGCCGCAGAAGAACCGTCGGACCCGCACCCGACGGAACACCGGGAACACTTGAGCCTTCGCTGTCGGCCCGGCGAGGGGCCGCGAAGGGCTGCACCTGTGTAGCCTACATGCATGGGGCAGTCAACGCCGCCTGTGCGCACAGTGAAAATGTTGGCGCGGGTTTTGTCAACTAGATTCCTCGCAAATGTTGCATTGCCATGCGCTGTAGTAACACATGCATTTGAATGGTTGATCAATTCAATTTAAATTGTCGTGCTCTGACGGCAGGGTGGCGCAAAAACGAAGACGACCCCACAATGGGGCCGTCTCGTGAGGAGTGTTCCGTTGCTCACCTTGCACACCGAGGGAACCGACGAACCTGTCCAGGAAAGCGTGAAGGAGGCAGGCGGAGGCGTCGGGCCGGTTTGTTTGGCCAAGCAATCAACGCTTAGCACCGCAAGGGCAGTGCGTCAAGGGCGCAGGGGTAGGCCGTTTGGTGGATGGTGCGGTGCCCTGTCCGAGGATAGTGCTGCTAAGGCCGCTATTTTTGGGTGATCCGCCTTACGACATCAACAGACCCGAAGGTGAGAGGAAGATAATGATTGATCGAACAAACAAGACGGCTCCCGTAAAAGGGAGCCGTCTCGGAGAGGAGTGTACTGATGCCAGGAAAGCTTGGCCGGTAGGTGCATACCGGAGGGTGGATGGTGCAGATCGCGCCCTAAGCTGACTGGGTAATCAATCAGTGTAAGAAGACTATAGTCACCACTCGGGAGGGTGTCAACACTTCAACCCCTGTCAAGATGAAATGGCACGAATTTCATTGCGCCATTCGGCAAGGCAGCCTTCGATGAAGGCGTACACGGCCGCCTGCTCATCCTTGCCATTGCCGGAAACGGCAAGCGGCGTGGCAAAGCGGAAATGCACCGTGCGTTGGGGGCGGATAGGGCCAAAGTCCTTGATGGGCCAGCCGGTGCCCCAGGCATCGGTTTTCAGGGCCAGCGGCACAACCGGCACACCGGCTCGGCGCGCAAGCTTGACCCCGATGGAGTTGAAGGTCTTGGGGTCCAGGGTGTCGCTGCGGGTGGCCTGCGGAAAGATGATGACGGAAATGCCGCGCTTCAGGCGTTCCTCGCCGCCTTCCAGCACGGCGGCCAGGTCGTCGCGGGGGTTCACGCGGCCCACGGTGATGGGGTCGCGCGTGCGCAGCACGTGCTTGAATACGGGGTAGTCGGCCAGGCTCTGCTTGACCACGAAGGTCACGTTCTTGTGCGGCTGGATGATGGAGGGCAGCACGAAGGTTTCCAGCGTGCTCATGTGGTTGCCCACGAACACGCACGGGCCTTCCAGGCGCGTGAAGTGTTCCATGCCCTCTATGTGCAGGCGCACCCCGGTGCGTTCCAGAGCGCGGACCACCTCGATGCTGCTGCCCACCCACGCCGAGGGAGGGTACTCCCCGCGCAGGGCCGCCGCCGCCGCGCGGCGCACGATGCCTGCCATCATCGGATAGTAGGCCAGCGAGGGGAACAGCCGGGCAACGGGGCCGGCCGCATCGGCCGGGGTGGTGTATGTATCGCCCTTGAAGGGCACGAGCATGTCGGGCACGAGCATGTCGGGCACGGGCATGTCAGGCACGGGCATGTCGGGGGCGGGCATGTTGGGAGTGGGGATGTCGGCGTCGGTCATGTGGCGTATCCCTTTGCGGTCTTGCCGGGCGCTGGGCGCACGGCTGCGGCATGAACTGGAGCGGGAGGCGTGCGCTGCACCGTCGTATATCCCGGCGGCAGGGAAAGGAAAATACCTTTGTGGAGATGCGCCGAGGGGCCGTCGGAGTCGCCGGAAGAGAGCGGTTGCCCCGGTGCCCGTCAGGAAGCGGCGTTTTCCTGTTCCTTCTTCACTTGCCGGAAATTCAGGCCGCCAGCGTCCAGTCCCCGCCCGGAATCGTAGATGCCCACGGTGCGGTCGGTGAACTGCACGCTGCGGGCGCGGCGGTAGTAGCGCAGCATGTTACGGTAGTCCGCCTCGTAGCTGCGGCCCTGCCAGCCTTCGCAACGCACCACGGCAAGCTCGCGGGTCATGCACAGGCACAGCGGGTCGATGTTGCTCTGCCACACCGGGTCGCGCCCTTCCTCGATCACCGGCAGGTAGGCGGCCTTGTGCGCCAGGCTTACGTCGATGCGCGCGACGAGCAGGTCGACGTCCGGGTATGCTTCATAGATGAGGAAGGCTTCCGGCGTCAGCGAGTTGTCGTCGTCCAGGAACAGGATGCGCCTGCCGCGCGCGGCCCGCAGCAAGCCGTTGCGGATGGCGTTGCCGTAGTCCTTGTCGGATCGGAAGTCGAACCAGCGCACGAAGCCGTCGGGCCGCACCCGTTCGCCTTTCACCCCGTCGAAGCCGATCAGCATTTCCACGTCGCCGGGTGCCAGTCCGGCCCGTTCCATGGCCATGCGCACACTGTCGATGGCCAGCCCCAGGGCCACGGGGCGGTCTCCCCGGCTGGGGGTGATGATGGAGTATCGCGGCGCGGTTTCGGGCATGGGTGGTTCCGGCGGGTTTGGCGCGTCGTGCGGTTGCGGGGGCGGTGCGTCCGGTCTGGCGGTGCGGGGTGGCAATGCGGCGTTGCGGGGCCGCTACTCGCTACGCGGCTTGCGCTGGCGGACCAGCCTGCGCCACCAGTTGGACAGCCGTTGTTCGTCGCCGTGTTCCTTGGGCTGGTAGAAGCGGCG
Organism: Desulfovibrio sp.; assembly: GCA_031287575.1. Classification (GTDB taxonomy): domain Bacteria; phylum Desulfobacterota; class Desulfovibrionia; order Desulfovibrionales; family Desulfovibrionaceae; genus Cupidesulfovibrio. Next base: position 75,145 of record JAITSV010000055.1, read on the forward strand.
TTCCGTCAGGCCGTCGGGCAGGTAGTCCTGCTCTATCCAGCCGTCCGGGTAGTTGTGGGGGTACTTGTAGCCCTTGCCGTAGCCCCAGTCCTTTTGCAGCTTGGTGGCGGCGTTGCGCAGGTGCATGGGCACGGGCTGCGGGCCGTTCAGCTTTATCTCGCGCGCGGCGTTGAGGTAGGCGGCGTAGCTGGAATTGCTCTTGCGGGCCAGGGCCAGGTGCACCACGGTCTGGGCCATGGGGATGAATCCTTCCGGCATGCCCACGAATTCCACGGCCTGCTGGCAGGCAACGGCCAGCGGCAGGGCCTGCGGGTCGGCCAGGCCCACGTCCTCTGACGCAGAAAGAATCAGCCTGCGGCAGACGAAGCGCGGGTCCTCGCCGCCTTCCAGCAGGCAGGCCAGGTAGTACAGGGCCGCGTCCGGGTCGCTGCCGCGTATGGACTTGATCAGCGCCGAGGCCAGTTCGTAGTGGCTGTCGCCGTCCTTGTCGTGGCGGCTGACGATTTCCGGCATGGCGGCGCGCACGCCGTCCAGTCCCCGGTTTTCGGCGGGCAGCCCGGCCACGTATTCCACCAGGTTCAGCATGGCGCGGGCGTCGCCGTGGGCCATGCCGGACAAAAAGTCCAGCACGTCGTCAGTCAGAGGGGCTTCCTGGGCGGCGCCGCCGCGCCTGCCGAGTTCCATCAGTTCCTCGCGCCCAAGGGGGCGCAGGCGCATGACGTGCAGTCGCGACAGCAACTGGCGGGTCACGCTGAAAGACGGGTTCTCGGTGGTGGTGGCGATCATGGTGATTTCGCCGCTTTCCAGGATGGGCAGGAAGAAGTCCTGCTGGGCCTTGGAAAAGCGGTGCAACTCGTCCAGCACCAGCACGTCCACCCCGGACAGCGCGCGGCGCAGCTGCTGCAACCCCGCCTCGGGCGCGCTGAGGCGCAGCACCTTGGTGCCGTGGGCATTGGCCAGCAGCAGGGCCAGCGTGGACTTGCCGCACCCCGGCGGGCCGAACAGCAGCAGGCTGGGCAGCCGTTCGGCGTTCAGCAGCGCGGCAATGCGCGGCGTAAGATGGGTCTGGCCCACGAAGCCGTCGAGGGTGCTGGGGCGGATGCGCTCCGGCAGGGGCTGCTTCAGCGTCACGTCATGGTCTCCGGAAAGGTCGGGCGGGCCGGGCGGGTGCCGGGCGGAACTGCGATTGGCCGGGGATGCGCATGGCCGCGTCCGTTAATGTCGGGATCGGCAGCCAGCCTGGCCTGCGAAGGGCTGATGCAGTGGGGTCGGGCCAGCGGCTTCGGTCCTGTGTATCAGGCCCGCCGCGCGAGGAAAAGGTGGGCGCGCGGCTCGGGACTCCGGGGGCAGTGTTGGGGGCTGCCGGATGGACACGCCCCGATGGGGACGGCCCAGTGGGGCGATATCCTGCGGGAGGAAAGGACCGGCGCGACAGGCTGCGTCCGGCGGCTACCGTCCCTGCCGGGCCCACCAGTGCAGTCCCAGACAGAGCATGGCCGCCGTCTCCCAGCGCAGCACCCGGTTGCCAAGGCTGACGGCCTGCATGCCGGAATCCAGCAGCGCGGCCACCTCGCGCTCGGAAAAACCGCCCTCCGGTCCCACCACGAACAGGGTGCGCCCCGGCTGGCCCAAGTCTCCGGTGCCCAGCAGCACGCCGCCGGTGTCGCCTTCCCACAGGATGAACCGCCTGGCGAAGTCGCGGCTGGCCTCGGCCAGTTCGGCCACGCCGCCGGGCAGGGTGCGCAGTTCCGGCAGCCACGGGTTGCGGCTCTGCTTGGCCCCGGCCTCCATCTGGGCGTGCCATGATTCGCGGGTTTCCTCGGGCACGCGCGACTGGCTGCGCTCCGCCTGCCACAGCCAGATGCCGCCCGCCTCCAGTTCCACCGCCTTTTCCATCAGCCAGCCCCGGCGCACTTCCTTGCCCCAGCCGATGGCCAGCACCGCTTGCGATGCCGGGGCCGGGTGCTCCGTGATCGACATCGGCTTCAGACGCACCAGGGCCTTTTCCGTGTCCGTGACCCGGAATTCGCCTTCACGCCCTTGGCCATCCAGCAGGCGCACCGAATCGCCCGCGCGCACCCGCACCACCTTGACCAGGTGGCGGGCCTCCTGCCCTTCGAGCAGGTACGGTTCGGCCCAGCGTTCGGGCGGCAGGAAGAAGGTGCGCATGGTGTGGCTCCGGGGTGACGGATAAAGGGAATGTGGAAGGCGGGTGGTTGTGACCACAGGTCCGGCCCGCACGAAGTGTGGACCGGACCTGAAAAAGGGGTCAAGGGGGCGACTGCCCCCTTGCGGGGGGACGGGGGCAGCGCCCCCCGCTTTTCCCTTTAGACGAGTTTAGCCCGCGCAGTCCCTTGCGTGTAGAACGGCAGCCCCACGCGGGTGGCTTCCAGTTCCACCTTGGCGGCCTTGACCACGAAGGTCGGGGCCTCGGCATGGGCGGCGGCAACGCGGGCCAGCGCCACGGCGTAGCCCAGCGAGGGGCAGAACGACCCGCTGGTCACCACGCCCGCCACGGTGCCGTCGGGCAGGGCCACCACGTCGCCGTGGCGGGCGCTGCGGCGTCCGGGGATGGACAGCGCCACCAGCGGTTCGCGTACTTCACGGTCCGCGCCCTTGCCCACGTAGTCGGCGGGGTTGGTCAGCATGGCGCCGTACCCCGCTTCCGCCGGGGTGTGGGTGTCGTCCAGGTCGTGGCCGTACAGGGGCAGGCCCACTTCCAGGCGCAGGGTGTCGCGCGCGCCAAGGCCCGCGGGCTTCACGCGCCCGTCGGCCAGCAGGGCGGTCCACAGGGCCTCGGCCTTGTCCCAGGGCAGGTACAGTTCCACGCCCAGTTCGCCGGTATACCCGGTGCGGCTGACCAGCAGCGGCGCGCCGCCGAAGGCCACGGAACGGAAGCCGAAGTAGGGCAGGTCGCGGAAGCTTTCGCCCAGCACCGCTTCCAGCACGTCGAACGATTTCGGGCCTTGCAGGTCCAGCTTGGCGGTGCGGGCCGAAATGTCCTCGAAGGGCAGGGCTTGGGGCAGGCGCGCGCGCAGGGCGGCGAAATCGCTTTCCGTGCAGGCGCCGTTGACCACCAGCATGTAGTCGTCTTCGGCGATGCAGTACACGATCAGGTCGTCCAGGATGCCGCCCGCCTGGTTCAGCAGAAAGCCGTAGCGGCAGCGGCCCGGCTTCAGCGTATCCAGGTTGTGACTGACGGCGCGGGACAGCGCCTCGCGCGCGCCGGGGCCGCGCAGGGTGAATTCGCCCATGTGGCAGATGTCGAACAGGGCGGCGGATTCACGCGTCTGCACGTGCTCGGCGATGATGCCGGTGGGGTACTGGATGGGCATGTTCCACCCGGCAAAGGGGGCCATCTTGGCCCCGGCGGCCCGGTGCCACGCGGAAAGCGGGGTTTGCAGCAGGTCCGACAAGGGGTGCTCCTTCGTGTCTCCGTTGGGGTTGGCGCGGTCATGTGGTATGGGGGCGCGCTGCGCCGGGGCAAGGCGGTCTTGCGTCCGGCGCGGAAATTCGGTGCGCCGTGCGGCGCGCGCCAGAAATAGCGCGAGAAGGGATTTGCGGCAACCGGCTGGCGGCCTGTCGGGACGGGCTGGGGCTGGCAGGGGTCTGGCAGCAGGGCCACGTGACGGCTGGCGTGACGGTGCGCGCAACGGCGCGCCGCAGGAAAAGGGGCGGATGGCGCGCGCTGCGCACGAAGCACGGGCAGCGGTGCCGCGCGGGGTGGCGGCCCGTTACGCGGCGGTCTTGCGGGTGCGCTGGATGGCCCGGAATTCGTCCACCAGCGCCACCAGCTTGCCGTAGTTGCGCTTGATTTCGAGGCCGCCGGGGGTCAGCTCATCGTCGCGCTTTTCGATGTAGGTGCGCAGCAGGTAGCGGTCGTTCAGCACGTTTTCGCCAATGGCAATGACGCTGGACACCAGCGTGTCGAAATAGCTGACGATTTCGAACTTCAGCCCGTGCAGCAACTGCACCGCTTCCGCCAGCATGCGCCGGTAGCCGATGCGCTCCCCCCGGTACTGACGGTCCTGAATGTCTTCAAGGTAGCGCACCTTGCGGGCCTGCTGGATGTAGCTGTATTTGGCCCAGACCTCCTGGTAGAGGTCGTGCAGGTGTCCGAAGGCCTCGTAGTTGTCCGGCGAAAGCAGGTAGTTGTCCAGCACCTTGATGACGTTGGCGAAGAATTCGTCGCTGTAGCCGATGATGCGCCGCTGGTGCTTGGACAGCCACGCGTACAGGAACTTCAGGCGCTTTTCGTCCGTATCGGTGTTTTCGACGATCTCGTTGCGCTTGAAGATGATCCTGCCCGTGTATTCGCCGCGGGTTATGTCGTTCAGGCGCAGGAACATGTTGCTGGCGTCCTTGATGATGTTCAGGTCGCCCAGCACCTGCCCGGTTACGGGATGAATGACTTCCTGCGATTCCACGGACAGGGCGCGGTCCTGCCGCACGTTGTCGGGGTTGAACTTGTGCTGCCGGTAGGACACCCGCAGGATGACCACCCGCCGTTCGCGGTCCAGGAAGTAGCCTGCCTCGTCGATGGCGCGCAGGGCCTCTTCCTGGTCGGCGTCCACGCGCACCAGGGCCAGCTTTTCCACGCGGGGGTAGGGGCGCGAATCGCCCTCGCCGATCATGGTGGTGATGGTGCGGTCCGACTGGCCCAGCACGCGGATCATGAAGCGTTCGCCCATCTTGTGCAGCCGCCGCGCGAACAGCGCGCTGGAGGTGCGCCGCTCGGACACGATGGGAAAGCCGTACAGTTCCATCAGGTACTGGTACACGAACAGCCGGTTGCGCTCGTACATCTCGTTGTCGCCCACGTCGAACTTGCCGATGCGCATGCCGAAGCGTTTGATCTCGCTGTCGAGGTCGGACGGAAACGAGGCGTACACGCCACCCAGGTGGAAATGGCCGAAGCTGTCCAGCGCGAAGACCTGGGCGCGGTCCATGGCCAGCAGAAAGGGCATCAGCGCGGGGTAGTAGTCGAGCACGGAGGTGTCGAACCGCCCGAACCGCTGGCGGAAGGATTCCTGGAAGGCCTTGGGCAGGCGGGTCTGCATGGCCTGTACGTTGCGGGCGATGACCTGCGATTCCAGCGGGCACGAGGCGCCTTCCGCCACGCTGGCCGTATCCAGCACCGGATGCAGGATGTCGAACTGGAAGACTTCCTGAAAGTAATTGATGGGCCGTTCGAAGGCCACCATGCTGAAGCCGGGCAGGTGCTTGTATTCCCACAGGTCGGCCTCGAACGAGGGTAGCAACTCGCGCGATTCGACCAGTGGATAGTCGGCGTGCTCGAAGAAAGGGCGCAACAGACATTGCTTGACGTGCACCACGTCGAGAAAGCGCTTCAGCGCGGCAAGCGATGTAAGCTCCACCGGCTCGGACAGCAGACCGTCCTCGCGGTAGGTGAACTCTCCCTTGCTGAAGGCGTTTTTCAGGGTGATTTTCATGCGCTGTCCCGATGCATGTGGCGCTTCGCCATTCCCCTCCGGCATGGCAAGGCGGATTGCAGTTGCCCCTTTGCGATATCCAAGCCTATTTTTTTTTCTAAAAAAATTCTACCATAATGTGACGGGCAAAGGTTCAGGCACAAGGGTTTCGTGACGTCCACGCGCCGTGGGTGCCGCATCACGCGGGGCCACGGCGGGCGAGCGGCTGTTGCGGGAACCTGCCCAGCTTTGTTAAAGCACCGGTTGAAACGGAGCGGCAGGCGGCAACGGCATTGCCGCAGTGCGGCAGCGCACGCGGCGCCCCGCCCCGGCATCTGTATGCTCGTGACGGGTCTGCCGCGACGGTTTTCCTCTTTCCGTTGGACAGGCGTTGCCCGCCCCCTTGCGGGTGGCACCGCACGGGGATAGGCTGTCGTCCGCCTTCGTCTCTCCCAACGGCGGCGTCCCTGCGTACCACGGCGGGGCCGCGCGCCATACGCCATGAACTCCGGCCACCGCACGGGGCCGGAGAGGAACCGGATATGAACAGCCAACGTTGCCACGAACGCATTCTTGCCATCATTTGCAGCGTGTTCGACGCGTATTCCGCCGTGCTCTTCCTGCCGGACGGAACCAGCGCCGAAGGTGCCGACCTTTCGGCAGGCGCCGCCACGGCGGCGGCCACCGCCGCGCTGGACCGCGACAGCCAGTTGCACCGTCTTGCCGCCAGCTTCAGCCTGGGCGACATGGTGGACGCCGGCACGGCCATCGCGCCGGGGCGCGGGCTGGTGGGCTGGATCATCCGCAACCGCGAGCCGCTGCTGGTCAACAACTTCGACCAGCGCCAGAGCCACCTGGGCTACTACCGCAGCAACGAGGAGGCCACCATCAAGGCCTTCATGGGCTGCCCCGTGCCCGGCGGCGGCGCGCTGTGCATCGACAGCAAGCGTCAGTATTCCTTTTCCGACAAGGACCAGAAGATCCTGCAACTGTTCGCCGAGCTCATCTCCGGCGTGGAGGGCGTGGTGTGCCAGGGGGCCGGACAGGCTAGCCTGACCCGCTACTACGCGGCGTTGCAGGTGATCAGCGAACTGCGCGGGCGCATCAGCCGCTGGCCGCAATTCCTGGCCGAATTCCTGCGCCTGATGGCCGAGGCCACCGGCTTCGACCACGCGCTGTTCGCCGCCCGCGACGGCGACGGGCAGAACTACATCCTGGAAGGCGAAAGCCATCAGCTGCTGCTGGGCAAGGGCGACGCGCCCATGTATCCCATCGGCAACGGCATCGTGGGCTGGGTGTTCCGCAACGACGCCCCGGTGTACACCGAAGGCACCGACGGCGCGCCCATGGCGCCGCTGTTCGGCAAGGGGGCGCACATGCCCGCCTTCCGTTCCGTCATGTGCCTGCCGCTGATGATCAACAAGGTCACGCGCGGGGTGCTGTGCCTGGGCCACGGCGAGCCGCGCGTCATCCCCGACGATCTGCGCGCCTTCACCCGCATGTCGGTGGACCATCTGGCCCTGTTCCTGGAGAACCTGTACCTGAAGAGCAGGCTGCGCGAACTCTTGCCCAAGGCCCGCCTGGAACGCCGCGTGCCCGCGCCCGCCCCGCACGACCGCCCCGATTCCGATACCGACGACTGACGCCGCCGACGGGCATCGTCGCCCGACACCGCAACCGCGAGAGCCACCAGATGCTGCGCAGACTGTTCGGTTTCCTGGGCAAGGACCTTGCCATGGATCTGGGTACGGCCAACACGCTGCTGTACACCCGTGCCGAGGGCATCGTGCTGAACGAGCCTTCGGTGGTCGCCCTGGAAACCGACCGCAACACCGTGCTCGCGGTGGGGCGCGAGGCCAAGGAGTTTCTTGGCCGCACCCCCAAGCGCATCCGCGCCATCCGCCCCATGAAGGACGGCGTCATCGCCGACTTCGAGGTGACGCGGCAGATGATCGCGTTCTTCATCCGCAAGGTCATCAGCGGCTTTTCGCTGGTCAAGCCGGGCATCGTCATCTGCGTGCCCACGGGCATCACCCAGGTGGAGAAGCGCGCGGTGATCGAATCGGCCCATCAGGCCGGCGCGCGCGACGTGCGCCTGGTGGAGGAACCCATGGCCGCGGCCATCGGGGCCAACCTGCCCATCCACGAGCCGCTGGGCAACATGGTGGTGGACATCGGCGGCGGCACCACCGAGGTTGCCGTGATCACCCTGTCCGCCATCGCCTACGCCGAATCGGTGCGGGTGGCGGGCGATGCCATGAACCAGGCGGTGCAGCGCTACTTCAAGGAAGAATTCCAGCTGCTCATCGGCGAGAACACCGCCGAGCGCATCAAGATGGCCATCGGCTCGGCCTTTCCGCTGCCGGAACAGCTGATGGTCGAGGTGTCCGGCAAGGACATGGTGAGCGGCACCCCCAAGGTGGTGCGCGTCACCGACGGCCATGTGCGCGAGGCCCTGCAGGAGCCGGTGCGCATCATCGTCCTAGCCATCCGCAAGGCGCTGGAAAAAACCCCGCCGGAACTTTCCGCCGACATCGCCAGCAACGGCGTGCTGCTGGCGGGCGGCGGCGCGTTGCTGAAGGGCCTGGGGGCGCTGGTCTCGCGCGAGACGCGCCTGAAGGTCATCATCGACGACGACCCGCTGACCACCGTGGTGCGCGGCACGGGGCGCACGCTGGACGACGGCAAGTTCTACCGCCGCGTGTACATCAACTAGGCGCCGCCCCGTGGCGGGCAGCGGGCCGGGCACCCCTCGCCATGGGGCGGCCCCGCACGCCCGCGAACGTGCAGGCGCGCCGCAATTCCGGGTGCGGTCACCCCGCCCGCAACGAGCCATCATGTCCTCCACGTCTTCGCCAGTTCCTTCCGGCCTTGCCGCTTCCCCCTTTGCGGCGCGGTTGCCCGGCATTCTGGATATCATCCGCGAAAGCGGCGCCCTGGTCATGGACCACTGGCGCAAGCCGCGCAACATCCGGCTCAAGGGGCGCATCGACCTGGTGACCGAAACCGACCTTGCGGTGGAAGCGTTTCTCAAGGATCGCTTGATGGACGTGGTGCCCGGCGCCACCTTCATGGCGGAGGAAAGCGCCACCACGCGCACGCCGCAGGGCACCTGCTGGATCATCGACCCCATCGACGGTACCACCAATTTCGCGCATTCGCTGCCCTTCGTGGCCACTTCCGTGGGGTTGTGGCACGAGGGGCGGGTGGTGCTGGGCGTCGTCAATGCGCCCGTGCTGGGTGAATGCTTCTGGGCGGTGCGGGGCGGCGGGGCGTTTTGCAACGGCGAGCCGCTGCGCGTCTCCGACCGCGAGCCGCTGGAACAGGCGGTGGTGGCCACCGGCTTTCCCTATACCATCAGCGAGGACGTCGACACGGTGCTGGCGCGGCTGCGCAAGGCCCTGGTGACCACGCGCGGCGTGCGCCGCTGCGGTGCCGCGGCCATAGACCTGGCCTTCGTGGCGTCCGGCCGGTTCGACGCCTTCTACGAGGCGGACCTGAAGCCGTGGGACACGGCGGCGGGGTGGCTGCTGGTGGAAGAGGCGGGCGGGCGCGTGACCGGGTTCGACGGCGCGCCGTACGATTTCACCAACGAGGGCATCCTGGCCAGCAATGGCCGGGTGCACGAGGCCATGCGCGCGGTGCTGGCGTTGTAGGCCGGTTCAGGCCTGCTCGGGCGGTTCAGGCCGGTTCAGGACAGTTCGGGCAGTTCCGGTTCCAGGGCGTGCGTCGGGGCGGGCACGTCGCGGAACACGTCGCCGCGTTCCGCAGCCCAAACCAGCGCCGGCGTCAGCATGTCCCGGAAGTGTTCAAGCAGCGCATCAAGTTCGTCGGCATCAACGAACATGCCGTCGGCCACTTCGCCCGGATTGGGGTGTGGCGTTTCGCCCACGGGGCCGGCCGCGAACAGGGTGATGTGCGCGAAGCCCGTTGCCTCGGTGGCCGGAATTTCCGCCCGGCGTATCAGGCGCCCCGCGGCGATGCCCAGTTCCTCGCGCAGCTCGCGCAGGGCGGCATCCTCGCGCGATTCTCCGGCCCGCACGTGACCGGTGGCCGAAAGATCCCAGCGGCCGGGATACAGATGCTTGTTCGCGGCGCGCTTTTGCAGGTAGACGCGGCCCTCGGCGTCGTGCAGCATGACCAGCACCACCCGGTGGCGCAGCGACTGGCGGCGAGCCTGGGCAATGGGCATGACCATCAAGGGCCGGTCGCGCTCGTCGGTGATTTCCAGGTATTCCACGTTATCGCCGGGTTCCGCGTCGTCCTGGTGCCCCGGCCTGGCCCTGGCGCCTCGGCGCGGTGCCGTCCGGCCACGCGGTTTGGCGCGCCCCCACTTGGCGGTGGGCGAGGGACGGCGGTGTTCGACCGTTTCGTCCACGGTACGTGAAGGAGGGCGTTTGCCCATGCAGTCTCCTGTCTGTTCCGGGTCCGGCGGGGGCCAGTGCGGCCCGCGGGCGGAATTTTTCCGCCTGGGCTCCGGCGACATCGTTGAAGTGGCCGAACTGGAACGCCAGTGCTTTTCCACCCCGTGGAGCGAAGAGCAATTTCACCTTGCCTTCGAGCGCAAGGTGTTTTCGGTGTTCGGCCTGCGCGATGCGGGGCGGCTTGTGGCGTACGTGGCCGTGTACCATCTGGCGGGCGAGCTGGAAATACTCAACGTGGCCGTGCACCCCGATCAGCGGCGGCGCGGGCTGGGTCGCCGTCTGCTGGCCATCCTGTTGCAAGTGGGTGCCAAAATGGGCATACATAGGGCCGTGCTTGAGGTCCGCACCGGCAACGCCCCGGCCATCGGCCTGTACAAGGGGCTGGGATTCACCCGCGCGGGCGTGCGGCCGCACTATTACGGCGACACCGGCGAAGACGCCATCATCTACGAATGCGACCTTGCGGGCTGGGCCTGCCGCGAGCCGGAATGCGCCGTCCCGACAGGCGGCCCTGCTCCGGATGCCCCCGGCGCGCTCGTTGACGCCGATGCCGACGAGTCCGGCGGGGCCTGAGTCCGCGGCCTTGCTGCGTCCTGCCGCCGACTTTCGGCGCGGCACCCGGCCACATGATCTTTCGGACGGGTATACCCGTCTGGCATGATCTTTTGGACGGGCACGCCTGTCCGCCACCGTTCACCTTTCACGCAACACCGTCCGGAGACCCGCATGAAGAAGCTCATGGCCGCCAACTGGAAGATGTACAAGACCGCCGGGGAAGCGCGGACCACTGCCGCTTCGCTGGCGGTGCTGACGGCGGACACCCTGCCGGACGACCGCGAGGTGGTGATCTTTCCGCAGTTCACCGCGCTGTCGCCCGTGGCCGACGCGCTGCGCCATGCTGACGGGTATTCGGTCGGCGCGCAGGACGTGTATCCGGCGGCGGAAGGCGCCTACACCGGAGAGATATCGCCGGGCATGCTCATGGACTGCGGCTGTACCTGGGTGCTTACCGGCCATTCGGAGCGCCGCCACATCATCGGCGAGAGCGATGAACTGGCGGGCGCCAAGACCGCATTCAGCATCAAGGCCGGGCTCAACGTGGTGCTGTGCATTGGCGAAACCATCGATGAGCGCGAGGCGGGCCGCCTGGGCGAGGTGCTGGAGCGCCAGTTGGCCGCCGGTCTTGCCGGGGTGAAGGGGGACGCCGTGCCCGCCGCCATTGCCGTGGCCTACGAACCGGTGTGGGCCATCGGCACCGGAAAGGTGGCCGGACCGCCGGAAATCGTCGCGGCCCATGTCCTGGTGCGCCAGTTGCTGGTGGCCCGCTACGGGCAGGTGGGCAGTGCGGTGCGCATCCTGTACGGCGGCAGCGTCAAGCCCGAAAACGCCCGTGAAATCATTGCCCTTGACAATGTGGACGGTGTCTTGGTAGGAGGCGCTTCTTTGCAGGCTGACTCGTTCAGCCGCATCATTCTGGCGTAAGCCGTGCCCCGGCGCGGAGTTTTCACAAGGAGAGTACGGTGCAGACCCTGATCCTGACCCTGCATGTGGTCGCGTGTCTTGCCCTGATCGTGCTGGTGCTGCTGCAATCCGGCAAGGAAGGCATGGGCGTGATCTTCGGCGGCGGCAACACCTCGCTGTTCGGCAGCACTGGCGCCGGCGGCATGCTTGCCAAGCTGACCGCGTTTCTGGCGGTCCTGTTCATCATCACGTCGCTGTCGTACAACGTGCTCACCAGCAGCCGCAAGTCGGACGATTCGACCATCCTCGACGTGAAGCTGGAAGACGTGCAGCCCGCTCCGGCGGCCCCTGCCGTGCCTGCTCCCGCCGCCCCGGCCGAGCAGAAGTCCAACTAGCAGCGCAAGTTTCGGCGCGCCTTGCGCCAACCCCGTGCCGAGGTGGTGGAATTGGTAGACACGCTATCTTGAGGGGGTAGTGGGAGAAATCCCGTAAGGGTTCGAGTCCCTTCCTCGGCACCATTGAACATGAAGCCGTAACTGGAATCACCGGTTACGGCTTTCGTACGTTCTGCGACGGGCAGGAAAACCTGGGGGGCGCCTGCGCGGTAGGGGGAGGTGAGACGACACCGGGCCAACAGTGCGAACTGCGCCAACTATGCGAACTGTGCCAGGTGGGGCTGCCACACCCCGGCTCCTGTCCTCTCCTGTTGCACCCATGTCGTGCCCGTACGCAACCGGCGACCGCTCTGGCCCCCTTGTATGCTTGGCGCAGCCCTGTGCCCTCTGCGGGAATTCAGGCTAGAAAATGCGCTTCAGCCCAGGAAGGCGGGTCAGGACGAGGTCGCTGACCATGAGGCTTATGCCATAACTCACCATGATGAGGATGGCTGCTTTCAGGAAAATGGACAGCGGCCACGGTACGAACACCAGCGCCAGCGGATAGAGAATGAGCGGATGCAGGTAGTAGGTTCCGTAGGAGTTACGCGCCAGATAGCGCCAGAATCGGCCGTTTCCGGCGATGTCCTGGCGAAACAGGGCAATCATCGCGAACAGGGATGTCAGGCAGAACAGGTTGAACAGAAGGATGGCCATGGCTTTGAAGCCGATGTCGGGTGCCGCCGCCTGGGGTCCCATCCGCCACATCAGGTAGGCTGACCCCGACAGTACCCATATCGGCATCCAGAGACGGAGACGAGGCTGAAACCCGGCATCCGTGAACCAGCCGGAGCGGCAGGCGAAAATGCCCAGTGCGAAATATCCGACGTAATTCGGTATGCGCACTGGCTGATAGGCGAACAGGTAGTTGTTGCTCCACAGATCCAACTCGTAGCGCGTGGCGATCATTGTGGAAGTGGCCGACAGCAGCAGGATGAACAGGCCGTGCTGCCACCAGGCAGGCCGACGGACGCCGGGAGGCCAGGCGACGAAGCTGCGGCTGGCTGAGAACAGGATGGCGGTGACGGCGAACAGGGCCAGCAAGACGCCAAGGTACCAATAGACCGATTGCTGATACGCCTTTCCCCAAAAGTCGGTTTGCCAGAAGGTCCAAAGGGACATCGGCACCTGACGGGAATAGTAGATCATGTAGGCTGTAGGCGGCGCAAGAATGAGAACACCGAAAGCCCACGGAATTCCTATCCTCCGAATCTTGTCCCTGAAGAACAATGCGGGGCCGCGCTTCACCAGGGACGGCCAGACGAAATAGCCGGCCAGGAAAAACATGATTTGCATGATCGGCACATCGATCAGCAGCACCATGTAGGTAAAGAGAATGCTGCGGTGATTGTCGAGGACGTACCACCAGGATGGTGCGAATTCCATGTATGTGATGAACGCATGCAGGGCGACGACGAGAAACACGACAACGGCGCGAAGGTTGTCCAAGGCATGGTTTCGGGCGGAGACGGTCGTTTCGGGCATCATACGGCCCCCCGGAGGTTCGGTCGTGGAATCCATCATCAGGCAAGGCCTGGCCGCCAACGCGGGTACGTCTGGAACCGCCATGCATGCGGCAACGTCTTGGCACCTGTGAAAACAGGACCGTAGCCAAGGGCGAGCACTCCTTTCGTATGCCCGCACTGCTGTCCGAACAAGCAATTTGTGATGGCCGCAGCCTTCCTGCACGCATATCCGAAGCCCCCCCTTGGTGATCTCGTAGGGGCCGCAGTGTGTTTGTGCATTCGGAATGTCGACGCGATGCTGGCCCGCATTGCGGCATATGGCTCAATGCACCCTGCAGGCATGATTGACAAACTCCGTCAGTCTGCTTGAGAGCGCCGGTTGCACGGGGTGCATGACAAGCATGGGAGCCGCTGCGCGTGGAAGGGGCTTGGGCAGGGGACTCCATGCTCGATCAGCGGGGGCTTTCCCACGGTATCGCGCACCGCGCCCGCGCGCAGTCCTTGCAGGTCGCGCCATTGGCGGGGGGGGGCAGGCGGTTCGCCTGCTGCTCAGGAAGAGGGGGGGATGGTGCTGCCAGGCATAAAGCGAATGACCATGGGCACGGATGACGGTGAAGCTGGCCGCGTGGTAAGTACGCGCGGCATGCGCACGCGGTTCCGTTTTTTCCATACCATCACCCGGCGATCAGCCAGGGTCAATGCTGGCTGACCCTGCACCTGAACGAGGATACGGTGAGGGGGGCTGTGGGATTCCACGCACTGGGGCAGGGTGAGGGCATCCCTGCGGCCCGCCGCATGGTGTGGCGACGGGCCGCGTCCGGAGGAACTGGCGTGTCTGAGTTGGCGGGCGCGTTGTGTTGCCGCATGGAGAAGCGCAACGTGCCGTCCTAGCTCAGGCGGTTGATGTCGAGGGGCGCACCGCAGCAGGGGCAGATGTCCACGCGCTTGCCGCTGAAGCAGGTACCGGCAAAGAACAGGGTGCGGAACTTGCGTTCGATGGAGCTGTACAGAACCCAGAGCTGATGGCCGCAGGTGCAGAAACGCTGTTGCATGACGGTCTCCTTGGGAATGTGGCGGGGAATGCCGCCGATTACTGTGTTTATAAAAGTGAACATGCGAGATAAAAAAGGGGGTTATCCCATTTCTCGACACAACCAGACAACCCGGCCGATGACACGGAACTGTTCCAGTTCGTCGCCGCGCACGCGAATGGGCGAGTAGGCGGGATTGTCGCTGACAAGGGCCAGGCCGTCCGGGGTGCGCATGATGCGTTTGACCAGCACGGCATCTTCCAGGCCCACGGCGTAGACCTGGCCGAAGCGCAGGTCTTCTGTGGCGCGGTCCACCAGCACGGTGTCGCCGTCGCGGATTTCCGGTTCCATGCTGTCACCCACCACGTCCATGAGCACCATGGCCGAAGGCGTGCCCTTGCGTGCCAGCCAGGCATGCGCGAAGGGCTGGCCGCCCACCGGTATGGCCTGCACCTCGAACGAGCCGCCGCCAGCGCTCAGTCGGGCGCGGACCTTGGGCACCATGTGCACGGTGGGGGGCAGATCCGCGTGGGGCGAGGCGGGCATGGCGGGGCGCAACGTCGCCGCCCGTTGGGAGGCGGGACCGGCGGCGGCAAGACCATTGCTGCCGTGACCGCCCAGCGTCTGGCTGCCCACGTTCGCCGCCTGCGCAGCAGGGCGTGCCGCGCCGCGTCCGTATTCCAGCCAGTCGGGGGACAGGCCGTACACCCGCGACAGCCGCAGAATCCATTTCTGGGGGATGGCATCGCGGTTCTTGGCCTGGGTGATGGCGCTGCGGTTCACCCCCAGCACGCGGGCAAGGGCCTGCTGCGTGGTGATGTCCGTGCCCTGCATGACCCGGGCGAAGAAGGTGTCGAAGGCATCCGGCATGGTGGTATCCTGTGCGGGGGGCGGGTTATGCCGCCCGTGTGGAATGGCCGTGTTGGGCTGTTCCGCTCGTTGTGTTCACTTTTATAAACAAGTTTTCGCGCAGGGCGCAAGCAAAAAATCGATGAACGGGCACGTTTGCCGTTTGTTCTTTCAGTTTGGCCGGATAGCGTGAGGAGAACGCGAGAGTTGGGGCAGCCCGGCAACGTGAAAGGGGCCCCGCGGGACCCCTTGATGGCGTACCGATGCCTGGTCGGGTGTACATGCGCAGGGCTGTTCGCCCTGACGATCACCCCTCTGCGTTCAGTTCCGGGGCCACCAGATCGGCCAGGGTCTCGCGCTTGCGGATGCACCGCGCCGTTGCCCCGTCCACCAGCACCTCTGCCGCGCGAGGGCGCGAGTTGTAGTTGGAACTCATGGAAAAGCCGTATGCCCCGGCGGAAAACACCGCCAGCAGTTCGCCCTGCCGCATGTCCCGCAGGATGCGGTCGCGCGCCAGAAAGTCGCCCGATTCGCAGATGGGGCCCACCACGTCGGCGGTAATCTCGTCGCGCCCTGCGGGCTGCACCTCCGCGATGCGGTGGTACGACTGGTACAGCGAAGGGCGGACCAGGTCGTTCATTGCCGCGTCCGCGATGATGAAGTTCTTGCTGGGCGTGGACTTGGTGTAGATGACCCGGCCCACCAGAATGCCCGCGTTGCCCGCGATGACCCGGCCCGGCTCCAGGATCAGCGACAGCCCGCGCCCTCGCAACCGTTCGGACACGGTCTCGCCGAACTCCTTGGGGTGGGGCGGGGTTTCCTCTCCGTAGGTGATGCCGAGACCACCGCCAAGGTCCAGATGGGTGATGGCAAGCCCCAGGTCGCGCAGCCGTTCGTGGAAGTCCAGCACCCGGTCCAGCGCCTCCAGGAACGGGGCCAGGGTGGTGAGCTGCGAGCCGATGTGGCAGTCGATGCCCATGGGCACGACGTTGGGCAGGTCGCGGGCCAGCAGGTAGGCCGCCTGGGCCTGTTCCATGTCCAGCCCGAACTTGTTGTTGCGCATGCCCGTGGAGATGTACGGGTGGGTCTTGGGGTCCACGTCGGGGTTGATGCGCACGCCGATGCGCGCGGTGCGGCCCATCTGCCCGGCCACGGCGTCGATGCGCTCCAGTTCCTGCACGGATTCGACGTTGAACAGCAGGATGTCCGCCTCCAGCGCGGCGCGTATTTCATCGTCCTGCTTGCCCACCCCGCTGTACACGATGCGCTGGCCGGGCACCCCGGCGGCGAGCGCGCGGTGCAGTTCGCCGCCGGACACGATGTCCATGCCCGCGCCCATGTCCGCCAGCAGGCGCAGCAGGTGCACGTTGGAATTGGCCTTGACCGAATAGCAGGTCAGGTGGCCGACGCCGGTGAATGCGCTGTCGAAGGCCTGGAAATGGCGGCGCAGCGTGGCCGCCGAATAGATGTACAGCGGGGTGCCGTAGCGGCTGGCCAGTTCGCGCACCGGCACATCTTCGGCGTGCAGTTCGCCGTCACGGTACTGGAAGTGGTGCATGCGTTTCTCCTGGTGTGGGCAGGGCTGCCGGGCGGGTGCCGGTCGGATTGCCGGATGCCGCGCACGGTTTCGGAGCCGGCGGTGCTACGGAATCACGATTTCGGTCTGCTGCTGGGGCCGGGTGTCTTCCACCGGCAGTTCGAAGCCGGGGGCGTTGGGATCCACCACCAGCGTCTGCACCTTGCCAAGGGCGTGCGCGAAGCGGGTCAGCACGTTGACGCCCACCAGGCGCCAGCGATAGGCCGGTGCCTTGCGGTCGGGGCACATGGTCACCTCCACGATGGCGGAGCCCTGCGGGGTGATCTGCTTTTCGGGCCAGAATTCCTGGCGCGACGTGGCCTGGAAGGGGCACTTGGCGCAGCTGTCCTCGCTGCCGTCGATCGGCTGGATTTCAAGAATTACCGAGGCCAGGTTGTCCACGTTGCCCTGGGCCTCGCCCCGCGCGGCGATGCAGCCGTTGGCCGTGGCCATGGCCGTGGCGTTGCGCCACTGGAACAACTCGCGGTGATCCTGCGGCACGGGCATGATCTTCTTGCCGCACGCGGCCCCAAGGGCCAGCACCGCGCACAGGCCGACCACGGCGGCCATGCGGCGGGCACGGGGCGTGCGCCGGGCGGATGCGTCTGTCAGGACGGATGCGTCAGTCTCGGTCGTCTCCCGGCGCTGCCGGGGGCTGGTCGGGAACGGTATCTTCGGCATGGGCTGGGCCTCCCCAGAGCAGTTTCCATTCGTTGAGCAGTTGCAGCGCCCCCATGGGCGTCAGGTGGTCGGTATCCAGGTCGCGCAGGGTGGTCAGCAGCGGATGGGCCACCGGTTCCGCCCGCGCGGCAAGCAGGGCGCGGGGTTTGGCGGCCTGCTTCGGTTCGGGCATATCCAGTCCGGGCAGCACGGCACGCGCGGCGCGAGGGGCTTCGCCCCTGCCGTCGCGGGTTTTTTCCAGTTCGTGCAGCAGTTCCCGTGCGCGCTGTACCACCGGCTGCGGCACCCCGGCAAGCCGGGCCACCTCGATGCCGTAGCTGCGGTCGGACGGGCCGGGCACCAGACGGCGCAGGAACACGATTTCGCCGCCCCATTCACGGATGGCGATGTTCATGTTGTGCATGCCGGGGATGCGCCCTTCCAGCGCCGTAAGCTCGTGGTAGTGGGTGGCGAACAGGGTGCGGATGGTGCCTCCCGCGCGGCGGGCCAGCTCTTCCACCACGGCCCAGGCCAGGGCCAGGCCGTCGAAGGTGCTGGTGCCGCGCCCGATCTCGTCCAGGATGACCAGGCTGCGCTTGCCCGCCTGACGCAGGATGCGCGCGGTTTCCATCATTTCCACCATGAAGGTGGACTGCCCCTGCGCCAGGTTGTCCGATGCCCCCACCCGCGAGAACACCCGGTCGGCGATGCCGAGGCGCGCCTCGCGCGCGGGCACGAACGAGCCCATCTGGGCCAGCAGGCAGATGATGGCCGTCTGGCGCAGCACGGTGGATTTGCCCGCCATGTTGGGGCCGGTGATCAGCAGCAGCCGCCGGGCCTCGTCCATGCGCAGGTCGTTGGGGATGAAGTTGGCGCTGCCCTGCATGGCCTCCACCACGGGGTGGCGGCCTTCGCGGATCAGGATGTCGGTATCCTGCGCCAGCACGGGGCGGGTCCAGTTCCAGCGGCGGGCCGTTTCCGCAAGGCTCTGCCAGTAGTCGAAGCCTGCCAGCAGATCGGCCATGAACAGCACGCGGGGCCGCGCCTCGGACACGGTTTCGCGCAGCTTCTGGAACAACTTGTATTCCAGCGACTTGCGGCGGTCGCTGGCCGAAACCAGCTTTTCCTCCAGTTCCTTCAGGCGCGGGGTGGTGAAGCGTTCGGCGTTGGCCAGGGTCTGGCGGCGCACGAAGTGCTCGGGCACGGCGTCGGACGCGGTGCGCGACAGCTCGAAGTAGTAGCCGAACACCCGGTTGAAGCCCAGCTTGAGCCTGGGCAGGCCGCTGGCGGCCTGTTCCTCCGCCAGCAGTTGCTGCAACATGTTCTCGCCGTGTTCGGTCAGGTCGAGCAGTTCGTCCAGTTCGGCGTGGAAGCCGGGCCGGAACAGCCCGCCTTCGGTGACCAGGTGTGGCGGGCTGTCCACCAGCGCGCGTTCCAGCAGGTCGAAATAGTCGGACAGGTCGTCCCAGCCCTTCAGCGCCGCGCGCAGGAAGGGCGGGCGGCCATCGCCGCGCGCCTCGCCGTCGGTGGGGTAGCCGCCGTGGGGCGTTTCCGGCCGTTCCAGCACGCCGCGCACCTTGGGCAGGGCGGCCAGGCTCTGGCGCAGGGCCACGTAATCCTTGGGGGCGGCGCGGTTCAGGAAGATGCGCGTGGTCAGCCGTTCAAGGTCGTACACCTCGTCCAGCCCGGCCCGCAGGTCGCGCCGGGTGTCATCCCGCTCGAACAGCCAGCTTACCGCCGCCTGGGTTTCCTCCATGGGGCCCATCTCGCGCCAGGGGTGGCGCAGGCGTTCTTCCAGCAGGCGGCCGCCCATGGGGGTCTGGGTGTGGTCCAGCACGTGCCACAGCGTGCCCGGCCCCTTGCGGCCATCCAGGCGGCGGAAGATTTCCAGGTTGCGCTCCGTCACTTCATCGACGATGAGGTGGCGGCCCAGGTTCAGGGGGCGGAACGGCGCGAGGTGAATGATGTCCTGCTTCTGGGTCTGCACGACGTAGGCCAGCAGCGCCCCGCAGGAGCGGACGAGTTCATCCTTTCCTTCAAGGCCCAGCGCGCCGGTGTCGCGCACGCCCTGGGCGTGCAGCAGCCGTTCCGTGGCGGCCTTGAGGTCGAAGGGCGCCCGGCCCGGCACCCGCACCACCTGGGTGGAGGTGAGCGACATGGATGAGGGCACCTGCGCGTTTTCGGTCACCAGCAACTCGCGGGGCTGCATCTTGCGCACCCACTGCCACAGGTCCGTGGCCTTTTTCGCGTGCAGGCCCGACCATTCGCCGGTGGAAAAATCGAGCCAAGCAAAGCCGCCCGCCTCCTTGTCCTCGTCCCAGAACAGCGCGCCCAGATAGTTGTGACCCTTGGCGTCGAGGTTGGCGTCCTCCACCACCGTGCCGGGGGTCAGCACGCGGGTGACGGCGCGTTTGACCAGCCCCTTGGCCTCACGCGGGTCTTCTATCTGGTCGCACAGGGCCACCTTGAAGCCCTTTTCCAGCAGTTGGGTGATGTACCCTTCCACCGAATGATGGGGCACGCCGCACATGGGCACGCGCAGGTCGGCGTTGGGGTTGCGGCAGGTGAGGGCGATTTGCAGTTCGCGCGCCGCCGTTTCCGCATCGTCGAAGAACATTTCGTAGAAGTCGCCCATGCGGTAGAGCAGCAGCGCATCCGGATAGTCGTCCTTGATGCGCAGGTACTGCTCGAACATGGGGGTGAGCTTCGACGGATTGGCGCGGGCTGTAGCCGCCGTGGTGGCCCCGGCAAGGCGTGACGCGTTGCGTGCTGCGCCGGAAGTGGAGCCGGACGTGAGGGGCGCCGCGGCGCCCATGCTGGCGGCATCGCCGGGCATTTCGCAATCGCAGATGCCGTCGGCGGCAGTCGGCGCGAGTTCGGTGGCGCCAACAGATGCATCAGCGGATGCGACATCGGATGCGGCATCGGGTGTGGCTGGGGGCTGGGCGTTCGGGAAGCGGGAGGTGTCTGTCATGCCTCGTGTGTACACCGCGAAGGGGTGGGGATGGAAGTACCGGGCGCGGGGCCGGACGTGAATGCGGCGCTGGCCGCGCCAGCCGCTGGTGTGCGGTGCGCGGCCAGCGAACGAAAGGCCGATGTAGTGCCCCGACGGGCGAAATGACGATTCAGGAACAGCCCCAAGTCCTGCCTAATCCTGCAAGGACAGCCTGAACGTGGCCGAATGCCAGCTGCGGCAGCGCGGGCACACGCTGAAGGTGTGTTCGCGGCGCAGGCCGCAGGAACCGCATACGAAGCGCTTCACCTTGCGGGCGTGTTCGATGAAATATTCCAGCTGGCTGCGGAATACCGGCGACAGGTGCTGCTGTTCCATGGACAGCGACAGCAGTTCCAGCCGGGCCGCCCAGAAATCGGGCCGCAGCACCATGGCCTTGGCCAGCCAGTTGCCTGCCTCTTCGCGGTTGCCGCAGCGCAGCAGGAACAGCGCCCCGTAGTATTGCAGCAGCAGATCCGGCTCCTGCGCCTCTATGGCGGCAAGCACCGTGGCGCAGCGCTTTTCCTCGAAGTCCGCGCTGCCAGCTCCGTTTGTGCCGTTCGCACCAGCGCCGCCGGTCCCCCCCGTTCCACCGGACGCGGCGGCACCATTGCCGTGGCGCGGGGCGGGGGCTTCAAGTTCAAGCAGTCCTTCAAGCAGCAGGAAGCGGATGGAGGCGGGGACCCGCTCCAGCCCTTCGCGCAGCAGCTTGCCCGCACGGCGCCATTCGCCCGCGCGGGCCGCCATGACCAGCCGCGCCCGCCAGGCTTCCACCGCGCCGGGGTACACCTTCACGGCCTTGGCCAGCAGTGCCCTGGCCTCGTCGGGCCGGCCGCAACGGTCCAGGTCCTCGGCATGGCGGACCATGTAGTGGGCCTGCGCCGGACGAAAGCCCAGCCGCGCATACTGCGACGCGGCTTCCTGAAAGGCGCCGCTGTCCGCGTGCAGCAGGGCCAGCTCGTAGGTGATCTGTTCCGGGTCGGCCCCGAGCGCCCGCGCCTCGTCAAAGGCCGCGAGCGCCCGGTCCATCACCCCGCCGCGCCGGTAGTCGCGGCCCAGTTCGAACAGGGCGCGCGCCTTGAACTGCGGATCCAGCCCCGGGCGCACGATGAGGCTGCTGCGGATCTGCACGGCGCGTTCGATGTCGCCGCGCAAGCGGTACAGGTTGCCGAGGGCGAGGTAGATCTCCACCGCGTCCGGGTCGTTGCGCACCACCCGGCTCAGTTCCTGGATGGCCGACAGCGCATCGCGCGCGCCGGGAGATTCGGCATCCGGCCCCATGGGC
Organism: Desulfovibrio sp.; assembly: GCA_031287575.1. Lineage (GTDB taxonomy): Bacteria > Desulfobacterota > Desulfovibrionia > Desulfovibrionales > Desulfovibrionaceae > Cupidesulfovibrio. The sequence continues at coordinate 96,755 of JAITSV010000055.1, forward strand.
GACAGGATGTCGGCGCGCCGGTGGCCCAGCAGGGTGCGCGCGCCCGCCTTCAGTCTGTCCAGCAGCGTCACGAGGTCTCCCGCCTAGCCAGCCTTGACCGGGGTGGGTTCCGTCGCGGCAACGGGGGCCGGAGCCGGAGTAGTCACCTGTTCCGGGGCCTTGCGCGCGGTTTCCAGCGGCAGGTTGCGCAGCGAGTTCAGTTCCTTTTCCAGCACGCGGATGCGCTTGTTGGCGCGGCGCAGGGCGGCCCCGGCGCGCAGGCGGCTGACCATGAGCAGGAGCATGGTGCACAGCGCCCCCAGCAGGAAGGCACACAGCACCATGAAATAGAACGGCAGCTCGATGGAACTCCACGCGGTGTCGAAGAACAGGTCGAGCTTCAGGGTGACGGCCTGCGACAGCACCGCGTTGTTCTGCACGAAGAACATCATGGAGATGAAGAACACCAGCACCAGAACGAGAACCTTGACGAAGCGCATGTCGGCCTCCTTACCGTCCCGCGCGGGGCAGGCGGTCGAACAGGGGTTTCAGGGCATGATACGTGGAATGCAGATGCTCGGGAATGACCCGTGTTTCGCTCATCACCGCCATGAACGACGAATCGCCGTTCCAGCGCGGCACGAGGTGGAAATGCAGATGCTCGCGGATGCCCGCCCCGGCGGCCTCGCCCAGGTTCAGCCCCACATTGATGCCCTGCGGGCTGAAGCGCTGGCGCAGCATGGTGGTGCAGGTCTGGAGCAGGTCCATCATTTCGTGGGCTTCGTCCGGTTCCAGCGCGGCAAGGTCCATGACGTGCCGGAACGGCGTGACCATGAGGTGCCCGTTGTTGTACGGGAACTTGTTCATGATCACGAAATTGTGCCGCCCCCGGTACAGGACCAGGCGCGCCTCGTCCTCGTCGGTGTGTTCGGGCAGGCAGAACACGCAGTTGTCGGGCTTGGGGCCCAGGATGTAGTCGAGGCGCCACGGCGCCCAGAGGGTTTCCATGATCCGTTCCGTCTCCTGGAGCACGGCGCGCCACTGTTTGTGTGCATGCGCAACGTGCCGTATTTCCGATTGAAATTCAGCCGGTCAGATGTGCTTACACCCTCGGGCCTTGCGGAGCAAGGGGGGCGGGCCGCCAGGGCCGATGTTTGTGGCGCTGGCGGGCGCTGCATTGCCGCTTGCGGCCAGTCGTGATCGTCTGCGACGGGGTGCGATATTCTGCGTTCCGTCATGCCCGGTTACGGCCAGTCGGAACCTGCCCGGTGTAGGGAACGGCCCCGTCCCCGTGGACATCAGTCCCCCGGCGTTCCGGCGGTGCCGCCTGTTTCGTTGCCGGTACCGGGCGCGTCCCGCACGTTCTGCCCGTCTGGCCCGTTCGCTCCTTCCTGTTCGTCCTGTCCGCTCCGAAGTTCACGCCAGCCCGCCGGCCTGTGGCGTCGGGTGGCGGAGGTCATGCCCTGTCCCTGGGCCACGCAGGCGGCCTCCGCATCCTGTCCGGTGCCAGCTTGCCCGGTGCCAGCTTGTCCGGCGCCAGCTTGTCCGGCGTCAACCGGCCCGGCGCCAGCTTGTCCGGCACCAGACGCCCCGTCACCCCCGCCAGGCCCGGCCTCCGCCGCAAGGGCCTCGCGGGCGGTTTCCTCGCGCAGCAGTTCGTGGGCCAGATCCAGCTGTGCCGCGCGGGTGCGGGCCAGGCCGTCCAGCTTGGCCGCCAGCACCCGGCGCAGCACGCGGCCGTAGGCGGGCCCCGCCGGAATGCCCATGGCCAGCAGGTCGTTGCCGGTGATGTCGGGCGTTTCGCCACGCAGGCGGGTGAGATAGTACGAGATGTGCTTGCGCGCGTCTTCGGACTTGGCGCGGGCCATCAGGTACAGGATGCCTTCCGGCGCGATGGGCGCAAGCAGGCTGTTCAGGCCGCTCATGGAACCGTCGCGCTGCATCCACAGGTTGAGCAGGTTGTACACCTCGCGCACGTTCTCGCGCAGGGTCAGGAAGTCCTGCCGGACCTTGCGCGAGAAGGCCAGCCGATCGGTGACGGCGGCCACGTCCAGATACTTGCCGTTGCCGCACAGCCCCAGCAGGTAGAGCATCCACGGTTCCGGCGCGGGCGAAAGGTACAGCAGCCGGTACCAGTGCAGCACCCGCTCCAGTTCGGTCAGCACGTCCATCTTGGCCGGGTTCAGCTTCAGCAGCGGGTGAATCAGGCGCAGGATGTCGTAGTCCTCCATGCGGCGGATGCACGGCAGCGGGGCCTTTTCGTCGAAGATCAGCTTCAGCTCGTGGAACAGCCGCGCCCCGGACAGGCGGTCCATCATGCCCAGTTGCAGGGCGTTCTTGATGAGCCGCTCGCACTGCGCGCCGATGCGGAAATCGTAGCGCTTCTCGAAGCGGATGGCGCGCAGGATGCGGGTGGGGTCTTCCACGAAGGACAACGAGTGCAGCACGCGGATGACCTTGTCCTTCATGTCGCGCTGCGCGCCGAAGAAGTCCACCAGCCGCCCGAAGTGCGCGCCGTTCAGCTGCACTGCCTGGGCGTTGATGGTGAAGTCGCGCCGGTACAGGTCCATCTTGATGGACGACAACTCGACCGTGGGCAGCGCCGCCGGGTATTCGTAGTATTCCAGGCGGGCCGTGGCCACGTCGATGCGCTGTTCCGGCCGTGCCGCAGCGCGGTGGGCCGCTTCCGCCGTGGCCTCGTCCGAGGCGTCGCCCGCGACAGGAGGGGCGGGCGGGGTGGTGTCGGCGGCGGAAGCCCCCGCGTCCGGAAGGGCGTTCGCGGTGGCGCCCGGCGTGGCGTCGGGGGTGACGTCCGGGGCGGCAGTCGGGGTGCCAAGGGGGCGGCCATTGCCGCCGCGCTGCTTCTCCGACTCCCACGCGGGAAAGATGACCACGGCGGTCTTGAACTTGTGGTGCGCGCGCATGCGCCCGCCCAGTTCATCGGCCAGGGCGCGGGCAAAGGCGATGCCGTCGCCTTCAACCACTACATCAAGGTCCAGGTTGGGCCGCCCCAGCAGGATGTCGCGCACGAAGCCGCCCACGGCGTACACCGGCACGCCCAGCCGGTCGCCCAGCTTGCCCGCCAGTTCCAGCAGGCGGAAGTGGGTGTCGGGCAGGCGTTCCTGCAGCAGGGAGCGGATGTTCTTTTCGCGCCGGGATTCGGGCAGCAGCGTTTCCGGAATGCGGGCGGGTTCCTCCACCAGGGTGTTGATGAGGTCGGTGCGGGTGATGACGCCCACCACGTCTCCGGATTCCTCGTCGCCATCGGCGGCGTGTGGGCCGACCGGGGAGGCTGGGGGGGCCGGGGGCGTGCGGTCCACGCCGTAGCTGCCCGCCAGGTGCGGCGCGGGCACCCGGTCCACCACGGGCACCAGGCGCTGGCGCTGGCCCACGATGATTTCCATGACCTTGTACAGGTCCTCGTTGGGGGTCACGGTCCGCACCCGGCGGTGCATGTACTCCGTTACGCCCATGTGCCCCAGCCCGTGCGCGATGGCCCGGGCGGCGGTCTGCTGTTCCAGGTAGCCCACGCACCGCCGGGTGCCCGAGGCGAACACGGGCACGGCCTTCAAGCCGTAGCGGGTCATGGTTTCCTCGGCGTCGGCGATGGTGCGGTCGTCGTCCACGCCCACCACGGGCGAGGACATCAGGTCGCGCACCCGCATCTGCGGATTGACGGCGGAAAAGAGCAGGGCGAACAGTTCGTCGCGCACCTGTTGCAGGGTCTTGTCCTTGACCGATGCGGAGGCCGCGTACGGGTGCCCCCCGCCCCCGAGCGAGGTGCATACCTGGGCCACGTCCACCTCGGCCAGGCGGCTGCGGGCCACCACCTGCACCCTGTCGCCCATGCGGCACAGGGCGAACAGCACCTTGATGTTCTCCATGTCCATCATCTTGTGCGCCAGCAGCGCGAAGTCGCCCATGTAGGTTTCCATGGACGCCTCGGCGATGGTCACCAGGGTGCCGTTGATGTCGTGGGTGGTGGCCGATTCCAGCAGGGCGTTGAGGATGCCCACCTGTTCGCTGGTCAGGTCGCGGGCGATGAGTTCGGCGATGGCGTTCAGGTCCATGCCCTGGGTTTTCAGCCAGGCCGCGGCGGAAAAGTCGTGCTCGGTGGTGGAGGCAAAGGTGAACGAGCCGGTATCCTCGAAGATGCCGAGGCCGAGCATGGTGGCCTCGTCCCCGGAAAGGGTCAGCCCCCGCTCGCGGATCTCGGCTACGATGATGGCCGTGGTTGACCCCCATGGCAGCACCCGGCTGAACGCTGCGGGGATGTCCTCATCGGTGTCCGGATGGTGGTCCCAGAGGTGCACGGTGACCCCGGGGCGGGCCAGCACGTTGTGCACGTGGGGCACCCGCGAGTGCTGGCGGGTATCCACGATGACCAGCGTTTCCACGCTTTCCGGGTCGATGTCGCGCGCCTGCCGGAAGTTGAACATGTAGGTGGCGCTTTCGATGAAGAAATTGCGCAGGGTGCGTTCCTGGCTGCCGGGAAACACCAGCACGGCGCCGGGGTACAGCTTGCCCGCCGCGACCATGGCGGCCAGCGCGTCGAAGTCTGCGTTGGCGTGGGCGGTGATCAGCACCGGCGCGGCGATCTTGGGGGGCTGCTGCATGCGTGGGTGTCCGTGTGGTGCGCCGGGTCAGGAGCGCGAGCGGGGGTGATGGGCGCGGTGCACCTGGCGCAGCCGGTCGGCCTGCACATGGGTGTAGATTTCCGTGGCGGCGATGTCGGCGTGGCCCAGCAGCATCTGCACGGTGCGCAGGTCGGCCCCGCCGTCCAGCAGGTGGGTGGCGAAGGAATGGCGAAAGGTGTGCGGCGAAATGTCCTTGCGGATGCCCGCCTCGGCCACGTGGCGCTTGACCATTTTCCACACCGCCTGACGGGTCAGCCCCTTGCCGGACCGGTTCAGGAACAGGGCGTCCTGCACCGGGCGGAAGGCGGGCCGCCAGTCGCGGATGTAGGCCGCCAGCAGCCTGGCCGCCGTGTCGTGCACCGGCACGATGCGCTCCTTGGAGCCCTTGCCGAATACCCGTACCAGGCCGGTCATGGGATCGAAGTCCAGCGGGCGAAGTCCGCACAGCTCGGAGACGCGCAGGCCGGAGGCGTACAGCAGTTCCAGCATGGTGCGGTCGCGAAAGCCCAGCCGGTCGGAAAGGTCGGGCCGGGCCAGCACGGCGGCCATTTCCTCGCGGGTCAGCACGTCGGGCAGGGTGCGCGGCAGCTTGGGGTTTTCCAGGTAGCGCAGCGGGTCCGCCGCAAGCTGGCCCTCGGCCACGCCGTGGGCGAACAGCCCGCGCAGGGCCGAAAGATGGCGGGACAGGGTGCGGCTGGTCAGGCCGCGCCGCCGCAGGTCCACGATGTACAGGAACAGGGTCTGTTCCGTGGCGGCTTCAAGGTCGATGCCCCCCTGCGCGAGAAAGCCGGCGAAGTCGGCCAGGTCCGCCGCGTAGGCGGCCAGGGTGTTTTCCGCAAGGCCGCGTTCGATGAGCAGGTATTCCAGATAGCCGTCGATGAGCGGGTGTGAGGCCCTGGGCGCCCCATCCTGCCCGGCGCGCGGAGCCGGAGTGCGTCGGGCGCGCGTGGCGGGATTTACCGATTTGGCCGGTTTGGCGCCGCGACGGGCGGACGCTGCCCCGGCGGATTCTCCGGGGGCGGTGGCGGCTGGGGCAATGGGGGCGGAGGTGCGGCGTGGGGGCATGGAACTCGATGCGCGCGGCGCGGTCGTGTCCGGCCCCGGCAGCCCGGAAGGGCGCGCGGGCCGGACGGTATTCGAGTTGGCATGGTACACGGGCGTCCCGTATGCGGCAAGGGCATGTGGCAGGCGCGGAGGACGGCAGGGAGGCGGCAGGCCGCACGGCAGACGGAAATGCAAACGGGGCGCGCCACGCGGCACGCCCCGACCGGGTTGCATCATATAGTATTGATGGCTCGGACTGCCGCCGCCCGACCACGCCCGCAGGCGTCAGGCCGACATCGCGTCAGGCCCGCTTCACGTCAGGCCAGCTTCACGTCCGCCGCCAGCAGCGCCACCGGGGTGCCCGCCGCGTCCTCCATGGGCAGGGACACGGTGATGCACGGCGCGCCCGAGGCCTGCGAGACGTAGCTTTCCGAGATGTACAGATCGCCGATGGCCATGGCCCCGGTAAACCACGGGCGCGACGACCAGTCCTTGCCGCAGGCCTGCGCGTCTGCCGGGGTGGCCAGAGCCGCCGGGGCGATGTTGGCGATGATCTGCCGCCCCTTGCCGTCGGTCATGTACAGCAGTTCCAGGTACGGCGCGGCGGCAATGACCCGGCGCAGGTGCGCCTCCATGCGTTCGCGCTGCAGGGATCGGATGTCCGGCGCGTCGGCCAGCCCGCGCATGAGCGTCTGCACCGTGCCCTGGCCGATGACGTGGAACACCCGGTTCAGGGTGGCCAGCCGGGCCATCTGGCCGGAAAGGGCGGCGATGTCGTCGTTGGCGCGGTGCATGCCGTCGGCGGTCTGGCGCGAGATGGCGTCCACCTGGGCGGTAATCCGGTTGATTTCCTCGCAGGTGGAGGCCTGCTGTCCGGCGGCGGTGGCGATGGTGCGCACCCCGTCGGAGGTGGCTTCCACGATGTCCACGATTTCTGCCAGGGCCTCGCCGGAATCTTGTGCCAGGCGGGTGGCCTCGTCCACCACGCGGGCGGCCTCGTCCATGTCGGACAGGGTCTTGCGGGTGCCGGTCTGGATGGCCACGATGACCTCGCCCACCTCGCGGGTGGCCTGCATGGTCTTTTCCGCCAGTTTGCGCACCTCGTCCGCCACCACGGCAAAGCCGCGCCCGGCGTCCCCGGCGCGGGCCGCCTCGATGGCGGCGTTCAGGGCCAGCAGGTTGGTCTGGTCCGCGATATCGGTGATGACGCCCATGACCTGGCCGATGGATTCGGCGCGGGTGCCCAGATCGCCCATGACCTCGCGCAGGCCGGTGGTGTGTCCGTGCACGGCGGCGATGGAGGACACCGCCCGGTTGACCACGTCACGCCCGGCAAGGGCCTTTTCACGCGCGGTGTCGGCCTGGGCGGCGGCATCGCCCGCGTTGCGGGCCACGGCGTTGACCGTGGCGGTCATCTGTTCCATGGCCACGGCGGTGTCGCCCGCCAGCCGCCGCTGGTTGTCGGCCCCGCTGGAGGCGCGGCCAGCCTCGTCGGCCAGGCGGGTTGCCGCTTCCTGCAACGAACCCACGGCGCGGTCCAGGGTTTTTGCGGAATTGTGCATGGCCTGCCGGTTGGAGGCTTCCGCCCGCTCGCGCACAAGGCCAGCCCTGCGCCCGGCCGTCTCGGCAGACTGGGTGCTGGCGTCGGCACGGGCGGCTTCCGCCGCCACACGCTGGCGTGCCCCGTCCAGCAAGGCCACCACGCGCGGCACGTGGCGGGCCAGCAAGGACGCCGCGTCTCCGTCGAAATCGTTGACCGTGGCGGCTGCGTCCCCGGCCTTGCGGGCACCGAAGGACAGCCCGTTGTCCGCACCCCGCGCCGCCGTGCCGACAGGCGCGGTCTCGTCGCGCACACCGGCGGCCAGCCGGGCGGCCGTGGCCAGCGCCCCGTGCACGCGCCAAGCGTCGAACAGGCAGCCAAGCGCCGCCAGCAGGCCCGCTGTCACCAGCCCGTACATCACCCATTCCGCCGCGCCCAGCGCGACGGCCATGGCCGTGCCGGCGAAAAGCACCGCCAGCAGGCCCAATCCACCCAAAGCCCGAGTCGCCGATGTCATGCGTCCCCCCGCGTTGTCATGAACCAGAGTGTGTCATCCGTTGTGACGTGTCGTCGTTTTTGTCGTTTTCGTTATGCCCAATGACATTTTTGACAATAAAAAGTCATAAAGTAGGGTAGGGTAGGATAACCCGACATATCCGTACCCGGCCCGTGCCGCCGCGCGGCATGGCGTGCCCCGTGTGTGCCCCGTGTGTGCCGGACCCGCGCCGGAACACGGTGGACGGGCATTTCCAGGCGCCAAGCGCGGTGCCTGCTCCCGCTCCGCTGGTGTCCGGAATCACCACGGGCGCGGGCACGGGCGGGCAGATGCGCCACGTTCACTTGCAGGATGCATACCTCGGAAAGCGGTGGACAAGAGGCAGACAAGAGGCAGACAAGGGGCGGACAGAAACGGCGGGCAGAGGAAGAGGTCCGGAGGAGCACGCGGTGTCCGCATGGTGGCGTCTTGGCACATGCGCCAGTGGCCGCCTTCGCCCACCGTGCCCGGTCGATCAGGAGCCATTATCATTTGACAGGCCGGGCAGGGGGCCTGTAGATTTCGCGCAACCGGACGAAACCGGGTACGCGGTTACCCGAACGGCATCGCAAGGAACGGGCTTCTGGCAGAGCCCTCTTTTTTTACCGGCGCGAGCGGCGTGTCCCGCCACAGGCGGAAGGGCGCGCCCAAGGGATCGAAACCCGCAAGGAGAAGATTCGGAATGGCTGATTTCAAACTCGCGGACCGGCTGGCGACCCTGCCCCCGTACCTGTTCGCAGGCATCGACAAGGTCAAGGCCGAAGTGGCCGCCCGTGGCGTGGACATCATCAGCCTCGGCATCGGCGACCCCGACCTGCCGACGCCCGATTTCATCATCGAGGCCATGAAGAAGGCCGTGGAGCGCCCCGCCAACCACCAGTACCCCTCGTACGTGGGCATGCTGGAATTCCGGCAGGAAGTGGCCAACTGGTATGGCCGCCGCTTCGGCGTCAGCCTTGACCCCAAGACCGAGGTCATCGGCCTGATCGGCTCCAAGGAAGGCATCGCCCATTTCCCGCTGGCCTTCGTGAACCCCGGCGACCTGGTGCTGGTGTGCACCCCCAACTACCCGGTGTACCACATCGCCACCGGCTTCGTGGGCGGCGAGGTGCAGTTCATCCCCCTGGTGGAGGAAAACGACTACCTGCCCGACCTGGACGCCATTCCCGCCGCCACCTGGGACCGGGCGAAGATGATTTTCGTCAACTATCCCAACAACCCCACGGCGGCCACGGCCCCGCGCGCGTTCTACGAAAAGCTCATCGGCATCTGCAGGAAGCACAACGTGATCATCGCGCACGACACGGCCTACACCGAGGTCTACTACGACGAGAATGACAAGCCCATGAGCATTCTTGAAGTGGAAGGGGCCAAGGACGTGACCATCGAGTTCCACTCGCTGTCCAAGACCTACAACATGACCGGCTGGCGCGTGGGCATGGCCGTGGGCAACGCATCCCTGGTGGCGGGCCTTGGCAAGGTGAAGGAAAACGTGGACTCCGGCATCTTCCAGGCCGTGCAGGAAGCCTCCATCGTGGCCCTGCGCGACGGCGACGACTTCTGCCGCGAACTGCGCGCCATCTACCGCAAGCGCCGCGACGTGGTGGTGGCCGCCCTGAACAAGGTGGGCATTGCCTGCCGCGTGCCCACCGCCGCGTTCTACATCTGGGCCAAGGTGCCCGCCGGGTACGGCTCGTCCGCCGAATTCGTCACCGCCGTGCTGGAAAAGACCGGCGTGGTGCTGACCCCCGGCAACGGCTTCGGCACGCCGGGCGAAGGCTACTTCCGCATTTCGCTCACCGTGGACACCCACCGCCTCGAGGAGGCCGTGTCACGCATCGCGAACCTGTAATCGCCTACGTCTGCCTGGGGTCCAACCTGCCTCCGCAAAATGCGCGGGGTGGCACGACGGGCGGCGACCCCGCCGACAATATCGTCCGGGCCGTGGCGGCACTAGCCGCCCTGCCCGGCGTTGTCGTTGGCGCGGTGTCGTCCGTGTATCGCACGGAACCGCAGGGCTATCGCGACCAGCCGTGGTTCGCCAACCAGGTGGCCCGGCTGGAATGCGACCCGGACATGACGCCCGAAAGGCTGCTGGATCTTCTGCTGGACGTGGAGCAGGGGCTGGGCCGCAGGCGGGCGCTTGCGCTGGAAGGCGGGCAGGGTGGCGGCCACACGGCAGCACGGGACGGCGCCGATGCCCCCACGCCGGACCCCGCCGCACGCTATGCCCCGCGCACCATCGACATCGACCTCTTGCTGTTCGGCACTGCCGTGCGCGACACCCCGCGCCTGACGCTGCCGCACCCGCGCATGCGCGAGCGGGCCTTCGTCTTGGTGCCGCTGCACGAAATCGCCCCCGAACTCGCTTTCCCCGACGGGCAAAGTCTGATACACGCCCTGAAATCGCTGACGTTCACCCTGCACGACGGGTGCATCGCCCAGTGAACGGCCAAACGAGCGCGCCCGCGCGCCCGGCCTTCATCAACGCCTCTAGGACCCAAAGGGAGTCTGGCATGCTCAAGTGGCTCTTGCTGATCGCGGCAGGCTATTTCCTCTACCGCCTTGTGACCAACGAGGCGCGCAAGAAGAGCAAGGATGACAAGAAGCAGAAGGAAGAGATGGTGGCCACCGGCGAAATGGTGCGCGATCCCATCTGCGGCGCGTATATCGACGCCAACGCTGGCATCACCGTGCGTGACGGCGAGAAGACCTACCGCTTTTGCAGCTACGAATGCCGCGACAACTTCCTGAAACAGCTGGAAAGCGGCGGGCGCGAAATTCCCGCGCGCGAGGAAAAGGACGTCGAGTAGGCCCTGGCCGGGCTTGCCGGATACGCGGGGTCAGCTCATGCCGACCGCCCGGCGCTGCCCGTCAGACAGCGGTACCGTTACCGTAACAGCTTGTTCTTTCGTGATGCCGCCGTGCGCCCGGGAGCATGTGCCCCGCTGGTGGACGGCGGCCTGACGCAGGAGGCACCGGTTCATGCAGTTCTTCCTGGATACGGCGAACCTTGCCGAGATGCGCGCCGCCAAGGCCTGGGGCCTGCTGGACGGCGTGACCACCAATCCCACGCTGATGGCCCGCGAAGGCGGCGACTGGCGCGCGGTGATGCAGATCATCTGCCGCGAGGTGGAAGGCCCGGTGAGTCTGGAGGCCGTGGGCGACACCGCCGACGAACTCATTGCCATGGGGCTGGACCTTGTGCGCAACGGCCCCAACGTGGTGGTCAAGATTCCCATGACCCCCGAAGGACTGAAGGCAGTGCGCGTGCTGAAGGCCAAGGGCGTGGACACCAACGTGACCCTGGTCTTCTCGCCCATGCAGGCGCTGCTGGCCGCCAAGGCCGGGGCCTCGTTCATCTCTCCCTTCGTGGGGCGGCTGGACGGCCTGTCGCAGGACGGCATGCAGCTTGTGGCGGACATCATGGCCATCCTGCGCAATTACGCCGGCATGGGGGTGGACGCCCGGGTCATCGTGGCCAGCGTGCGCCATCCGCGCCACGTGGCCGAGGCGGCCCTGATGGGCGCCCATGTGGCCACCGTGCCGTTTGCCGTGCTGCGCCAGATGTTCGACCACCCGCTGACCACTTCCGGTCTTGAAGCCTTCAACAAGGATTGGGCCGCGCTGAACGGTTAGCGGATTTCCGCCGTCGGGGCTGCGACGGCTGTGCCGAGTGATGTTTTTCCCTGTCGATCCCGATGAACGGGCACCATTCCCGGTGAATGGTGCCCGTTTTTGCGTCCAAAGCGGAAAAACGCGTGAAATGGCCGTTTGCGGCGTGAAGGCGCTCCGGATGGGCAAGGGGGCGGATTTTGAAATTTCTGGCCGCTAATTCGGAGGGTGGAAGGAGCTTTTTTGGGAGGAACGGCAGGATATATGGTTACCCTATATAAGGATGTGACGTTGGCCGCCAAGCCGAAGGAGTGGAAGGGCGCCGGCATGGTGGTACGGCATGAGCGAAGGAAGTGGGCATGTGGGCGCATGTGCAGGTGTGCGTGAAGGCAACGCAGGGCGACGACGGGGGGTGCTGAGCATCCGGATGCCAGTGCGAGCAATCGGAATCATCGATTGAAAGGCGCTTTGCAATTCAGACATACAGGGAATGAGGTGGCTAGAGATGGCTGCCCGTGTGCCTGGTGAGTTCCTGGTGCAGTGCGCAACGACGGCATGAGGGAGCAAGTCGGGGCTGGCCAAGTGCTCGAAAGGTGGTGTCGGCACTCCTTCACCCGGCTGACATATGTCTCATAATGCAAATTATGTTAACTTTTAGAGAGTGAGAAGTCTTTTATTCCAGATTGATATGAATTCCATATTTTGTGTGAAACAACCGGTGGCTTTCCGATGCTGCCCTGTCGTGACCCCGGCCGCAACACGCCGGAAATGAGCCCTGGTTTCTGCCCGTCATGAAGGTTGGCTCGGATGTGTGGCGTTTCGAGCCGCACGTGCGGGATGTCTTTGTGCGGTGTTCCTCCTCTTGTCATCGAAATTCCAGATGGATTCGAACTGTCAGCAGGATATTCGACCGGTTCATGTTCGGGGGACATGCCTTGCCCCATCGTGGGCGTTGGTGCGGGCGACGCGTGAAAGACGCAGCATTTCTCTCTGTGTTGGGCGCGATATCGATGTGTCCGTTTGTAACGTGGATTTAATCATCTTGTGCGATATCGCGACTCGCCCCAAAAAAGACCACCGGCAACGCGTGCGCGTCGCCGGTGGCGGCTGTCCGATCGATGTGGGTGGTTGGTGGATGTGGGGGACGGGGCCGCAGGCGGCATCAGTCGCCCTGCTCGGGGCGGGTCTTCCAGCGTTTGTGCATCCAGAACCACTGCTCGGGATGGGCACGCACCGCCCTTTCCACGGCCTCGGTATAAAACCGGGCAACCGCTTCGATCTTTTCGGCACGGTCTCCGTCAAGCGTTGCCGTATCCAGCGGTTCGTCGATGCACAGCCGGTAGCGGTCGCCCTCGCGGATCATGAAGGCGGGCCACACTTCCGCCTCGGCGCGCACGGCCAGCAGGGCCGGTCCCAAGTTCACGGCGGCGGTTTCCCCCAGGAAGGGTAAAAAGATGGCCTCATCGCGGCGGCAGTTGTGGTCCACCAGAAATCCGACACACCCGTTGCGCTTCAGCCCTTTGAGCACGGTGAAGACGGCGTTGCGATGATCGACCACCTGCAACCCGCGCACCCCGCGCATGGCGAAGATGAAGTCGTTGAGAGTGCGGTTGCTGTTGCGGCGCACCACCACCATGCGTGGGCGATCCAACTGCCATTGCCCCAGCAGTGAGCTCATGAATTCCCATGCCCCCAGATGGGCCGTGGCCGCCACCAAAGGGCGCTGACTTGCAGTGATCCTGCGCAGCCGGTCGGGATTGTCGATGATGAGACGCTCGCCCACCAGTTCGAAACCGAATTGCCCCACCAGCACCAGTTCCAGGAACGAGCGGGCATTGTGGGCAAAGCTTTCCCGCGCGATGCGCGTGGCCTCCTGCCGCGACACGCCGAGATGATCGGCGATGGCGCGGGCCGCCAGGCGCCGCCGGCCGGGCAGGCAGTGCCACAACAGCGCGCCCAGTGCGTTGCCGTACCGGGTTACGCCGTCAAACCCCTGTCTGGCCAAGGCACGGGCCAGCATGTGCAGCAGGCGCGACATCAGGTTTTTCGGCGCAGCGCCGGAATCCGGCCTGTCATCCGTGCCGGGGCCGGTGGAAATATCGTTGCGGGGGGCGGGCGTGGTCATCGCAATCCTTCAAGCCGGGCTTCAAGTTCCGCGCTGGCGGCGGCCAGGGCTGCATCGCCCCCCTGCCCGCCCTCGTCTCCTTCCCGCCGCCCGGCAGCATCGGGCGCTTCGGCGGCATCCGGCAGCCGGTACGGCTCGCCGAACACCACGCGCACGCGGGAGAACGGCAGCGGCAGCTGAAAGCGGTCCCAGGCGCGCTCGAATACCTTGGCGCGCTCCATGAAGATGCGTATGGGCACGATGGGCGCCTGCGCCCGCTGCGCCAGAAAGATGGCCCCAGGCTTGACCTTGTGGCGCGGGCCGCGCGGGCCGTCCACGGTCACGCACCCGCATAATCCTTCCTTGCGCATCTGGCGGGCCGCGCCGATCAGCGCCTTGACCCCGCCGCGCGAGCTGGATCCCCGCGCCGTGCGCAGGCCCAGGCGTTGCAGCACCTGGGCCAGGTATTCGCCGTCGCGGCTCTGGCTGACCACGGTGACGATCTCCAGGTCGCCCCGCACGTGCATGAGCGGAAAGAGTTCGTCGTGCCACAGGGCAAAGACCATGGGAGTGCGGGCATGCCACAGGTCGTCCACGGCTTGGCGCCCGGCAATGTCGTAGCGCAGGGTGGCGCACCACGCCTTGTACAGCCCGTACAGCGGCGGCGCGATGAGGGCGGGGGGCAGCTTCACGCGGTGGCTCCAGCGGGGGGGATGGCCGCGCCCTGCTCCGCCCCGTCCGGGTTGACGCTGGCGGCGACATCCGTAGCGGCATCGGTGGCGAACTGCATGGCGTACAGCCGGGCGTACAAGGTGCAGCGGCCCAGCAGTTCCTCGTGCCGTCCGGCGTCCACTATGCGCCCCTGCTCCATGACCAGGATGCGGTCGGCGGAAAGGATGGTGGAAAGCCGGTGGGCGATGACGATGCTGGTGCGGTTTTCCATCAGGTTGTCCAGGGCCTTCTGCACGATGCGCTCGGCCTCGGAGTCCAGCGCGCTGGTGGCCTCGTCCAGGATGAGCAGCGGCGCATCCTTCATGATGGCCCGGGCAATGGTCAGGCGCTGCTTCTGCCCGCCGGACAGCTTGACCCCGCGTTCGCCCAGCACGGTGTCGTACCCTTCCGGCAGTTCGCGGATGAATTCGTCGGCATAGGCGGATGTGGCGGCGGCGCGCACGGTGTCTTCGTCAATGGGGCCGGGAAGGCCGTAGGTGATGTTGTCGCGCACCGGGAGGTTGAACAGGAAGGTGTCCTGCGAGACCATGGACACGTTGCGGCGCAAGGTGTCCAGGGTGTAGTCCGCCACCGGGCGGCCGTTGAGGACGATGGCGCCCTGCTGCGGCTCGTAGAACCGGGGAATCAGGTTGACGAAGGTGCTCTTGCCCGCGCCGCTGGGCCCAACGATGGCCACGCGCTCGCCCGCGCGCACGGTAAGGCTGACGTTGTCCAGCGCGGGCGCGGTCTTGCTGCCGTAGGTGAAGGTGACGCCCTCGAAGCGCAGTTCGCGGAAGGGTTCGTCGAAGGGCGTGTCGCCCCCCTGCTCCACCACCAGTTCGGGCGCGTCGAGGATCTCGAACACCCGCTCGGCGCCAGCCAGGGCGCGCTGTACGTCCATGTTGTAGGAATTCAGCGACTTGACCGGGTCGTACATCATGGCCAGCGCGGCCACGAACGAGAAGAACGTGCCCGCCGTGGTTTCACCGGCAATGACTTCGTGCCCGCCGAACCAGATCACCAGGCCGATGCCCACGGCCCCGATCAGTTCCATGACCGGCGAGGAAAGCTCGGACACGCTGGCCTGCTTCAGGTACAGCCGGGCCAGGCGTTCGTTTTCGTCGTCGAAGCGGCGCGCCTCGTGCCGTTCGGTGGCAAAGGCCTTGACCACGCGGATCCCGCTGAACACTTCCTGCAACACCACGGAAATGTCCGCCAGCTTCGACTGGTTGCGGCGACCGTACTTGCGCAGCTTGCGGCCGAACCACACCAGCGGATACAGCGCCGCGGGCAGCACCAGCACCGCCCACACCGCCAGGCGGGGATTCTGGTAGAACACCACGCCCACCAGGCCCAGCATGGTCAGCAACTGCCGCACCATCATCACGATGGAAGGCAGGCTGTTGCGGATCATGGTCACGTCGTTGATGATGCGCGACATGAGCATGCCCACCTGCGATTCCTCGTAGAATTGCAGCGGCAGGAAGATGATCTTGTCGTACAACTCCGAGCGCAGCTTTTCCAGCACGCGCAGCCCGCTGTACTGCATGAAGTAGTTCTGCACGTAACGCCCGGCGCCCTTCACCAGCGTAAGCACGAAGAACAGCAGCGGCACGTACAGCAGCGCCTGCTCGTCCTTGTTGATGAAGATTTCGTCCAGGGCGGGCTTGACCAGCCAGGCGGACCCGGCGGTGCTCAGCGACACCACGCCCATGGCCAGCATGGAAAGGAGGATCTGGCCCTTGTAGGGGCGGAAATACTTCAAGCAACGCTTGAGCAGATGGATGCTTTGGCCCTGGGTTGGCTGGTCGGTCTTGGTGGCGTTGGCCATGTGGTGCGTGGTCTTCTATTTGTTTGGTGAATGCGTTGCGAAAAAATGCGCGGCTGTTTTCGATTTGACCGGGCCGCTCTGTGTGGTGTTCCTTCGGAAAAGGAGGCTCACCATGCCAGAAATCGAACTGAACTGCCAGAATCTTCCCTGCCCCCAGCCCGTGCTGCGCTGCAAGCGTTGCCTTGCCGAGCAATCGCCCGCCTCGCTGGTGGTGGTTGTCGATAATCAGGCCGCGCGTGAAAACGTGTCGCGTTTCCTGTCCACCCAGGGCTACGCCGTGCAAGTCGAGGACGCGGGCGACGGCCTGTGGCGGCTGCGCGGGGCGAAGGGCGATGCCCAGTCGTCCGCCCCCAATCCCGCCGACGATTGCGAGGTCTGCGAAGTGATGACCGAAGAGCAACTGCGCCGCATGGGCGAGAAGGTCGTGGTCTTCCTGACGTCCGACGTCATCGGATCGGGCGACGACGCCCTGGGCGCGAAACTGATGCAGAACTTCCTCGCCACCCTGCCCGAACTGGGCGCGGAACTGTGGCGCGTGGTCATGCTGAACGGCGCGGTGCGCCTTTCCGCCGCGGACAGTCCGGCCCTGCCCCATCTGAAGCGCCTGGAAGCCGCCGGGGCCACCGTGCTGGTCTGCGGCACCTGCCTTGACCATTTCGGGCTTCTGGAGCAAAAGGCCGTGGGCCAGACCACCAACATGCTCGACGTGGTCACCAGCCTGCAACTCGCCACCAAGATCATCCGACCGTAGGCGGTCGGGGCGTGCGCCCGGTCTGGAGCACGGATGTGCCCTGCCGCCGGTAGCGCCGCCGTGCAACGTGTCCGGGATGCCGTCCGGCGCGCCGCCGAAAGGATGCGCCGGGCGGTTTTCTTTGCCGGGCGACCGGGATAGACTGTCCCCGTTCGTCTGCGTACGGTTGGCCGCGCATCCGCCGGAAAGACCGCCGGACGTCCCCGTCCCGTAGCGCCACAACGCCAGGGCCTGCCCCCCCAAACTTCAGCCCGCCGGACCCTGTCCGGCCCGGAACCCCATGACCCAGCGCCGTCCGTCGTCTCCGCCCCGTCCCGCCAGGCCTTCGACAGGTCGTCCCAAACGTCCCGCCGCCGATCACGGGCGGACCGAAGACAAATCTGGCGGCAAGTCCGGTGCCAGGCCCGATGCACGCAAGGCCACGCGCCCCGATCAGGAGCGTTCTGGTCGGCCCGACCGGCGCGCCCCGGGCGGCAAGGACGGTGCGACGGCCCCGCATGGGAGCAAGGAAGGGCGTCAGGAAAGGCGTGTTGGGGCTGACCGTGGACCGGACCGTGGCCCTGGCGGGTCATCGGACCGGAATGGCCGCGAGACAGATCCGGCGACACGTCGGTTCGTGAGCCCCGCCATGGAGGAACTCCCTGCTCCGCCCGCAGAATCGGCCATGCAGCCTGGCGAAGTGCGCCTGAACAAGGCCATTGCCGGGGCGGGGGTGTGTTCGCGGCGTCAGGCGGACGACCTCATACAGCAGGGGCTGGTGCGGGTCAACGACGAGGTGGTGGACACCCCCGGCGCGCGCGTGGTGCCGGGGCGCGACCGCATCGAGGTGCGCGGGCAACTGCTGGAACTGGATGCCGCGCCCGCCGCGTTCACCTACGTGATGCTGCACAAGCCGGTGCAGGTGGTGTCCACCGTGCGCGACCCGCAGGGGCGCCCCACGGTGCTGGGCATCCTGCCGCCCGACCTGCGCGGGGGGCGGCTGTATCCCGTGGGCAGGTTGGACTATTTTTCCGAGGGGTTGCTGATCCTTACCGACGACGGCGATCTGACCAACCGGCTCACCCACCCCCGCTACCACCTGCCCAAGGTCTACATGGTCAAGGTGCGCGGCCACGTGACCGAGTCCACCCTGGCCCCCATGCGCCAGGGCATGACCCTGGCCGAGGGTGAAAAACTTGCGCCGGTGGACGTGCGCCTGCTCCAGTCGGACCGCCAGGCCAGCCTCTTCGAGATGACCCTGCGCCAGGGGGTGAACCGCCAGATTCGCCGGATGTGCCGTGACCTTGGGCTGACGGTGCTGCTGCTGCGGCGCGTGCGGCAGGGACCGCTGGAACTGGGCGAATTGCCCAAGGGCGCGGCCCGCCGCCTGACCCCGCATGAGGTGACGGCCTTGCGCCGGGCCGCCGGCCTGGAATCGTAACCGCCCGGTTTGCCAGAAAAATAAAAATCCCCCGGCATAGCCGGGGGTATTTCATATGCGCCTGTAAGGCTCTGTTTCCAGCAGCGCCCTAGCAGGCGCTTTTTAAAAGATCTGGCATCTGCATATCTGTTACTTGC
>JAITSV010000060.1 GCA_031287575.1 Desulfovibrio sp.
CCCCACAGTCCCGCCCTTCACGGCGTTACCCGTTGCGTTCGTGCTCGCGTTCTGCCAATACTGAATGAAGTTCCACGTTCACCCCCTGCAGCACGAGTGCACTCCATGCCCGCTTCGCGTCACGCCCAGCCCGGGCGTTCCCAGGCCCCCGATTCCGCCGCCGGCGCCGATGCGTCGCCGGGTTGCGAGGGCGACCACGACCCGGCCTTGACTGGCGCGATACCCGGGACGGCATCGGAAGCGGTCGCGGCCAGCGCCGCACCACGCGACTTCCGGCCCGGCGCGTTGCGCTGTCTGCTCCCCGCCCTGCTGCTGGGTTGCTGTGCCCTGCTGGGCGCCATCACCTTCGCCGATCCCTACGCCTTGCCCGCCACTCCGCCTGTGCAGGCCCTGCTCATCAACTCCTACGACCAACGCATGCGCTGGGTGCGCGAACTCACCACGGAGGTGGAAGACGAACTGGCGCCGCCGGACGGCAACGTGCTGCTGCGGGTGGAGAACATGGACACCAAGGCGGTGCATGACGATGCCTACTTCGCCGCCTATGCCGCCATGCTGCGCGCCAAGTACGCCGAGGTGCGCCCCGCGCTGCTGCTGTGTTCCGACGATCATGCCCTGAACTTTCTGCGCCGCTACCGCGACACCCTCTTTCCCGGCGTGCCGGTGGTCTTCGGCGGCGCCAACAACTTCACGCAGGCGCGCGTGCAGGGCATGTCCGGGGTCACCGGCGTCACCGAGGAACACTACCCCTACGAGACGGCGCAATTCCTGCTGCGCGCCCACCCCGGCGTGGAAGAAATCTTCGTCATCAACGACTACACCGAAAGCGGCCGCTCCACCGCGGCGGAACTGGCCGAAGCGTTGCGTCCGCTGGAAGGGCGCGTGCGGCTGCGCTGGAATTCCGACGTGCCCCTGGACGACCTGCTGCGCCAGGTGGCCGCGCTGGGACCGGAAACCGTGGTGCTGCTCGGCGTGTACTATTCCGACGCCTCCGAACGCAGCGCCACCTACGAGGAGGCGGGGTTGCGCATTGCCGCGGCTGCCAGGGTGCCGACATACTGCATCATGGGCTTCAACCTCGGCGGCAGCATGGTGGGCGGCAAACTGGTTACCGGCCAGTCGCAGGGGCACATCATGGCCGAACTTGGACGGCGCATCCTGGCGGGTGAAGATCCCGCGTCCATTTCCGTACGGCGCGGGCCGGGAGAATTCCTTTTCAACTACCAGCAGCTGCGGCGCTGGCGCATCAACGAAGACTCGCTGCCCCCCGGCAGCGAGGTGGTGGAACGCCCCTTCTCCGTCTACCGCGCCTACGCGCGGGAAATCCACGTGATCGCGGCCTTCGTGGCCGCCATGATCGTCACCATCGCCGCCCTGGTGGTGGTCATGCGGCACAGGGCACGAACCGAGGCGGAACTGCGCAAGCTGCGCAACCTGCTCGGCAACATACTGGATTCCATGCCCTCGGTGGTGGTCGGCGTCTCGCCCGAAGGGCGCATCATCCAGTGGAACCGCCAGGCGGTACTGATGTCGGGCGTGGAGTCCTCGGCGGCCATGGGCCGCAGCCTCGCGGAGGTCTTTCCGTACCTTGCCCCGCAACTGCCGCGCGTGCGCGAGGCCCTGGACAGGCAGGCCCCCGTGCACGGCGACCGGCTGACCCGCACCGACAACGGCGTGCCACGCTACGAGGACGTCACCGTGTTCCCCCTGGCCGCCAACGGCATGGAGGGGGCGGTGATCCGCCTGGACGACGTGACCGAGCGCGAGCGGGTTCGCGAAATGATGATCCAGACCGAACGCATGCTGTCGGTGGGCGGACTGGCGGCGGGCATGGCCCACGAGATCAACAACCCCCTCGGAGGCATCCTGCAGGCGGTGCAGAACGTGCTGCGCCGCATCGAGCCGGGGCGCGCCGCCAATGACGAGGCCGCCCGCGCCATGGACTGCACCGTGGAGCAGGTGCGTGACTATCTGGAACGGCGCGGCGTGCTGCGCATGGCTGCCGGAGTGCGCGAGGCAGGACTGCGGGCTGCCCGCATCGTGGCCAACATGCTCAACTTCAGCCGACGCAGCACCTCGTCGCACATGGAATGCGACATCGGCGCGCTGGTGGCCACCGCCGTGGACCTTGCCGCCAACGACTACAGCTTTCGCAAGGACCACGACTTCCGCAGACTGCGGATGGACGTGAGGATCCCGCCCGACCTGCCCAGGCCCGCTTGCCTGGCCACGGAAGTGGAGCAGGTGCTGCTGAACCTGCTGCGCAACGCCGCGCAGGCCCTGGCCGGATTCACCCCGCCGGACGGCGCCCCGCCCACCATCACCATACGGGCCGAGCACCGCCCGGAAGGAGTGGCCGTATCCGTCGCGGACAACGGTCCCGGCATGCCGCCGGAGGTGCGCGCCAGGGTTTTCGACCCGTTCTACACCACCCGCCCGCCCGGAGAAGGCACCGGCCTCGGCCTGTCCGTGGCGTTCTTCATCATCACCCAGAACCACAAGGGCACGTTCGCCGTGGTTTCCGAGCCCGGCCAGGGCGCCACCTTCACCTTCACCCTGCCGCTGGGGGGCCCGTCATGAACGCCGCCCGCCCCCGTGTCCGAAAATGGCTGCGGATGGTGGCTCCCACCCCGTCCGGCCTCTCGTATGGCCTCTCGTCTGGCCGCCTGTGCGCCTGCCTGTCTGTCTGCCTGTGCGCCTGGCTGCTCGCGGCCCTGGCGGTACCCGTTGCCCACGCCACCGGCACCGCGACGGGGACTGCGCCCCATCCCGTCCAGGCCGAGGCCCAGGCGGGAACGCAGGCAGCAGGAGCACAGGGCGCCGCCAACGCCACGCCAGAAGCCGTGGCCCGGTCGGTGGCCGATTCCGTGGTCCAGACCCTGGCCGACGCCATCGCCGCGCGCGGCGCACAGGACGACCGCCACCTGGTGCTGCTGCTGCATTCCTACGAGCAGGGCATGGGCCGGGTGCGCGAGATCACCGACACCGTGGAGCGCATGCTGGCCCCCATGGACAACCATATCTCCCTGCGCGTGGAAAACCTGGATTCCAAGCGCGTGCATACCCCGGAATACCTCGACGCCTTTGCCGCCGTGCTGGCCCTGAAATACGCCGGGCGCCCCCCCACCCTCATCCTGACCAGCGACGACGACGCCCTCGACTTTCTGGAAACGCACCACGCCGCGCTGTTTCCCGGCGTGCCCGTGCTGTTCTGCGGGGTGAACCATTTCCACGACAGCCTGGTGGCGGCCATCCCCCGGCTTTCGGGCGTGCTGAGCACCTTTTCCGCCCGCGAAACCGCGCTGGCCATGCTGGGAATGCACCCCGGCACGCGGCACATCTATCTCGTCAACGACCACACCGAAACCGGGCGCGCCGTGGCCCGCGACGTATACGGGCAGCTCTCGAACCTGCCCGCCGACGTGCAGGTGCGCGAATTTCCGCCCCTGCCCTTCGACGACCTGCTGTCCCGGCTGGCCACCCTGCCGTCCGACGCGGCCGTGCTGCTGGGCGTGTATTTTGCCGACAGCGTGGGCTACGCCACAACCTTCGAGGACATGGGCGCGCGCATCGCCGCCGCCGCACGGGTGCCCGTGCACTGCCTTGTCGACTTCAACCTGCGCGGAGCCACGGTGGGGGGCAAGGTGTCCGGGGCGACCTTTCAGGCCGAGGCGTTGGGCCGCATGGCCTTGCGGGTCACGTCCGGCACGCGCGCCCAGGACATTCCCGTGCAGGCCGAAGGGGTGAACCGCTTCGTGTACCGCGCCCCGGCGCTGGAGCGATGGGGCATCTCCGAAAGCCGCCTGCCCCCGGGCAGCACCGTGATCGACCGTCCCTTCTCGATCTACCGGACCTACCGCATTCAAATCAACGTGCTGGTCCTGTTCGTGCTTTCGCTGGCATCCACCATTGCCGTGCTGGTGTACATGATGCGCCGCCGGGCCGCCTCGGAACGGCAACTGCGGCGGCTGCGCAACCTGCTGGCCAATACCCTGGACTCCATGCCCTCGGTCATCGTCGGCGTGTCGCCGGAAGGACTGGTCACGCACTGGAACCGCCACGCGGCGGACGCCACCGGCCAGGAAACCCGCGAAGCCATGGGCCGCCCCCTGGGCGAGGTGTTTCCCCGGCTGGAAAAGCTGAAGCCCCTGGTGTGCGAGGCGCTGGGGGACGGCCAGGTGCGTGACGGGCTGCGCCTGCTGCACCCCGATGGCGACATGGTGCGCTACGAGGACGTGACGGTCTTTCCGCTGGTGGCCAACGGCGCGCAGGGCGCCGTCATCCGCGTGGACGACGTGACCGAACGCGAACGCATCCGCGAGATGATGATCCAGACGGAAAAGATGCTGACCGTGGGCGGCCTTGCGGCGGGCATGGCGCACGAGATCAACAATCCCCTCGGCGGCATCCTGCAGGCGGTGCAGAACATGCGCCGCCGGGTGGATACGGGGCGGCCCGACAACGAATCCGCCGCCCGCGAGGCCGGACTGACCATGGACCAGGTACGCGGCTATCTCGAGCGGCGCGAGATACTGCGCATGCTCGACGACATCGCCGCGTCCGGTGCGCGGGCCGCGCACATCGTGGCCAACATGCTCGATTTCAGCCGCCGCACCGACGGCGAATTCGTGGCGCAGGACCTGCACCGGCTCATCGAAAACACCCTGGAACTGGCCGCCAACGATTACGACCTGAAAAAACTCTACGACTTCCGCACACTGCGCATCGTGCGCCATTACTCGCCCATGCTGCCGCCGGTACCCTGCCTGCCCACCGAGGTGGAACAGGTGCTGCTGAACCTGTTCAAGAACGCCGCCCAGGCCCTGGCCACCATGCCGCCGCCCGATGGCGCGCCGCCCACCCTGACCATCCGCACCGAACGCCACCACGACCTGGTGACGGTGACCGTAAGCGACAACGGGCCAGGCATGACGCCCGAAGTCCGCGCCCGCGTCTTCGATCCCTTCTACACCACCAAGCCCCCCGGTGAAGGCACCGGGCTGGGCCTGTCGGTGTCGTACTTCCTGATCACCCACAATCATGGCGGCAGCTTTGCCCTGCACTCCGAACCGGGCAAGGGGGCGCATTTCACGTTCACCCTGCCCCTGCGGCAGCGCTAGGGGGAGCCATCCGGCGGCCATTGCCGGCATGGGAGGAGCCTGCGCATGGCCTGTGCCTGCGCGGGGGCAGCGCGCGATCATGCGCGGCAAGGTCCGCACTGCGGCGAGCCTGTCCCCCATGCCGCACCGAGGCCGTACCGCATCCCCCTCCGCGTCCCGCCTGCCATCTGCCAGCGGCACGCCATGGACATCCCCGCCTTGCATGCACATATTCCGTAAAGCGAAGATCCACTTGACCGCCGGCCAGTCCATGGCGCATCGAATCCTCGGCCTGTCGCGAACCCTCCCGGACCATCCCGGACCATGGGGGCTGCGCGGGACCTACGTGACCATACGGGCGGGGACGCGGACGGCGAACCTGCCGCCCGTACGCAATGGACATCACCTGCCGCATGGCAAAGGATATCCCATGACCGCCCGCATAGCGTGTACCCGCCTCCCGAGCATCCCGCGCCTGTCGGCCTGCCTGCTCGTCTGCCTGCTCTTTCTGGGCATGCTGCTGGCCACGGGCTGCGCCCCGCGCATGAAGGCCGACGTGCAGGCCGTGTCGGCCCCCGGCTTCCGCAAGGCCGGTCAAAGCTACGTGCTGGTGCCCGGCACCGCGCTGTCCACGCTGAACGCCATCAACGCCGACATGTTCCGCCAGTCCACCCAGCGGCTGCGTGCCGTGCTCACCGGGCACGGCTACCGCGAGGCCGCCAGCCCGGAGGCGGCGGACATGGCCGTGGTGGTGGAATGGAAGGTGGACGGCCCCCACGAGGTGCCGGACACGTCGTACACCACGCGCCCGTCCGTGGGCGTCGGCATCGGCTACGGTTCGTGGCCGTGGTACGGGGGGGCCTACGGCAGCCGTTACGGCGGCTGGGGCTACGGCGGCTACCGCGGGTTCGGCACCGGCTACGGCTACCCGCCCCCCATGACGGTGGTGCATACCCGCACCCTGTCCATAGAGGCACGCGACCTTCGTTCCGGCCGTGGTGCCGCCCCGGCAACGCCACCTCCGGTCCAGGCCGGGCAAGAGATACCCGGACAGGGCATGACCGGACAAAGCATGCCGGGACAGGACATGACGGGATCGGGCGGCCAGAAGACGCCCGGGTCGGTGGCATCCGGCCAGCAGGCCGCACCGCCCCCCGCGCCTTCCATGCAGCCCGGTGGCACGGCGGAATCCGCCGGAGATGCCGCGCGTCCGGCACAGTCCGCCGGCCCTGCTTCCGCCCCTTCCGCCTCCTCTGGCACGGACCGGCCGGAGTACGCCCGCCCGCCGTACGGCACGCCCCTGGGCACGGTGGAAGGCCTGCCCTCCCCGACCGAACTGACCGGGCCCGTGCTGTGGAAGGTAGTGGTGTCCAGCACCGGCACCTCGCGCGACATTCAGGGCGCCCTGCCCGCGCTTACCGTGGCGGCCTCCCGCTGGATCGGCATCACCGCCAACGTCAAGGTGACCGTGGACGACGAATTCAACGTGACCATCCAGGGACAATAGAAAAGGCGCTCTCTCCCGAAGGCGAGCGCCGAATGCCGCGTGGCCGGACGACATCCGCCGTCCGGCCACACACGTTCCGGAATTTCGCACATGGCCGCACCGGCTTCCGGCTAGTGTCCGCGCTCCGCACCGCCCCCGCGCCCATGACGGGCAACGCCGTCCGGAGCCGTTCCGGCCGGATATCCGGTCGGCAATGCTCCGTGCGGGGCTGCATCGTGCCCCCCCCAAAACCACCGCCGCACCGCGTCGGGATCGGCCCGATACGTACCGTCCGAACATCTGCGGGCGGGAAATCCATCCTCGCGAATCCAACGCTTCACCGCCCCCTGTCCTGCGCCCACGGCACGGCCGATGGCGTCCAGCCCGACCAAGACAAAGGGCACGGACGGCTGCTCGCGCATCCTCTCCCATGCCGGCCCCGGAGCAAAATCGCGGCCCGCCCCCCGACCCATGGCCGCATGATACGCACCAGCCCGCCCTCCCCAAGACCGGGAAGCCTCCTGGCGAACGTCCATGGACCGAGGCTCGCCGCACCCGCAGGCGCCACGGGGCATCCAAGCCATCTCCGGAACGTGATCCTGCACAAGCCGTTGCTGCGGTTGCTGCGCGCCCTGCATGCGGCCTTCCTCCCTGTTTCGCGGCACCTCGCGCCGCGGCTGACGTTGCATCACGGACGACCGGCACCGGCCGTCTCCTCCACGCACATGCTTCGCGCACCTCAGTGCATGCGCCCCGACGGCATGCCCGGCACGCCCCCAGCCATATCCGGAGCCCGCCGCCACGGCAGCGGCCACGCCCCGGCATCGTCTCCGGCATCGTCCCCGGCATGCTCAGTGCCCCCCCGGCCGAAGAACTCCGCCCTGGCGCACCGGGCACCGGGCAGGGGTATCTCGGCGCGCGCGGCGGGAAACGCTGCGGAAAGCACGGTGGGGTGCACGGCAGCATGTACAGCCGCATGTACGGGCGGATGTGCAGGTGGATGCATGGGCGGCCCGGAGCGCCGATCACCCTCCACGGCCTGGACCAGCCACGCCGCCACCACCGCGCAGGCTTCGCCACCCTGCGCGCAGGCCAGCAATTCTCCTTCCACGTGCACCAGCATGCCGCGCCGCAACCGCGCAAGGCACCATGCGGCATGGTCACCGGTGACGCGCACCCGGTGCCGCTGGCCCGCGTCGTCCTGTCCGGCACCCTCGGTGCTGACGGAAAACAGCACGCAATCACCCGGCGTACCGGTCCCGGGCCGGGGCGCGGCCATCACGCGCCCAAGCAGCATCACTCTGTTCACAGCCGCCATGCGGCATCCTCCTCTGCGACGGTCCACGTCGCACCAGCCGCGTCGCGTTGTTCACGCGGATCGGCATATCCCGTACCGGCACGGGGCGCGCCGGACGGTGTCCTCGCCGTGTGGCGGCCAACCGGCACGATCCCCTCGCCGGTAACGGCCGTTCGCCCTTCGGCGGGCCTCAGAATCCAAGCACCATGTCCGGCATGCGAAACAGGTCGCGACCGTAGCAGTCCGGCGGAATGTCACCCGAAGCCCACGGGTCCTCGAACAACCCATGGTCCATGCCGTGTGCCGCCGCCTCGCAACCGGGACCGCAAAACCTGTCCCGCAGCGTGGCGGGGGTAAACCTGCGCCCGCACGCGGCGCAATCGCGCGGCTGCGGCCTGGCCTGCCCGGCAGCGGCCAGCGAGACGCACTCCCGCGAGCAGTAGCGGCGATGGGCGCGCCCCGGCGGCATGGGGCCGCCGCACAATTGGCAACGTTCGGGCCGGTCCAGGGTCCGGGCTGCCGCATGGCAGGACCGGCTGCAATACCGACCCCGGCCATGCAGCAGCCGGGCAGGATTGACGGAAAACGGCGTGCCGCAATGCAGGCAGGTCACTATCGGCATGATGCACCTCCTTCAAAGAAGCGGTTGCACGCCTCCAGCGCGCGCAGCCGGATGCGCGCCGTTTCGGGCGTGGGGTGGCGGGCCTCGTCGTGGCTTGCGTGGTACAGGCCAAGCAGGCGCCGATGCTCGTCAACCTCTATGAACATCATGGGCAGCCGGCGGTCATGCAGGCTGCACCCCTCGGCACAGGCCGGACACAGCGCCACGCCGGCCACGACCTCGGCCTCGGCCGCTGCTCCCAAGCCGAACGAGCTTCCGCATACGGCGCACCTGGCACCGCGTGACATCGCTTGCATTCCCATTCCTCTCGTTGCGTCGAAACCGGAACCATCCACGGGAGTTGTTCCGGCCCGAACCACTTTTAAATCGGTTATCCTATACAAGCGCCGTTTCCTCTGAAAACGGCCCGATCACCATCCGCACGGGCTGGCAGGTCACGCAGCCCGCCGCACAAGGGCATCAAGGTCGCGACGTGGCGTGCGCACAGATATTTCATACTTCGCACACAAACGTCAAGAGTATCGGTGCGCCGATGGCAATTTTTCATGGACATTCGCACAGAATGTGCTAACATCATATGCATGAACGAGTACGATTCCACGGGAACCGACTGGGACGAACTTCGGGAGTACGTCATCGACGCGCTGCACAGCGTGGGGGGCGTGAAGCGCCTTGCGGAAATCGCGGGGGTCAGCGAGCGCACCGTTTACGCCTGGAAGAACGGCGAGCGTTTTCCCAGCCGCACCAATCTCGCGCGGCTCACCGAGCACCTGGACCGCATTCCCGTCACCGGTGGGCCGCCGCACCGGCGCGGCCTGCACGAACGCATGCTGCGCCCCTACGGCGAGGCCCCGCGCGCGTCCGCCGGACAGCCGGAGGCACCCGAAGATGCCCGGCGCCTAGCCGAGGAATTCGTACTGGTGGACAGGGCGGAGGCACGCCCCAGCGCGGGCGGCGGCTCGTTGCAGACCGGTGGCCGCCCGCAGGAGCAGCATGCCTTCCGGCTGGATTGGGTACTGGGCCGGGCAAGGTCCACCACCGGCCTGTGTCTCATGGAAGTCATGGGCCGTTCCATGGAGCGCACCCTGCACGACGGCGACCTGGTGCTGGTGAACCAGCACGACCAGGCGCTGGCGGAAGACCGCATCTACGTGCTGCGGGTGCAGGACGAAATCTACATCAAGCGCTTTTCGCGCACGCCGGGGCGCTACCATTTCCGGGGGGACAACCCGGAATTCGCCTACCAGGACATCGAGATCGATCCCCGCGACGAAGCCCTGCAATGGGAAGTCATCGGCCGGGTCATCTGGGCGGGCAAGGAACTGTAACCCGGCGCGCGCCTTGCCGCCCGTCGGTGCGGACGTACCGCCCCTCGACCTGTCGCGCCCCTCGCCGTCTGCCGAGCCCGACCTCCATCCGGCCCAATCCTGGCCCGGCATGGCATGGCCAGCTCTGGCCAGCTCTGGCCAGATATGTCTTGCCCCCCCACGGCACCAACGCCCCCCTCCTCCCGTCCCGTGCAACGCGCCCCGCTGGACCGTTCGCACATTTTGTGCAATCACGTTTTCCACACCGGAACACGGAGATCCCATGCACGCCACGCCCCCTCTTGCCGTCCCGCACTCGTCCATCCCCCTGGCGCCTTCCCTCTCCGCTTCCCCGCGTCTGGCGCACCAGTCCGCCACCTCCGCCCACCCCGGCGGCAGCATGGAATTTCCGGCGCACACCAGCGACAGACGGTCCGCACCGCCACAACGCCACTGCCGCCGCCCCGACGCCGGTGGCCGCCCCGTGTGGTCCGAAGGGCGCGGCCCCGATCCCGCGCCGCCGTTCCTGATCCGCTGGCACCCCGCGGACGGCACCCCGCGCCACGACCAGGCCACAACCAGTGCCGAGGCCCTGGCCCTGGCCCGTGACGCACGCGACGCCACGTCGGCGGATGTCGCGGTGTACCGCCTGTGGAGCGTCCTGCCCGACTGATTCCAACGCTTCGCCTGCCCAACCGTTTCGAGTATCACGACTGGCTCGACTCACTCTGCTGGCCCGGTTGCCCCGCCCACGCGGCGCCCCCCACAGGCCCAGTGCCGGGGCCTCCCGTGCCGCGCCCGCCCCATACGTTTTTCCGGCATCGTCCGGTCTCTCCTGGTCACACCGGGCTTCTTCCGGCCTCCTCGGGCCTCCCAGCTCCCGTTGGCCTCCCTCCGCCCCCCCTTTCGTTCTTTCCCGTCTTCTGGACAATATTCCCCGCACTCGCCTATACTGGCTAGGCACCCGCCCCGCAGGAATCCCCACGGCCGGAAGGAGCCCCGCCATGCCCACCCCCCCGGGCCCCATGCTGTTCCGCCATCTTTCCGTCTTCCAGCGGCTGCTCATCGGCACGCTGCTCATCGTCGCCTTCAGCATCATCCTCGGGTACAGCACCCTGAGCCTGATGCGCGACATGGCCGAGGACGCCAACACCGTCTACCGGCACACCTTCATCGCCACCAGCAGCCTGCAACAGGCCAAGGAAAGCGTGGAGCGCATGCGCGCGGCCATGCGCGAGCAGATCATCGAGGTGGACGAGGCCATCAGGGCCGAGCAGATGGCCACCCTGCGGCGCGAGGAACGCCTGTTCCGGGACTGCATGGAAGCCGTGCGCGCCAACTTCCGGGGCGACCCGGCCCTCATCGACGCCATGGCAAGCCGCTACGACGACTTCCTGTCCATGCGCGACAGGGCCATGGCCCTGGCCGAGAACCGCGAGATACAGGAAGCCTGGCGGCTCACCGAATCCTCGCCCCAGAACCCGGCCGACCGGCTGCTGCGCGCCATCGACGACCTGATGCACGCGGCGCGCTCCACGGCGGAACACTTCTTCCAGTCCTCCGTGGCGGAAAACCGGACCACGCTGTTCAAGGCCATTGCGGCGTACGGGCTGTTCTGCGCCATGGTCGTGGCCATCACCTATCTTGTCAGTTGGAGCATCCGGCGACGCCTGCTGGCCCTGACCGGCTGCGTCAAGGCACTGGCCGACGGCGATCTGGACGTGCAGGTGCCCTACGGCGAGGAACGCAACGAAATGGGGGACATGGCCCGCTCGCTGGAGGTGTTGCGGGGCGTTTCGCGCCAAATGGAGCAGCAGCGCTGGATCAAGGCCCAGATGTCCGAGACGGCCACCGCCCTGCAACAGGCAGGAGACCTGGACTCCTTCGGCCAGCGCCTGTCCACCGTGGCCGCGCAGGTCTCCGGCGCCCCCTACGCCGCGCTGTACGTGCCCAACGACGACGGGGAGCACCTCGACCTGGTGGCCTCGCTGGGCGGCATTGTCGGCGGCCCTCCCGCCAGCGTCCCCAGAAACGGCGGACTGGTGGGCCGTTGCGCGGTCATGCGCGTGCCGGTGCAACTCACGCCGCCGGAAGGGGCAACCCTGCGCTTCGCCACCGGGCTCGGCGACGTGCACCCCGCCTCGTTGCGGGCCTATCCCCTGCTGCTGGGCGAACGGCTGCTGGGCGTGCTGGAACTGGCCACCCTGGGTCCGCTCCCCCCGCGCGCCGCCACCCTGTTCGAGGACATGCTGCCCATGGCCGCCCTGTCGCAGGAAGTGCTGGAGCGCAACCTGCACACCCGCAGCCTGCTGGAGCAGACCCGCACCCAGGCAGCGGAACTGGAAGAAAGCCGCGAACTTCTGCGCCGCAGCGAAGCCTTCTTCCGTGCCGTGTTCGAAACGGCGGGCATCGGCATCGTCAGCGAACGCCGGGGACTTGGCATCGACCGGGCCAACCCTGCCTTCAGCGACTTCATCGGCATCAGCGAACCGGAACTGTGCGGGCGCGACCTCGAGGAGTTCTTTCACCCCGACGACCGGGAAGCGCTGGAAGCCCTGCTGGGCCGCCTGGACCCCGACAAACTGGAATATGCCAATCCGCGTCACGGCAGCCCGGAACATCACGGGCCGGACGCCAACGGGCCGGACCCGGCCCGCTCCACCATCACCGTGCGGGCGGAGCACCGCTACCTGCGCCCCGACGGCGAGGTGCGCTGGGCCGACGTGCGCTGCGCGCTCATCGGCGACAAGGACATCACCCCCCGCCGGGTCACCCTGATCAACGACATCACCGAACTCAAGGAACAGCAGGCGGAACTGAAGGATACCGAGGCCTGGTACCGGGGCATCGTGCATTCGGCCCCGGACGCCATGGTGGTGGTGGACGGAGAGGGGCGCATCGTCCTGTGCAACCCGCAGCTTGAACGGCTGCTGGGCTACGAGACGGGCGAACTTACCGGACGGTTGGTGGAGGAATTTCTGCCCGAAGAAGTGCGCCAGCGCCACGTGAAGCTGCGCAACGACTTCCTGGCCTCGCCGCTCCAGATCATCGGCCACGAGCGAGAGGTGATCGGCGTGCGCAAGGACGGCACCCGCCTGCCGCTGGAAATCAGCCTCAGCAAGTTGCCTCCGTCCGACCGGCACCCCATGAGTGCCTGCGGCGCCCTGCGCGACATATCCCTGCGCAAGCGCACCGAAGCCGAACTGCGACGGGCCAAGGAAATGGCCGAAGAAGCCACGCGGCTCAAAAGCGACTTCCTGGCCAACATGAGCCACGAAATCCGCACCCCCATGAACGCCATCATCGGCATGGCCCATCTGGCCCTGAAGACGGAACTGGACCCGCGCCAGGCGGACTACGTGCGCAAGATACGCGCCTCGGGCCAACATCTGCTGGGCGTCCTCAACGACATCCTCGACTTCTCCAAGATCGAGGCGGGCAAGTTGACGGTGGAAAACACCGAGTTCGAACTGGAAACCGTGCTCGACACCGTGGCCAACCTGGTCTCGGAAAAGGCCGCCACCAAGGGGCTGGAATTCGTGCTCGACGTGGCCGCCGACGTCCCCCTCATACTGCTGGGCGACCCGTTGCGCCTGGGGCAGATTCTCATCAACTACGCCAACAACGCGATAAAGTTCACCGAGCACGGCGAAATCGTGATCCGCGTGGAAACGCTGGAAACGGGCGACACCGACGTGCTGCTGCGCTTTGCCGTGCGCGACACGGGCATTGGCCTCACCGACGAGCAGAAGGCCCGGCTGTTCGTCTCGTTCCAGCAGGCGGACACCTCCACCACCCGCAAGTACGGCGGCACCGGCCTTGGCCTTGCCATCGCCAAGAAGCTGGCGGACCTGATGGGCGGCGACGTGGGCGTGGACAGCACCCCCGGCGGGGGCAGCATCTTCTGGTTCACGGCCCGGCTGGGCCTGGGCTCCGAGCGGCGGACGCTGGTGCCGCGCATCGATCTGCGCGGCCTGCGGGTGCTGGTGGTGGACGACAACCCCCAGGCCCGCATGGTGCTGGCCCACATGCTGGAAGGCATGACCTTCCGCGCGGTCATGGCGGACGGCGGCGAGGCAGCGTTGCGCCTGCTGCGCGAGGCTCAGGACTCGGACGCCCCCTTCGGCATGGTTTTCCTGGACTGGCAGATGCCCGGCATGGACGGGCTGGAGACGGCCCGCAACGTCCGCGCCCTGGCGCCGGACCTGCCCATGGCCATCGTCACCGCCCACGGGCGCGAAGAGATTTTCGCCGCATCAGAGGGGGTGGGAGTGGCTGCCGTGCTGGTGAAGCCGGTGCAGCCATCCCTGCTGTTCGACACCGTCATGCGCCTGTTGGGCGCGGTGCATCCGGCCCCGCGCGCCGCCATGCCGCCGCCGGACACCCGGCCCGCCATGCTCGACGGCGTGCGGGGGGCGCGCGTGCTGCTGGTGGAGGACAACGAACTGAACCGCGAGGTGGCCCTGGGCCTGCTGGCCGAGGCGGGCCTTGCCCCCGATGCGGCGGAAGACGGGGCGCAGGCGGTGCGCATGGTCATGGAGGGTGACTACGACCTCGTGCTGATGGACGTGCAGATGCCCGTCATGGACGGCCACGAGGCCACCCGGACCATCCGCCGTTCCCTGGGGGCCGACAGCCTGCCCATCGTGGCCATGACCGCCAACGCCATGCAGGGCGACCGCGAGGCCTGCCTGGCGGCGGGCATGAACGACCACCTGGCCAAGCCCATCGACCCGGACGAACTGTTCGCGGCGCTGATCCGCTGGCTGCCCCGGCAAGGCGATGCGGCAACACCGGACGAGACGGAACGGGGAGATACGGAGAATACGGACACCCCCGGCATGCCCCATGGCACACGGGAGGGCATATCGCCAACCACGGCATCCGGGAGGCGGAACGGCATCCGGCGCGTCCTCGACCCGGAGGCGGGGCTACGCCGGGTACTGGGCAAGCAGGCCACCTACCACACGCTGCTGCGGCGCTTCGTTTCCCAGCACGCCGACGCGGCCACGCGCATTGCCGGGTTCATCCAATCCGGCGACGGCGCGTCGGCCACGCGCGAGGCCCACACCCTGAAGGGCGTGGCGGGCACCCTGGGTGCCCGCACGGTGCAGGCCCAGGCCGCCGACCTGGAGGCGGCGCTGCGCCACGAGGCACCGTCCGAACGCACGGCGGAGGTGCTGGCCCTGCTGCGCATCTCGCTGGAAGAGGCGGTGCGGGCCATGTACCGCCTGCTGCATGATGCGCGGCCCGGTCCGAAAGGCGCGGATGGCCCCGATGATCCACGGAACACGGACGACGATGTACCGGAGGCCGCGCCGGATGCGTCCACCGGACCGGGCAACGATCTGGCGGGCGATGGCGTGGAGGGCGGGCCGCCGCACGATCTCCCCGATGCGCTCCCCGCTCTCATGGACCGGCTGGAGACGCTCATCGAGGAAGACGACAGCGAAGCCGTCGACCTTTTCAACACCCACGCGGAAGCCCTGTGCGCCGCCCTGGGGCAGCCCATGGTGACCGCCATGGGCGAGGCGTTGCGCGCCTTCGAGTTCGAAACCGCCCTGGAAATGTTGCGCTCGGCCCGGCCAGCGCGCGACGGCTGACCGGGCGCCCAGCCGTTGCATCGGAAACGGAACCGCCGCGACGGCCCGGCCCCTTTCCGCACCGCGCTCCATGCCCCGCACCAAGTCACCCCAGCCACGAGAGGCAGCCATGAGCAATACTTCCCTTCCCCCGGACGACACCCGGCGCACCGTGCTGGTGGTGGACGACACCGTCGACAACCTGACCCTGCTCAGCGACCTGCTGAAGGACGCCTACCGGGTCAAGGTGGCCAACAGCGGAGAAAAGGCCCTGCGCATCCTGTCCTCCGGCAGCCCGCCGGACCTCGTGCTGCTGGACATCATGATGCCCGGCATGGACGGCTACACCGTGCTGCGCAGGCTGAAGGAACTGCCCGGCACGGCGGACGTGCCGGTGATCTTCCTCACCGCCCTTTCGGAAGAGGACGACGAGCGCATCGGCCTGGAACTGGGCGCCGTGGATTACATCACCAAGCCGGTCAGCCCGTCGATCATGCTGGCCCGGGTGCGCACCCACCTGCAGGTCAAGGCCGCCCGCGACTTCCTGAAGGACAAGAACGAATTCCTCGAGGACGAGGTGGCCCGCCGCATGCGCGAACTGGCCGCGGTACAGGACGTGACCATCATGGCCATGGCCTCGCTGGCCGAAACGCGCGACAACGAGACCGGCAACCACATCCGCCGCACCCAGTATTACGTGCGGGTACTGGCCGAACACCTGTCGGAGCATCCGCGCTTTTCCGCCGCCCTCACGCCGGAGGACATCCCCCTGCTGTTCAAGTCCGCCCCGCTGCACGACATCGGCAAGGTGGGCATCGCCGACCGCATCCTGCTGAAGCCCGGCAAGCTCACGCCCGAGGAATTCGAGGACATGAAGCGCCACCCCGCGCTGGGGCGCGACGCCATCATGGCGGCGGAAAAACAGCTGGATACGCCGGTCTCGTTCCTGCGCCACGCGCGCGAGATCGCCTACTGCCACCACGAGAAGTGGGACGGCAGCGGCTATCCGCGAGGCCTTTCCGGCGACGAGATTCCCGTCTCGGCGCGGCTCATGGCCCTGGCCGACGTGTTCGACGCGCTGATCAGCCGCAGGGTGTACAAGCCCCCGTTCGACATGGAGAAATCCGTGGAGATCATCCGGCAGGGGCGCGGGTCGCACTTCGACCCGGACGTATTGGACGCCTTCCTGGCCAACCTGCAAACCTTCCGCGATATCGCCGACCGTTACGCCGACTCGGAGGAAGCGCTGGAAGAAACCCGCTCGCGCACCGAAAAGGACTACCCGCCCTCGGGCGCGCAGGGTTGAGCCGAGGTTCCACGCCCCCGGCCAACAGGGGACGACCCGAGGCGACAGGGGACGACCCGAGATCCTCCGCGGGGGCTGCCCGCCGGGACAGTGGGCGGGGCCTGACGGGCGGATGGAGCCGGATGGGCAGGCAGGCGGGATGGGCCGGATGGGCAGCATGGAGCAGGCCGCACCGTGCCCTGGCGGGCGAACCCGCCCGCTCCATGGCGGCCTTGCACCGCGCGTGGCCGTTTGCTAGACCAAACGGGCGTTCGGCTTTCCGCCTCTTTTTCGCGCCCCGGCGCACACCCCCACCCACCCAGCCATGCCAGACACGCCCACCGCCCCCACGCCCGAGGGTACCCACCCCGAGGCCGCCCAGCCGGATGCCGCCGCTTCGAATGCCGGCCAGCGCGAGGTTCCCCATCCCGCCCCCCCCCATCCCGAAGCCATCCCGCCAGAGGTCGCGCTATTCATCCGCACCTACTCGCGCTACGGCGGCGTGGAACATTTCTGCCATCGCTTCCATGAATACCTGCGCGCCCACGGCGTGCCCGTGCGCGTGCTGTGCGGCGAAATGGCCCCCGACGTGCCCGGCGCCAAGGCCCCTGCCCTGCGCCAGCACGGCGACGGCCCGCAGGCCGACCCCGACGCCGCGCCGCTGGCCGTGGACATCCGGGTGCTGGGGCTGTGGCGACCGGGCCGGTTCATGAAAAACCTGGGCCTGCATCTTGCCGCCACCCGCGCCCTGCGCGAACTGCCACCCACCACCATCAGCGTCAGCTTCGGCAACATGGCGGGCTGCCACATCCACAGGTCGGGCGGGCCGCACCGCGACTTCATGCACAACAGCCTGGCGGCGCAACGCTCGTCCCTGCGGCGGTTCACCAAGGCGCTCTCGCGCCTGCTGAACCCCAACAACCTGCTGATGACCGTGCTGGACCGCAAGATCTACAACCACCCGGCCACCCGGCGCATCATCGCCATCTCGCAGAACGTGCGGGCCGCCGTGGCGCGCCAGTTTCCCCATTCCCCGGCCACGGTGGTGGTCATCCCCAACGGGGTGGACACCCGGCGCTTCAACATCCGCCGCTTCACCGACCTGCGCGGCGAGGCCCGGCGCCTGGTGGGACTGCGCGAAAAGCACCGGGCCATCGGGTTCTGCTCCAGCAATTTCGAACTCAAGGGACTGGACCGGCTCATCGCCGCGCTGGCCCACCTGCCCGAGGAATACGTGCTGCTGGTGGCCGGCGGGCGGCGCAGCCGCAAGTACGCCGACTACGCCACGTCGCTGGGGGTGGAGAAGCGGGTGGTGTTCCTCGGCAAGGTCAAGGCCGCCGACATGCCGCGCTTCTACGCCGGGCTCGACGTGCTCTGCCACCCCTCGTTCTACGACACCTTCGGCAACGTGGTGGCCGAGGCGCAGGCCATGGGCGTGCCCACGGTGACCACCCGCGCCACGGGCGCCTGCGACCTCATCGACGACGGGCGCACGGGCCGGGTGCTGGACCAGCCGGAACCTTGGGCGCTGGCCAACGCCATCTTCGACCTGCGCGAGGTGGCGGCGGGTACGGACTTCGGCTGCGTGGAGGACGACGAGCAGGTCTTTGCCCGGTATCTGGAAGTGATCGAAGCCGTGCGCGCGGAACTGGCCGCCGACACAAGGGGCTGATACCGGACGCTGATCCATCTTCCGCAACGCACACGCAAAAACTGGCCGCCGCTCCATCAGAGCGGCGGCCAGTTTTCCATCGATATCCGGCATCACCAGCAGGGAAGAAACAACTCCCGTCGCCTACTCCACGAAGCCCTCATGCTTGCCGCGCGGCGGCCTGCGCATGAACCACACGCAGAAGAACAGCAGCAGGAAGATGGCCCCCTGCGAAAAGAAGGCATCGTTGAAGGCCAGGGCGGATGCCTCGCGCTGGAGCAACTGGTAGATCACCACGCGGGTGCGCTCGGCCAGATCGGCCACCTCGCCAAGCTGCATGGCCAGCCCGTTGCGGATCTGCTCGAAGCTCAGCTCGTAGGCGGGCGAAAGGGGCGTCATGTCTTCCGCCAGCACGCTGTGGTGGTACTGGGTGCGCCGGGCCAGCAGCGTGGTGACGAAGGCCACCCCGAACGAGCCGCCCAGATTGCGCAGCAGGTTGTACAGGGGCGAGGCGGTGTTCATGGCCTCGCGCGGGACGTAGGCGAAGGTGACCACGGACAGCGACACGAAGAAGAACGGCATGGCGATGCCTTGCAGCACACGGGCGAAGGCCGCCGTACCGAAGTCGATGTACAGGTTGAACCCGGCCATGATGTGCAGCGAATACGCGCACACCAGCATGCCGAAGGCCAGCATCCAGCGGGCGTCGATGCGCTCGGTCAGCTTGCCCGCCACGGGCATGAACACCAGCGCCAGCATGCCCCCCGGCCCCAGCACCAGCCCGGCGAGGTAGGCGGTATAGCCCATCAGCCCTTGCAGGAACAGCGGCAGCAGCACGATGGACCCGAAAAAGGCGAAGAAGCCAAAGAACATCACCGCGTTGCCAATGGCGAAACTGCGGTTCTTCAGGATGCGAAAATCCAGCACCGGCCTGGGGTGGCGCAGTTCCCAGAACACCAGCCCCACAAGCGACACCGCCGAAACCACGGCCAGCGCGGTGATGAACGGCGAACTGAACCAGTCGTCCTGCTGGCCCTTGTCCAGCACGATCTGCAACGCGCCGATGCCCGTGGTCAGCAGGGCCAGGCCCAGGTAGTCCACCACTTCGCCGCGCTGGCGGCGTTCCATGTACGGCGGGTCGAACAGGAAGGCCCCGGCCAGGTACAGCGCCAGCAGCCCCACCGGCAGGTTGATGTAGAAGATCCACCGCCAGGTGAAGTTGTCCGTCAGGTAGCCGCCCATCAGCGGCCCCAGGATGGGCCCCAACACCACCCCCACGCCGAAGATGCCCATGGCCATGCCGCGCTGCTGGGGCGGAAAGGTTTCCATCAGGATGGCCTGCGACATGGGTTGCAGCCCGCCGCCGCCAAGCCCCTGAAAGATGCGGAACAGGATGATCTGGGTCAGGCTGGTGGCCGCCCCGCACAACAGCGAACTGGCGGTGAACACGGCGATGGACAGCATCAGGAAGCGCTTGCGCCCCATGAGCCGCGCCAGCCACCCGCTCATGGGAATGACGATGGCGTTGGCCACCAGGTACGAGGTGAGCACCCAGGTCACCTCTTCCTCGCCCGCGGCCAGACTGCCCTGAATGTGCTTCAGGGCAACGTTGGCCACGCTGGTGTCCAGGATTTCGATGAGCGTGGGCACCATCACCGCCAGGGTGATGAGCCAGCGGTTGACCGATTCGGGTTCTTTCGACATGCGGTACCGCCGTACCGGCTACTGCTTGGGGGCCGACAGGGCGGGTGCGGTGGCGTTGGCCATGCCCGTCGCCACGCCCGAAGCGGAACCCGTACCGTTGGCGGCGGGCTTCGCCGGCTGCCCGGCGCTGGTGCCCGCCCCTTCACCGCGCACGACGGCGCCGTCCGGTCCCACGGCGCGCGGAGGCACCTCGGAAACGCCCCTGGCGGTGAAGATCACCGGCACCACGCTCATGCCCACCCGCAGGGGCGGCATGGTGGCGGGGTCGTAGTCGGTCAGGCGCAGCCGCACGGGTATGCGCTGCACCACCTTCACGAAGTTGCCCGAGGCATTCTGGGGCGGAAACAGCGAAAACGCCGCGCCGGTGCCCGCCATGATCGATTCCACCTGGCCCTTCAGCACCAGGTTGGGATAGGTGTCCACGCGGATTTCGCAGGGCTGGCCGGGCTTCACGTCGGTAAGTTCGGTTTCCTTGAAGTTGGCCGTCACCCACAGGTGGTCGGGCGACATGGGCACCACGGCCATGATCGGCTGCCCGCGCGTGACCATGCGGCCCGGCTCCACGTTCTTCTTGGTCACGTAGCCGTCCACGGGGGCGCGCACGGTGGTCCATTCCAGATTCAGTTCGGCCTGGCGCACCTTGGCCTGCTGGGCCTCCACCTGGCGGGCGCGGATTTCCGCCACCACCTGCCCGGTTCCGGCCAGGTCCACCTCGGCGCGCACGCGGCGCATTTCGGCCTCCGCCGCCGCGCGGGCCTTGCTGGCGGCTTCCTGCTTGGCGCGGGACGATTCCAGCCGGGCCTTGGCGGCATCGTCGGCGGAACGGGCACGGTCCACCGCCTCGCGCGAGACGGCGCCCTGTCCCACCAGGGCCTCCAGGCGACGCCGGTCCAGGGCGGCCTGGGCCTGCTCGGTGGACAGGCGCTCCATTTCGTAGCGGGCGGCATCCTCTTCGTCGCGGGCCTGGGCGGCGCGGCGCTTGGTGGCCTCTTCCACGGCCTGGGCGCCGGTCACCCGGTGCACGGTCTGGGAAAGCTCCAGCGGCACGCCGCGCTGCAACGCGGCAAGCTGGGCGCGCGCCTCGGCCACGGCCACCTCGTACTCGGTGGGATCCAGCCGGGCCAGCACCTCGCCCTCCTTGACGAACTGGTTGTCCTCCACGGGCACGTCCACCACGTAGCCCGCCACGCGCGGCGAAACCATGAAGATGCGCCCGTCGACCTGGGCGTCGTCGGTTTCCACCTTGCCGAGGTCGTGCCAGTACCAGATACCCGCCGCCAGAACCATGACGCCGAGCAGTATGCCGAGGATGCGCTTTTTGCTGTTCATGCCGTATCGCCGTGTGGGCACGCGCGGACGCGTGGTGTGCGTGTGGGAAACCGGCCATGCCGCACGCGCGGAACAGCCGGGATCCGGCCGTTGCACGCAACGGGACATGCCGGGCCGCCGGGGTCCTGTTCCTTCAAGGAAAGGAGCCCCCGGGGGTGGCGTCGGAATTGCCGCTTTCGGGACCGGCAATGCATAGCGCATGCCGTGCCGGGGGCGCAACCTGGCAATGGTGGTCACGGCGGCGGCCACCCGCACCGGCAAGGGTGATGGCCTGCGCAGGGGCCAGACATGACCAGACATGACCAGCGGGGCCAGACGGGGCCTCGCGGATGCCTTGCGTGCAACCGGCGCAATGGCCCGCCCCAAACGCGCCGGAGACGAATCGGCGACGCGTCAGGCAAACGTACCGGGCCAACGTACCGGGCAAAGTTTCCGACGGACGTTTCAGCCGGGCGTGGCTGCAGGGCGCGCGTCGACGGGGCCTTCACCGCGCGGTGCGGCCCACGTCCTTACGGCCCTTGCCGTCCTGCGCATCGGGATAGGTGGAGTGCAACCCGTACCGGGCAAGGCACCGCTGCAGTTCGCCCTCCCGGTGCAACGCGCGCAGCGCGGCTTCGAAGGCATCCACAACTTCCGGCGCGGTCTGGCGCGAAAAGGCCACGGTATAGTCCACCCGGTTGTGCCAGCCCGCGTAGCGCAGGTTGGCGATGCGCAGCAGGGCAATGGTGGCAAGGCCATTCTCGCGGTTGGAGAACACCGCGTCGATGCGGCCCTGCGCCAGCTTGAGGAACCCGGCATCGATCTCCGGCGCCATATCCACCGTCATGGACACCTGCCGCGCCAGTTGGTCCAGGATGTCCGCCGTCAGCGAGGGGCCGTACACCCCCACCCGGTAGCCCGACACATCGCGGGGGGTGACGTAGCGCAGGGGATTTTCCATGCGCACGAAAAAGCCGTATTCGGCGCGCAGCAGCGGTGGGCAGAAATGCAGCCACTGCTGGCGCTCCGGCACGAGTCCGATGGTGAAGATGCCATCCGCCATGCCGTTGCGCACTTCCTGCTGCGCGCGCGCCCACGGCAACAGGCGGAAGGTGCAGTCCACGCCCATGCGCGCGCAGGCCATGGCGATGATCTCGGCCACGGGTCCGGCCACGCGTTCCATGCCGTCGTCGCGCTCCAGGTAGTTGAACGGCGGATACTGCTGGGTGACGAAGACCAGCCCGGAGGCGGCGGGCCGGGCCACCTGTCCCGCCCCTACAGGGTCCTGCCGGGCAGGGGTTGCCGGGACCGGATCCGCCGGTAGCGCGTTCGTTTGTGCGGCCACCGGCGCCACCGGCAGCGACAGGAGCAGGCAGGCGACAAGGCAGGCCGCCATGCGCGCCAGACCGCGCGCGGCACGTCTGGTCATATGCCGGTTCACACGCCGGTTTACACGCCGGGGCACCTGCCCCGCGAAGGTGGACGTCCTGCCTGGGGCCACGGCTTCGGCAGACGCCGTCCGCCTCTCCCGCCTCTCCCGGCAATCCCGCCAGTCCCGCCAGTCCTGGCAGTCCTGGCAGTCCTGGCAGCCAGGCGCGCCCCATGGCCGCGCCATGCGGTACCCATCACACTGCACGCCCCTGCTCCTTTCCCCTGCCCCCGGTTTTTGCCTGGCCGGCCTGCCAGGATATGTCAGGACATGATCTGGCCTGGCCGGACTGGGTCGGACTGGGCCGGACTGGCCGACTGGGCCCTGCTTGCCCTGCACGGGCTCTGCCCTGCCGCCATTGCGCCTGACGGCCCAGCCCCCGATCATCACCAAGATCGCTCACCACCCGCGCCGCGCCGTCTTGCGACGCGCAGCCGTCCGTCCCTACGGCGTCCCCACCGGCAGATGCACGATGAACTCCGCCCCCTTTCCGGGTTCGCTGTCCACCTCGATGCGTCCGCCGTGCTTGTTCACCACCAGATTGCGGGCAATGGCCAACCCCTGGCCGGTGCCACGGCCCACCTCCTTGGTGGTGAAAAAAGGGTCGAAGATGCGCGGCAGCACCTCTGGCGCGATGCCCGTGCCGTCGTCGCGCACGCGCACCAGCACCTCGCCGTCCACGGACCGGGTGGAGACGGTGATGTTCCCCCGCGCCCGCCCGGTCGTATCCGTAGCCATGTCGCTGGCCACATCCGTGCCCACTCCCGCGCCCCGCGCCGTGTCACTCCTTCCGGCCCGCGCGTCGGCATGTGCGGCGCCCTCGGCCCGCAACCGGTCGCCCACGGCGTGGGCGGCATTGACCAGAAGGTTCATGAACACCTGGTTCAGGTCGCCTGCGTGGCCCATCACGTGGGGCAGGTCGGGCGCAAGGTCCAGGCGCACCTCGGCCACGTACTTCCATTCGTTGCGGCACACGGTGACCGTGTTGGCCAGCCCGGCGTTGACGTCCACCGGCACCTTGCCCCCGGCGTCGGGGTGCGAGAATTCGCGCAGGGCCCGCACGATGCCGGAGACGCGCTCCACTCCGTCCTGCACCTGGCGCACGGCCACGGGCAGTTCGACCAGCACGAAATCCACGTCGGTTTCCTCGCGCAGGCGTGCCGCACCGGCCAGCAGCCCCCCGCCGTCACCAGTCCCGGCGTCACCAGTCCCGCCGGAAGCCTTGGCACCGGAGGCCGCGTCCCCTGTCGCGCCGCAGGCCGCCACGGCCTGGCGCAGCAGCGCGTCGTACCCGGTAATGGCCGCATCCAGCGCGCTGGCCGCCGTCCCCAGAAAACGCGCATTGTCCCCCACGAACTGGATGGGGGTATTGATCTCGTGCGCGATGCCCGAGGCCAGCTGGCCGATGGATTCCAGCTTCTGGGCCTGCAACAGCTGGGCCTGCAACAGCAGCCGCTCGCTGATGTCCTCGATGGTGCACACGAAATGGGTCACGGTACCCGCACCGTCGCGCAAGGGGGCCAGACGGCATTCCGCCTCGAACGCCGTGCCGTCGCCGCGCCGCAGCCGGGTTCGCCCGTTCCACGCCTTGCCCTGGGCACGAGCCGCCAGCAACGCGGAAAACCCGGCGTCTCCGTTGCCGTCCGCACCGCCCCCAGCCGCCTCGACGGCACCAATATCCGCCAGACGGCGGTCCACCGCGTCGGTGCGCGGCCAGCCGGTAATGGTCGAGAACGCCGGGTTGGCGTACCGGATGGAACCTTCGCCATCCAGAATCAGCAAGGCTCCGGAAAAATTCTCCACCGCCTGTTCCAGCAGGCGCCGCGCGTCTTCGGCCCGGCGCCGCGCCGTAAGGTCGGTGAGCACGCCGATGATGCCGCCCTCGCCCGCCGTGCCTCCGGCGAACACTGTCTTGACCACGCTGAAGTGGCGCACCACCCCGTCGGCGCAGCGCAGGCTCTGCTCGCCAAAGCGCGTGCCGCCCACGTGGCGCAGTTCGTCGTCGTCGCGCAGCACGGCACCGGCCACGTCCGCCGGATATACGTCGGGAAAGTCGCCCGGCGGGCGGCCGCGCACGTCCACGCGCGCGCTGCCCAGCACCACCCGCGCGAAGCTGTCGTTGCAGTCCACGAAGCGCCCGGTGAAATCGCGGTAGTAGATGGGGTTGGGAATGGCATTCATCAGCGCCTGCAGGAATGCCAGGCGGCTGCGGGCTTCTTCTTCCGTGGCGGCGCGGCGTTCCAGTTCACCCAGATAGTCGGCGTTGAGGCGGGTCAGCTCCGCCGTGCGCGCCTCCACCAATTGCCCCATGCGCAGGCTGTGCCCTTCCAGATTACCCATCAGCCTGTTGAAATAGTTGGAAAGATCGCCAATTTCATCGTGGGTTTCCGGCACCACGCGCACCGAAAGATCGCCCCCCGCGCCCACCCGCACCCGTTCGGTCAGCCGCCGCAATGGCCCGGTGATGCCCGCGCTGGCGTACAGGCTGGCCAGCGCCACCACCCCGATGGCCGCCAGCAGCCACAGCAGGGCCAGGCGGCGCATGCGGTCGAGAGGGGCGTAAATCTCGTCGGTGTAGCCGGATGCGGCCACGATCCAGTCGTAGTCCGCAAGATAGGCGTAGACCACGACCTTCTCGCGGTAGCGATCTTCGCCGGGGTTGCGCCAGGAATAGACGATGCGACCCGACCGCTTTTGCAGCATCTCGCGCACGAAGCGGCGGCCGGTGTCGTCGCGCGCGTCGGCGATGTCTCCCGGTTCCATCACCGGGTGCACCAGCAATTCGCCCGCCCCGGTCATGATGTAGGCATAGCCGGTTTCGCCCACCCGGTGCGAGAACACCGCGTCGCGCAGCATGGAGACGTCCAGCAGGTTGCGGAATTCCTCGCGATAGGCGGAGGCGGAAATGATCCAGTCCCACGGCTGGAACCAGGTCATGTGCAGCGCCTTGGGCCGGGCGTGTGTTTCGCCGGGGTTGCGCCATTCGTACTGCATGAAGCCTTCATGCAGGCGCGACTGGTCCCGCACGAACTCGAACTCCGAAAGGTCGCGCCCCAGCAGTGACGGCACCGGGTGCACGGC
The DNA here is from genome assembly GCA_031287575.1 of Desulfovibrio sp. GTDB lineage: Bacteria > Desulfobacterota > Desulfovibrionia > Desulfovibrionales > Desulfovibrionaceae > Cupidesulfovibrio. The sequence goes on from JAITSV010000060.1 coordinate 25,852, forward strand.
CAGCGTGGCGTTGGAAGTGAGGCAATAGATGTAGCCCGACCGGCCTATGCTCATGCGCAGCAGGATTGCGGCGGCATTGGCCTTGGCCTGCGCCTCGGTGATGGCTCCGGAACGGTACCGCTCGTATTCCAGCGCCACCACGTCGCGGGCCTTTTCCGAGGCGGCGCGCAGGTAGTTGCGCACCGCAAGGTCCGCCCCCACGCGCACGGTGCCCAGAATGGACTGGGTTGCCGCGTGCAGCCGCTCCTCCACGGCCTGTTCCACGGCATTGCGGGCATGGATGTACGCACCGGCGCCGCCGCACAGCAGCAGCACGAGGAACACCAGCATGTAGCTGGCCAGCAGTTTGCCCCGAATGCCCAGACCCGTCATGCAGCCTCCACGGAGTATCCGATGGCCTATCTTGCCAGATGAAACGCGCGCGGAAAAGCCCGACCCGCCAATCTTGCGAAAAAACCGGCGGCATTGCCCGGTACGTGGCGGCGGGATGGCGCCGGGGTGACGGGGCGAACGCGTGTGGCGGGGCAGCGACGGGACGGCCTGAAAGGAGCGGAGCCTTGGAAGGGGACAGGCCAACAAACCATAGCCGACAACGACGCGGCCCGCCGCGTCCGCACGGGCGGGGGGAATGCGGCGGGGCACCGTGTCAGGCGTTCGCACCGACTGTGCAGTGGGGGACAGGGAGACGGGGGGCGCTACCTGTTCCGCGCGGCCTTCACCTGGTTCAGGGTGTCCTCGAAGCTCTGGCGATGGGCGTCGTCGGCAAGGCGCACGGCCTCTTCGGCCAGCCGCTCCGCTTCCTCCAGCTTCTCGCCGCGCGTCAGCAGCAGCCAGGCCAGGTTGTTGCGCGCCGGGGCGGATTCCGCCTCGGGCAGGGCGCGGATGGCCTTGCGGTAGTGGGTTTCCGCCTCCTCCGTCTCGCCCTTCTGGAACAGCAGGTTGGCCAGATGCAGGTGGGCCTGGGGCACGTCGTCGCGCACGGCCTCGGCGTATTCGCGCCGGGCCAGGTCCAGTTCACCCTTCTGTTCGTAGGCGCGGCCCAGTTCCAGATGCTCGGGGCCGGACAGCGGGTCTTCGTAGATGCCGATGCGCGGCAGGGCGCACCCGGTCAGCAGCAGGGCCAGCAGCAGGCATGGCAGGATGGCGCGCCGCGCCGTGGGTGACATGGCGGATGCCTGGACGGGCCGGAAGACCACGGAAACGGGAACGGAGGCAGCGGCAAGGGGCGTGATGTCCGGCATGGAGCCTCGCGTGACGGTTCGGGCTACGGGGCGGGCGCGGGGGCCGGTTCCAGCCGCCGGACCTCCAGCGTCCAGCGGTCGGTGCGGTCCCAGGTGCGCAGAAACGAAGCCCACGGCAGCCGTTGCAGGGGGGTGCGGTCGGAATTCACGATGACCGCGTCGGGCGCATAGCCCACCACCACCATGAAATGATAGGTGCTCACCAGCCCGTAGCCGTGGTCCACCATGACGATGCGCGGCTGGCCGGAATCCACGGCGGCCATCAGGTCGGCCACGGAACCGTCGTACCAGCGGCTGGAAAGCCCCAGGGTGCGCGGGTACAGGGCAAGGTCCAGCGAAAGTGTGCCGTGCATGCCGGGACGAAAGATGGCCTCGGCGATGCCGTCCGGGGTGGCCTGGGCGCCCGTCAGCCCCAGATGGCGCAGCACCCCGGCCAGCGAGGCGGGGCCGCACTGGTACTGCTCCTGCGCAAAGAACGGCACGCCGGGGATGACCCGCTCGGCAGCGGGGCGGGTGGGATCCGGCGCGAGGCTGCCGGGACCGCGCACGCAGCCCGCGCAGGCCAGCGCCGCGCAAAGCAGCAGCAGGCCCGGCAATGACCGGGGGAGCAGACGGCGAGTCCGTGACCGGATGGCACCAGAAGACGCAAGGGCCGGGCGCACGGCCCGGCATGCTGGCGGAAATTTCATGGGCATGACGGAAATGGCACCCCCGCCGCCCGGACAAGCCGGGGCCGGTCCGGGCAGCGGGAGCAGAAAGAAACGCGCGGCTACTGGACGACCACGCGGCGGTCGGCGAAGTGCAGGATCAGCACCACCAGCAGGATGACGACAAGGATGGCGATGACGAAGCCGAAGCCGTCGCCGCCGTGGGTCAGGTTGTCGATCTTCTTGGCCAGGTCGTGCAGTTCGGCGTCGGACAGCATGGACAGGCGCTGTTCCACTTCGGCGGAAGAATAGCCAAGGGCTTGCAGGCGCTCGGAAACCATCTTGTTTTCCAGGGCCTTCTGCACGCTGCCGATGTCGCTGGAGCGCTGTTCCCCGGCCACGATGCCTGCGTTGGGAACAAAGGCGGCTTCCACGCGCGGCACGAAGCTGAGCAGACCCATGACGGCCACCATGACCATGGCGATGTGACGCAGGGCGCGCCAGTTCAGAAGCATGTACATGTATTCCTCCTTCTTGGGGGTCGCCGTCGCCGTCACCCCGGAACCGCACCGTTCCGGTCCGGCTTGCGCGGCGCGCACACGGCATTCGTGAAATTTTCTAGATTTGCCTAGCAGACTTGCATGGCGAATACAAGACACTCCGCCGCGCCGATATGGCGGAGGCCATTCCCCGATGTGGACGGACGCGGCACGGACACGAAACGGCGATGCCGCATGCGCGGGCCGGGCGCGACGCGGACGTGCCCCGCTCATGCCGGACGTTCGGCACGGACCTGCCGGATCGTGCGCGCACGCACGGTGTCCGGGCCTCTGGGGTAAGGATGGGCGGCATTGCGGTTGCCGGCACGCGCCCCACCCATTCCGGATGGAAATTTCCCGCCCCTCCGCAACGGACACGGCAATCATCCCATATCCCCCACCATCGCGCCAGCACAACGACCGTCATGGCCGCACCCCCTCCGGATGCCCGCGCCACCCCGTTGCGGCCCCCCCGTGGCCGCTGCCGCCCGTTCGCCCCCGTGTAGGGTGTGCGCCGTCGGACCACATTTCACGCCCCACCCCTGCACCGGAGGATTTTCCGCCATGCCAGCCCCCCGCGGGGTGGCCCCCCCCCCCCCCCCCCGCGCGGACCCCCCCGCCCCCCCCCCGCGGGGCGCCCCCCCCCCGGCCCCCCCCCCG
>JAITSV010000084.1 GCA_031287575.1 Desulfovibrio sp.
CCCCCCCCCCCCCCCCCCCCCCCCCGAAACTCTTCCTTTCCGGAATTCCGTTCCGCCTCTACAGCTTCATGACGAACGCGGTCGCCAGCAGGTTCAGCACGCCGAGGGGCAGCAGCCACCGCCAGTTCAGGTTCAGCAGCTGGTCGAAGCGCACGCGCGGGTACGTCCAGCGGAACCACATCATGGACAGCAGCAGCCCGTACACCTTGGCCAGGAACCACCACGCGCCGTCCAGGAACGGGCCTTTCCACCCGCCCAGGAACAGCACGGTGCACACGCTGCACGCCACGATCATGTTGGCGTACTCGGCCAGGAAGAACATGCCGAAGCCCATGCCCGAATATTCGGTGTGAAAGCCTGCGGTCAGTTCCGATTCGGCCTCGGGCAGGTCGAAGGGGGCGCGGTTGGTCTCGCCCAGCGCGCTGACGAAGAAGATCAGGAACGCCAGCGGCTGCACGGCAATGTTCCACTGCCACGGCATGCCGCCCTGCCCGCCCACGATGGCGGAAAGGCTCAGCGTGCCTTCCTGGAAGGCGATGGCCAGCACGGCCAGCAGCAGGGGGATTTCATAGGCCACGGACTGGGCCACGGCGCGGGCCGCGCCGAGCAGGCCGTACTTGTTGTTGGAACCCCACCCCGCAAGCAAGAGGGCCAGCACGTTGAACCCGGCAAAGGCAAGGATGAGCAGCAGGCCGAGGTTCACGTCCCACCCGGTGAGCAGCGGGCTGAAGGGAATGGGCAGGAACAGCAGCAGCACGGGAAAGAAGGCCAGCACCGGGGCCATCCAGAACAGCAGCGGGTCTGCCCTGTCGGGGCGCACCAGTTGCTTGCCGATCAGCTTCAGGGCGTCGGCAACGGCCTGCAAGATGCCTTGCGGCCCCACTTCGTAGGGGCCGGGGCGGCGCTGGATGAAGCCCGCCACCTTGCGTTCGGCGTAGACGAGCAGCAGCCCGTTCAGCCCCACGAAGACGGCCACGCCCACCAGCGCGAGCACCACGTGCAGCACGGAATCGAAGGAGATGGTTGCATTCATGGCGGCCTACCTGTCGATTTCGGGGATGACCATGTCGAGGCTGCCAAGGATGGCAACGGCGTCGGCCAGCAGGGTGCCCCGCGCGCATTCGGCGAACAGGGCCAGGTTGGAGAAGCCCGGCGCGCGCAGCTTGACGCGGTAGGGCGTCTTGCCGCCGTCGCTGGCGATCCACACGCCGATCTTGCCGCGCGCCCCTTCCACCGCGAAGTACGACTCCCCGGCGGGCAGCTTGAAGCTGGGCTTGGGGGCCTTGGGGTGCATGTGTTCGCCGTCGGGCAGGCTTTCGATGGCCTGCTCGATGATGCGCAGGCTCTGCTCGATTTCGGCCATGCGCACCATGTACCGGGCCATGGAGCATTCCTCGTGACGCACGGGAATCTCGTAGTCGAAGCGGTCGTACACCGAGTACGGCTCTGCCCGGCGCACGTCGTAGGCAATGCCGCTACCGCGCGCCACCGGACCGCTGGCCCCGTAGCGGGTGACCATGTCCTGCGGGATGACGCCCACTTCCTCGATGCGGCGGCGCAGGATGATGTTTTCCGTCACCAGCGCGGTGTACATGGGCAGGCGCGAGCGCAGGTGCGGGATGAACTGGCGCACACCCTGCACGAAGGCGGGGCTGGCGTCGGTGTAAACCCCGCCGAAGCGGAACGAACTGTACGTCAGGCGCGACCCGGTCATGAGCTGCAACAGGTCCAGCAGCATTTCGCGGTCATCGAAGGCGTACATGATGGGGGTGAAGGCCCCCAGGTCCAGCAGATAGGCGCCCCACCACAAGAGGTGCGACGAGATGCGGTTCAGCTCGCAGGTGATCACCCGCAGGTACTCGGCCCGTTCGGGAATCTCGATGCCCGCCAGCTTTTCCACCGCGCCCACGTAGGCCCAGTTCCAGGCCAGGGCGTGCAGGTAGTCCACCCGGCCCATGTTGGGCATGAACTGGGCGGGGGTTTTCACCTCGGCCATCTTTTCATGCATGCGGTGCAGGTAGCCGAGCACCGGTTCCGCCCGGACGATGTATTCGCCGTCCAGTTCCAGAAGCACGCGCAGCACGCCGTGGGTGGACGGGTGCTGCGGCCCCATGTTCAGGATGAGCGATTCCGGGCGGGCACCCTGCTCGAAGCGGCAGGTGTAGCCGTCGCCCGCGATCTGGTCGTCGGCGCAGCCACCGTCCGCCGAGGTGGCGGGACAGGACGTGCCGTGCGACCGAAGGGTCTCGGTGCTATGCATTGTCGGCACCCTCCTCGGTTGCGGCGGGCTTGGCCCTGGCCGGTTTGGCGGGCTTGGCGTCCTCCGCCGGTTCCAGCAGGGTGAACCCCTCGACCTTGCGCAGCACGGTGCCCTCGCGGCCCGGCACGGCCAGCAGCGCGGCCAGCGGCGCGCGGGCGGCGGCGTCCTTCAGCAGGGGGTGGCCCTGCATGCCTTCAGGCAGCAGCAGCGGCGCGGGGTTGGGATTGCCGGTGAAGGCGATGCCGTAGAAGTCGGCGGTTTCCCGCTCGTGCCATTCCGCGCCCTGATGGATGTCGGCGATGGAGGGCAGCACCGGGGCGGCGCGGTCCATCAACACCCGGATGGCCAGGCGGCCCGGGGCGGTCATGCGGTCGAAGTGGTACACGGCCACCAGTCCTTCGCGCACGTCCAGGCCGCAGATGTCCTCCAGGTGCCAGCCCCCCTCCAGCAGCAGGGCGGCGGCGCGGGGCAGCGCATCGGCGGCGAGGAAGGCGGACCAGCGCAGGCCGGTGCGGGCCGGGTTTTCATCGGCCAGGTAGGCGGGGTCCAGCGGGGCCAGCAGCACGTCGGGGGTGACGGAAGGCGTTTCGGGCGTCATGCGCCACCCCCCAGCGAGCCGGAGATTTCGGCGGGCACCGGCCACCAGCGGCGACCGGTGATCTTGTGCTGGATCTGGAACAGCCCTTCCAGCAGCGCCTCTGGCCGGGGCGGGCAGCCGGGCACGTACACGTCCACGGGTACCAGGTTGTCCACGCCTTCGACGATGGCGTACTGTCCCTCGAAGTTGAACGGCCCGCCGGAGATGGCGCAGTTGCCCAGCGCCATGACGTAGCGCGGCGCGGGCATTTGTTCATAGAGGCGCACCAGCGCCGGGGCCATCTTGCGGGTGACGGTGCCCGCCACGATCATCAGGTCCGACTGGCGCGGCGAGGGGCGGAACACTTCGGCCCCGAAGCGCGAGATGTCGAACCGGGCCATGCCCACCGCCATCATTTCGATGGCGCAGCAGGCCAGGCCGAAGGTCATGGGCCACAGCGACATGGCCCGGCACACGTCCAGGATCTTCTGCACCGGCGCCACGTTGACGATGGGTGCATCAACCCCGCCCGTGGCCGGTGCGATGACCGGGGGCCTTACAGGGCAATCTTGCGCGGCCATGTGAACACCCCCTTGGCACGGAAATAGACCAGGGCAAGCACGAGGAAGAACAGGAAAACGCAGAGTTCGATGAAGGCGGTCCAGCCCACGGTGGTGTGGTAGTGGGCGGCGGCGGGGAACAGGTACAGCACGTCCACGTCGAAGGCGATGAACAGCAGGGCGTAGACGTAGTAGTTGATGCCGAAGCGGCTCCAGGCGTTACCATGGGGGCGCATGCCGCATTCGTAGGACATGCCCAGGTCGCCGCCGCGCGCCCGTGGGGCCACGAGCAGGGCGAGGATGAGCGGGCCGCCCGCGAACGCGAGCCCCGCGATGAGGAAGAGAATGATAGCAAGATGCAGGATGTCGAAAACCATCGGTCACCTCCGGAAACCAGTGAAACCGCGGCGCGGCCGCGGCATTGGATTGCCCGTTGCGTGCGCATGCCATGTCAGGAGCGCCTGACATGCGGTGCGCGCCGGCGGCGACCGTGTCCGCCGGGTTGGCGTTTGCCCGTCGATGGTGGGCGAAACGCGGAGGAAGTGGAGTTGGGGTGGGTTACCTCACGGTGTTACGTTTGTCAAATTGGTGTTACCAGTCGAATTTCCATGCCGCGCCCGGTAGTTCCCGCGTGCCATGCTCACGGCACCTGCCGGAAGGGGCCCCGGCGGCGTCGGTCCGGCGTCGGGGCGGGGGGCGGTGCGGGGTCTTCCGCTGCCTGCCTACCCGATTCCGGCGCTGGTGAACGTGACCGGCATCACGGACCGTGTCCCGGCCCAGTCACACCCGGTCACCTTCCGTCATCCAGACGGGAGCCGACGCGAAAAGGCCCGCCCGGCGAGGGGCGTGGGCAGGTTCGCGTACCGAACGGACTAATGGTCTATCATCCGTATATCACCCAATGTCAGTAACCGCTACCATGTTTGGAAATTCACGTGGAAATATTTGCGCTTCGCCGGGGGGCGGGGCGGGGCGGCGGGAAAAACCGGGGCAAGCGGCGGAAACCGGGGGCAGGCGGGGGATGGGGGTGAAACTGTCTGTGCAGCCAACCGCATTGGTTGACTGGCGAAAGAAGTTTCTGCGGAACATTCCGTCGATACTGACTTTTTGAATCCAGATGCGCGGGGAGGGCGCAGGCCGTGGCGGAATGTTCGGTTGACGGGAAAAGGCGGGGAGCAGGGGGCACGTTGATGAGGCCGGGGAAAGCCGGGTGACGCCGGGGCGGGGGGGAGGACGCAACGGACGGGCACAATGGCGGAGCGCAATGGCAAGGCACGGTCAGGCAAGGGCGCATGGCCGGGAAGGGCGTGCGGCCGGAGAAGTGAGCGCGGGCGGGCTATTCGGCGGTCTGTTCGGCGTCGAGCATGGCGTCCATCCACAGCCCGGCCACGATGTCGCCACCTTCGTCGGTGAAGTGGCATCCGTCGCGGCGGAAGGGCAGGCCCACCTCGTCGGTATCCGGCCCCTGGGTCACGTTGGGCACCTGGCGGGCCAGTTCCTGCTGGGCCTGGCGCACCGATTCGCTGCCGTAGCGGCGGCACAGCGAGGTCTGCGAGACCAGCACCGGGTTGTCGATGCCGAAGGTGCGCAACGTTCCCACCAGGTCGAGGAAATCGTACTTGTACAGCAGGCGCGGCAGGGAATTGAGGGCGTCCGATTCGCCGTGGAACCAGAATACGTAGTCCGGCCGGATGGGCAGCTGCTGGATGGCCCGCAGCCGGTCCTCCAGCTTGGGCCGCACCGGGCCGCCGGGCAGCCAGTAGGACAGCGGCGAGCCGCCCTCGGCGATGACCGAAAGCACCACGTAGCGCCAGCGCCCGGTGGCCAGCGCCAGCCGCGCGAAGCGCGACCACACCGATCCCCGTTCGCCGGTGCCGCCCAGCATGGGGTCCTCGGCGGGATACAGGGTGCCGTCGTACTCGATGAACACGTTTTCCAGTTCGTCGGAGGGCAGGGGGGTGTCCACTTCGTTGGCGGCGTTGGACTGCCCCATGACCAGCACGTACAGGGTGTTGCCGTCGGCCAGGCGCTCCAGGGGCACCGGCTCGCGGGCGGAAACATCGGTGACCAGGTCGGAATCGTCGAACAGGCGGTAGTCGTACAGCCGGGCCTTGGCGTAGCGGGCCAGGCCCACCAGTCCGTCGCGCAGCGGGGGGTGGGCCAGCAGCACCGCCGCCAGCAGGGCTGGCAGGGCAAGGATGAGGTACAGGCGGGAGCGGCGCGACATGGATGCTGCCTTGGCAGTATGCCGGAGTTGCGGGGGACTTTGCCGGGTTGTGGACGGTTGCGGGGGGACGTTGCCGTGCTGCGGGGGGACTTTGTGGATGCCTTCTAGAGCCACCGTGGGCGGATGGCAAGGGGCAAATGGTAACGGTGCGTGACGGCTCCGGCGGGGCGCCGGAGGGGGGCGAGGAGAGCGGACCTGACGGGGTATCGCCCGTGGCGCAAGCCGGACGGGGAACGCCGGTTTGCCAGGGCTGCCACCGGGGTGTACCGTCCCGGACAATCCCCTCCCAAGACCGTGCCTGCCCCGCAAGTGGCAGGGAACCCGCGCGGCCCGGAGCCCACCCCCGCAATATGTCCGTCAACAGGGGGACGGCTTGCCCGCGAAGCTGTTCACGGTGCCTTCATGCCCCATGTGCCATGTGTCGGCTGCGGCTGGTGTTGCCTGTCCGACCAGTGCCAGGTTTCCCACCGGCTGCACGGCTATGTGCCGCGCTGTCCGGAGCTGATCTGGGATGCCCCGCTCGGCCGGTATCTCTGCCTGCTGATGGCGCCGCGCCGCGCGGGACCCGGCCAGTCGCCGGACACTTCCCACCCGGACACTTCCCACCCGGAGACGCCCCCGCCGGAAACACCCAGACCAGCCACGTCAGGCCCAGCCACGTCAGGACCAGCCACGTCAGGACCAGCCACACCCGGACCGGACCTGACCGAACTGCGCCAGGGCCTTGGCTGCTGCGCTCCGCTGTGCTCGTGGCGGCGCGACGTGCGCGACCGGGGGTAGCGCCCGGGTGATGCTTCCGGGGATAGCGTCTGGGTGACAGCGTGCGGGTGGCGGCGTGCGGGGGAGCCGCAAGGGCAACCGCCGGGAATGCGGGCGGTTTGCGGCTCCCGTCCACGGCGCGCCGGGCACGCGTCCGCCCGAATGGCACCCCTACGCTTCCCAGACGTCCAGCCTGTCCTCGGGGATGGCGTGCTCGGACAGGAAGGCCCAGGCCACGTCCTCTTCGCCTTCGGGCACGATGAGCACCAGGTGCCCCTTGGTGGCTTCCGCGTGGCGGGCGAAGGCCAGCAGCCGTTCCGCCAGTTCCTGCGTGGCGAATGCCTCGCGCGGGCAAATCTCGAAGATGCAGGCCACGCCCTTGGCGTTGGTGGCGGTCAGGTCGGGCATGTGCCCTTCCACCGGGGCGGGTTCCGGCATGTCCTCGTAGCCGCTTACCAGAAGACCGGTGAAGCCGCTTTCCTCCAGCGCCTCGTAGGCTGCCTCGAACAGGTAGTCGTAGCCGTCGTCTTCTTCTTGGTTGGCCATGGAAACCTCTTTTGCGCCTGGCGGCGGAAATGTGCGCGGCGTCCTGCTCCTGTGCATGGACGGCTGCCGCGTGGTGCCTCATGCCCTAGACGGGGGCGCGCCCGGCGTCAAGCGCAAGGCGTGCGGTCCGTGCGGCCCGTTTTCGTCAGTCTTTCGTCTGGCCCAGTCTGGCCCAGTCCGGCCCAAGTCTGGCCCAGTTTGGCCCAGTCTGGCCCAGTCTGGCCTGATCCGGCCAGGTCCGGCCAGATCTGGCCATATCAGGCCAGACCAGGCGTCCGGGGGTACGGGCACGCAAAGGGCCGCCCCGAAGGGCGGCCCCGTACGGTCGCATGTCTGCCGTCCGGCAGGGCGCGGGCCCTACTTGATGAACAGCATTTCCTGGTAGCTGGGCAGGGCCCACAGGTCGTCGGCCACCACGGCTTCCAGCGCGTCGGCGTATTCGCGCACCTTCAGCATGGCGGGCAGAATGGCATTGCACATGTGCTTGGCTTCGGCGTGGGTGCCGTCGGCCTCGTGCTCCAGCTTCTTCTCCAGTTCGCCCACGGCGGCCTGCATGGAACGCAGCTTGGCGGTCACGTCTTCAAGGGTGACCACCTTGTAGTCGTGGCCGGCGGCCTTCAGGTTGGCGCAGGTGGCGGCCAGTTCGCCCTGGTAGCGCATGGCGGCGGGGAAGATGATGGTGCGGGCCATGCGGATGACCAGGTTCGCTTCGGTGGCGATGGTCTTGCAGTACTGCTCGAAGTAGATTTCCTCGCGCGACTTCAGTTCCGCTTCGCTGAACACGCCGTAGGAGGTGAACAGCTTCACCACTTCGGGGCTGGTCAGCACGGGCAGGGCGTCGGGGGTGGTCTTCAGGTTGGGCAGGCCGCGCTTTTCCGCTTCCTTGTGCCATTCCTCGGAGTAGCCGTCGCCGTTGAAGATGACCTTGTCATGCTCCTTCATGATCTTCTGGAGCAGCTTCTGCACGGCCTCGTTGAGCTTCTTGGGGTCGCCCTTGGTGGCCTTTTCCAGTTCGGTGGCCACGTAGTCCAGCGACTCGGCCATCATGGTGTTCAGGGCAACCTGGGGACCGGCGATGGACATGGACGAGCCCACGGCGCGGAATTCGAAGCGGTTGCCGGTGAAGGCGAAGGGGCTGGTGCGGTTGCGGTCGCCCGGATCCATGGGCAGCGGAGGCAGCACGTCCACGCCGATGTTCATGACGCAGGCCTTCTTGCAGCCGTTGACCTTGCCGGTCTTCAGCTGTTCGAACACGTCGGCCAGTTGTTCGCCGAGGTACACGGACATGATGGCCGGCGGGGCTTCGTTGGCGCCCAGGCGGTGGTCGTTGGAGGCGGAAGCCACGGTGGCGCGCAGCAGGGCGCCGAACTTGTGCACGGCGCGGATGGCGGCGGCGCAGAACACCAGGAACTGGGCGTTTTCATGCGGGCTGTCGCCGGGATCGAACAGACTGCCGAGGTCGGCGTTGCCGATGGAGTAGTTGAGGTGCTTGCCCGAACCGTTGATGCCCGCGAAGGGCTTTTCGTGCAGCAGGCAGACCATGCCGTAGCGCTTGGCCACGCTGCGCATCACGGTCATGATCAGCTGGTTGTGGTCGGTGGCCAGGTTGCTGGTTTCGAAGATGGGGGCGATTTCGTACTGGCTGGGGGCCACTTCGTTGTGGCGGGTCTTCACCGGCACGCCGAGCTTGAACAGCTCGCGTTCCACTTCCATCATGAAGGACAGCACGCGGCGGGGAATGACGCCGAAGTACTGGTCCTCGAATTCCTGGCCCTTGGCGGGCTTGGCGCCGAACAGGCTGCGGCCGCAGATGTGCAGGTCGGGCCGGGCGAAGGCGAAGTTGCGGTCGATGAGGAAGTATTCCTGTTCCGGACCGGCGAACGAGCCCACGGGCAGCTTGCTTTCGGTGCCGAACAGCTTCAGCACGCGCTGGGCCTGCTTGTTCAGGGCCTGGTTGGCGCGCAGCAGCGGGGTCTTCTTGTCCAGGGCCTCGCCGGTCCACGAAACGAACGCGGTGGGGATGCACAGGAAGGTGCCGTTGGGATTTTCAAGGATGTAGGCGGGGCTGGTCACGTCCCACGCGGTGTAGCCGCGCGCTTCGAAGGTGGCGCGCAGGCCGCCGGAGGGGAAGCTGGAGGCGTCCGGTTCGCCCTGGATCAGCAGCTTGCCGCTGAATTCGGCCAGGGCGCCGCCCTTGCCGTCGGGCACCAGGAAGGCGTCGTGCTTTTCGGCGGTCAGGCCGGTGAGCGGATAGAAGACGTGGGTGAAGTGGGTGGCGCCCTTCTCGATGGCCCAGTCCTTCATGGCGTTGGCGACCACGTCGGCGATGGAGGGGTCGAGCTTTTCGCCGAGTTCCACGGTCTTCTTCAGCGACTTGTAGACGGCCTTGGGCAGGCGGTCCTTCATGACCTTGTCGTTGAAGACGTTGCAGCCGAACAGCTCGGTGGGCTTGGTTTCGGCGAAGTTCATGGGGGCCGCGCTCGGCGTGTAGTTGGTGATGGCCGAGATCGCGTTCAGACGGGCCTGGATTCCGCTCATGGACGTTCTCCTGAAAGGGGGTTGCGGTAATCGCGATACTTACAAATTTGTCGCATTTGTCCGGCGCGACCTGCTCGCGCCGGTGTCCCTGTTCACGTGGTCGCCTGCCGGAGTGCGGCTGTGTGCCGGTTCCGCCGCGTGCCACGTGGCGGGTGTCGGCGCGTTGCGACGCCAAAAACAAAAGCAAGAAGCGGTCCACTAAAAAAAAGGCCGGTGTTCCGTGCGGTTGGCAATTCGGCCTGCGCACGGGGCCGGTAAAAAAGACACAAATTTTACAAATTCGTGCAAACTACAGGGCATTGTGCCCCCGTAATTTTTGCAAACTTGTAACAGCAGCGGCATTTGGAGGCAAGCGGGAAAGCCGGGGCCTGCGGCGCAGGGCAGGGAAAACGTGCCGCGCGTCGTGCGGGCACCCCCTTCTCCCCTGCTTTGTGGCCATGGGGCACGCGCGGCGGCATGCCGCTTGCCCGATCCGCTTCCCCGACCCGCCTGCGTTGTCCGCCTGCATGGTCGCCCGCACGTCCGTCCGCATGGCCCCGTTCATATATGTGGATGCGGCGCGCAACGCAAAAGGGCCGGGATCGTCTCCCGGCCCTCGTGTCCCGCGTGGGGGTGGGCGTCACGCTACAGCGCGTGCACCAACTGGAAGGGGCTCTTTTCCATGTCCGCCATCAGCCCGGCCCAGTCGCCCTCGCCCCTGGTGCGCAGCACCACGTAGCGGGTGCCGGGCGCGGCCTTTTCGTTGGTGGACATGATGCTTTGCAGGCGGAAGCCGCGCGCCCGCACCAGGTCGCCCGCCTCCTTGATGGAGCCGGGCCGGTCGGGCAGCACCAGGGCCAGCCGGTGGCCGCCGCCGCGCACGCCGGTGATGTCCACCATGACCCGGAACAGGTCGTTGTCGGAGATGATGCCCGTCAGGCGCTGGCCGCCGGGGGCGGGTTCGGTCACCGGCAGGCAGCCGAAGTCGCGGTCGTGCATGATCATGGCCGCGTCCTCGATGGGCGTGTCCGCCGGTATGGAGACCACCGGCCGGGTCATGGCCTGGCTGACCTTGGTCTTGGCCAGCAGGTAGTTGATTTCGTAGATGTCCAGCGACGTGCCCTTGGAGGGCAGGTAGGCCTTGATGTCGCGGTCGGACAGCATGCCCACCAGCAGATCGTTTTCGACCACCGGCAGGTGCTTCACGTTGCGCTCGCGCATCATGCCCGCCGCGGACGAAATGGAATCGTCGGGCGTCACCGTGTAGACGTGGGTGGTCATCCAGTCCTTGACCAGCATGGGAACCTCCGTTGGAAAATGGCGGGGCTGCGCGGCGCGCTACACCCCAAGGTACGCGGCCTTCACGTGGGGGTCGCGCAGCAGGTCGGCCCCGGCCCCCTCCTGGGTGATGCGCCCGTTCTCCAGCACGTAGGCCCTGTCGCACAGGGCCAGGGTCTGCCGCACGTTCTGTTCCACGATGAGCACGGTCATGCCTTCGTCGCGCACGGTGCGGATGACGCCAAAGATATCCTGTACCAGGATGGGCGCAAGGCCCAGGGACGGCTCGTCGAACATGATCAGCCGGGGCAGGGCCATGAGCCCCCGGCCGATGGCCAGCATCTGCTGCTCGCCGCCGGACAGGGTGCCGGAAGCCTGCCTGCGCCGCTCGGACAGGCGCGGGAAGATGGAGAACACCCGTTCCTTGGTGCGTGCCCTCTCCTTGCGTGCCCGGCCCCGCAGCGACCCCATGTCCAGGTTTTCCTCCACGCTCATTTCCGGAAACAGCCGCCGCGCCTCGGGCACGTGGGCCAGCCCCTTTTCGATGAGGGTGTAGGGCTCCACGTTGTGGATGGCCTCGCCCGCCAGCAGTATCTGCCCCTTGCCGGGGCGCAGCACGCCCGACACGGTGCGCATGATGGTGGACTTGCCCGCGCCGTTGGCGCCGATCATGGCCACTATCTCGCCCGTGCCCACCCGGAACGAGACGTCCCAGATCACCTGCACGTCGCCGTAGGCGACATCGATGTTGCGAACCTCAAGCACCGTGCTCCTCCCCCAGGTATGCTTCGACCACCTGCCTGTCGGCGCTGATTTGCGCGGGCGAGCCCTCGGCGATCTTCTGGCCGAAGTTCAGCACCACGATGCGGTCCGAAATGGCCATGATCACCTTCATGTGGTGCTCGATGATCATGACGGTGATGCCCTGCTGCCTGATGCCCCGGATGATGTCGATGGACACGTCCAGTTCCGCCGGGTTCAGCCCCGCGAACGATTCGTCCAGCAGCAGGAATTCCGGCTGGGTGGCCAGCGCGCGGGCGATTTCCAGCCGCTTGCGCTTGCCCAGCGGCAGCCCCCTGGACAACTGGTCCCGGTCGTCCCACAGCCCGGTGAAGTGCAGCACCTCGTCGGCCACGTCCCGCGCGCCCTTGCGGGTGGGGTTGCGCAGGAAGGCGGATGCCAGCACGTTGTCGAACACGCTCATGCGCGACAGCGGCTTGACCACCTGGAAGGTGCGGGCAATGCCGAGCTGGCAGACCTTGTGCGGCTTCAGTCCGGATATGGGCTGCCCCTTGAACAGCACCTGCCCCTCCGAGGGGTTGTAGAAGCCGTTCACGCAGTTGAACAGGGTGGTCTTGCCCGCGCCGTTGGGGCCGATGAGGGCCAGTATCTCGCCCTGGCGCACGTCGAAGTTCACGTCGTGCAGGGCGGCCAGCCCGCCGAAGAACATGGACAGCTTGCGGATTTCGAGCATGCTCATGCCGTGGCCCCCCCGCGCGGCAGCTTGCGCCGGAGCACCGGCCAGTCGCCCATCAGCCCGTTGGGCAGGTAGATGATGATCACGATGAGCAGCACGCCGAACATGGTCTGGTAGGCCACGCCGATGAGCGGCAGCGAGCGGATGTACTCCGCCAGGATGACCATGATGCCCGCGCCCAGCGCCGGGCCCCATTCCGTGGCCACCCCGCCCACCATGACCACCATGATGATCAGGATGGAGATTTCGCCCAGCGAGAACACCACCCCCGGATCGATGTACCCCATGTAGTTGGTGTAGAACGCCCCGGCCAGGCCGGTGAGCATGGCGCTGACCGTCAGCGCGATGGTCTTGTAGCGCGTGGTGTCGATGCCCATGGATTCGGCGGCGTCCTGGTCCTCGCGGATGGCCACGAAGTAGTACCCCCAGCGCGAATGCACGATGGCCCGGCACACCACGAAGCCCAGCAGGGCCAGTCCCAGGATGATGTAGTAGTACTGCGTCTTTTCCACCCAGGTGCGGGTGATCATGATGCCCAGGGTGCCCTTGGTGAAACCGGTGAGGTTTTCGCAGGTGATGCGCAACACCTCGCCGATGGCCAGGGTTGCCAGCACGAAGTAGGGGCCGCGCAGCCGCAACACCACCGACCCCATGGCCAGCGCCACCAGGGCCACCAGCGGCAGGCTGGCCAGAAAGCCCCACCAGGGCGACAGGCCCAGGTGCAGGTGGATGAGGCCCGCGCTGTACGCGCCCATGCCGAAGAACGCGGCATGCCCGAACGAGACCTGGCCGCAGTGGCCGCCCAGCAGGTTCCAGGCCATGCCCGCCAGGGTCCACATGATGGACAGGATGAGGATGTGCATGACGTAGCTGTTCAGGCCCAGCAGCGGCAGGGCCGCCAGCACCGCCAGCACGATCAGCGGAACGAGGTTGTTTTTCATTTCGAGAGCTTCCTGGTCTTGAGGAGCGAGGCGACGCCGCCCGGCAGGAACACCAGCGCGGCCACGAAGATGACGAAGCGCCCCACCGGCGCCCAGCCCATGCCCACGTAGGTGGCGGTCATGGATTCGAACACGCCGAGGATCAGCCCGCCCAGGATGGCGCCCAGCGTGGACCCCAGCCCGCCCAGGATGGTGATGACGAAGGCGATGAGCGTGAACTGCGACCCCAGCGCGGGGAACAGGTAGTAGATGGGGATGAACAGGCAGCCCGCGCAGGCCACCAGCGCCGAGCCAAGGCCGAAGGTGATGACCCGCATCAGCCCCACGTTCACGCCCATGATCATGGCGGCGTCCTTGTCCTGGGCGGTCGCGCGGATGGATTTTCCCGTGTCGGTATGGGCCAGGAAGAACCACAGCAGCACGGTGATCACCACCGAAAGCAGGAACGACACCGCCCACGGCAGCGACAGCGAGATTTCCACCGGGGTGCCCGCCCACAGGTCGGACAGGTAGAAGGCGGTGGTGGCGTAGTCCACCGGGGTGGACCGGTAGTCGGACGTGAACAGGATGGTGGCCATGTTCTGGAGCACCAGGCCGATGCCCACGGTAAGGATGACCTGGTTGTGCGGCAGGATGGATTCCACCCGCAGCACCGGGTTCACCAGCGCCTTCTGGATCAGCATGCCGAAGGCGAACATGAGCGGCGGCGCGATGAGCAGCGACACGTACGGGTCGATGCCGAACAGCGTGAACAGCCAGAAGGCGATGTACATGGCCACCATCATCAGCTGGCCATGGGTGAGGTTGATGATCTTCATGACGCCGAGGATCAGCGTCATGCCGATGCCGATGAGCGCGTACAGGCCGCCGAGCAGGATGCCGGCGACAAGGGTTTGCAGGAACACTTCGGCTTGCACCCACATGGGGCGTGACCTCCCTGTGTTTGCTGGCGGCGGGTTGTCCGTGCGGCGGCGGAGCGGGCATGCGCGACCCTGCGCAAGGGTGCCCGTCCTCTGCCCATGTGCGGAGGGGCGGGCGTTGCGTCCGGGTGCGGTCCGGGGATCGGCCCTCCGTCCCGCCGGGGCCGGGTTTTGGCGAACCCGGCCCCGGCAGGGGCCTGGAGGGGCGGACGGGGATCAGTCCACGGTGGACGGCCCTTGGGCCGGTGTGTCGCGCGGCGGCGGGAGGCACTCCGCCGCCGCGCGGTCACGGCGTGGTGACGGACGGCGCTACTTGCGTTCGCGCCACTTGGGGATGGGGAACACCGGCTTGGCGCTGGCGTAGCGTTCAGGCCAGATGGTTTCGTGTTTTCCCTGCAGCACCTGCAAGGCCAGGGTGTCGATGAAGTTCTGGTTCTGGTAGCCGTCGCGGCTTTCGAACTTCACCGGGCCGAAGGCGGTCATCATGTCCACGCCCTTCATGGCGGCGTTGATGTCTTCGGTGGTCAGGGCCCTGGCGCGCTCCACGGCGTCCTTGACCACGTACACCGAAGCATAGGCCAGCGCGCCGTGGTACGAGGGGTAGTCGCCGTGGGCGGCCTTGTACCTTTCGGCGAATTCGCGCGCGCCGGGGTAGCTTACCTGCGGGCTCCACAGGGTGGCGGTAACCACGAACTCGGCGGCGTCCTTGGCGTTGTCGATGAATTCGGGGATGGCGAACCCGGCGGCCCCGCCCGCGAACAGGCGCGCGTCGATGCGCAGTTCCTTGATCTGGCGCATCAGCAGGGCGGCATCCATGACGTAGGAAACCATGTAGATGACGTCGGGGTTCTGCGCCTTGACCTGCGAGAGCACGGGCTTGAAGTCCACCGCGCCCTTCTCGTACTTTTCCTTCATCAGCACCTTGATGCCCGCCTTTTCGGCGGACTTGGCCATCTCTTCCGCGCCGGAGGTGCCGAAGTCGGACGATTCGTACAGGATGACCATGGTCCTGGGCTTGACCACCTTGTCCATGAACGAAAGCAGGCCGGATGCGTAATAGGCGTTGGTGGGGTTGATGCGGTAGACGTACTTGTAGTTCTGCTGGGTTATCTCGTCCGCCGCGGAGGCCACCACCACGTACGGGGTCTTGCGTTCCTCGGCCACGGCGGCCACGGCCTTGGCGCAGGCCGAGGTGTATTCGCCGAACAGCAGCGGCTGCTTCTGCACGTCGATGATCTTTTCGGCGATGGACCGGGCGATCTCGGGCTTGCCCTGCGAATCCTCGAAGCGCAGCACCAGCTTGCCGCCCTTCACGCCGCCCTTGGCGTTGATTTCCTCGGCGGCGATTTCCATGGATTTCTTGATGATCTCGCCGAACTTGGCCTGCCCGCCGGTAAGCGGCAGCGGCACGCTGAGGGCAAGGTCCGCCGCGAGGGCCGTGGCGGGCAGGACGAGGCACAGGGAAAGGCACAGGGCCAGCAGGATGTTGCGCATGGTTCGACCTCCGGAAAAGTGAAGGAAACGGACCCCGCCCGGTCACGGGACCGGGTGGAGGGCATGCGCTCACGAGGCGGCGGCAGGGCGGGAAAGGGCGTCGGCAGGCGCCCGCAAGGGGCGGTCTGCCTGGGCGGGACGCCCGGTCCGGCCATGCCGCGAAGTGCGGCGGGCTCCTTCTCGCAAGCCGAAAAGTTGTAATGGCGTTCCAATACGCGCGTTTGGACGAGAATGTAAACACGGCAAACAATGGCGCGGGTATCGCTGGCTGGGGGTAATACTCCGTTTTGGCTGGACATCACGCAGCATTAAAAAATTTTGCAATCAATACGGTTGGTTGTTCAACCTATTGAAGATGCGCACGCTCCACGTCGCGGAGCGGAACGGGAGTGGCGGGGTGAGGCAGGGGGAGAGAAGGCGGGATGGTGCGACGAAATTGTCGCAAAGGGCTGGCGCGCGCGGGGGCAGAGGGCATGGCGTGGGGACACGCCGGGACACGCCGGGGCGGAAGGGCTGCGGGGCAGGACGAGGGGAGAGGGACGCAGGTGTGCAGGAAAGGATCGGGAGCGACGGCTTGGGGACGGGTGCGGGCCGGAGCGTGGAGGGCCGTCGCAGGCCGGCTGGGGCAGGCAGGCAACCGAAGGCGGCGGGGCGCGCCCCGATCAGTGCAGGCAGAGCGGACCGGACGTTTCCACGTATTCGGACATGGTCACGAAGGTGCAGCCCGCTTCGGCCAGGCGGTCGATGAGCGCAGGCATGGCTTCCACCGTTTCGCGGTGGTTGTCGTGGAACAGGAACACGCCGCGTACCCCGCGCACCCCGAAGGATTTGCGCGGCAACATGGCGAACAGGTCGTGCTTGCGCCAGTCGCGGCTGTCCACCGACCACAGGGCAATGGTCATGCTCTGGGCGGCGGCGGCGTCGATGGTGGCGTTGTCGTAGCGGCCATAGGGCGGGCGGAGGTAGCGCGGCACGATGCCCAGCTTGGCCAGTTCCTCGTTGGTGCGGGCGATCTCGCTCAGCTGCTCCACGGGCGCACGCTGGCGCAGGCTGGTGTGGGTGAAGGTGTGGTTGCCCACTTCGTTGCCCTCGGCCACCAGCCGCTTCATGACGTCCGCGTACAGGTGCACGCGTGACCCCACCACGAAGAAGGTGCCGCGCACGCCCTTGTCGCGCAGGATGTTCAGCAGTGCTTCCGTGGTCTGGCCGGGACCGTCGTCAAAGGTGAGGGCGCACAGGTTGGCGCTGACGCCGCGCTGGGCAAGGGCCAGCCCGTCGAGCACCGCGGGGTCGCGGGCAAGGGTGTGAGCCGGGTGCAGCAGGGCCGCAACCAGCAGGATGCATAGGAAGAACAGGAATCGCGCGGGCGCGGGGCGCGCGGGAAGGGCGCGGCACCGGCACTGGGTGCGTGGTGCGTGCAAGGGATGCGCGGTGATCTGGGCGAGCATGGGGGCTCCCGCTGTGGGGGTGCGGCGTGAAATCGCGTCAGTTGCTCCGGGCCGACGTGTCGGGCGTCGGTGGGGGCGCGTGAGAGCGTTCATCCGCGAAGCGGGTGCGCAGCCGGGCGGCGTAGGCGGTTGCGTCGCGCAGCAGCAGGGTAAGCTGCATGCTGTGGTCGATGGCCGGTTGTATGCAGGTGCGGCAGGGGGAGTCCTCTGCGGCATCGATATCCGTAGGGTCGAACATGTGCGTACGTCGCACTCCTGAAAAGGACGTTCCGTCTCCGAGGCCGGGCGCTGCAAGAAATTGCCGCGCACGACGACGGTATGCGAGTACCCTTGTATAGAGAGACGGTTCCTTGCGCAAGGATTGTCTGTGCCCTGCGTGAGGATTGTGTGCGTATGATGGAAGGGCGGGGCGGAGCCGCCGGGCGTGCAGTGGCGGACGGGTGCACGGAAGGGACGTGCCGGACCCGGGCAGGCGCCGTGTTACGAGCGGAACGGCCTGCTTTGGCAGGCCTCCCCCGGTGGCGTGGGCCGTGGGCATATGGCCGGTTTTGGGCTGGAGAAGATGGCGTCTGTGGTGAGATATCTTGCTATTTACCGGTGTTATGAGCGAGGATTAAAAAAATGCATTGCGCCGGGAAAATTCCGTTGACAACTTCGGGGGGGTGAGGATAGACAGTCCTTCCTACGTGGGCAGTTAGCTCAGCTGGGAGAGCACCGCCTTCACACGGCGGGGGTCGCAGGTTCAAGCCCTGCACTGCCCACCACCACGCGGAGCCGTAGTTAAGACGGTTATAACGCCGGCCTGTCACGCCGGAGGCCGAGGGTTCGAGTCCCTTCGGCTCCGCCAGGATCCCAGAGGGGGGAGCGCAAGCTCCCCCTTTTTAAAGCCCGAATTTCCCGGCATGGAAGACCGCTGTGCGGTCGGTATCCATGTCCGGGTTTCCGCGGAGCGGTAGTTAAGACGGTTATAACGCCGGCCTGTCACGCCGGAGGCCGAGGGTTCGAGTCCCTTCCGCTCCGCCATTGAATGCACGAGGGGTGAGGTAGCAATACCTCGCCCCTTTCGCGTTTGCGCGCGTGGGGAAAGTGCCCGTTGCGCGGTCGGCCGGTTTACGGCCCCCCGAACCTTGCGGTACACGGTGTCGATGAACGAGCACGCCCGGACCGGAACGCCGAAAGGCAGCGTTGGCGGCGCCCACGCCATGGCGCGATTCATCGACCATGATGAAACGTACGGACCGCAGGTGGTCGAGGCCATGCTGCGTGCGGCCATGCCCTTTTCCACGCTGGTGGACGTGGGGGCCGGGATGGGGCGCGATCTCGGCATCGCGCGCGCGGTGTGCCCGCATGGAGCCTTGCACGCGGTGGAATGCTACCCGGACAACGTACGGTTGCTGCGCGAGCGCGGCTGCACGGTGCATGCCGTGAACATCGAAGAGGAATCCCTGCCTTTCGCGGATGAAAGCATTGACGTCGTGCTGTCGAACCAGGTGCTGGAGCACGTGAAGGAACTCTTCTGGATCTTTCACGAAATGACCAGAGTGCTCCGGGTGGGAGGGGTGTGCATCCTGGGGGTGCCCAATCTTTCCGCGCTGCACAACAGGCTGCTGATGCTGTTCGGCGGTCATCCCACCCAGTCCAAGATGTGTTCCGCGCACGTGCGCTGCTTTTCCAAGGGCGACTTCGGGCTGTTTCTCGATGAATGCTGGCCGGAGGGATTCCGGCTTGAAAAGTTCATGGGCAGTCAGTTCTATCCCTTTCCCGGCGGGGTGGCGCGCCGCCTTGCCGGGGCCTTTCCCACGCTGGCGCACACCATATTCTTCATGCTGCGCAAGACCAGAGCCTACGATGGCGCGTTTTGCCGCTATCCGATTCTGGCCCGGCTGGAGACGAACTACCGCACGCAGGCCGTGGACCGGCCCGCCCCGTGCGGTGACGCGTCCGTGTTGCCCGAATAGGCGTGTTCCGGTGCGCGGGGTGCGCCCGGTGCCAACTTCCGCTTGTCTTCCGGGTGCAGGTGGCTGCGGCGGTCACCCGTGCCGGATCCGTCCCAGGTTCTCTTCTATCCAATCCGTCAACTGGCGTACCTGCTCGCTGATCTCCCGGCCCAGCGGCGTCAGACTGTATTCCACGCGGGGCGGCATCACGGGGTAGGCGGTGCGCGTGACGAAGCCGTCGGTCTCCAGCCATTGCAGGGTCTGGGACAACATTCGTTCGCTGACCCCGCCGACGCGTCGGCGCAATTCGCTGAAGCGGTGCGTGCCTTCCAGCAAGGCCACAAGGATCAGCACGCCCCAGCGGCTGGTGACGTGGGTCAGAATCTGCCGCGACGGACATTGTTCCGCGAACAGGTTGCCGCGCGATACAAGCGCGGTGGGGGGCGTGGCGACGGTGGCGGACTCGGTGTCGGTGGCGGACTCGGTGTCGGTGGCGGAAGCGGGCGTGCCGGATGCGCCGGGCATGTCGTGCGAGCCAAGTGCGCCGGATGCGCCCAGTGCGGCCAGTGAGCCCAATGAGCCAGACGGGCGGGATGCGCCCGAGGCGCCAGCCATCGTGAATTCCGTGGAATTTCTGATGGCAGTCGGCGCGGGAGTGGAGTCGCTGGCAATTTTCTTCATACTTACCTTCATGTGCGTACTTACTAAAAGTGCGTTGCAGCCATATATTGGCAACTCCAACCCCCAACGTAAAGGAGTTCGACCATGATTGCCGTAACCGGAGCATCCGGCCAACTGGGCCGATTGGTGATGGAAGGGCTGCTGGCCCGCGTGCCTGCGGAAAATATCGTGGCGGCGGTGCGCAATCCGTCCAAGGTGGCGGACCTGTCCGCCAGGGGCGTGACGGTGCGCGTCGCCGATTATGCCAGGCCGGAAACGCTGGACGCGGCCTTCGCGGGCGTGGACCGGCTGCTGCTGATTTCCTCCAGCGAGGTGGGCGTGCGCGTGCCGCAGCACCGCAACGTCATCGAGGCCGCCAAACGCGCGGGCGTGGGGCTGGTGGTCTACACCAGCATCCTGCATGCGGACACCACGCCGCTGGGCCTTGGCGCGGAGCATCGCGAAACGGAGGCCCTGCTGCGGGCGTCCGGCCTGCCGCACGTGCTGCTGCGCAACGGCTGGTACACCGAAAACTACCTGGCCAGCCTGCCCGCCGCACTGCAACACGGTGCATTCATGGGCAGCGCGGGTGACGGGCGCATCGCCTCTGCCGCGCGGGCGGACTATGCCGCCGCCGCCGTGGCCGTGCTGACCGGCGAAGGCCAGGCGGGCAAGGTGTACGAACTGGCGGGCGACACCTCCTACATCCTGGCGGAACTGGCCGCCGAGGTCAGCCGCCGGACCGGCAGGCAGATCGGCTATACCAACCTGCCGCAGGCGGAGTACCGTGCCATGCTGGTGAACGTGGGCCTGCCGGAACCCATCGCGGACCTGCTGGCCGACTCCGATGCGGGCGCGGCCAGGGGCGGCCTGTTCGACGACGGGCACCAGCTTTCCACGCTGATCGGGCGGCCCACCACGCCGCTGGCCGTGCTGGTGGAGACAGTCTTGAAGGAAATGCGCGTTGCAGGGATTGTTGTAAGCTAAACCAATGAAGGCCGTAGCAGTGAAGCTACGGCCTTCATTGTGATGTGAAGGGTGCTAAGCTTTTTTGATGTTGTCGGTAGTGATCTTCGCATTTACTGCAAGTCTCTTGATGAAGTCTAATTTTTCTTGAAAACTGTTTTTTCCTTCAAGGATTGAATGGTATAATGTTTTTGTAATATCGTTGTGGTCGTCAACCGTTAAGGATTTGAATGATTCAGAAAGCGGGTGAGAGGATATCGCATTTTGTGATGTCAGGATTGTTTTTGTGTTGTTAGCGAGGGCAGTGCTGACGGTGTGTAGTATGGAATTCGATAGCACATCTGCGAGTATTGATATTTTTGGATCTTGGCGCATTGAGAATTTTATATCAAGTGGCGCGCTGTCTTGCAATCCTAACATTTTCCACGAATATTTTATTGTACCACTCCAAGTCTCAGTCTTTTTTTTGTCATAATTATAGCGAACAATGGTTTTGTTATGGGATTGTATATTTGAAATTGATAAAAATTCTGATATTTCACTCTGTATTTCGCTGGCGATTGTGTCATCGATTGTGTCGGTAATAAGTTCAAGTTCAAAATTATAAAATTTTTTTATTTTGGCAAG
>JAITSV010000061.1 GCA_031287575.1 Desulfovibrio sp.
CGACCGGGGGGCGCCGGGCGGGGGGGGCCCGGCCCGGGGGCCCTGTCCCCCCCCCGCCCCGGCCCCCACCCCGACCTGCCGCAAGCCCCCCTGCCCCGGCATCCGCCGGGCAACGGGCAAACCCATACCGGAAAAGCGCCGGGCGACATGAGCCCGCCCGGCGCGGCATGCCTCAGCAGCCCAGCCGCCGCGCTATCTCCTTGGCTGCCAGGCGCCCTGCCCCCATGGCCAGGATGACCGTGGCGGCGCCGGTGACGATGTCGCCCCCGGCAAAGACGTTGGGCATGCTCGTCTCTCCGGTGTGCTCGTCCACCTCGACATAGCCCCATTTGTTCAGGGCAAGGCCCGGCTCGTTCTCCAGCAGCACGGGGTTCGAACGGGTGCCCACGGCAATGACCGCAAGGTCCGTGTCCAGTTCGTAGACGTCGTGCGGCACGGGCCTGGGGCTGCGCCGCCCCGAGGCGTCCGGATCGCCCAGTTCCATGCGCTGCAAGCGCACCGTGCCCAGGTTGCCGTCCTGCCCCGGCAAGAATTCCAGGGGCGCGGCCAGGCATTCCATGATCACCCCTTCCTCGATGGCGTGCTCGACCTCCTCGCGTCGGGCGGGCATGGCCTCCACGGTGCGCCGGTACACGATGCGCACCGATTCCGCCCCCAGGCGCCGGGCAGTGCGCGCGGCATCCATGGCCACGTTGCCGCCGCCGTAGACGGTGACGTTGCGGCCCCGGATGATGGGCGTGTCGAAGTGCGGAAAGTCGTACGCCCGGCCAAGGTTGACCCTGGTCAGGTACTCGTTGGCCGAAAACACGCCGTTCAGGTTCTCGCCGGGCACGTTCATGAACCGGGGAAGCCCGGCGCCCACGCCGATGAACACGGCCTTGCAGCCCTGCGCGAACAGGTCGCGAATGCCGAAGGTCTTGCCGCCCACGGCGTTGCGCACGAACTCCACCTCCAGTTCCTGCAGGGCGTTGACCTCCTTGGCCACGATCTTGTTCTTGGGCAGCCGGAACTCCGGAATGCCGTAGACCAGCACGCCGCCCAGTTCGTGCAGGGCCTCGTAGACCGTCACCTTGCACCCGCGCGAGGCCAGGTAACCCGCCACGGTCAGGGACGAGGGGCCGGAACCGATGCAGGCCACCTTTTTCGCGGGATCGATGAGCGGACATCGCGGCTTGTCGGAAATGAGGTCGCAGGCGTCGCGGTGGAAGAACTCGTCGGCGACGAAACGCTCCAGGCGGCCAATGGCCACAGGCTCGCCCTTGGCGCCCAGCACGCAACCGCCCTCGCACTGGCTTTCCTGCGGGCAGACGCGCCCGCAGATGGCCGGCAGGCTGTTGGTGCTCTTGATGATCTTGTAGGCCTTTTCCACGTTCCGTTCGGCCAGCGCCGCGATGAACTGGGGGATGGGCACCTCGACGGGGCAGCCCTTGACGCACTGGGGCTTCCTGCATTGCAGGCAGCGCTGCGCCTCCTGCACGGCCATGTCCATGCTGTAGCCCAGGGCTACCTCGTCGAAATTGTTCACCCGCTGCCCGGCGGGCTGGTGCGGCATGGGCACGCGCGGGGCAAGCGCCCTCTTCCGCTTCTTGCCCTCTGCTTCCGCGCACTTGCATTCGTGCCTGCGGGCCATGCTCTGCCCTTCCATGGTCTTGAAGAAATTCAGCCGCTTGCCAAGCTCCGCGAAGTCCACCTCGTGCCCGTCGAACTCCGGGCCGTCCACGCACGCGAACCGGGTGCTTCCGCCCACGCTGACGCGGCAGGCACCGCACATGCCGATGCCGTCCACCATGATGGAGTTGAGCGACACGGTGGTCTTGACTCCGAAGGGTTTGGTCGTGCGCGCCACGGCGGCCATCATGGGCACCGGCCCCACCGCCACCACCTCGCCCACGCCCTTGTCCCGTTCCAGGCGTTGCCGCAGGAGTTCCGTGACCAGCCCCTTGTGGCCGCGGCTGCCGTCGTCGGTGGACACCAGCACCTCGTCGGCGAACAGCTTCAGCTCGTCCTCGAAGAGCAGCAGGTCCTTGCCGCGGGCACCGATGATGGCCACGACCCGGTTGCTCGCCTCGTGGTGCCCCTTGGCGATGTGGTGCATGGCCGCGATGCCCGTGCCGCCGCCCACGCAGATGACCGTGTCCATCCGGTCGATGTGGGTGGCCTTGCCCAGGGGGCCGCACAGGTCCAGGATGTCGTCGCCCTGTTGCAGTTCCTCGAGCATGGCGGTGGTCTTGCCAAGGACCAGGTAGACGATGGTGATGGTGCCCTTTTCCGGGTCGGTGTCGGCGATGGTCAGGGGAATGCGCTCGCCCTTGGGGTGCACGCGCAGGATGACGAAGTTCCCCGGTTGCGCCCTGGCCGCGATGTCCGGGGCGTGGATGACGAGCTTGGAGGTCTGGTCCGGGATGAGCTGCTTCTTTTCAAGGATCGTATTCGGCATGGTTCCTTCCTGTCGATTGCGGTCATGAATCGTGGTCCGGCCAACTCCGTTCAGGCCCAATCCCGTCCAGTGCGGTCGGCGGGGCGGGGTGGGCAGGCCGGGCGGCCACGGAAGTCCGCCCCTGGCCCAGGGCCGTCCAAGGTCAAATGCACCGGACATGCCAGTGCGCCCCGTTTTGCAACACACCTGAATACAACCACTTGCAGCGACGGAAGGCCCGGCGGCGGGACGAATTCCCGGACGACGGGAAGCGTTTCCCGTCCGGCAGGAATGCACATGTCCGGCTTCGGCCCTCAGCCCGGAGCCACACAACAACACGTTGAAATAACATAATTTTAAAAACACCATTCCGCGTGCGCCACCGGCACGGTACTTGTATGTGTTTTTTCGGGGGGAACCGCGCCGGACGGAGGGTGTGGGTCCAGCCCCCCCGCCCCAGGGGGCGGCAACGCCGGGGCATGCGGCGGGCATGGCGCACGAACCGCCCGCGCCCTTGTGGCCGGGGGCATGCTCGACTAGATATATTCGCAGGTATTTCACGCACGGCAACGCAACCAGAAGCAAAGCGACCTTATGCGCAGCATCAAGAAGTACTTTCCGTTGCTCAGCTATTCCGTCATCAGCCGGATAGCCCTGCTTGTCGTGTTCATGATCGTGTTCGCCACCGCCATCAGCTTCGTCTACAGCTTCTATATCAACAAGACGCTGGAAGAGACGCAGATTGCGGCCAGGCAAATGATGCTTGAAAACATGCGTCGCACGCTCAGGACGTCCGTGCAATCCATGACCGGTTCAATCGGGGAAATCGCGAAGTACAGCGACGAGAGCAAGGAAGAAACCGTCCGCAAGATCGTCAACCACGCGAAATACGATGACAGCGGATACTTCTTTGCCTACAGCACCAACGGAACGAACGTCGCGCATCCCATATTTCCCGATTTCCAGGGGCAGCAAAGGCTGGAGACGGAAGACGACACCGGCACGAAATACATCAGGGAGCTTACCGAAAAAGCCCTCTCCGGCGGCGGCTTCGTACAGTACAATTTCTACAAGCCGGGGGAATCGTTCCGCAGGACCAAGCTGGTATACGCCCAGCTCATTCCCGAAACGGATTTCTGGCTCGGCTCCGGCCTGTACATAGACGACATCAACCGGGACCAGCAGACCTTTTCGGACATCTTCACCAAGATCCACCGGCGCGCCATCATCACCGTGGGCACGGGCGTTGCCCTGCTGCTGGTTTTCGTGGTCGCGCCCATCAGCCTGATCATGATCAACTCCATTCTCAAGCCATGGCGCCAGTTGGAGCGGGAGCTGATGCAGGCCCAGAAGATGGAGGCGGTGGGCATTTTCGCGGGGGGCATCGCCCACGACTTCGGCAACGTGCTCGGCGCCATATCCTCCTGCGCGGCACTGGCCCTGATGGACATCCCCCCCGGCTCGCCCGCGCACGACGACCTCGAGCACATTTCCAAGGCGGCCAAGCGCGGCAAGAACCTCGTGCGGCGGATCAAGAACTTCAGCAGCAAGGCCGACGCCCCCCGGCAGCCGGTCAACCTGGCCCGCATCGCCCATGAATGCACGGACTTCGTGCAGACGCTCATTCCGGCCAGCATCGAGGTGCGCAGGCGGATAGAGGCCCAGGACATCTGGGTGGAGGCCGACCCCGACCAGTTGCTGCAGATCATCATGAACCTGTGCACCAATGCCGAGCAGGCCATGCGCGGCTTCAACGGGGTTCTGACGGTGGAACTGGCGGCGGTGGAACTGGACGACGACGAGGCCCGGACCATGGGGTTGCAGGTGGGGTCGTACGCCCGGCTTTCCGTGACGGACAACGGCATGGGCATGAAGCCCGTCATCATCAAGCGCATTTTCGAGCCGTTCTACACCACCCGCAAGAAGTCCGGCGGCACGGGCCTTGGCCTGTCCATGACCAAGAGCATCGTCACCATGCACGGAGGCGCCATCACGGTGGCCAGCGCCCCCGGCAAGGGCTCCACCTTCCATGTCCTGCTGCCCTGCGCCACCCCCTCGGAAGAGCACACCCTGCACGAACGGCACCTGGAACTGCCCGAAGGCACGGAGCACATCATGCTCCTTGACGACGACAGCGACCTCATCGCCTCGCTGCACAGGCTGTTCAGCCGGGTGGGCTATACCGTCACCAGTTGCCTGGACAGCACCAAGGCCCTGAACATTTTCTCAGCTAGTCCGTCCAGTTACGACCTGATCATCACCGACCAGCTCATGCCGAAAATGAACGGGACGGAGTTCATCAAAAGGGTCCGCAAGATCCGCACGGACATCCCGGTCATCCTGTGCAGCGGCTTCGAGGGGGACGGGCTGCTGAACCGGGTGCCGACGGACCTGGAGAAGGCCGGGGTGTCGGCCTTCTTCCGCAAGCCGTTCGACACGGTGGAGATATGCCGGGGAGTGCGGGAAGTTCTGGACAGCAACCCTTCGCGCGTGCAGCGCACGGAGCACCATGCCGCGAATACTCATCATCGATGACGACGAGTCGATCTGCCACGTGCTGTCCCGGACGGTGAAGCGCATGGGCTGCGACGTCGACAGTGTCGGCACCCTGGCCGCCGGGGCGGGCATGGCCCGGGCCAAGGCCTTCGACGTCGTGTTCCTTGACGTGAAGCTGCCGGACGGAAACGGGCTTTCCATCCTTGGCGAACTGACGTCCATGTCGGCGAAGCCCGAAGTGATCATCGTCACGGGCATGGGCGACCCGGCCGGCGCCGAACTGGCCATCAAGAACGGGGCCTGGGACTACATAGAGAAGAGCTACAGCGTCGAACAGATTTCCCTGACCCTCAAGCGGGCCCTGGACTATCGCCGCGCGCGCAGCAAGGAGGGCGGCAACGCGCTGTGGTCCGTGCTGAGCCGGGACAGGATCGTCGGGGAAAGCCCCGCCCTCATGCGGGTTCTGGACATGGTGGCCCAGTTCGCCGGAGAGGACTCCAACGTGCTCATCACCGGAGAAACCGGCACCGGCAAGGAGCTCTTCGCCCATGCCATCCACCAGAACAGCAGGCGTTCGGACGGCCCCTTCGTGACCGTGGACTGCGCCACCCTGCCCGAAAGCATCGCCCAGTCCATCCTCTTCGGCCACCGCAAGGGGGCCTTCACCGGGGCGGAAAAGGACCAGCTCGGCCTCATCCTGCAAGCCAACGGCGGCACCCTGTTCCTCGACGAGGTCGGCGAACTGCCCCCCACCGTGCAGAAGAACTTCCTGCGCGTCCTGCAGGAGCGCATCGTCCGCTCGCTGGGCGACCGGGAAGAACGCGGCGTCGATTTCCGGCTGGTGGCCGCCACCAACCGCAACCTCGACGACATGACCGAGGCGGGCACCTTCAGGTCGGACCTGCTCTACCGCCTGCGCGCCTCGCACATCCACCTGCCCCCGTTGCGCGAGCGTGCCGGGGACGTCCGGCTGCTGACCGAACACTTCCTCGAAGCCATGTGCGCGCGGGCGGGAACGGCGCCCAAGACATGCAGCACGGACTTTCTGGAAACGCTGGAAGCCTACGAATGGCCGGGCAACGTCCGGGAACTCATCCATACCCTGGAGCACGCCTTCACGGCCGCGAAGCTCGACCAGTACCTCTTTCCCCAGCACCTGCCGCCCGGCCTGCGGGCCAAGGTGGCCAGGGCCAGGATCGCGGGTCCGGCGCATTCCGCCGCAAAGGCGCGGGAAGACGCCAACGGCGGCGCTGGCGACGTCACCCCCTCGCAACCCTTGCAGGAATACAGGGACGCGGTTCTGGCCAAGGCCGAAAGCCGCTACCTCCAGAACCTGATGACATCCACCAACGGCAACGTCAGGGAGGTCATCCGGCTTTCGGGCCTTTCGCAGTCACGCCTGTACGCGCTGCTCAAGAAGTACGGCATCACCACCCACTAGCCCACATCATCCGGTTCCTTCGCGGCGCGGCATCCTGCCGCGCCTTTTTTTTGGGGCAGCGCTCTCCCGCCCAGCAGGAATGTTCCTTCCCACCCGGCAGGAAAGCCCGTTGCGCGGCTGCCATCGCCATCCACAACAAGCTGTCATTCAAATACATTTCCGGATCGCCTTTTTGGTACGCCCCATGCTGTGGGGGTGACGCACGCCCCGCGCCCCGCCACGGGCCGGACGGGAACAGGACCACGAGGAGGTACCACCGGCCGGTCCATCCCCTTCCGGTTCCGGCAGATGAACGGCAGCCCGGAGCACCGTGCGCGAACAAACGAAAGGATCGTATCCGAGGAGCCATTGCCATGAACTTGAGCGCGATTACCCTGCACGTTCCGGATCAAAGCAACATCGCCGGCCGACTCGACTTCCTCATGGTGGCGTCCGGCGCGCTGCTCATCCTCTTCCTGTGGGCGCACCTGCTGCTGGTTTCCAGCGTGGTCCTGAGCCCCGCCATCATGAACGCCCTGGCCCACTTCTTCGAGGCCACCTACATGGCCCAGATCGGCGGCCCGGCCATCTTCGTCGTCATGGTCGTCCACTTCATCCTTGCCGCGCGGAAGATGCCCTTCGAACAGGGCGAGTGGAAGGCCGTCGTGACGCACAGCAGGATGCTGCGCCACAAGGACACCACCCTGTGGCTCGTGCAGGTGGTCAGCGCCATCGTCATCCTCGTCCTTGCCTCCGTGCACGTCTTCACCGTGCTCTCCGACCTGCCCATATCCGCCGCCAAGAGCGCGGCGCGCGTCCAGGGCGGCACCTGGCTGTCCCTGTACCTGGTCCTGCTGCCCATGGCCGAGATGCACGTCGGCATCGGCTTCTACCGTATCGGCATCAAGTACGGCTTCATCTCCAGCGCGCGCCGCGCCTGGTACCAGCGGGCCGAGGTCGTGATGATGGGCGGATTCGTCGCCATCGGCCTGCTTACCCTTGCCCGGCTCTACTGGCTGAGCATCTAAGCACGAGGAACACCATGCAGATCTTCTACACTGACGTACTGTGCATCGGTGCCGGCCTGGCCGGCGAACGCGTGGCCGTGGAGGCCGCCATGGCGGGCTTCAGCACCATCTGCCTGTCCATCGTTCCGCCGCGCCGCTCCCACTCGTCCGCCGCCCAGGGCGGCATGCAGGCCGCGCTGGGCAACGCCATCATGGGCGACGGCGACTGTCCGGACGTCCACTTTCTGGACACGGTCAAGGGTTCGGACTGGGGCTGCGACCAGGAAGTGGCCAGGATATTCGCGGACACCGCGCCCATCGTCATGCGCGAGGTGGCCCACTGGGGCGTGCCGTGGAACCGCGTGGAAGCGGGCATGCACACCTACTACAAGGGCGGCAAGCCCTTCGAGGCCGAGGAAAAGCGCGAAAAGCACGGGCTCATCCACGCCCGGGCCTTCGGCGGCACGGCCAAGTGGCGCACCTGCTACACGGCCGACGGCACGGGCCGTTCCGTCCTGAACACCCTGGACAGCAAGTGCCTGCAATACGGCGTGACCATCCACGACCGCACCCAGGCGGAGGTGCTCATCCACGACGGCGAACAGTGCATGGGGTGCATCGCCCGCTGCCTGCGCACCGGCGAGCTGCGCGCCTACTTCGCCACCGCCACCCTCATCGCCACGGGCGGTTACGGCCGCTGCTACAGCGCCACCACCAACGCGGTCATCTGTGACGGCGGCGGCCATATCTGCGCCCTGGACACGGGCATCGTGCCCATGGGCAACATGGAGGCCGTGCAGTTCCACCCCACGGGCACCGTGCCCACGGACATCCTGGTGACCGAAGGCTGCCGGGGCGACGGCGGCACCCTGCTGGACGTCAACGAATACCGCTTCATGCCCGACTACGAGCCGGAAAAGGCCGAACTCGCCTCGCGCGACGTGGTTTCGCGCCGCATGACCGAACACATGCGCAAGGGGCTGGGGGTCAAGTCGCCCTACGGCGACCACCTGTGGCTCGACATCCGGCACCTCGGCGTCCACCACATCACCCACAAGCTGCGCGAAGTCTACGACATCTGCATGAACTTCCTGGGGGTGAACCCCATCGAGCAGCTCATCCCCGTGCGCCCCACCCAGCACTATTCCATGGGCGGCATCCGCACCAACCGCGACGGCGCCGCCTACGGGCTGAAGGGCCTGTACTCCGCGGGCGAGGCCGCCTGCTGGGACATGCACGGCTTCAACCGCCTGGGCGGCAATTCGCTGGCCGAAACCGTGGTGGCCGGGCGCTACGTGGGCAGGCAGATCGTCAAGTACCTCAAGGGCAGCACGGCCACCTTCTCCATGGCGGCCATGAACGACGCCCGCCGCACGCTCGAAGAGCGCATCAAGGACATCGTCACAGGCCGCAAGGGCAAGGAAAGCGCCCTCACGCTGCGCGACGAGATGCATTCGGTGATGATGGACTACGTCGGCATCTTCCGTAACGGCGCGGACCTGCGGAAGGCCGTGGACAAGCTGGCCGAACTGCACGAACGCGCCGGGGGCATCGCCCTGCAGACCAACCCCCTCGGCTTCAACCCCGAAATGTCCACGGCCCTGCGCATGCGGGGCATGATCAAGCTGTCCCAGTGCACGGCCCACGGCGCCCTGATGCGCACCGAATCGCGCGGGGCGCACACGCGCGAGGACTTTCCCGAACGCAACGACCGCGACTGGCTGAAGCGCACCCTGGCCTACTGGAAGGAAGGCGACCACCTGCCCACCCTCGAATACGAGGACGCCTCCCCGTACTACGAGATTCCCCCCGGCGAACGCGGCTACGGCGGCGGCAGGATCATCCCCAACGAGCTGCCCGAGGCGCGCTTCGGCATTCCCCGGGACGCCATCGACAACCTGAACAAGGCCAAGAGCAAGGACTAGGGGAGGAAAACAGATGAACCGCAAGCTGCACATCAAGATATTCCGGTACAACCCGCTGGATCCGGATTCCCGTCCGCACATGCAGTCGTTCCACATCAACGAGTACGACTCCATGACCCTGTTCATCGCCCTCACCCAGATCCGCGACGAGACGGACCCCTCGCTGAAGTTCGACTTCTGCTGCCGGGCCGGCATCTGCGGGTCGTGCGGCATGGTCATCAACGGCCGCCCCGGCCTTGCCTGCCACACCCAGACCAGGGACCTGCCCGCCGAGATCACCCTGCACCCCCTGCCGGTCTTCAAGCTGCTGGGCGACCTGTCCGTGGATACGGGCACGTGGTTCCGCGACGTGGGCACCAGGATAGAGGCCTGGGTGCACGGCAACGACGCCGCCTTCGACCCGGCGGCGGAAGAGGTGCGCATGGAAAACGCCCTGGCCGAGGAAATCTTCGAACTGGACCGCTGCATCGAATGCGGCTGCTGCATCGCCGCCTGCGGCACGGCCCGCATGCGCGAGGACTTCCTGGGTGCCGCGTCCATCGCGCGCATCGCCCGCTTTGCCATGGACCCGCGCGACCTGCGCTCCGACGGCGCCTACTACGACGTCATCGGCAACGACCAGGGGGTGTTCGGCTGCATGGGTCTGCTGGGCTGTCAGGACGTCTGCCCCAAGCACCTCCCCTTGCAGGACCAGCTGGGCATCATGCGCCGCATGCTGATGCTGCATTCGGTCAAGGGCATCCTGCCCAAGGCCGTCATGGCCGCTCTCAACCACAAAGGGCACAAGGGATGCTGCCATGAAAAGCATTAGCGCCAAGGCCATCCACGAAGCGGTCCGGGACATGATCATGGACGCCTGCCGCCTGTTGTCGGACGACGTCTACGCCGCCTTCACCAAGGCCCACGCGGAGGAGGAATCCGCCTCGGCCAGGGAGGTCATGGCCCAGCTCATCGAAAATGCCGACCTTGCCCGCAACACCCAGCTGGCCCTGTGCCAGGACACCGGGTCCGCCGTGTTCTTCGTGGACTACGGCGAGGACGTGAAGATCGCGGGCGGCAGCCTGGAACAGGTGCTCGGCGACGCCATGGTCGAGGCCTACGACAAGGGGTACCTGCGCAAGTCCATGTGCCACCCCCTGACGCGCAAGAACACCGGCGACAACACCCCGCCCATCATCCACGCCCACATGGTGCCCGGCGATGCCCTGAGGATCCGCTTCATGGCCAAGGGAGGCGGCTCGGAGAACATGTCGCGCGTGGCCATGCTGAAGCCCGCCCAAGGCTGGGCCGGCATCCGCGACTTCGTGGTGCGGACCATGGCCGAGGCCGGCCCCAATCCCTGCCCCCCCACCGTGGTGGGCGTGGGCATCGGCGGCACCTTCGACCTGGCCCCCACCCTGGCCAAGAAGGCCCTGTTCCGCCCCATCGGCGTGCGCAACGCCGACCCGGAAGTGGCCGTCATGGAAACGGAGCTGCTCGCGGCCATCAACGACCTGGGCATCGGTCCCATGGGGCTTGGCGGCAAGACCACCAGCCTGGACGTCAAGGTGGAGATGCACCCCTGTCACATCGCCAGCCTGCCCGTTGCCGTGAACGTGCAGTGCCACTCATCCCGCACCAAGGAGGTCGTGTTCTGATGGCCACGTACACCCTCACCACGCCCCTTAGGGACGAAGACGTGGTCCCGCTGCACGCCGGGGACGTCGTCTACCTGACCGGCACCATCTACACCGCCCGCGACGCGGCCCACAGGAAGCTGATGGAGGCGCTGGACAACGAGGAGCGCCTGCCCTTCGAACTGCAGGGCGCGATCATCTACTACGTCGGCCCGGCTCCGGCCCCGCCCGGCTGCGCCATCGGCTCCGCCGGTCCCACCACCAGCGGCCGCATGGACAGCTACGCGCCCCGCCTGCATGCCCTCGGCGTCAAGGCCAGCATCGGCAAGGGCAAGCGGAGCCAGGAGGTGCGCGATGCCCTGCAGGAACACAAGGGCGTGTACTTCGGCGCCACCGGCGGCGCGGGGGCCCTGCTGTCCCAACGCATCACCGCGTCGGAAGTCATCGCCTACCCCGAACTTGGCCCAGAGGCCATCCGCAAGCTGACGGTCAAGGACTTTCCCCTGCTGGTCGTCAACGACGCCCACGGCGCGGAACTCTACGCCAAGCCCAGGTACGAACCCTAACCACCCCGCTGCCAGGGAGGAACCGACATGGCGCTGTTCACCAAGGAAGAAGCCCTCAACTACCACCAGTTTCCCCGCCGCGGGAAGGTCGAGGTGGTGCCCACCAAGCCCTGCAACAACCAGAAGGACCTTTCCATGGCCTATTCGCCGGGCGTGGCCGAGGCCTGCAAGGCCATCGCGGCGGACCCGGCCATGGCGGCGCAATACACCGGCCGGTCCAACCTGGTGGCCGTGGTTTCCAACGGCACCGCCGTGCTCGGCCTCGGCAACATCGGCCCCCTGGCCGGCAAGCCGGTGATGGAAGGCAAGGGCGT
This sequence comes from Desulfovibrio sp., assembly GCA_031287575.1. GTDB lineage: Bacteria > Desulfobacterota > Desulfovibrionia > Desulfovibrionales > Desulfovibrionaceae > Cupidesulfovibrio. The sequence continues at coordinate 11,761 of JAITSV010000061.1, forward strand.
GCTGTTCAAGACCTTCACGGACATCGACGTCTACGACATCAACCTGGACTGCAACGACCCGGACAAGCTGTGCGAAATCGTCAAGGCCCTGGAACCCACCTTTGGCGGGATCAACCTTGAAGACATCAAGGCGCCGGAATGCTTCCACATCGAAGAACGCCTGAAGGCGGAGATGAACATCCCGGTGTTTCATGACGACCAGCACGGCACCGCCGTCATTTCCGGCGCCGGGCTGATCAACGCGGCCGAAATCCTCAACCGCCGCCTGGAAGACATGAAGGTGGTGGTCGTGGGCGCGGGCGCGGCGGGCATTGCCTGCTCCAAGTTCTATGCGGCCATCGGCATCGACCCCAAAAACATCCACATGTTCGATTCCAAGGGGCTCATCTGCAAGGGGCGCGACGGCGTGAACAAGTACAAGGCCGAATTCGCGCAGGACAAGCCCGCCACCCTGCAGGAGTGCATGAAGGGCGCGGACATCTTCCTGGGCCTGTCCAAGAAGGACCTGGTCAGCCAGGACATGGTCCGGTCCATGGCCCCGAACCCCATCATCTTCGCCATGGCCAACCCTGACCCGGAAATCACGTATGCCGACGCCAAGGCGGCCAACCCCAACTGCATCATGGGCACTGGCCGCACCGACTTCCCCAACCAGGTCAACAACGTCTCGGGCTTCCCCTACATCTTCCGAGGCGCGCTCGACGTGCAGGCCACGGAAATCAACGAGGCCATGAAGGTCGCCGCCGCGAAGGCCCTGGCCGCGCTGGCCAAGGAACCCGTGCCAACGGCCATCTGCGACATGTACGGCGTGAAGGAGATGACCTTCGGGCGCGACTACATCATTCCCAAGCCCCTGGACCCACGCGTGCTGGAATGGGAAACCCCGGCCGTGGCCAAGGCGGCCATGGAAACCGGGGTGGCCAGGACCCCCATCGCCGACCTGGAAGCCTACAAGATCAGCCTGCGCGAGCGTGTCGCCACGTCGCGCGCGCGGATCAACGCCTTTGTCCAAAGCTACGAATAGCCGCGAACGCAGCGCAACTCCCGGCCGCCCCGTGGCGGCGGCCGGGAGGATGCCCGCGGCGGTCCGCGTGGCCCGGCATCATGGCCTGCGACAGCGGGGCGGCACGCACCCGCATATCGCAACCTGATTCCGCCGCCCGGCCATGGTGGTCAGCAAGGATAACCAGCAACATGTGAGGGCCTGAGCATGTTTGGAAAGAGAAAGCTATACAAGTCGCTCTACTTCTGGGTCATCTTCGCCATTGTCACCGGCATCCTGTTCGGCATCGTGCAGCCCGAAACCGCCAGGACGATGAAGCCGCTGGGCGATGCCTTCATCCGCATGGTGAAGATGATCATCGCACCCATCATTTTCTGCACCGTGGTCGTCGGCATCGCCAAGATGGGCGACATGGGCAAGGTGGGCCGCGTGGGGCTGAAGACCATGCTCTACTTCTGGACCATGACCCTGCTCGCGCTGACCATCGGCCTGATCGTGGTGAACGTGTACAAGCCGGGCGTGGGCATGAACCTGGACGTGGCCTCGCTGGATGCATCCAAGGTGGCCACGTACGCCGGTGCCGCCAAGAAGATGTCCACCGTGGATTTCCTGATGAACATCATCCCCAGTTCGGTGGTGGATGCGTTTGCCAAGGGTGAAATCCTGCAGGTGCTGTTCTTCTCCATTCCCTTCGGCCTGGCCATGGCCTCGCTGGGGGCGAAGGTAACGGTGGTGGTGCAGTGGATCGACCAGTTTTCCAAGGGCCTGTTCAAGGTCGTTCATTACATCATGTACTTCGCGCCGTTCGGTGCGTTTGGCGCCATGGCGTACGTGGTGGGCGCACACGGGGCCGGCACCCTCAAGCAGCTGCTTGCCCTGATGGCCGGGGTCTACACGACCTGCATCATATTCATCTTCGTCGTCCTGTGGATCGTGGCCAGATGGACCGGCTTCAGCCTGATGAAGTACCTTCGGTACATCAAGGAAGAACTCCTGCTGGTGCTCGGCACGTCTTCGTCCGAATCCGCCCTGCCGCGCATGCTGGCGAAGCTGGAAAATGCCGGCTGCGACAAGTCCGTGGTGGGCCTGACCCTGCCCATGGGCTACTCCTTCAATCTGGACGGCACCTGCATCTACCTGACCATGGCCTTCGTCTTCCTGGCCCAGGCCACCAACACGCCGCTTGATCTGGGAGCGCAACTGTACGTGCTGTTCATCCTGCTGCTGACCTCGAAGGGCGCGGCCGCGGTGACCGGCGGCGGCTTCATCACCCTGGCCGCCACCATGCAGAGCCTGGAAACCGTGCCCATCGCCGCCCTGGCCATCCTGCTGGGCGTGGACCGCTTCATGTCCGAAGCGCGGGCCATCACGAACCTGATCGGCAACGGCGTGGCCACCATCGTCGTGTCCAAGTGGGAAGGGGCGCTGGACGTCCACCGCCTGCACGCAGTGCTGGACTGCCCCTCGGACGTTGCCGCCGACAATCCGGAAGAGTTGATCGTCGAAGACGCGGGCATGAAGGAACTGGCCCAGGCCTGCGAGGTGGCGAAATAACCGACAGGCCGACACGCCGGGGCCTGCGGCGCGACAGGTCCGCAGGCTTGCCGGGCCGACCGGCCATCCGCCAATGTCGGTGCCCCCCAGCGCGTCCGGTGGCCCGCAGGCCCCTCCGATTCCCGCACCTGCCCACAACCGGCCCGCACCCTTCGCCCCGTTGCGCTTACACGGGGGGCAACACCAACAACCGCCCCGGCACCACATGTGCCGGGGCGGTTTCCGTGCGCGAAGGGTGCATGGCGGCAAGGACACTTCCCACCACATACTGATTATTCTGAAAAAAATTCATGTGGTTGTCGCATGTGGCGGGAAAGAGAAGGGGGGAGTGATTTTCGTCGTGCCTGGCCTCTCTCCTTGCGTCGAGTCGCCAACGCTCATCATGTACGAGCGCAATATGCCAAGCTTCCAGCGGCGGACGAGGCCCCCCCCAGCGGATACTGGCGCAACATCGCCGTGCCCGCCCCGCAGGGCAGCGCCGCGCCCATCCGGGTGCCCGCGTTCATCTTCGATCAGGAAACGCCGGGACGAAAGCCCGCCGCAGGCAATGCCGTATCCGTGCGCGACGCGGACCAGCGCGCCGGGCTGGACTTCTCCCGGACCCTTCCCGACGATGTGGAAGACCGGGTGGAAGGCACCGTGGATGGTGCGCTGGTGCAGGTACTGCTGGGGAAATGAAGGGGAAGGAGGGGACCCGATTAGGCCCGAGTCAGGCGCGGCTGTGTCAGGTGAATACTATCTCTGCACAGGCCGCACAAAGGACGGTCTGTTTTTAGCATTAACCGTATGGTGGCTTATGAAGGTGAGGGCAAGGCTGTCTCGCCCGCTTTGATTTTCTTGAAATCCACAACCAATATGCATAACTGGCTGAAGTGAAAGTTTATTTGTGTGTAAAAAACAATCTGCACAGCGTAAGCTCAGCTCTGGTCACAATTATTCCTAATGTTTTTGCGCAACAAAAGACATCTTCCAGGAATTCCTGTTTCTGAATCATAATTGTATTTTTCAATGAGCATATTGAGATCTGTCTCGATATTCTTCCACCATGATGACGTTGAAAATTCTATAGGAACATTTTCACGATAAAAATCTCTGTCTTCACCAAATTTTTCATCAAGAATTCCGTAGTATACATCGCGAAGCGATATTGGCAGCTTTTTTCCACACCAAGGGCAATAGAATAAGCATTGAATAGAGTTTCCACCGTCTATTTTTATGTAATATTCTCTAGTTACCTCGTCGTAGAATATGTTTATTCGCGCGTCATTCAAGAATAAATTCATTAATTCGCAGCAGTGGGACATTGTTGCACCCTCATTTTTCGCGGCCGACCACTGGTGGCTTCTTCATTTCGCCAGAAATTGGGTCCATTGACCCGAGATGCTTTCCGTTTCTGTCGTACACCTCGATGTCCCCGTGCGTATAATCCCATTCGTAAAATCTTTCTTTTTTCCCGCTCAAGCCATTTGTCTTTGTTTTTCCTTGAAAATTCTTGAACTCTTGCCAGATTGGACTTTCCGCCGGTGCCAGTTTGGCAACTCGCCCCGCAGCATCATCCCCATACTTGCCAACGATCTTGGCGCCAAGGCCAACGATACCGAACTTCTTCAGCGCGAGGCCGACCTTGACGGCAATGACACTTCCGGGGATGGCGTCTACGGCGGCACCCAGTGCTATTTCTTCGAGTATCTCTTCGAATTGCTCCGTGTCACCAGCTTCCCACGCCTGAGCAAGGCGATAGGCATCGTATGTTTGCAGTCCTTTATCGATCAACTCCAGCATGATGGGAAGGACCATCACCGCGTTATTGCGGGCGGCGTTCTCCGCCGAACCTGCAGCGTCGTTGACGTCGCGCCCGGCAAGGGCGGCAGCAACCCCGGCGGCCAGCTTGCTGAAGTCCACGCCGAGTTCGCGAAGCTGTTCCGTGTCTGCGCGTAGCTCGGCCTGTTTTTCCAGGGTCAGATTTCGCAGGCTCTCGGGATTTTCGAGTTGCGACTGTAGGAACCGGGCGGTCAGTTCTTCCGCCGCGATTTCCCCCACGACACCGCCGATGGCGCCGGAAACGGCGTCTCCGCCGGTCCCTGCCGCCAGTGCACCCCCCAGGGCGGCATGGGCAATCTTGTGCGTGACGTAGTTCAGGTCGCCGTCACGGTAGGCCTGGCCAAGCTTCAGGGCCGCCTGCTTGCCCAGCACGCCGATGGCGGCGGACTGGAAGGCGCTGCCAAGGTTTTCGGCGTAGTTGCCACCGTTGATGACCGTGCCCACGGTGGCAGAGGTAGCGGCGTGGATGGCCCCGAACTGGATGTCGTAGACCAGTTGGTCCGTGGAGTAGCCCCCATTTGGACCGGACACCCCGCCAACGATAGGAGATAGGTCTAGCCCTATGTCCAGACCTAGTGCTAACGGGGGAGCAGTGGTGGAAGTGCTGACCACAGCCCAGC
>JAITSV010000021.1 GCA_031287575.1 Desulfovibrio sp.
CTTGCAGTTGCCAGACCGCAGGCCTTTCATAACAAATCAAAAGGAGTTTTTCTTACACCACCATAGCTGTAAGCTTACGAGAACCCCGCGCATAGCGCGGGGTTTTCTACATACAAAAAGGCCCGCCCCCCGTAGGGCGGGCCTTTACCGCGAATGCGACGAACACTCGCGGGGCCGGGAAGGCAAAGGCAGGGACCGGGAAAATGCGGTGCGCGGGCCGGACGGCGGGCGGTCCGTCCGGCCCCGCGCGGAGGTGCAGGATGAAGTCCGCCCCAAAGGGGACTAATTCAGGAAGGTATCCACGGAAACGTAGTCCAGGCCAAAGGCCTCGGCCACGCCCTTGAAGGTGATCTTGCCGTCGATGACGTTGGCGCCCTTGGCGATTTCGCAGCTGTCCTGCATGGCGCGCTTCCAGCCCTTGTTGGCGAGGGTCAGCGCGTAGGGCAGGGTGGCGTTGGTCAGGGCCAGGGTAGAGGTCTTGGCCACGGCGCCGGGCATGTTGGCCACGCAGTAGTGCACCACGCCGTCCACCACGAAGGTGGGGTCGGTGTGGGTGGTGGCCTTCGAGGTTTCGAAGCAGCCGCCCTGGTCGATGGCCACGTCCACCATCACGGCGCCCTTCTTCATGGTCTTCAGCATGTCGCGGGTGACCAGCTTGGGGGCCTTGGCGCCGGTAACCAGCACCGCGCCCACCACCACGTCGGCCTCGCGCACCAGCTTGCGCACGGTGGCCGGGGACGACATGAGCGGGAAGCAGTTGGAGGGCATCACTTCGCTGAGGTGGCGCAGGCGGTCCAGGCTCATGTCCAGGATGTACACCTTGGCGCCCAGGCCGCAGGCCATCCGGGCCGCATGGGTGCCCACCACGCCGCCGCCGATGACCACCACGGTGCCGGGGTCCACCCCGGGCACGCCGCCCAGCAGCACGCCGTTGCCGCCCTGGGCCATTTCCAGGTACTTGGCGCCCTGCTGGATGGCCATGCGCCCGGCCACTTCGCTCATGGGGGTGAGCAGGGGCAGGCTGCCGTCGGCCTTCTGGATGGTTTCATAGGCGATGCACACCGCGCCGCTCTTGATCAGGGCCTGGGTCTGCGGTTCGTCGGCGGCCAGGTGCAGGTAGGTGAACACGATCTGGCCGGGGCGGATCATGCCGTATTCGGACGCCTGCGGCTCCTTGACGTGCATGACCATGTCGGACTTGGCGTAGATTTCGGCCGGGGTGGCCACGATGGTGGCGCCCGCTTCCGCATAGGCTTCGTCGGCAAAGCCGCTGCCCGCGCCGGCGTTCTTTTCCACCAGCAGGGTGTGCCCGGCGTGCACCATCACCTCGACCCCGGCGGGGGTCATGGCGACGCGGTTTTCTTCCTTCTTGATTTCCTTCAGGATGCCAACGATCATCTGAGCCTCCAGATACGCCGGTGGTGCGGCGCGTTGCGGTGCGTTTCGGTGCGCTGTGAAAACCCCGGACAGGGCGCGCCCGCGCGGGCGCTGCTCCTCCAAAGCAAACACCTTGCCAACTTGCCGGAAAATCGGAGAAAACGCGGAAATTTCCGGGCGAGTCACAAAAACGCAAATCGGACCAGTGAGTTGCGAATACAAAAAGAAGATGCGCAGGGCAGGGGAACGGCGGGGAATGGGAGCGGCACGGCGCGGGACCGCACGCAAAGTGGAAATAAATCAGACCACTGTTTAGATAAACAAGGCATAAAACCCGAAATTACGCCGCAGGCAGAATGGAATATTTTCAGACCGCTGGAAGATTTTCAGACCACCCTCAGGCCGTGCTTCCGCAACTTGTCAAGCAGGGCCGTATGGGAAATTCCTAATTTTCTTGCTGCTTTCCGCACACTTCCTGCGGCGGCCACCGCATCGGTGATGATCCGTTTTTCAAAAACGGCAATCATGTCCTTGAGCCGCCCTTCCCCGTCATGGCGGAGCGTGGGGTGATGCTCGTGGCCCGAGGCCAGGGCCGCCGCATCGGCCACGGTATCGGCCACGCCGTCGGCCAGCCGGGCCGACTCGCCGAACAGTCCGCCTTCCAGCTCGTGCGCGAAAAGGATGAACCGCGCGCCCACCACCTCGTCCGGGCACAGGATGGCGGCGCGCTCCACCACGTTCTTCAGTTCGCGCACGTTGCCCGGCCAGTGGTGGCCCGCAAGGCGCGCCAGCGCCCCCGGCGACAGGCTGCGCACCGGCCCGCCCAGCCGGGCGGCCAGCCCCAGCAGAAAGTGCTCCGCCAGCACGGCGATGTCCTCGGGCCGCTCCTTCAGGGGCGGAATGTGGATGGGCAGCACGTTGATGCGGTAGTACAGGTCCTGCCGGAAGCGCCCTTCCTCCACCAGCCGCTCCAGGGTGCGGTTGGTGGCGGTGATGATGCGCACGTCCACGGGCACCTCCGCCGTGCCGCCCACCCGGCGCACGCTGCCCTCCTGCATCACCCGCAGCATCTTGGCCTGCGAGGCCAGCGGCATGTCGCCTATCTCGTCCAGCAGCACCGTGCCGCCGCGCGCCGTCTCGAACAGGCCGGGCTTGCCCTCGCGCCGCCCGCCGGTGAAGGCCCCGGCCTCGTAGCCGAACAGCTCGCTTTCCAGCAGCTGTTCCGGCAGGGCCGCGCAGTTCACCGGCACGAACGGTCCCTGCCGCCCGCTTGCGGTGTGGATGGCCCGCGCGAACAATTCCTTGCCGGTGCCGCTCTCCCCCCGGATGGCGATGATGGAATCCGTCGTGGCCACGCGCCGGGCAAAGGAAATGGCAAAGCCGATGGCCGGGTGCTGGCCCACGATGTCGCCGAAGGTCACCTGCGTCGGCTCGGTGATGGAGCGGGCCAGCTTGCGGATTTCGCGCATGTCGCGCGTCACTTCCACCGCGCCGATGATGCGTCCCTCTCCGTCGCGGATGGGCCTGCGGGTGACGAAGAATTGCAGCCGCCCGCCGCCGGGGGTGGCCACCTCGCGCTTGGCGTCCACCAGTTCGCGTCCGGACAGGCAGTCCAGGATGCCCCGGTCGGGCAGGCCCAGCGCGTCCAGCGGCAGGCCGGACAGGTCGGCGGCGAAGGCACCCGATGTGCCCGCGGCCGTGGAGCCGGTGGGGGCGGCGGGGACGCCCGGTGCGCCGGTACATCCATAGGCCTCGCGGGCCACCTTGTTGATGGAGGTCACCCGCCCCTCCGCGTCGATGGACAGCACCCCGTCACGCAGGTTGTCCAGCAGCACCAGAAAGCGGTTGGCGCGCTCCTCGGCGGGCAGGGTATCCACGATGCGGAATTCCAGCAGGTCGGGGATGCGGCCCAGGGTTTCGAACAGGGCGGCGCGGTCCACGTCGCGCGAACTGTCGGCCTCCAGGTACACGAAGGCGCGGTCCATACCCAAGGATGGGGCGGGAGTGGGGGCGGATGCAGGGGTTGGGGCGGGGCCGCTGGCGAGCGGGGCCGCCGCACCGCCGGGGCGGCGCTCCACTTCCATGGAGACGATGGACAGCGCCTGCCCGGCCAGCAGCGAGGACAGGTCGGACACGATGCCCACCCTGTCTCGAAAGATGCATTCCATTCGTAGTTTCATGCGTGCGTCTTCCGGTACGGGGTGGGCGTGGCGGCTTCCCTGTGGTGGCCTGTTGTGCCCTGTTTCGGATGACGCGGCTAGTCCGCGCTCCGGGATTCAGCGGCGCCGGCCATGCCGGGCACCGGCTGGTCCTTGCTGTAGGCGGTGGCCTGGCAGATGGCGATGAGCGTGCCTTCGCCGTCGGTGATGCGGATCTCGTAGGTGGCCACCCGCCTGGCGGCGCTGATCTCGCGCGCCTCGGCCGTCAGCGGCCCGCGCTTGCCGGGCGCCAGGAACGAAATGGAGGTGTTCAGGTTCACGCTGACCCTGCCGCGCGTGTTGCAGGCCACGGCAAAGGCCAGGTCCGCCACGGCGAAGATGGCCCCGCCGTGGGCCATGCCCACGCCGTTGCGGTGGTGCGCGTCCAGGGGCATGACGGCGCGGGCATAGCCGCGCGCGGCCTCGGTGATCTCGATGCCCAGGTGCTTGGCGAACATGTCGCGCTCGGCGATGAACCGGCGGACGTGCTCCATGTCGTCACCTGGAACGGGCGCAAGGGGGGAGCCGGAACCGGCGGAAGAGGAGGCGGGCGGCGTAGCTGACATGGCGTCTCCGCGCGGGGGTGCGCGCAACTGCGTGGACGGAGCGACTGTGGCCGGGACAGGCATGAGCGAATACAGGCACGAGCGGATCGGGCCGGTTCACGAAAGCGTGAAACTGTCGGACGGCAAGGCGCACCGTAGCGGCAGGACCCCCACCTTGTCGAGGGGCTACGGAGCATCGGCGGGGCCGCCGCACCCCGCGCCACTTGCCTGCCGCACCGCGCGGGACTATGCAGGACGGGCACCCGGCGGAAAACGCGCCCGCACTGCGCCCCCTCCGGTCCACGACATCCATACATGTACAAACGCGCCTGGCGGGAATGCGCGTCTGGCGGATCCGCCCCCCTGCCGCCTGCCCACCACGGATTTACGCCACGCCACCTCTTGCCCTCGGGGGCGGACCTGCCCGGAGGATTCCATGACCGTCCATTCCCTTGCCGCCCTGGCCGTGGCCCTGTTCATCCTGGCCATCACCCCCGGCCCCGGCGTGTTCGCCGTGCTGTCCGCCGCCCTGGGACGCGGCCTGCCCACGGCACTGACCCTTACGGTGGGCATCATCTGCGGCGACCTGATCTTTCTGCTGCTGGCCATGGCCGGGCTGACCGTGCTGGCGGAAAGCATGGGCGAGCTGTTCCTGGTGGTGCGCCTTGGCGGCGCGGCCTACATGATCTGGCTGGGCATCGGCCTGTGGCGCGGCGCGACCACGGCCCGGCCCATGGCCGCGTCGGAAGGGTCGGCGTCCGAAGTGACCGCACCCGAAGGGGCGGAGTCCGGCGCGGACACCGTGTGCGGCACCGTGCCGCTGCACGCGCCAACCCCGTTGCGCCCGTTGCGCCCGTTGCGCACCATCTGCGGCGGCCTGGCCCTGACCCTGGGCAACCCCAAGGTCATCGTGTTCTACGTGGGCTTTCTGCCCACCTTCGTGGACCTGCGCACCCTGGACGCCACGGGCGCCGCGCTGGTGGCCGCCACCACGGTGGGCGTGGTGGGCTGCGTGCTGGGCGGCTACGCGGTGATGGCCGCGCGCGCCCGGCGCATGCTGTCCACCCCGCGCGCCACCCGGCTGCTGCATCGCGGCGCGGGCGCGGTGATGGTGGGCACGGGCGCGGCCATCGCCACCCGCTGACCCGGCCCGCATGCGCCATCCGGTGCACGGAGCCTCCCGCGCTGACATCTCCCGAACCACACTTCCGACTCACCCGGCCCCACCTGATCGGGACCCGGCCTCCTGCCCCGACGGCATGCCCGCCTTTTCAGCGCCCCCGGTTTTTACGCCGGGGGCGCTAAACCTTTGCGCCGTCACACCGAAAAGACCAGCGGGCGCCTTGCGCGCCACGTCCTTCACACGGCGGTGGCAGGGGACAAGGGGTACAGGGGACCGGAGGAACACCGGGCCATCCCGGTGACAGCAGGTGACAGCAGGGGGCAGCGCCATGCACGCGCCGCGCATTTCCGTGGTGGTGGCCAACCACAACTACGGACGCTTTCTCGACCGCTTCTTCGGCGCGCTGGCCGCGCAGACCTTTCCGCCCGACGCGGTGGAAGTGGTCTTCGTGGATGATGCCAGCAGCGACGATTCGCGCGAGCGCGCCCGCCGCTGGCAGGCCGACGGCCCGTGGGCGGCGTTCCGCGTGCTGGCCCTGCCGCGCGTGGGCAGGCCCGGCCCGGTGCGCAACGCCGGGGCAAAGGCGGCGCGCGGTCCCTTCCTGCTGTTCTGCGACCCGGACGACTACCTGGCACCGGACTTTCTGCGCCTGACCCACGCGGCCCTGACGGAGCCCTGCGGGCTGGCCGGACGGGAAGGACCGACCGAACTGGCCGAACCGACTGAACTGGCCGAACTGGCCGAACTGGAAGGGCACAACGACGCGCCCGGCATCACCGGTAGCGCCCCCGGCCCGCACTCCCTGCGCGATCTGGCCCACGCGGCGCTGCATGCCGCCGGGGCCAAGGGCGGTCCTGCGCCCGGTGACCTTCCCGGAAACCTGTCTGGCGGCATCCCCCCGCACGGCACCAGCCGCCCGCACATCGCCTGTGTGGACTACATCGAGGAATCGCCTGCCGGTTCGCGGGTGGTGCGGGTGCCGGAGTTTCATCCGGACCTGTTGCGCACCCAGAACCTGTTCCACACCACCTCGCTGCTACGGCGCGAGGTGTGGCTGGCCAGCCGGGGCTTCCGCGCCGAAACGGCCTACGAGGACTGGGATTTCTGGGTGCAGGCGGCCATGGGGGGGTTCGGTGTGGTGCGCGTGGCGCAGCCGCTGCTGCACTACGTGTTTCACGACGCCAACTACTCGCACGCGGCCCGCGCCGACGACGGCAGGGCCAAGGCGCGCATCGTGCGCGACAACCCGGCCTTCTTCGAGTCCGAGGTACGGGCCTGGGCGCGCGCCCTGCTGCGCGGCGAACCGTGGGCGGCCCCCTTCAGCCGTGGGGTCATTCCCCGCGCCGCCGACATCCGCGCCCTGCGCGAACTGTTCGTGGCCCGCATGGGCGCGGCGCGGGCGGGGGAGATATTCTCCCGCGTGGGATTATAGCGGACAGCCCCGTAAAAGCGTCCACGACGCCCACCCACCCTCAGAAAATGCGGCGGGCGAAACTGGCCGTGCCACGCTCCGCCCGCCCCGTAACGTCCGTCATGTTGCGTCCGCCATGCCCCGCCCGCCTGACGACACCTATTCCAGATCGTACTTCTTCAGCTTGTTGTGCAGGGTGGCGCGGGTGATGCCCAGACGGCGCGCCGCCTCGCTCTTGTTGTCGGCGGTCTCGCGCAGGGTGGCGATGATGGCCCGGCGCTCCAGATCCTCCAGCGACAACCCGGCATAGGGGGCCAGCCCGTCACCGTCGGCGGGGGCATTGCCCGCGCCAGCTTCGCCGGTGCCAGCGCTTCCGCCCCCTCCAACGTTCCCATTTCCCCCGCCCCCGAAATGCAGCGGCAGCTCGCGCTCGGTCACGTAGTCACCGGTGGCCAGAATCACGGCGCGTTCGATGGCGTTTTCCAGTTCGCGCACGTTGCCGGGCCAGTCGTGGCGCAGCATCTGGTCCATGGCCTGCGGGGTAAACCCCTTGAGGTGCTTGCGGTTCTTTTCCGTATAACGGTCCAGAAAGAACGCGGCCAGCAGGGGCACGTCGCCCGCGCGCTCGCGCAGGGCGGGCACATGCACGGCGATGACGTTGAGCCGGTAGTACAGGTCTTCCCGGAACCGCCCCGCCGCCGCCTCTTCGCGCAAATCCCGGTTGGTGGCGGCAATGACCCGCACGTCCACGGTAAGCGGGGTGTCGCTGCCCACCCGCTGCACCTCGCCCTGTTGCAGGGCGCGCAGCAGCTTTGCCTGCAACGTCAGGGGCATCTCGCCTATTTCGTCCAGAAACAGGGTGCCGCCGTCGGCCTGCACGAAGCGCCCCTCGCGCCGCCGGTCGGCCCCGGTGAAGGCCCCGCGCTCGTGGCCGAACAGTTCAGACTCCAGCAGGGTTTCGGTCAGCGCGGCGCAGTTCACGGTGACCAGCGGCTTTGTGGCCCGGTGGCTGGCGGCGTGCAGGGCGCGGGCCACCAATTCCTTGCCGGTGCCCGATTCGCCGGTAATCAGCACGGTGGCCTCGGACGGAGCCACCGTGGCGATCATCTCCACCAGTTCATGCATGGGCGCGCTGCGACCGATAATGCCATGCGGCGCACCCGGCGCGCCCCCCTGTGAGGTCAGGCGTTCGCGCAATTCGCGGTTTTCGCTGGCCAGCCGGGTGTGATCCAGCGCGCGCTCCAGGGTATGACGCAGCACGTCGAAGTCCAGCGGCTTGGTCAGGTAGTCATAGGCCCCGGTGCGCAGCGCCTCCACGGCGGTATCCACCGACGAGAAGGCGGTCATGATCAGCACCGGCGTGGCCGGGTTCCAGGCCAGGATGTGGTGCAGCGCCGCAATGCCGTCCATGCGGGCCATGCGCACGTCCATGAGCACGGCGTCCCAGGCGCGCTGGCGCACCTTTTCCACGGCGGATTCGCCGTCGTCGGCCTCTTCCGTGGCGTAGCCCCAGCCGCGCAGCATGGTGCGCAGCATGGAGCGGTGCGCCGCGTCGTCGTCCACGATGAGGATGGTGGCGGTGCTCATGGCGTGTCGTCCTTTGCGGTATTGCCGGATCGCCCGGCTGAAGCGGATGCGCCAGATGCGCCAGATGCGCCAGATGCGCCAGATGCGCCAGATGCGCCAGATGCGCCAGATGCGCCAGATCCGGCGGATGCGGCGGATGTGGCGGATGCGCCAGATGCGGCGGAAACGGAGGGGAGTGCCGCCGGAGTGGCGGCGGAAACGGCAGCCGGATCGTCCGCCGGAACGGCATCATCCGCGCCGGGGCTTGCCGCGTCCCGCGCGTGCTCCTGTCCCATCGCCGGTTCGGCGGGCAGCAGGAAGGTGACCTCCGTGCCCTGGCCGGGGGCGGAACGCAGCGACACCTCGCCGCCATGGGCCTCCACGATCTTGTGCACGATGGCGAGGCCCAGGCCCGTGCCCTGGCTCTTGGTGGTGAAATAGGGATCGAAGATGGTGGCCAGATGCTCCGGCGCGATGCCGGTGCCCGTGTCGCGCACCGATACCGCAATGCGGTTGCCCGGCGCGGGGGCAAGGCGCACCGCCAGTTCGCCGCCGCTCGGCATGGCCTCCAGCGCGTTCAGGAACACGTTGAGCAACGCCTGCGAGAAGCGGTCCGGGTCCAGGAGCGCGCGGGGCAGGGCGCCTTCCGCGCCATCCTGCACCCCGGCCAGCTCGCCGTCCCGTGTCCCGTCGGGCATGCCGCCTGGCGCACCCTCCGGCGACTCCACCCGCACGTCCACGCCCCGGTGGGCGGCGTCCTGCCGCACCAGCCGCAGCACGTGGCGCACCAGGAATCCGGCGTCCACCGGGCGGGGGGCGATATCCGAGGGCCGGGCCAGCCCGATGAGGTCGGAGATGACCCGGTTCAGCCGTTCCACCTCCTGCACCATCACCCGCGCGGCCTCGCGGTCTTCGCTGCCCTCGTCGAAGCGGCTGCCGAAATACGTGGCGTACCCCTTGATGGAACTGAGCGGATTGCGCAGTTCGTGGGCCACCCCGGCGGCCAGGCTGCCGATGGCGGCCAGCTTTTCACGGCGGCGCACCTCGTCCTGCAATCTGCGCACCTCGCGCAGGTCGCGCAGGATCAGGATGGCCCCGGCCTCGTCCCCGTCTCCGGCGGCAATGCGCACCCCGCGCACGCTCATGGGCACGGGCGGGCCGCCCGTCACGGGGCAGTCCAGGGTCACCTCCGTCCCGAAGGACGGGGCCGTATCGGTATCTCCACCGTCTGGCGCACCGCCGGTCAACCGCCCGGCCAGTTCCGCCAGCGGGGCGGGCAGCACCGCTTCCGGCGTGGCCCCGGCGGTCACGCCATCGCCCAGGCGCAGCAGGTCGCGCGCCGCCGCGTTGCAGGTGGCCACGCGGCCCGCGCCGTCCAGCACCACCAGCCCGTCGGGCAGGCTGGTGACCACGTGCAGGGCAAAGGACTGGGCCTGCCGCACCAGCCGCCGCGCGGCGCGGGCATGGCGCGACCACAGCAGCGAAAGCGCACCGGCCCCGCCCAGCAGGACCAGAATGGACAGCATGACCAAGGTGTGGCGGCGGTCCGCCGCGCGGGCCGCGTCGAAGGGCGCGGTGTCCAGCGCCACGATGATCACCGGGGGCGGGGCATCGCGCTCGGCCTGCATGTCCGCCTCCATCTCGCGGCGCAGCCAGCCGGGCATGGAGCCCATCATCATGTTGCCGTGCTCCTGGTCACGCGGGGGGTGGCCCATCATGTGGCCGCCCATGCCCCCCATGCCCATATGGCGCGCCGTGGGCCGCAAGGGGATGAAGGTGCGGTACACCAGAAAGGCGCGCTGGCCCCCCGCCTCCATGAGTCGCCAGCCCACCTCGTCGCGGTTTTGCGGACTCCCGTCGCGTCCGTCACGCCCCAAAGGTGCGGGCGGCGGGGGCACGGCCAGGGCCTCCATGGTGGCCGGGTCGGCCAGGGAACGCCCGATCCACTGCGGGTCGCTGTGGGCCAGCACCATGCCCTGCCTGTCGGTGACGGCAATGAACTGGATGTCCGGCTGGTCGGCCATTTCCTCCAGCAATACCTGCAAGCGCAGTTCGCCCCCGGTGCGCCCGCGCAGGCCGGTGCGCGCACCAGCCTCGAAGGCCCGGATGAGCGAGGCCCCCTTTTCCGACAGGATGCGCCGCATGGCCTCCTGCTCGCCGTCGTGGTTCAGCGCGGCAAGCCCCGCCACCAGCAGGGCAAGGACCGCCGTGGCCCCGATGATCAGCCACGGCGAGGGCAGGTTTTCGCCGCTGCCCCAACGGCCACCGCGCCTGCCACGTCCGAACAGGCCCGATTGGCCCGATTGGCCCGATTGGCCCGGCTGGCCTTCGCGTGCCGCAGACGAGGCGCCGCCCGTGCCGTCCGCACTGTTTGCGCTGTTCCTGCCGTGTGCGCTGCTGGCGTTTTCCGTAGGCATGGGAATCTTCCTTGCGGTGCGCGGTGCCCGCCGGGGGCGGGGCGTTCGAATCCGCGACACCTGTTCGATTTTCATACGCCATCCGGGGAGTGGCGTATAGTTTTTATACATATGGCCGGTTTTCATGCAGGTGGCCGAAGGGGTCTTCAGAATGCGAAATGTCCAAGTTCATCCTGCAATAACAGCGCATTGCGCACGCAGACCGCCCCTTGGCACGCCGGTTGCTTTTACCGGGCCAAGCAACAAGCGCACCAGCCCCGCACCACAGTCCATGGCCGCGCCATCCACGGCGGATGCAGCGAAGACGCCAGGCGGGGCGGCAACGAATCAACACAGGAGCACACATCATGAAGACCAAGCATCTCGTCCTCGGCACCGTCGCCCTCGCGGGCCTGCTCGCCTTTACCGGCATCACCGACAGCGCCTTCGCCCGCATGGGCGTCATGGGCATGGGCGGCGGCTGCGCCACCGGCGCGGTGTACAACGCCCTGACCCCGGAAAAGCAGGCCAAGTACGACGCCATCTACAAGGAAGCGGACGCCCGCATCCAGCCGCTGAAGGACAAGGCCTGGGCCAAGCGCACCGAACTGAACGCCCTGTCCGGCAACCCCAACACCAAGCCGGAAGCCATTTCCAAGCTGACGGGCGAACTGTCCGACCTGCGCACCCAGATCCGCAAGGAATACACCGCCCTTGACGAACGCCTGGAAAAGGAAGTGGGCGTCAACCCCGGCTACGGCCGCATGGGCCACATGGGCATGGGCGGCGGCATGATGGGTGGCCACGGCATGGGTCATGGTGGCATGGGTGGCGGCATGATGGGCGGCCAGGGTGGCATGATGGGCGGCCAGGGCATGGGCCATGGCCCCATGCATGACGGCGTGATGCCCCAGACCAACCAGTAGCCCGAACACGGACGAAATCCCCGGGGCGCACCGGCCAGCCTTCACAGAGGACTTCCCACCTCCGCGCCCCGCATGACTGAAACAGAGAGCCGCTGACATCACCGGATGTCGGCGGCTCTTTCCGTTTTGCCATGCCGGGCGTTCCCCATCCCGCCGTGCCGCCATCACGCCCGTGCCCCTCCCGCCCGCCAGGCCCCGGCCCGTCTGGACGCAAGAGCGACCGCTCCACTCCGACCCCGCGCGGGGTTGATTTCTGGCATTCCAGCGCCTACAACCATTCCGAATATCGAAAAATCATGCCGCACGACGGTACGGAAAGCGGACCGCCCGCCCCGCCGCCGCGCGACACAGCAGGAGCCTTTTCACCACACCGCACGACTCGCACCCACACCACGCCCGCCGGGACCACACCCGCGCGACGCCCAGGAGGAACCGCATGGAACAGCACCTTGATGCCCGCATCGTCGAGCGCGGCAAGGAATTCTTCAAGAGCATCAGCGGCGAGGCCCCGTCCATCTTCAACAAGGGCTTCTGGACCGGCAAGGTCATGGACTGGGCCATGCAGAACGAGGGCTTCAAGGTCCAGCTGTTCCGCTTCGTGGACGTTTTGCCCTACCTGAACACCTCCGAGGCGCTCACCCGCCACATCCGCGAATACTTTTCCGCCGACGGAGCGGACGTGCCCCCCGTGCTCAAGTGGGGCGCTGGTGCCGCCGGTTTCGGCGGGGCGTTCACCGGCATGCTCATGGGCAAGTTCATCCGGTCCAACATCGAGGGCATGGCCCGCACCTTCATCATCGGCGAAAACACCAAGGAAGCCATCAAGGGGCTGGCCAAGCTGCGCAAGGAAGGCTTTGCCTTCACCGTGGACCTGTTGGGCGAAGCCACGGTGAGCGAGGAAGAAGCCGACGCCTACCGCGACGGCTACCTGGAAGTGCTGGACGCCATCGCCAGGGAACACGCCAGGTGGGCGCCGCTGGCCGATTCCACGGGCAGCACCGCCGGTCCCGGCGCGTCCTTGAGCGGGGGGGACTGGGGCCACACCCCCAAGGTGAACGTGTCCATCAAGCCTTCCGCCCTCTACTCGCAGGCCAAGCCCGGCGACGTGGAAGGCTCGGTGCGGGGCATCCTGTCGCGTCTGGTGCCCATCTACCGCAAGATCGTGGCCATGGGCGGCTTCCTGTGCATCGACATGGAGCAGCTGAAGTACCGCGAAATGACGCTGGAACTGTTCAAGCGGTTGCGCACCATGCCGGAATTCCGCGACTACCCGCACCTGTCCATCGTGCTCCAGGCCTACCTGCGCTGCACCGAACACGATCTGGATGATCTTTTGGCCTGGGGCCGCGCCGAAAAGCTGCCCTTCGGCATCCGCCTGGTGAAGGGCGCCTACTGGGACTACGAAACGGTGATGGCCAAGCAGAACGGCTGGGAAATTCCCGTGTGGACCCGCAAGCCGGAATCGGACATCTGCTACGAAAAGCTGGCCCGCCGCATTCTGGAAAACAACGACCTCGTCTACTTCGCCTGCGCCTCGCACAACGTGCGCACCATTTCCACGGTGATGGAAACGGCCCGCGCGCTGAACGTGCCCGCGCACCGCTACGAGTTCCAGGTGCTGTACGGCATGGCCGAGCCGGTGCGAAAGGGCCTGAAGAACGTGGCCGGGCGCGTGCGCCTGTACTGCCCGTATGGCGAACTGATTCCCGGCATGGCCTACCTGGTGCGCCGCCTGCTGGAAAACACCGCCAACGAATCCTTCCTGCGCCAGAGCTTCGTGGACGGCGCGGAGCTGGAACGGCTGCTGGAAAACCCGCAGGCCACGCTGGAGCGCGAACTGGCCGCCGCCCCGCCGCCGCGTCCCGCTCCATTGGCCCAGCCCGGCCCCGACGGCCTGCCCCCGTTCGTCAACGAAAGCATGCTGGACCTGACCATCCCCACCAACCGCGCCGGCTTCGTGAACGCCATCGCGGACGTGCGCGGCAAGGCGGGCGGGGTGATTCCGCTGTTCATCGGCGGCAAGGACGTGACCACCGAAGACACCATCGCCTCCACCAACCCGGCGAGCCCGGCGGAGGTCATCGCCAGGGTCTGCCAGGGCGGCAAGCCGGAAGTGGACGCCGCCATCGAGGCCGCCGAAAAGGCCTTCCCGGCCTGGCGCGACACATCCCCGGCGGACCGGGCCATGTTCCTGCACCGCGCGGCGGACATCGCCCGCCGCCGCATGTTCGAGCTGTCCGCCTGGCAGGTGCTGGAAGTGGGCAAGCAGTGGGACCAGGCCTTCCATGACGTGGGCGAAGGCATCGACTTCCTGGACTACTACGCCCACGAAATGCTGCGCCTGGGCACGCCGCGCCGCATGGGCCGCGCCCCCGGCGAACTGAACCACCTGTTCTACCAGCCGAAAGGCATTGCCGCGGTCATCGCGCCGTGGAACTTCCCCTTCGCCATCGCCATCGGCATGGCCGCCGCCGCCATCGTCACCGGCAACCCGGTAATCTTCAAGCCGTCGTCCATTGCCTCTCGCATCGGGTACAACCTTGCGGAAATCTTCCGCGAGGCGGGCCTGCCAGAGGGTGTGTTCAACTACGTGCCGGGCCGCAGCTCGGTCATGGGCGACTACCTGGTGGAACACCCGCAGGTGAGCATGATCTGCTTCACCGGCTCCATGGAAGTGGGCCTGCGCATTCAGGAAAAGGCGGCAAAGGTGCAGCCCGGCCAGATGCAGTGCAAGCGGGTCATCGCGGAAATGGGCGGCAAGAACGCCATCATCATCGACGACGACGCCGACCTCGACGAGGCCGTGTTGCAGGTGCTGAACTCCGCGTTCGGCTTCCAGGGCCAGAAGTGCTCGGCCTGCTCGCGGGTCATCGTGCTGGACCCCATCTACGACCGCTTCGTGGAGCGCCTGGTCAAGGCGGCGCAGGCCATCAAGATCGGCCCGTCGGAAGACCCGGCCAACTACATGGGCCCGGTGGCCGACGCTTCTTTGCAAAAGAACATCCTGGAATACGTGAAGGTGGCCGAGCAGGAAGGCAAGGTGCTGGTGAAGCGCACCGACATCCCCGCAGAGGGCTGCTACGTGCCGCTGACCATCGTGGAAGGCATCAAGCCGCATCACCGCATCGCGCAGGAAGAAATCTTCGGCCCGGTGCTGGCCGTGATGCGCGCGGGCAGCTTTGACGAGGCGCTGGCCATCGCCAACGGCACCCGCTTTGCCCTGACCGGCGGCGTGTTCTCGCGCAGCCCCGAAAACCTGGCCAAGGCCCGCCGCGACTTCCGCGTGGGCAACCTGTACCTGAACAGGGGGTCCACCGGGGCCATGGTGGAACGCCAGCCCTTCGGCGGGTTCAAGATGTCGGGCGTCGGCTCCAAGACCGGCGGCCCCGACTACCTGCTCCAGTTCATGGACCCGCGCTGCGTGACCGAAAACACCATGCGCCGGGGCTTTGCCCCCATCGAGGAAGACGACGACTGGATCGGGTAGGCTGACGCTGACGGCTACGCCGACGGACCGGGACGGACCGGGACAGACTGGGACGAACTGGGACGAACCAAACGACAAGGGCCGCGCACTGCATGGTGCGCGGCCCGTTTTGTCTGCATGGGATCGGAAGAGACACCGGGGGAGGGGCGTGTCCCAACTTCACGCCAGTATATACATTGTATTGACAAACATGCCGCCCGGCTTTAGCCTTTCCGCACAGGAGGCCGCCATGGCAAGCACCGACATCATCAACCTGCGCGTTCCCCCGGAGCAGAAGGCCATCATCGATCTGGCGGCTGCGCTGGCGGGCAAGAACCGCACGGCCTTCATTCTTGAGCATGCCGTGCGTTCCGCCGAGGAACTGTTGCTGGAAAAGTCCCACTTCCAGCTTTCCACGGCGCAATGGAACGCCTTTCAGGCCGCACTGGACGCGCCGGTGCGCGACAACCCTGCCCTGAAGCGCCTGCTTGCCACGCCTGCGCCGTGGGATGACGGCGAATGAGCGGACGCATCGCCGCCCCGGAAGCACTGACCCCGCGACATGACCTGACGGCGTTTTGCAGCGGCGAACCCGCACTGGACGACTGGCTGCGCACGCGCGCGGCCAGAAACGAGGGCAAGGCCACCCGCACCTACGTGACCTGCCTGCACGAAATGGACAGGCAGGCAGAGCCGGGGGCGCGGGTGGTCGGTTTCTATTCGCTGGCGGTAGGCAGCGTGGCCCACGAAATCGTCCCCGGCAGCATCCGGCGCAACATGCCCGACCCGGTGCCGGTGATGATTCTGGCCCGTCTTGCCGTAGACCAGGGCATGCAAGGGCGGGGCATCGGCAGGGCGCTGGTGCGCGATGCCCTGCTGCGTACCGCCCAGGCTGCGAGCATAGCGGGCATCCGGGCCATTCTGGTGCATGCGCTGCACGAACGCGCTGCGGCCTTCTATACGGGCTGCGGGTTCCAACCCTCTTCCGTAAGCCCGCTGACGCTGTTGCTGCGGATGGAAGAGGTGCAGCAATACCTGCACCCGGACCGCACAGGATAAGGCCGGGTTCCACCCGCCACGCATACCGCCATCAAACGCAAACGCCCGGCAATGGCATTGCCGGGCGTTTGCGTTTCAGCTCAAGAACGGTGGCACTATACTTTGAGCGTGCCCCGAAAATCATCCCACTGCTCGATGCCCATGCGCTCGCACAGGGCGGCCAGGTCGTCCACCAGCCGGAACACGAAGTCGGGGCGGATGAAGTTGGCGGTGCCCACCTGCACGGCGTGCGCGCCGACAAGCAGAAACTCCAGCACGTCCTCCGCGCTGGTGATGCCGCCGATGCCGATGACCGGGATGGACACGGCTTTCGCCACCTGCCACACGCAGCGCAGGGCCACGGGCTTGATGGCCGGGCCGGACAGGCCGCCCACCACGTTGGCCAGCAGGGGCTTGCGGGTATTGATGTCCACGCCCATGCCGGTCAGGGTGTTGATGCAGGACAGCACGTCGGCCCCGGCGTCTTCCACGGCGCGGGCCATGTGGGCGATGTCGGTGACGTTGGGCGACAGCTTGACGATGACCGGCTTGCTGCCCGCGCGCATCTTCACCGCCTCGGTCACCTTGGCGGCCTGGCGCGGGTCCTGGCCGAAGATCACCCCGCCTTCCTTCACGTTGGGGCACGAGATGTTCACTTCCAGCGCGGCCACGCCCTCTTCGGCGGCCAGCACGGCGGCCAGTTCGCCGAATTCGCCGGGGTCGCAGGCGTACAGGTTGGCCACGACGGGCACCTCGCGCCACGGCAGTTTGGGCAGGGTGGTGCGCACGAAGTACTCGGCGCCGTCATTCTGCAGGCCCACGGCGTTCAGCATGCCGCAGGGCGTTTCGGCCACGCGGGGCATGGGGTTGCCCCGGCGCGGGGCCAGCGACAGGCCCTTGACCACGATGCCGCCGAGCCTGGTCAGGTCGCCGTAGGGGGTGAACTCCACCCCGTACCCGAAGGTGCCCGAGGCGGTCATGACCGGGTTGTTCAGGGTCAGCGGGTGCAGCCCGCCGGGGAGGGTAACGTGCATGTCGATCATGACTTTTCTGATCCTATGTCCCGGATCCCAGGGGCGGATTCCAAATCAGGATTTTCGTTAGCGTTCACAAGCCTGCACGGGCGCATCGGCAGCCGTGGGCGGGGCGGCGGTTTCGTCGTCGAAGGTGATCTGCTCCGCCCAGAACACGGGGCCCTGGGTGCAGGTCTGCACGTTGCCGCCCGCCTTGGCCGGGTCGGGCCACTGCTCGGTGGTGCGGCACACGCAGCCCAGGCACGCGCCCACGCCGCAGGCCATGCGCGTTTCCAGCGAAAGCTGGGTGCGCACGCCGTATTCCAGCGCGAACGAGCGCACCGTGCGCAGGAAGGGGGTGGGCCCGCAGGCCAGCACCAGCCCCTTCTGGTCGCGGAATTCGCGCATCCGGCGGCCCATGGTCTCGATGAACCGCGAAAGGTCTTCGGGGCCTTCCTCGTGGTGGCTGTCGGCCATGATCTTTTCGTTGATGCTCTCGAAGGGGTAGCACCCCAGCGGCATCCGGTGGCCGAAATCCATCCACAGGTTCCACGGCTTGGGGTGGGTGTGGGCATAGCCGATGAACGGCGCGATGCCGATGCCCCCGGCCAGCATCAGGGTGGGGGTGTCCGGCTCCATGGCGAAGGCGTTGCCCAGCGGGCCCCACACGTGCACCACGTCGCCGGGGCGCAGTTGGGCAAGGCGCGCGGTACCGCGCCCCACCACCTGGAAAAAGATGACCAGGTCGCGCGCGCTGATGCGGCAGATGGAGAAGGGACGTGCCCACAGCATGTCCAGCGCCCATCCGGCGGGGCGCAGCATGACGAACTGGCCGGGCTTCCAGTCGGCCCACTGGGGGCGTTCCAGGCGCAGGGCAAAAAAGCGGGCCTCGCCGCCGGTCTGTCCGAAGGGAACGAGGTCGAGCACCTTGAGGTCGGTGCAGGCGGGTGTGTTCATGGCGGTAATGGTGTCCTCGAAAAAAATGTGGCCGCGTCGTGTGGCCGCCGGGGCGCGGGCGCACCCGGAGACGGCAACCGCGCGTGCCCCCCGTGCATACGGGTGTAGTCGGCGGGGCGGGCGGGGTCAAGCGGTGGAAAGCGGTGCGGGGCCGCGCGGGTGCGGCAAATGCGGGATTCCGGGCCGCCGGGGCTTCCGCGACAGCCCCCTGACGGATTGCTGGTAGCGGGTGGCGCGCGGGAAAACAGAGGCCAGTCCCGCGCCGCCGTCAACGCACCCCGTACACAACGCCGGAAAACCGCGCGGACCATTGCGGTTGCCATGCGGGCGTTCTATGGTTAGATGCACTGCTCCCCGTGCGGCCATCGCGACGCCATCCGTCCCCGCCGCCATGTTGCCCCCGGCCCATGGGGCCATCGGCTCGCCCCTTTCGCGGCCATTCCTGGCCTTTTTGCCCGGCGGGCACCCCCACGCATAGTTCATCCCCCGCGGAGAAACATATCCATGTCCAGCAAGCCTTCACGCCCCGCATCCGGCCCCAAGGGCGCCGCCGCCACGGGCAAACGCCCGGCAGGCCAGAAAAAGACCGGCAAGCCCGATACGGGCGACGCCCCCCGCTCGCGCGGGCGTGACGACCGGCAGTCCCGTCCGGATCGCCCGGCCCGCCCGGCCCGGCCCGCCCGTAAGGACAGCGGCGCACAGGCCGAACGCGAGGACCGCCCCGCCCGCCCCCGTCAGGAAGACGGGCAGGACGCGCAAAAGCCCACCGGCCCGCGCGGCGGCAAGCGGTCCGGCGGACCACAGGGCGGTCAGCCCGGCAAGTCGACCGACAGACAATCGGGCAAGCCGACTGACGGACAAGCCGGCAAGCCGTCTGGCCGGAAGCCCGGCAAACGCACTGGCAAGCGGGACCACGACGACTGGACCACCGACCCGCGCGGCGGGGACCCTCGTGGTGGCGAACGCCGCGACAGTCGCCGGGACGACCGTTCCGGCCCCCGCGCGGAACGTCCGTCGCGCCCCGCCCGTCCGGGCAATCCGGCCCCGCCCGCCCAGCCCGCAGGCAAGTCCGACGAATTCGTGGACAACCGCGCCCCGGAACGCGAACACCACCGCACCCGCCTGAGCGATGCGGAACTGGCGGAACTGCTGCCCCCCAGCGTGACCGCCGGGGCCACCGCATCCGGCAGCGCCGCGCCTGACCAGGCGGACAACCTGCGCACGCCCGAAATCCTTGCCCCGGCAGGCGACATGCAGGCCGCGCTGGCCGCATTCGCCGCTGGTGCCGACGCCGTGTACCTGGGCCTGAAGCACTTTTCGGCCCGCATGCAGGCGGAAAACTTCTCCACCGGCGAACTGGCCGCGCTGACGGACCTGGCCCATTCCGAGGGCCGCCGCATCTACGTGGCCATGAACTCCATGCTGAAGCCCGGCGACACCGGCGCGGCTGGCCGCCTGGTGGCGCGCCTGGCCCGTGACGTGCGGCCCGACGCACTCATCGTGCAGGACCTCGGCATGCTGGACATCGCCCGGCAGGCCGGGTTTGCGGGTGAACTGCATCTTTCCACGCTGGCCAACGTCACCCACCCCGCCGCGCTCACCGTGGCGCGCGACCTGGGCGCCAGCCGGGTGATCCTGCCGCGCGAGCTGAACATCGACGAAATCCGCGCCTGCGGAAACGCCTGCCCGGACGACCTGGACCTGGAATTCTTCGTGCACGGGGCGCTGTGCTACTGCGTGTCTGGCCGCTGCTACTGGTCCAGCTACATGGGCGGCAAAAGCGGCCTGCGGGGCCGCTGCGTGCAGCCGTGCCGCCGGGTGTACCGCCAGAAGGGCCGCGAGGGGCGCTTCTTCTCGTGCCTGGACCTTTCGCTGGACGTGCTGGCGAAAACGCTGCTGTCGGTGCCGCACATGGCATCGTGGAAAATCGAGGGCCGCAAGAAGGGGCCGCACTACGTGTACTACGCGGTGTCGGCCTACCGCCTGCTGCGCGACAACCCGGACGACCCCAAGGCCCGCAAGCAGGCCGAGGACATCCTTGAAATGGCCCTGGGCCGCCCCGGCACCCATTCGCGCTTTCTGCCCCAACGCGGCGACGACCCCACCGCCCCCGGCGAGCAGACCAGTTCCGGCCTGCTGGCGGGCAAGGTGGGCCAGACGCCGGAAGGGGGCATCTTCTTCAAGCCGCGCTTCCAACTGCTGCCGCAAGACCTGCTGCGCATCGGCTACGAGGACGAATCGTGGCACACCACCCTGCCGGTGGCCCGCCACATCCCCAAGGCAGGCACCTTCAACCTGCGCCTGCCGCGCCACAAGACGCCCAAGCTGGGCACGCCGGTGTTCCTCATCGACCGTCGCGAGCCGGAACTGACGCGCGAGGTGCGCAGCTGGCAGGCCAAACTGGAACGCCACCGCAAGGGCGGCGGTGAAGGCGGCGCGGTGGACTTCACCCCCAGCTACCCCGCCCCCGGCAAGCCCTCCCGTCCGCTGGACGTGATCCTGCGCGGTTCGCTGCCGCATGGCCGCGAAGGCAAGGCCGGGGTGCGCCCCGGCACGGTGATGGGCCTGTGGCTGTCGCCGAAAGCCCTGCGCGAGGTTTCGCGCACGCTGTACCCGCGCATCTCGTGGTGGCTGCCGCCGGTGATCTGGCCGGACGAAGAAGCCCAGTGGCTGCGCATGGCCCGCGAGTCCGTCCGCGACGGCGCGCGCCACTTCGTGCTGAACGCGCCGTGGCAGGTGGGCCTGTTTGGTGATGCGCACGCCCGGCGCGACCTGGCGCTGACCGCCGGTCCCTTCTGCAACACCTCCAACCCGGCGGCGCTGGCCGTGTTGCGCAAACTGGGCTTTGCCGCCGCCATCGTCAGCCCCGAACTGCCCGGAGAAGACATCCTGGCCCTGCCGCGCCAGAGCTGCCTGCCGCTGGGCGTGGTGCTGTCCGGCTACTGGCCCATGGGCGTCACCCGCCACCACCTGGAGGGGCTGAAGCCGGGCGAGCCGTTCAACAGCCCCAAGAACGAGGTGTTCTGGGCCCGCCGCTACGGCCAGAACACCTGGATCTACCCCGGCTGGCCGCTGGACATCGAGGACCGTCGCGGGCAGCTGGAATCCGCCGGGTACACCCTGTTCGTGCGCATCGACGAACACCCGCCCCTGACCGTGCCCGAACCCCGGCGGACCAGTC
Organism: Desulfovibrio sp.; assembly: GCA_031287575.1. Classification (GTDB taxonomy): domain Bacteria; phylum Desulfobacterota; class Desulfovibrionia; order Desulfovibrionales; family Desulfovibrionaceae; genus Cupidesulfovibrio. The sequence goes on from JAITSV010000021.1 coordinate 21,198, forward strand.
CCTTCAACTGGGACATTCCGCTGCTGTAGCCACATCGTTCTTTCGCCAGGCCGAACACAAAGACGCCCCCCGTGCGCAAGGGGCGTCTTTTTTCATGCATGCAAGCAATCCATCTGGGCCTGCCAACGCTATGAGGATTTTTGTTCTCTGCCGAGGAAGGATGGTTTTTTATGGAGGGAGTATGCGGCAGCCGTTATGCGCGCTTGCAAGCATTACGGATGGCGACCGCAACGCGCTCTTTCGTATTCGACCGGAATAAAAAACCACCCTGACGATGGCAGAGGGCAAAAAGACCAGAGCGTTAGCAGGCCCTACCCGAACAATTGCGCCAGATGCGTCCTGTACCGTTCGCAGTCTTCCTCGATGCGCGGGTTCTTGATCACGTCGTGGCAGCAGAAGGTTTGCAGCGGGGTCATGCCGAAGAACCGGAAGTTCATGTGCGCGGGAAAGAACAGGTCGTCCACGGTCTTGCCGCCGAACAGGTACTGCCCCGTATCGCCAAAGGCCTCGCCGGGCGCGTTGAAGGTCAGCGAGAGCATGTACTGCCTGCCCTGCAGCGCCCCGCCCGAACCGTACTGCTGCTCCGGCGCGGAGCGGCTGCGGCCGTCGCCCTTGCACAGCCTGCCGTCGGTACCCGTGGAATAGACCAGGTCCATGTACTTCTTGCAGCTCCACGCAAAGCCCATCCAGTTCACCGGCGACTGCACGATGATCCTGTCCGCCCACAGGTGGCGGTCGATTTCCGCCGCCACGTCGTAGGGCTTGCTGGTTTCGGTCACCTGCACGGCGTGGCCCAGCCCTTCCAGCGTGGTTCGGGCCAGCTCGACCAGATGGCGGTTCAGTCCGCCGGGCGAATGGGGGTAGGGCTCGTGCCCGTTGATGATCAGGACGTTCATGGCCACCTCGCTGGGCTGTGCGCCCGCCCCCGCAGGAATACGCTGCCGGACGCCGGGCGCGGTTTGGTCACTATCTCCTACATATCCTGCCGGACAGCATGGTCAAGCAGGCACTTTTTGGTGCGTGGGAGAGTTGGCGCCGGAAACAACCATCCGAGGCGACGGCAATCCGCCGCGCATCCAGCCCGCGCCCGTTTCGCCGCTCGCGCACATGACGACAAAAGACGCCCCCTCCGGCAGGTAGGGGGCGTCCTGTTTCGCGCGTCCGGGCTTCAGGCGGACCCGTTGGCGCGTGGCGGTCGAATGAACGAGCGTTACGGGGCCAGCGTGGGGCCAAGCCCCATGGCCACGCCCAGCACCACGCCCATCAGCACGGCCAGGGCCAGACGCACCAGCACGGGCGGGCGTCGGTCGGGGCGGGGCTGGATGAGGGCAAGGGCGAACATGGATGCTCCATGAGGTTGCGGAGGGATGGAACGGGCGGCCAGGGCCATCCTGAACCGCCTGTCGTGCTCCACCTGTCCGTACGCACCAACCGGCCACGGGGGCCGAGTGCATGGTCTGGACGCTACGGCGCACCGAATGATATGTCCAATTCGAACTTTCTCGCAAATCAATATGCAGAGGATATCAATCATGGAGATGCGCCAGCTGCGCTACTTTCTGGCCGTGGCGGAAGAACTGCACTTCGGGCGGGCCGCCCGGCGCATGCACGTTTCGCAGCCGCCGCTCAGCCAGCAGATTCAGGCGCTGGAAGAGGAACTGGGGGTGCGCCTGTTCGACCGTACCAGCCGCACGGTGCGGACCACCCCGGCGGGCGAGGCCCTGCGCGACGACGTGCAGGCGCTGTTGGCCGGGCTGGACGCGGCGGTGGAGCGGGCGCGCGGCACGGCGCGGGGCGAGCGGGGGCGGCTGCGGCTGGGCTTTGTGGTCAGCGCGGCGGCCACGCGCTTTCCCCGGGCGGTGGCCGCCTACCGGGCGCGCTGCCCCGGCGTGCGGCTGGAACTGCGCGAAATGGGCACCCTGCTGCAACTGCGGCGCATCGAATCCGGCGAACTGGACGTGGGCCTCTTGCGCAATCTGGATGGCCTGCCGGAAGGCTTCGACCACGCACCGTTCCTGCACGAGCCGCAGGTGGTGGCCCTGCCCGCGCGCCATCCGCTGGCCCGGCTGCGGGTGGTGCCCCTTGCCGCGCTGGCCGGGGTGCCGCTGATCCTCTATCCGCGCCGGGTGTTTCCGGCGGCGTACGACGCCATCATCGCCGCATGCCGGGGGGCAGGCTTCTCGCCCGAAGTGCCGCAGGAAGCGGTGGGACTGAACACCCAGCGCGCGTTGGTGGCGGCGGGGGTGGGGGCGGCCATCGTGCCTGCATCCGCCCGCAGCGAACCGCGCGAGGGCGTGGTGTACCGCGACGTGGCGGCAGGCAACGGGGCTACCGGAGATGCGCCGGACTTGGCGGACATTCGGCCCGGCCTGCCGGACATTCGTCTGGACCTGGTGTGGCGTGCCGGACGCGACGACGCCTTGCTGCGCGGCTTTCTGGACGTGGTGGGAGGCTACGACGGGGAAGAGGAAGGGAACACGACAGGCGGCCACGCCGTTCTGCCTCTCACGAAGGATTCCAGCACTGCGGACATAGAAGACGCGGAAGGCGAGAACCCGGCAGACTAGGTGTGGGGAATGCCGGCCCCGGCCCACCGTGCGTGTGCGCGGGTGGGTGTCAGTACCGTCTATCCGCCCAGCCAGAGCACCAGCGGCGGGCAGAAGGTCACCAGCAGCAGGTCCACGATCAGCACCACCAGCATGGGCACGATGGCCCGGCTGATGGCGGAAAGCGGGATGCGCGCGATGGAGCACGACACCACCAGGCACACCCCCAGTGGCGGGGTCAGCATGCCGATGGCCAGGTTCACCACCACGATGACCCCCAGATGGACCAGATCGATGCCCAGCGCGGGCAGCAGCGGCACCAGCACCGGCACGAACAGCAGGATGGCGGCGGTGGTTTCCAGAAACGTGCCCACCACCAGCAGCAGCAGGTTCACCAGCAACAACAGCACGATGCGGTCCACGGACAGGGACAGCATCCACGCCGCGATGGCCTGCGGCAGCCGCTCCAGCGCCATCACCCACCCGAACAGCGAGGCGGCGGCAATGATCAGCATGACCACGGCGGAGGTCACCCCGGCGCACAGGGCCAGGCGCGGCAGGTCGCGCCAGCGCAGTTCGCGGTGGGCGTACAGCCCCACGGGCAGGGCATAGGCCACGGCCATGGCCGCCGATTCGGTGGCGGTGGCCACCCCGCCGATGATGGACCCCAGGATGATGGCAGGCGCGCCCAGCGCCCACGCCCCGGAGCGGATGGCGGGCCACAGGGCGCGCGCGTCGAAGCGCCGTTCCGGCACCCGGCCCGAGCGCCGCGCCTCCACCACGCACAGGGCCACCAGCGAGGCGCCCATGAGCAGCCCCGGCAGCACCCCACCCGCGAACAGCCGCCCGATGGAGGCCCCGGTCAGCGCGCCGAACACGATCATGGGGATGCTGGGCGGAATGATCACCCCGATGCACCCCCCGGCGGCCTGCACCGCGCCCGCCAGCGGGGCCGGGTAGCCGCGCCGGATCATGGCCGGGATGAGGATGGACCCCACCGCCGCCGTATCGGCGGCGGCGGAGCCGGATACCCCGGCGAAGAACATGGCCGACACCACCGATACCGCCGCCAGCCCGCCCGGCAGGTGGCCCACCAGGGCATCGGCCAGGGCCACGATGCGCCGCGAAATGCCCCCGGCGGACATCAGTTCGCCCGCCAGCATGAACAACGGCACGGCCAGCAGGGGAAAGGAATCGGCCCCGGCGTACAGCCGCTGCACGGCCAGCATGGGTTCCAGTCCGGCGGGCATGGTCAGCCCCTTGGCCAGCACGGCGGCAAAGGCGGCACCGCCCAGGGCCACGGCTACCGGCGCGTTGAGCGCGAACAGCAGCACCATGCCGCCGAACAGGATCAGGCCCACCATGTCAGCGGCCCTCCGGCGCGGGGGTGTCGTGTGCGGGGGCGTCCGGCATGGTGAAGGACGTGGATGCGGTGGGGGATTCCGCGGACCGGGCCGGATCGTTCCCGGCATCGTCTCCGTCCCTGCCCCCGTCCCTGCCCACGTCACTGCTCGGCATGCCGCACGGCACCGACGCGCCGCCCGTGCCCGCGCCCTTCACCTCGTCGGGCCACAGGTGGGCCAGCAGGTCGGCCAGCCCGTGCAGGGTCAGCAGCGCGCCGCCCACGGGCACCGCCACGAAGACCATGGCCCGTGACACGCCAAGGGCCGCCGTCTGCTGCGGCAGCAGGAACAGGGCGAACCGCGCGCCGTGCCAGGCCACGGCGGCGAAAAAGGCCACGCACACGCACAGCACCAGCAGCCGCGCCCGCCAGGCCCATTCCGGAGAAAACCGCGCCACCAGCGCGTCCATGCCGATGTGCGCCCGGCCCCGCCAGGCCACCGACGCACCGACGAAGGTCAGCTGCACCAGCAGGGCGCGGCCCAATTCTTCCGACCAGAACAGCGAATTGTTGAAGGCGTAGCGAAAGACCACCTGCACGGTGAGCAGCCCGGCCATGGCCAGGGTGACACCGGCCAGCCAGACGCGGGCCACGGCGTCGCAGCGCGCGGCCACGGCCAGCAGCCCCCGCGTGGCGGCAGGGCCGGGTCCCCGGTCCCCGCCAGTGCTCGAGGCTACGGACGGAGCAGGCGATGCGGCGGCGCGTCCAGCCGTCATTCCGCCCCCTGGCGCCCCACCGCGGTCAGCACGCGGGCCAGCATGTCGCGGGTGCGCGGGTCGGCGAACAGCGCGCTTTGGCGCAGCGCGTCGGCGCGGGCGCGGAACGAGGCCAGGTCCGGCGCGTCCACCACCTGCATGCCCGCCTCGCGCAGGCGGCGCAGGTACTCGGCGTCCTTCTGGCGGTTATAGGCCCGCTGGTACGCGGCGGCGTCGGCCATGCACTGCATGACCAAGTCCCGGTCCGCCTGGGGCAGCCCGTTGAACCAGGCCAGGTTGGCCAGGTCCGCGTGGGCGGAATACACGTGCCCGGTCAGCGAAAGGTATTTCTGCACCTCGGGCATGCGGTATTCCGCCATGACCCACAGGGGGTTTTCCTGCCCGTCGATGGTGCCCTGCTGCAATTCCGCATAGATGGGCCAGCCCATGGGCGTGGGGTTGGCGCCCAGGGCGCGCCACAGCTCGCGGTGCAGGGTCGATTCCAGCACGCGGATCTTCAGGCCGCGCACGTCGTCCACGCCGCGCACCGGGCGCACGTTGTTGGTCAGGTGGCGGAAGCCGTTCTCGGAAAAGTGCAGCCCCTTCAGGCCCACCCGCTCCAGCGCGTCCAGCAGCGCCCTTCCCGCTGCCCCGTCCAGCACGCGGTCCGCCTCCGCCGCGTCGCGGAACAGAAAGGGGTAGTCCAGCACCTTCACCTCGGGCACGAACGGGTCGAGCACGCCCAGGGTGATGATGGCCAGGTGCACACCGCCCAACTGCAACTGTTGCAGGATTTCCGTCTCCGTGCCCAGGGTGCCGGAGTGGTGCACCACCACCCGGTAGGCCCCGTGCGAGCGTTCCTCCAGCACCTGCCGGAACCGTTCGGCGCAGACATGCTGGGCCGAGCCGGGCGTGGTCACCACGGCCAGGGTCAGTTCCGTGGCCGCGCTGGCGGTGCGGGGCCACCCCGGCAAGAGGGCCGCCAGGCAGACCAGGATCAGCCCGAGGGACGCGGCAAGGGCGCGCCCCCGGCGACGGCAGGACACGGCGGACGACAGCGGATGGGGGGGACGGGGGATGCGGAAACAACGGTGCATGGCGGTCCTCGGCGGATGGCGGAAACGGAACACGGAGGTCGGGCACGGCGGGAAAATCTCGGCGTCTCCATCGGAAACCCTGCGGAAAGCGCACGATGGCGAAGCGGCAACACCTTGCCTTCACAGGTTGAAATACCGGTAGCCGTATGATAAGCATGCGATATCCGCGCGGCGCAAGAGGCGGCCCGCGAAATGCCGCAGCACCGAATACCGGCGGACGGTCCCAGACCGGCACCAGCCTCGTGCCAGTTCCGAGACGGGCGCGCACCATAGCCGCTCGCACGGCGGGGTTCAACCCCCGTGGCGCCCCGCTGGCCGCCCGGCCATTCACCTGCCTGGCTGCCCGCCGGATATTCCAATGGGTGCAGCCTAGCACACAACGCCGCAACGCGCACCCGCGCCCATTCAGCGGGTACGGCGGGTACGAACCCCGCTCCGACCCGCAGGGGCCGCCGCACCGTGGTTCGCCCGCTTACCGCCCGCGTACCCGCCCGGCCCGCCGCCGCGCGCCACGCCATCGCACCTGTCGAGACACACCAAAGGATTTCCATGACCGAAGGCAACCTGACCCACCGCGACCTCGCCCGCCTGCTGGGCGTCTCCGAAACCACGGTCAAAAGCTACCGTCGCAAGTTCCCGGACTGCATCCCCGTGGCCAGCCAGGGCAAGCCCATCCGCTTCACGGCGGAGGCGGCGGCGGTGTCCCTGCGCATCCGCGACCTGTTCGAGATGGGCATGTCGGTGGAAGAGGTGCGCGCCCGCCTGGCCGCCGAGTTCGCGTGGATAGCGCCGGAGGCCCCGTCCGGCAGCGACCGGGGCAAGGCGGAATCCGCCGAACCCGCCGAACCTGCCACCTCGGCCCAGCCTGCGCGGGTGGAACTGCCGCAGGACTTCACCCTGGCCGTGAGCAACCTGGCCAAGAGCATGGTGGGGCTGACCCAGCAGCAGAACGCCATCCTGAAGCGGGTGCAGCACATCGAGACCCTGATCACCGCGCTGCCCCCCGCGCCTGGTGATGGAGGCGTACCGGGCGCGACCGGTGTACCGGGTTCGACCGGCTTGCAGGGCCGCCCCGCCTGGCTGGACGAGGCGCAGGCCCTGGCCGTGCGGTTCGAAGCCCTGCTGGGCACCGTGGCGGGTTCCGAAGGTGGCGATGCGAGACACTCCGCATCCGTGGCCGCATCCGTGGCCGCATCCGTGGCCGCTCCGGTGGGCACACCCCGCGCCACATCCGCCGCCGCATCTCCGGCACCCACCACACCAGAGCCCCCCACCGCCGCGACGCCCGGCGGCGATGCCGCCGACAGCAACGCCGAGGCCGCCGCCCCCGCGCCCTCTGCCCTCTCTGCCCTCTCTGCCCTCTCTGGCGGTCGGGTGGTGCCCTTCCCCGGCGGCATGGCCGCCCCTCCATCCAGCGTACCCGAGGCTCCGGAAGCAGCCTTTCCCGCGCCGCAGGACCCGCCGCGCCACCTGCTGGCCCTGCCCCTGGTGGTGCAGTCGCCCCAGGGGGAATTCCTGGGCGTGGCCGGGCGTGCGCGGGGCCGGTTCTGCATCAACGACCTGAAGGCCATGCTGGCCTTCGCCTTCCAGCCGCCGGACCACTACGTCCTGCGCAGCGAATCGACCGAGGATGGCGGATGGTGGCTGACCCTGGAGCAACCCCAGGCCGAAACCCCGTACGACGTGGTGCTGCTGGTGGACGAATCGGTCACCCCGCGCGGCAATCAGGTGGCCGTGGTGCGTCGCTACGTGGCCAACGGCGTGGAAAGCCACCCCACGGAAATCTACGGATTCCTGCGCGCGGTACAGGGCTAGGGTCCGCCGTCGGCCACGGGCGGATGCAACGTCCGGACGGTGCGCCACACGGTGCGCCGCCCGGTCACAAGCCCCGCCCGGCACGCGGGCCGACACACGTTCGACGAATTGTAACATCCGTGTGACGGGCGCGACACCAACCGGCGCGAGACAAGGATGATGAAACAGTACTCCCTGCGCAAACGGCTCGTCGTGGGCACCTGGCTGCTGCTGATCGTGGCGCTGCTGCCGCCCTATCTCTATTTCGACAAGACCCTGCGCCGCGACGTGCTGCTGGAGGCCAAGGCCCGCGCCGCCGAGGACGTGGACACCACCTACTGGCTGCTGCGCGAGCATCCGCCCTTTCCGTCGTACCGGCACCTCAACGGCTGGGTCACGGAACTTTCGCGCCGCACCGGCACCCGCATCACCTACATCGTGGACGGCCACGTGCTGGCCGATTCCGACGTGCCCTTCGAGCGCCTGTCCACGCTGGAGGACCACGCCAACCGGCCCGAGGTGGTGTCGGCCCAATCCGGCGCGCTGGGCACCGACGTGCGCTTCAGCGCCACCCTGGGCAAGGACCTGATCTACGCCGCCCGCAAGGTGGACGGCATCGCCGGGCTGGACCCCGGCACCCTGCGCCTGGCCCTGCCCCTGTCGGTAGTGCACGACCGGCTGGACCGCATGGAAAAGGGACTGGTGTGGGCCTTCCTGTTTTCGCTCATGGCCAGCGGCGCGCTGGGCCTGGTGGTCACGCGGCCCCTGCTGCGCGGCATGGAAACCATGGCCATGGCCGCCCAGGCCATCGGCCAGGGCGAATACGGGCGCCGCATCCGCGACATACCGGGCCGCGAACTGCGGCCCCTGGCCCACGCCATCAACGGCATGGCCCACAACATCGAGCAGCACCTCCACCAGCTGAACGAACAGAAGGGGCGGCTGGAGGCCGTGTTCAACGGCATGCACGAAGGGGTCATGGTGCTGGACGCCGCCGGGCGCATCGATTCCATGAACCGCGCGCTCACCGCCATGTTCACGGGTATCGGCAACAAGCTGGGGGCCACCCCGCTGGAAGCCACCATGAAGCCGGAACTGCAGCGCATGGTGGACGAAATGCTGGTTTCGCCCAACGCGCGCGGCACCAGCATGCAGGCCGACCTGGGCGAGGGCCGCGCCTTCGAGATTTCGCTGGTGCCCTTCCGCGATGCCTCGGGCCAGCGCATGGTGCTGGTGTTCCACGACATCAGCGAGCGCGAAAAGCTGGAGCACATCCGCCGCGACTTCGTGGCCAACGTCTCGCACGAGCTCAAGACCCCGCTCACCAGCATCAAGGGCTACGCCGAAACGCTGCTGGAAGGGCCGCCCGCCACGCGCGAGCAGATGTCCGCCTTCCTGCGCACCATCCTCAAGAACGCCAACCACATGACCAAGATGGTCAACAGCCTGCTGGTGCTGGCCCGCTCGGAACACAAGGGCGACAAGGTGGCCCTGACCGGCGTGGACGCCGCCGAGGTGCTGCGCCAGACCGTGCGCGAACTGGAACCGGTGGCCACGCGCAAGGACATCACGCTGGAAAACGGCGTGGGGGCGGGTCCGCTGGTGGTGCTGGCCGACCGCGACGGTCTGGTGGAGGTGTTCCGCAACCTGCTGGACAACGCCATCAAGTACAGCCCCCCGCAGACGCGGGTGGCCGTGTCCGCCACCGCCGCCGACGGCAGGGTGACCCTGTGCGTAAGCGACCAGGGGCCGGGCATTCCGGAAAAGAGCCGCGAACGCATCTTCGAACGGTTCTACCGCCTGGACCGCGACGGCGACGGCACCAAGAACGGCAGCGCGGGCCTGGGCCTGGCCATCTGCCGGCGCATCGTCATGAGCCACGGCGGCGACATCTGGGTGGAAAGTCCGCTGGACGCCGCCACCCGCACCGGGGCCGCGTTCTTCGTGATGCTGTTCGCCCCCCGGCCGGAGGACGAGGGCCTGGACGAGAACGGTGCCGGGCCGGGCGAAGGTGGTCCGGATGGTGACGGGCCAGACGATGACGGGCCAGACGGGATGGACGACGACCTGGACACCCCGGCAGTGCTGCACGCCGACGCAGCCACGGGAATGGACGCCGCAGCCGGAGCGCCGGGAGTTTCCCCGGTCACGCCCAGTGCGCCCGATGCGCCCAGTGCTCCCGGCACGTCAGGCGAGCCCGACGCATCGGAGGAAGCAGGGACGGGCGGGCCGCACAGCCCCTCACGCGGGGCATGATCGCGCGCGTTCGTTCCGCCAACGGCCTTCGTCGGCCTTTACCGGCTTCCGCCACACGGAAAGAAGAGGCCGACGAACCGACAACATCGACAGACAGCATCCCGGCATGGCCGGGCCATACGGGGACGCCGCGCGGCGTCCCCCTTGCGTTGGGACGTGCCGGGCGTGTTGGTGACGCGGGCAGGGCAAAGACGCACAGAGAAAAGAAGAGGAAGAGAGGGGGATGGCGTGACGAAGCCCGCCAAGCGCCGGGCGCAATCGGACGCCACCGAACACGACAGGCCGCGCCACCGCGGCGCGGAGCGCGATAACGGCGGGCAAGGTGCCAGCACCTGAAGACTGCGGGAGGGCCGTGGAGGGCCGTGGGGCCGCACCCCCGTCCGGCATGCGGAACATGCTTGCGGCAAGGGGTGACGGCAAGGGCCGGGGCCGCAGGAACGCGGCGCGGGACGGAGGCTATTTCATGCGGTAGGTGATGCGGCCACGCGTCAGGTCGTACGGCGAAAGCTCTACCTTCACACGGTCGCCGGGCAGGATGCGGATGTAGAACTTGCGCATCTTGCCGGAGATGTGGGCCAGCACTTCGTGGCCGTTCTCGAGCTCCACACGGAACATCGCGTTGGGCAGGGCTTCCTGCACAACGCCGTCAACCTCGATGGCATCTTCCTTTGCCATGGTTCCTCCGTCTCGTTCTCTCGCACCCCGTGCGGGCGGGGCAAAACAACTGCACCGCCATTTCATATAATGCCGGTTTTGTCAACAAAACCGCGCTGCACAAGGGTTCGCGCCCCGTTTTCGGACTGCGGAACCGGGCGATGTATTTCCGTCGTGATCCGGCTGCCCATCGGACCCGTGCCCGCCGGCCATGGGAGGGCCAACAGAGGCCGAAGAGGCTGGCAGAACCCCGCGGAGCCCTGCGGAGAAAAACAAGACCACGGCAGGCGATACCCTTCGCCCTCGGCAGAACCGGGAGGGCAGGCCACCGCTACCGGGCGACCGATCACCCCGCGCCGCATCGGACGCAAGGCGGGCGCGTCCCGCTACCCGGCGGCAGGCCCTTCCGTCGCCCCACGGTTACGCAGCAGCAGCCACAGCCCCACGCCGAACAGCGGCAGGCACAGCACCTGGCCCATGGTCAGCCAGCCGAAGGCCAGGTAGCCCAGCTGCGGATCGGGTTCGCGCACGAATTCCACGGCAAAGCGGAAAATCGCGTACAGCAGGCCGAACAGGCCGGACACCGCGCCCACCGGGCGCCTGCGGCCGGAAAACCACCATACGGCGGTAAACAGCACCACGCCTTCCAACGCGGCCTCGTACAACTGCGAGGGGTGGCGAGGGAAGGGGCCGCCGTCGGGAAACACCATGGCCCACGGCAGCGTGGTGGGCGCGCCCCACAATTCGCCGTTGATGAAGTTGCCGATGCGGCCAAAGAACAGCCCCGGCGGGATCAACGGCGCCACGAAGTCCACCACGGACAGGAATTCGCGTCCGGCGCGCCGGGCGTACAGCCACACCGCGAACAGCACCCCCAGCAACCCGCCGTGGAAGGACATGCCGCCGTGCCAGATCTGGAAGATGGCGGCGGGCTGGCTGACGTAATAGGCCAGGTCGTAGAACAGGATGTAGCCCAGCCGCCCCCCCAGCACCACGCCGAAGATGGCCCAGGTGACCATGTCGTCCACCTGCTGCGGGTGCCAGCCACTGCCGGGCTGCGCGGCGCGGCGGCGGCCCAGCCACCAGCCGGAGACGAAGCCGAACAGGTACATCAGCCCGTACCAGCGGAACTGCAACGGACCGATGGAGACGGCCACGGGATCTATGCGGGGATATGCGAGCATCGGGACTCCCGGTGATGCTGGGGTTGCGGAAAAGGCCAGGCGGCGGTGCACGGCGGGGTGCCGCGAAGTACGGCGGTGACGACGACGCGCGGTGGCGCGCGGCGCACCGGGTACGGCGCGAAGGCGCACAGGCCGCGCAGCGGGCCAAACACCCGAGGCTGTGGTACGACCAGTGCCCGCTTCCGTCAATGCCGGGCCACGCGGGATGCGGAACCGCCATCGCACGGGCGGAAACCGCCCTCCCATCCCAGGAGCGCCGTGCCCGGCGCACCCCCACGAGTCCCACGAATCCGGCCAATCCGCGCGAAGTGCGCACAACGTTGTTGACAACCCGAGGGGTTTCGGGCAAGAACCTACTTCCGCTTGGGGCTGTAGCTCAGTTGGGAGAGCGCTTGAATGGCATTCAAGAGGTCAGGAGTTCAATTCTCCTCAGCTCCACCAGAATTTCGCAGGGGTTATCCGAAAGGGTAACCCCTGCGCCTTTTTGCGTCCCACACGCCACACAGGGGAGGGCAGCATGGCATTCGGCACCTGGTTCACCTATTTCCTGCTCATGACGGCCATCGCGTACACGCCGGGGCCCATGACCATGTTCTCCATGTCCACCAGCGTGCGCAACGGCTTCGCCCGTACCGTGCCCGCCATCCTGGGCGGTTCGTGCGCCTACTGCGTGCAGATGGCGGTGGTGTATTTCGGGCTGGGGGCCATCGTGCAGGGTTCGGTGACGGTGTTCAACTGCATCAAGTGGGTGGGGGTGGCCTATCTGGCAGTGCTGGCCCTGAAGAACTGGCGCACCGTGCCCCAAGCCGGAGACGAAGGCGAGGCACTCCCCGCCCCGGCGCCGCGCAGGCAGTTCTGCCTGGGCTTCGCCACGGGCATGTCCAACCCCAAGTCCATCCTGGTGTTCACGGTGCTCTTTCCGCAGTTCATCGAACCTGCCCACTACACCACGCACTTCTGCATTCTGGCGGGCAGCTTCTTCGTCATCCAGGGCAGCAGCGCGGTATCGTACGCCGTATTCGGCGCGCGGGTGTTCCGCTGGCTGCGGCGCCGGTCGCTGGAGCACATCCAGCACAAGGCCACGGCCGCCATCCTGTTCGGCGCGGCGGGCATGCTGGCGGTCAGCAGACGGTAGGACGGCAGCAGGCACATCCCCACACCGCAGCCCCCCAACTTGACGCGGGGCGGCGCATCCTGCACACCCGGCATACCGGGTCCTGACGATTCCGGCGCAAAACGCAACGCCCCCGACACACCATTCCAGAGCACCATGGACACACCCGCCCCCAAAAAACGCCCCCGTGGCCGCCCCCGCTGCGACGCCTCGCGCACGCAGATCCTGGAGGCCACCAACGCCCTGCTCGAAGAGGTGGGCTACGCCCGCCTGACCATGGAGGGCATCGCCGCGCGCGCCGGGGTCGGCAAGGCCACGCTGTACCGCTGGTGGCCGGGCAAGGGGGCCGTGGCCATGGAGGCGTTCATGAACGCCACCAACCCGCGCATCGACTTTCCGCGCACCGATTCCGCCGTGGCCGACATGACCGCCCAGATGCACCTGCTGGCCGCAGTCTATCGCGGCGTCACCGGGCGGCTGGTGCGCGAGTTCATCGGGCTTGGTCAGGGTGATCCGCAAACCCTGGCCACCTTCGTGGAAAGCTACCTGCTGCCGCGCCGCGCGGCGGCCAAGGACGCCCTGCGGCGCGGCATCGCCCAAGGCGAGCTGCGCCCGGACATCGACCTGGACCTGCTGGTGGATGCGCTGTACGCCCCCATCTTCCACCGCCTGCTGCTCCAGCACGGGCCGCTGGACGATGCGTTCATCCGGGGCGTCGCCGCCACGGCGTTCGCCTCCGTGCTGCTGCCCCGGTAGCCCTCTTTCCCCCGGCGCCCGCAACCGCCCGCCCCCGCACCCCGTTTTCCGCTGTTTCCGCTGTTTCCGCCCTCCGCCGCATGCCGCGCCGGAGGTTTTTTTGCGTTCGCCCCCTTTCGTCACTTGACGCGGCCTCGCTCTAATTTTAAATACGGTCCGTATCGTTTTTATAAAAAGGAGCCACCATCATGCCCGACAGCATTTCCGCCCTGCCTTCCCAAGCCTCGTCCAATCTTTCCCGGCCCGCCACCTCCGGACAAGATGCCCGCCCATACGGGACGGACCGGATGCCGGGGTACGATCAAGGGCGCGAGCTGAGCGGCGCGCTGGTGCTGCTCATGGCCGCGGCGGCGGGCCTGTGCGTGGCCAGCATCTATTACAACCAGCCCATGCTGGGCATTCTCGCCCGCGCCTTTCACGCCGGGCAGGGCGAGATATCGCTCATCCCCATCCTGACCCAGGCGGGCTACGCCGCCGGGCTGCTGCTGCTCACCCCCCTGGGTGACCAACTGGAGCGGCGCGGGCTCATCGTCTGGAGCGTGGGCGCCCTGGCCGTGGCGCTGGTGCTGTCCGGTTTCGCGCAGGGGCTGTGGACGCTGGCCGCCGCCAGCCTGGCCGTGGGCGCGCTGGCCACCGTGGCCCAGCAGATCGTGCCCATGGCCGCGCAACTGGCCCCGGACAACCAGAAGGGCCGCGTGGTGGGCCTGGTCATGGCCGGGCTGCTGTCCGGCATCCTGCTGTCGCGCACCATCAGCGGGCTGGTTTCGGAATACGCCAGCTGGCGCCTGCTGTTCTGGCTGGCGGGCGGCGTGTGCGCGGCGCTGGCGGCGATACTGGCCGCGCGTCTGCCCGTGGTCCGGCCCGCCACCACCATCACGTACCCCCGGCTGCTGCTTTCGCTGTTGCAGCTGTTCCGCGCGCACGGCCTGCTGCGCCGGTCCGGGCTGGTGCAGGGGCTGCTGTTCTCGGGCTTCGTGTCGTTCTGGGCCAGCCTGGCCTTCTTTCTGGAGCAGCCCCCGTTCCGCATGGGCAGTTCCGTGGCCGGGGCGCTGGGCGTCATCGGTATCGTCGGGGTCATGGCCGCGCCCCTGGCCGGGCGGCTGGCCGACACATGGAGCGGGCAGGACGGCAACCGGCGCATCATCGTGCTGGGTGCCGCCGCCGTGACCGCCTCGTTCGCGCTGTTCTGGGCGGGGCGCACGTCCATGGCCGCGCTGGTGGCGGGCATCATCCTGATGGACGCGGGGTTGCAGGTGGCCATGGTGGCCAACCAGGCCCGGGTCTATGCGCTGGATGCCGGGGCGCGCAGCCGCCTGAACACCGTGTACATGACCATGATGTTCCTTGGCGGGGCACTGGGCACGGCCATTGGCGCGCAGGCCTATGCGCACTTCGGCTGGGCCGGGGTCTGCGGCTTTGGCGCGGCCAGTTCGCTGCTGGGGTTCGCCTGCGAATATCTGGGCGGCAGGGCGTAGGCGCGCCGGATTGCGGAATGGCGGAACACGGGAGCTATCCGGGGGGGCGAGGCGAGGCTTTTTTTCCGTCACCGCTTGACGCCCCGCGTCCGCATCCTGCACATCCGAAGCACGCCCCCGGCCACGGCGCCGGTGCCCCACCCCCCGCCATCGGAGTCGGACAGCATGGGATGCCCCCACTACGCGGCCATTTGCGCCATCGTGAAGGACGAACACCTCTCCCTGCCGGAGTTCGTGGCCTACCACCACGCCATCGGCTTCGAAAAGTTCATCTTCTACGACAACGAAAGCACCATCCCCGTACGCGAGACCCTGAAGGAATACGTGGCGCGCGGCATCGCCGACGTGTACCGGGTGGTGGGCAAGAGCATGCAGATGCCCTGCTACACCCAGTGCATCCAGGATTACCGCGACAAGGTGCGCTGGATCGCCTTCATCGACGCGGACGAATTCCTGATCCTCAAGCGCCACGCCGACGTGCGCCTGCTGCTGTTCGAGTACGAAACCCACGCGGGCCTGGCCGTGCACTGGGTCACCCACGGTTCCTCCGGGCATCTGGGCAGGCCCGGCGGGCTGGTGCTGGACGACTACCCGGAATATTTCACCGACAACCTGCCCGACAACCTGCACGTGAAAAGCATCGTGCAGCCCGCCCACACGGAGTGCGCGCGCGACCCGCACCAGTTCCTTTTCACGCCCGGCCACGGCTGCGTGGACGAGCACGGCAGCCCGGTGACCAGCGCCTTTGCCCCCTTCACGGCGGACATCGTGCAGTTGAACCACTACCTGTTCAAGTCGCAGCAGGATTACGAGGCCAAGATGCGCCGGGGCCGGGCCGACAACCACGAACTGGGCGACGCGCGCAAGCTGGAAGGATTCTGGCGCCAGGCCACCCGCCCCACGGCCACGTGGCGCCCCCTGTCGCACCAGCGCTCGCTGCGGCTGCGCCGGGCCGTGGACACCGGCGACCCCTGCCGCCTCGACCCGCATCTGGACGTGGACACCGCCTGCGCCGACGAGGCGCGACTGTTCGCCACCGTGCAGGACCATCTGGCGCACGGGCGGCCCCACGCGGCCCTGCTGCACGCCGTGCTGTACCGCAACTCCCACGGCTACTGCTGGAGCGCCGGCTGGCTGACCATGCTGGCCTGGCTGGCCCTGCGCCGCAAGGACATGGCCCTGGCCGAGGCAAACAGCCTGCTGCGGCACGAGCCTTCGGTCCGTTCGCACTACCAGCGCTTCTACGTGCTGGACAAACTGGGCGAGCGCGAAAAGGCCCTGCACGCGGGACGCTACATCCGCTTTGCCTGCGAGATCCTGAAGCAGACCGCCAGCCCGGAATACGCCGAACTGCGCAGGATCGACGCCAGGCGCGGCCTGGGCATCTGGTAGGGCAGCACGGGCACCCGCCCTGCCGCCCCATCCCTTCCCCCACCCGACAAGGCTTTTCGGCGCCCCGCACCCTTCTTGCCTGTGCGCGCGGTTCATGAAATGGGGCGCTGCGCGTACCATTGTCCTCACGCTCCCGCTCCCGGCAGTCCTCCCCGCGCCCAACGCACTCCCGCACGCATGCACCCGACCGTCTGCCGGCGGTCGGGCATCCGTCACGCATCCCCCGTTGCAGCCACCACAGCCTGCCCTGCACGCGTAACCGCGCGGGCGGTCGTTGCCCGCTGTCGGGCACCTTCTGCCGACCACGGCGGCGAAAGGCTTCCGCCAGGGGCATCCGGCTTCGTCCGCGCACAAAAAGGGACACCCCCCGGACCTGGGTCCGAGGGGTGCTTTTATTCGCCCGGCGGGTGCACGCGGGGCGCGGGGCAGGCGGGAGCATTCATGCCCGCCCCGCGCTTTCGGACGAAAGTCCTGTCACGCTACGGCAGCATCCACTTCAGCGGGTAGGCCTGGAGCATGGTCAGCACGCAGATGAACGCGGTCATCGCGACGGAGTGCCACAGGGTGAAGCGGAACAGCTGACCTTCCTGGCCCACCATCTTGGTGGCCGCGGTGGCGACCGAGATGGACTGGGGCGAGATCATCTTGCCGGTGACGCCACCAGAGGAGTTGGCGGCAACGGCCAGGTGCGGATCCATGCCCACGCTGGTGGCGGTGGTGCGCTGCAGACCGCTGAAGAGCGCGTTGGACGAGGTGTCCGAACCGGTCAGGAACACGCCCAGCCAGCCCAGCAGCGGCGAGAAGAACGGGAACAGCCAGCCGGTCTTGGTGAAGGCGAGGCCCATGGTCGAGCTCATGCCGGAGTAGTTCATGATCTGGGCAAGGCCGAGGATCATGGCGATGGTCAGGATGGGGAAGCGCAGCTGATGCATGGTGCGGAACAGGCAGGGGATGGCCTGGCCGTAGCCGTACTTGGGCATCATGGGCACCGCGGCAAGGCCGGTGAACAGGATCGCGGTACCGGCGGCGGAGATGACGTTCAGCTTGAACATGGCGCCGTACGGGGCATTGGCGGCCACGATGGGCATGGTCTTTTCGATGGCGTTGTGCAGGCCCGGCCAGGCAAAGCCCTTGGCGGCCAGCGGGGTGAAGCCGGCGCCCAGGGCACCGTCGAGGTAGGGCTTGATTTCCGGCAGGCCCCAGAAGAACACCATGACGGCCAGGATGATGTAGGGCATCCAGGCGCGCAGGATTTCACCGAAGGAGTAGGGCGAGGGGCCGGTGACGGCCGAGGGGGTTTCGTCGGGGAAGTGCCAGGTGGTGGCGGGCTTCCACACGCGCAGCAGCAGCACGAGGCCGATGATGGTGATGATGGCCGACATGATGTCGGGCAGGGTCGGGCCGTGGAAGTTCGAGAACGCGTACTGCGAACCGGCGAAGCACACGCCGGCCACGATGACGGCGGGCAGCACTTCGAGCGAGCGCTTGAAGCCGCACATGGTCACGCACAGCCACAGGGGCACGATGATCGACAGGAACGGCAGCTGACGGCCGACGATCTGGCTGATGTGCATGGTGTCGAGGCCGGACACCTGGCCGGCCACGATGACCGGAATACCGATGGCGCCGAAGGCCACCGGGGCGGTGTTGGCGATAAGGCAGATGCCTGCGGCGTACAGCGGGTTGAAGCCCAGGCCCACCAGCATGGCGGCGGTGATGGCCACGGGGGTGCCGAAGCCGGCGGTGCCTTCGATGAACGAGCCGAACGCGAAGGCGATGAAGATGGCCTGCAGGCGGCGGTCGTCGGTGAGGCGTGCCAGCGAATCCTTGATGATCTCGAATTCGCCGGATTCAACGGTCATGTTGTAGATCCACACCGCCGTGATGACGATCCAGACGATGGGGAACAACCCGTACGCTGCACCGTACAGGGTCGCATTGACGGCCAGGCCGACGGGCATGCCCCACACCAGGATGGCGAGCAGCACGGCCGCGGTGGTGCCGAGGGCGGCGGCGAAGTGACCCTTCGCGCGGCGCACGGCCAGCATGTAGAAGAGAACGTACAGCGGCACGGCTGCGACCAGTGCCGACAAAAGGATGTTCGAGAGCGGATCGTAGTTCTGCACCCAGTTCATGAAACTCCTCCCTTACGGATTATGATGAGGGCCTGCACCGGCCCCAGCCCATGGGCTTGTTCTTGATCGTCGCATTAGCTCAAGGAATACACGACTTCAAGACAAACGGATCAATCTTTTTTTTCGGACTTGGTGCATGTTTTCAGGAAAAATCACGCCCGGCTCCACATCTCCGGACAGTCGCGTCTTCATTGGTCATACAATCAATATCTGCGCGGCATCGCAATCCTGTCACAGTAGCCATGAAACATGCCGTGCATGCAGAAAAAAGACATTCCCTCGAATCATATTCCGCATGATGCATGAAAATTTCCCCAGCACATACCGGCCATGAATAGGTAAAACGCGTTGCAATAGTCATGGCGTGACCTGTTACCGCATGCCACATTCCAATAACATGCGTGATGATACATGAACGGTTTGGCGCCTTGCGCCACAAGGTTCACCATTTTCCGTGCACACATGGCATCATTCGACATCTTGAATACGGTTTTCGCGCACAAGGCACGCACGGCACCCTCCGGCATGATGCCCGAAGCGGGAGCCCCCGACTTTCGCCTTGCGGCAAGGGTTGTTGGCGTAACAACAGCGCGGCCTGAGCGGGTGGCTGGTGGCAGGAATCAAAGCAATCGAGCACAATCAAGACAAGGTGCGTAACTATTAAATGCATGAGTGTATGCTCATTATCGTCCGAAAAACCGGATAAAAAAAATGCTGCGCCACGCATTATTTTTTGCCGGACGAGGGGGGCACACGAAAAAAAACGGGGAGGAAGGAAGAAAAATCCGGGCCGGAACAACACAAACGGGGCGCCCCCCGATCATGCAGATCGTCAGGACGCCCCGTGTCGGTCGCGTGGTGGGCAATACAGGATTCGAACCTGTGGCCTTTGGCTCCGGAGGCCAACGCTCTATCCATCTGAGCTAATTGCCCGCGAAACGGGACAACTATCGCTTGCCCGCCACCACTGTCAAGACATATGTGGACCGGACGCGAACAGGGAGCCCTCGTGTCCGTAGCGTAGCGCCGCGCCATGACCGTTCCCGGCCGCGGAAGCGTGAACACGATCGGCAGGCTCCGAATTGTCGTGCCCGCCCCTCTCCACCTAGGCGAATGGCCGCCAATGTGTGACGGTCTTGAAAAAAATCGTGGCGGGCGGCCTTGCAGGCATGGCGCGCCGTGCACATTTTCGATAAAACAGCTCCACCCCACCTCCATTGCGTCGCCCCTCCCGCCCCGACCGCCGTCCGTCCGACCTTTCCACCCCGGCTGGCACGGCATCGGCCCGGTCCGCATCACAGAATGTCTGCGGACGTCAGCGGGCACGGTCATGCGCCGGTTGCGCACAGGCCACGCGCCGGTTGTCCGCGCGCCGCGCGCCAGCATCGCGCAACGCCATGGAACGGGCATGATTCCGGAGATTTCATGAAACGCTTCGTGGTCGGCATATCCGGCGCCAGCGGCATGCCCCTGGCCGTCACCCTGCTGCGCGGGCTGCGCAACGCCGCGCAAGCCCTGCCCGGCGGCGTGCAGGTGCACCTTGTGGTGTCCGACGCGGCCCGGCAGGTGCTGGCGCTGGAATCTGACCTGCGCGAAACGGACCTGCTGGCACTGGCCGACGTGGTCCACGACGCGCGCGACTTCGGCGCGCCGCCGTCCAGCGGGTCGTGGCCGCACGACGGCATGGTGGTCTGCCCCTGCTCCATGAGCACGCTGGCCGCCATCGCCCACGGCACCGGCAGCAACCTGCTGCACCGCGCCGCCGACGTCACCCTGAAGGAGCGCCGCCCGCTGGTGCTGGTGGTGCGCGAAACGCCGGTGAGCCGGGTGCACCTGCGCAACATGCTGGCCGCCGCCGAGGCGGGCGCGGTAATCATGCCGCCCTGCCCCGGCTTTTACGCCCGGCCCGCCAGCGTGCAGGACATCCTGGACCACCTTGCCGGGCGCATTCTGGACCAGATCGGCGTGCCCAACGCCCTTGCCGCCCGCTGGGGCGAGGCCGCCGACACGGAATAGCCGCGCGCACGGCGCACGCGATGGAGCACCGGCCAGCCCCGGACGCAGTGCCGCGTCCTGACTGTGCACCGGCACCCACGCAGTGCGGACAGCCCGCGCGGCATCGAACGGGAACCCCGGTTCCCCCGGTATTGCGTCGATACCGGAAGGAACCGGAACAGTGTTCCCCTTGCCGCACCGCCAACCGGCCCCCGTGCGCGGATTGCACCGGGACAGCCACGGCGGCGTGGAAACCTTTTTTGCGGAAAGGCAGGATCAGACCATGCAGTACAGCCTCACATGGCACGGCCACGCCAATTTCCAGATTTCCTGCGACGGGGCCAACGGGCTGGCCAACGTGCTGGTAGACCCGTTCTTCGAGGGCAACCCCTCGGCGTCCACCCCGTGGAGCGACATCGCCCCGCCGGACCTGGTGCTGGTCACCCACGATCACGGCGACCACGTGGGCCAGGCGGTGCAGATCTGCAACACCACCGGCGCGCTGCTGGGGTGCATCGTGGGCACGGCCCAGCGCCTGCTGGAAGAGGGGCTGCGCCCCGGCCTGCTGCTGAATTCCATCGGCTTCAACATCGGCGGCACGGTGACGCACAAGGGCATCAGCGTCACCATGACCCAGGCCTTCCACTCGTCCGAATCGGGCGCGCCCGTGGGGTACATCGTGACCATGCCGGGCGGGTTCACCTTCTACCACGCCGGGGACACGGGCATCTTCTCGTCGATGGAGCTGTGGGGACGGCTGCATTCCATCGACCTTGCCATGCTGCCCATCGGCGGTACCTTCACCATGGATGCGCGGCAGGCGGCCATGGCCAGCGCCATGCTGCGCACCCGCTCGGTGGTGCCCATGCACTGGGGCACCTTTCCGGTGCTGGAACAGAACACCGAGCGATTCCGCGAGCAGTTGCGCAACCACGCCCCGGACTGTCGGCTGTTCGACATGAAGCCCGGCGACACCATCACCCTGGACATGGGCGAGGATGGCCGGGGCTGCGCCTACTGTTAGGCACGCGGTTTTTTGCCGCTGACGGAAGCCCCGTCGGCGTGTAAAAAATCCTCGCGCGCGAGCGGATGCGACGCATATTTTGGGAAAGACCGGGCACCAGCCGCGCGCTCGCGGCAACGGACCCGCCGCATCAACACTGCAACACGCCTTGCGCGCCACACACCGGAATGCGGATTCCGGCACACGGGCACAAGGCATCGCCTCCGGTTTCGCGTGCGGCTGGCATCGTGCGCGGGAGGTCCGGAGCGAACGGGGCGTGTGCCCCGGTTCGGTACCTCCATGGAACACGCGGCGGTAACATACAAATGGGTTGTCTATCTTGTGCGCTGTGCCGACGGGACGCTGTACTGCGGCGTCACCACGGACATGGAACGGCGCCTTGGCGAACACAACCGGGGCAGGGGCGCGCGCTACACGCGCTCGCGCCGCCCGGTCACGCTGCTTGCCACCGCCCCGTTCCCTGACCGCGGCACCGCACAGAAGGCCGAGCATCACGTCAAACGGCTGCCCCCCGACAGGAAGCAGGAAGCACTGGCACGATACGCCGACGCACTTCCCGTCGCGGCGCCGCCGAGCGCCCCGCGCACGAAGGAATGAGAATGGAAACCTTACGCTTTGAAGAATTGTCCCTTTCCAAGGAAATCCTGAAGGCCATCGAAGAGATGGGCTTCGAAGAAGCCTCGCCCATCCAGGCACTGGCCATCCCCCACATCATGGAAGGCCGCGACGTCATCGGCCAGGCCCAGACCGGCACCGGCAAGACGGCCGCCTTCGGCATTCCCCTGCTGGAACGCGTCGACCCGCGCGAAAAGGACATCCAGGGCATCATCCTGTGCCCCACGCGCGAACTGGCCATCCAGGTGGCGGAAGAACTTACCCAGCTTTCCTCGCGCAAGCGCGGGCTGTACGTGCTGCCCGTGTACGGCGGGCAGCCCATCGACCGCCAGTTCAAGGCCCTGCGCCGGGGCGCGCAGGTGGTGGTGGGCACCCCGGGCCGCGTCATGGACCACATGGAGCGCGGCACCATCAACCTTTCCACGGTGCGCATGGCCGTGCTGGATGAAGCCGACGAAATGCTCGACATGGGCTTTCGCGACGACATCGAGCACATCCTGGGCCAGGTGCCCAAGGAAGCGCAGACCGTCTTCTTCTCGGCCACCATGCCCCCGGCCATCCTGGACATGGCCCAGCGCTTCCTGAAGACGCCCGAATTCCTCAAGGTGACCCAGAAGCAGGTCACCGTGCCCAGCATCGAACAGATCTACTACGAGGTGCGGCCCTTCCAGAAGCTGGAGGCGCTGTGCCGCGTGCTGGACCTGTACAACCCCAAGCGCGCCATCGTGTTCTGCTCGACCAAGCGCGGCGTGGACGAACTGACCCAGCACCTGCAGGGGCGCGGCTACCAGGCCGACGGCCTGCACGGCAACCTCAACCAGTCGCAGCGCGACCGGGTGATGGCGCGCTTCCGCAGCAACGGCATCGAAATCCTGGTGGCCACCGACGTGGCCGCACGCGGCATCGACGTGGACGACGTGGAAGCCGTGGTCAACTACGACATCCCCAACGCCGTCGAACACTACGTGCACCGCATTGGCCGCACGGGCCGCGCCGGGCGTTCGGGCCGGGCGTTCACCTTCGTTTCCGGGCGCGACTTCTACAAGCTGCGCGACATCAAGAAGTTCACCAAGGCGCACATCGTGCAGCACCAGGTGCCCACGTCCAGCGACGTGGCCACGGTGAAGACCAACCAGTTGCTGGCCGAAGTGCGCCGCCACATCGAGGCGGGCGAACTGGAAAAGTACACCGACATCGTGGAATCGTTCCTGGACGAGGACGTGACCACCGTGGACATGGCCGCGGCGCTGCTGAAGCTGCTGATGCGCCGTGAACTGGGCGACGCCGTGCCCGGCGGCGAAAAGACCCCGGCAGGCACCGGCGCCGAACCCGGCATGGTGCGCCTGTTCCTGAACGTGGGCCGCAAGATGCGCATCACCGCGCGCGACATCGTGGGCGCCATCGCGGGCGAAACCGGCATCCCCGGCCGCATGATCGGGGCCATCGACATCCGCGACCGCGTGTCGTTCGTGGAAGTGCCCGCCGACTACGCCCAGGAAGTCATCTCGGTGATGAACGGCAACCAGATCCGGGGCTTCCGCCTTGGGGTGGAGCCGGCGACGCCGCGCGACCGGGAATAGGTGGCGCGGCCGCAAGGCGCCTTTTGCCCTCTGCCTGCGGCAACGCCACCTGTAGTTGCCCGTAACGAAACAAAGACCATAAAAAAGAAACGTGAGGTCCCGGCATCGGGGCCTCACGTTTCTTTTTGCCGAAAAAACAGCGCCGCACAGAAATAGCGTTGGTGAGAGCCGCGGCCCTTATGCGGGCCTTCACGCAGCACGGGTGGTGGCCGCTACGCGTCAAAACAGTTCCTACCCCGCCCAGGCCTGCCGGGCCAGGGACAGGGCCACGCCCCACACCACCAGGCACACGCTGCCGTCCAGCACGCGCCAGGCCACGGGCTTGCGGAACAGCGGGGCCAGCACCCTGCCGCAGCCACCAAGGGCAAGAAACCACAAACACGACGCCGTGGCCGCACCCGCGCCGAAGGAGAAGCGCTCCGACGCCGGGTAGTGCCCGCTGATGCCGCCCAGCATGACCACGGTATCGAGGTACACGTGCGGGTTCAGCAGGGACACGGCCAGCGTGGCCCCCAGCACCCGGCGCAGGCTGGTGCGCCCGCCGTCGCCCACTGCGCGGTCGGCCTCAAGGATGCCGGGCCGCAGGGCCGAGCGCAGCGCCCCGAACCCGAACCAGGCCAGAAACACCGCGCCGCCCACGGCGGCGCCCTGGCGCAGCAGCGGGCTGGCGGCAACCGCCGTGCCCACCCCGGCCACTCCGGCGGTTATCAGCACCACGTCGATGCATGCGCACAGCGAGGCCACGGCCATGTGGTGGTTGCGGCGCAGGCTCTGGGTCAGCACGAAGGCGTTCTGCGCGCCGATGGCGATGATCAGGCTGGCCCCAATGCCGAGGCCCTGAAGGTAAGGGGTAAGGTGCATGGCGCAACTCCGGAAGCAGGAATGATGTCCGGCGAGCGCCGCCCGTCGTCCGTCGGCACACGTTGTCGGGAAAACGTTTCCCGACAAACCTGTCCGGAAGAGACTGCCCCTGGGGGGGATGTCTCCGGGATACATGCCGTACGGGCGGCAATCCGCCGTGACGCCCCTGCTCTACCGCGTTCCGCGTCATGGGTGAAATTACTTGTTGTGCTGTTGCATAAGCAAACGTACTAATCGACCATGCTCGACTACCGACTTGTGGAGGCCGTGGCTGCCGTCATCCGTGAAGGGGGCTTCGAGCGGGCCGCGCGGGTGCTGCACCTGACGCAGTCCGCCGTGTCGCAGCGGGTCAAGGCGCTGGAGGACCAACTGGGCACCGTGCTGGTGGTGCGCGCCACCCCGGCCCGCGCCACCGACGAAGGACGCCGCCTGCTGGCCCATTGCGACAAGGTGGGCCTGCTGGAAACCGACCTTGCCGCCGCCCTGCGGCCAGAGGGCGGGGTTGGCGGGGCGTCCGGTTCGCCGGATTCGGACGACTCCGAACCGGCCCACATTCCATGGACCACCCTGCCCGTGGCCGTGAACGCGGACAGCCTGGCCACATGGTTTCCCGACGCCGTGGCCCCGTTCCTGCGCACGGAACGCGCCCTGCTCGATCTTTCCGTGGACGACCAGGAACGCACCCATCTTCTGTTGCGCGACGGCCACGTGGCCGCCGCCGTGTCCACCCGCGCCGCCGCCGTACAGGGCTGCCGCTGCCTGCCGCTGGGCCGGGTGGACTACCTGTGCCTTGCCGCGCCCGACTTCGCCGCGCAGTGGCTCCCCACCGGGCTGACCGAAGCCGCCCTGTGCCGCGCGCCCGCCGTGGCCTTCAACCGCGCCGACGAAGTACACCACCAGTTCCTGCGCGGCCTGCTGCCCACCGCCGCCGCCTTCGACCGCATCGCCCGCAGCCTGCCGCTGCACTACATCCCCTCGTCCGAACGCTTTGTGGACGTGGTGGCCCAAGGCCTTGCCTACGGCATGATCCCCCTGCCCCAGGCCCGCGAGCACCTTGCCGATGGCCGTCTGGTCGATCTCGCCCCCGGTCACGCCGTGCCCATCCGCCTTTACTGGCACTGCTGGGGACTGCGCACCCGCCTGCTCAATGCCCTGACCCACCATGTGGTCACCCATGCCCAACAGGTGTTGGCACAGGAATAGCGGGAAGGGACAAGAGCCACCCGTACCGCAGCCGCAAAAAAACGCGCCCGTGGGCGCGTGCGGCAACTGCGTGATTCCGGGCCCGCGTTGACAGGGCTGGCCATACCGGCCGGGGCACAGCGGCGCAAGGGCGCAGTGCGGGTCGGGCACGGGCGACACCTGCGGGTTGCGCCTGGGCCGGAGGTGTCATGCCCCGGCGGGGGCTTGCTTCCGGGCCAGCAAGACGCTGGCGTTGGCCTGCACTTCCCTGTTCACTTCCGCCAGCATGCCCGCCACCTCCGCCAGCACCCGCCCCAGAAACTCCAGGTCCTCGTCGGAACGATTCCGTAACCGTTCCCACAGCATGTCTTCCGCAAGACCGTGCAGGGCGTCGTGTATGTGCACGGCCTGCCTGCCCGATTCGGTCAGCGAATAGTGCACGCTCTTCCTGTCGCCTTCCACCCGAAGAGGCTCCACAAGCTTTCTGGCCTGAAGCCGCGTGGCCATCTTGGACACACCGCCCCGCGTCATGCCCAGATGGCGGGCCAGCGTCGCGCCATTGGCCGGGGCAACCGTGTTCAGGGCAGCCAGGAAATGACATTCCGCCACGGTCAATTCTCCCAGTCCGTCACCCGCAACGTTGCGGCCCACCTTGCCGAACAGCCCATCCACCTCTTCCATCCGATGGGCAAGAGCCAGCAGCCCCTTGAGGACCTGGGCCTTCAGCGGACTTGTACGGGATGTCATGCTTTCCTCGCTGGTTGCGTTGCATTTTGGAGAAACGGGGACAGTCTAGCAGAAAACTTTTTGTTGACAAGGAAACAATGTTCGGCAGATTGTTTCCTGGTTAACAAAGTGTGCAGGCGGCACACACCGCCAAAGGAGCCACACATGCTGCTGGACCTGACATACCCATTGGGCCGCAAGGATATTGAGGCAAGCGAAGCTGCGGTCGCAAGGCACCCCCATGCATCCCGGTCGGATCTTTTCGGCCATCTGGGCACCCATCTGGACCTCATGGGCAAAAGCTGGCCGGAGGACTATTTCACGCGGCAGGGGCGGATCTTCGACGTGCGGCACGTGCGGCAACGGGATGTCGGGGTGGCCGACGTACCCATGGATGCCGTTCAGGCTGGCGATTTCGTGTTCTTCCACACGGGCAGCCTTGCGGAATACGGCTATGCCACGCCGGAATACATGCAGGCGGGCGCCCGACTTTCGTGGAACCTGCTCCGCGCCCTGACAGCGCACAAGGTTGCAATGATCGGCGTGGATTGCTCGGGTGTCCGGCTTCCCGAAGAACACAGGCAAGCCGACCTCTTTTGCGCAGAGGCCGGTTCCTTCGTGGTGGAAAACGTGCACAACCTTGAGGCGCTGGGCCGGAACGCCGGGCAGCGCCCCTTCTGCGTACGCACATTTCCCTTGCGCCTTGAAGACGCAACGGGGTTGCCGTGCAGGATACTTGCCGAGTTGTAACGCCCGGTCCCGATGACCGGAAGGGACGCGCGCCGCATCGTTCCGGCGGTTGAGTCCCGCATGGCAGCAGCGCGTTCCGGCTGCGCCACGGGCCTCCGGGGGAAAGACTCCGGAAAGCCCCTCAGGCTGCTGCCCTTCCAAAAGCAGGGAGAGCACCGGGGAAGGGAAAAACCACCCTCCCCGATGCTCTCCTTGTCGTTCTTTTCCCTTTCCCTTCTGCTGCGCCCCTACTTCCCGGCATCCACCCCGGCATCGCCGAAGGTGGCCATCTTTTCGAAGATGTCGGCGGCGCTTTTCATCCGGAACCTCATTGGCCCCCCTGCGCCACCAACCAGCCGACAACCGAAAGAGCCGGGGAACATGCCTAGCAGTCGTGCGGCCGACGGACCCGGTACCCTCGGCGCACTCAGCTCGCCGGGCCTGTCGCAGGCAACTCCGTGCCTTTCAGCGTGCGCCACAACGTTGTGTTGCTGATGCCCAACTTCAGCGCGGCCAACTGCCTGTCCCCACCGTAATACTGCACGGCCTGGCGCATGAACTGCGTCCGGGCGGCCTCCAGGTTTTCCTTGAGCGTGCGGGAAGGGTCCCACTCCGGAATGGGCTGGGCACCCGGACCGGCAGGCTGCCTGTTTTCCCGCAATATGGCATGGAAGAGGGCCGGATCCGCTTCGGGCTTGTCCAGCAGCAGCAAGTAGCTCTCAACAAGCGCCAGCAACTCCCGTATATTGCCCGGCCAAGGGTACTTGTTCAACGTCTGGAGCATGTCGGCGGAAATGATGGATGCGGGCTTCTCATACCGTTGCAGAAGCTTTTTAAGAATCAGGGGAATATCTTCGGCCCGCTCGCGCAAGGGTGGCAGACTCAGTTTGAGGGTGGACAGGCGATAGTACAAATCCAGACGGAACCGTCCGGCTCGAACCAGTTCAAGAAGCGGCTGGTGCGAGGCGCTGAGTATCCGCACGTCCACGGAAAAGATACGGCTCCCGCCGACGCGCATCAATTCCCGGGCTTCCAGGACACGGAGAAGGCGCAACTGCATTTCATGGCTTATCTCCCCCACCTCATCCAGGAAGAGGGTGCCCTGATCCGCCATCTCGAACAGTCCCATCTTCCCCCCCCGCTTGGCCCCGGTGAACGCCCCATCCTCGTACCCGAAGAGTTCGCTTTCTATGAGGTTCGGGGCAAGGGAGGCGAAGTTGACGGCCACGAACGGCTTTCTGCGGCGCGCACTCTCCTGATGCAGGGCATGAGCGGCCAGTTCCTTGCCCGTGCCGGTTTCGCCGCTGATGAGGACGGCGGCCTCGGCATTCGCGAAGCGGCGGATATTTTCCTTGAGCTTGGTCATTGGCGGGCTGTCACCGACAATGTCGTCAATGCCTGAGCGTGCCACGAAGCCCTTGATGTACAGCTCTTCGCCAATCTTCCTGTTGATTTTCTGCAGGGAGGAAACATCGCGGAAAAAAGCCACGGCACACCGCATGTCACCATGCATGGATAAGGGGAAAGAACGCACCACAAAGGATTCACCCGCCATGCTTACCACCTTGTCCGACTTCGGCTGCATGGTTCGCAGCACTTCCTTCAGCCCAAGGGGGCTGAAAAAGGGGGCAAGGGCCTTTTCGGGTGTTTTGGAAGCCACGTTGAGCAGTTGCAACGCCAGCGGATTGGAAAATACAACGCGTTCTTCACTGTCGATACAAATGACGCCTTCCTGGAATTGCGTGAAAATCGCCACCAGATCGGCATGGCGGAGGCGCTCTTCCCGCTTCTGTCGCGCCACGGCCACGGCATGATCGAGGGCCAGGCAGATGCTATGCTGGTTGGGCTCGATGACAAAGCCGATTCCGCCCAGACTTTCCATGTATCTCTTGCTCACCCCCCCCCCCCACCAAAAGGTGGATGCCTCGCTCATAGGCGATGTTTATCTCCCGGAACAACGCGTCATGTGTCTCATAGGATATGTGATGGATTTTTAAATCCAGCAGTGCTTCCATTTCCTCAAGGTCATGCCGCTCGTCCCGGTAGGCTGCAAGGATCACATGGTCAGACACCTGCTTGGCCCGCCGCAAGGCCTTGATGACGTCCATATCCGTGCGATCGATGGCCACGACGGAATGTCCGAGGGAACGGAGGATGGCGTTGCCCGTGCCCCCGTGGCAAATGACCACTTCGCTGCCCGCCTCCAAACAGGCCCGCGCCATGGCGGGGCCTGTTTCAAAATCCACGAACTCATAGATCATTTCATCAGAGCGATCCCGCATGACCATCCGGACATGCTTGGCCAGCTCATGAGAGTGGGCAAGCAAGGCCAGGCGGTAGGGGGGCTGGGCCTGCGACTGGGGCATGGTGGGATTCCGTGTGTTTCGTTTTGCAAATTTGAAATGCATTTTTGCAATACTTGACCGAAATCGGATTGTCAAACCAGGACTCTCCGGCATGACGACGCCCGGAAGGCGGCCCCCCACCCCCCTGCGGCTCCTTCGTGCCGCGCACCCGGACAAGCTGCACGCATGGCACGGTTCGTGCTCTCACCTGACATATTTGGAGCATCCGCTCAACAAGGAGGAGATGATTGTAATGAATCTCACAATGGCTTCCTATCACGTCATCAGGGTTGAAGAGGCGGGCAAGGCCGGTCTGGAAAAGGGTGTCCTGTACCTTAACACAAAAGACCTGCAAGGCTTGGTGCTGTCGGATGATCGCATCACGGACATGCATCTGGAAATTGCCTATCCGGGCGAAGAAACGCGCATCGTCCACATCCTTGACGCCATGGAGCCGCGGATCAAGCCGGAACAGCAGGCCCGCTGCTTCCCGGGTTTCCTGGGCTTGCCGACCACGGTGGGCGCGGGAAGAACCAATCGCCTTGCCGGCACGGCCGTCATTGCCACTGCCGCCACAGTGCTACTCCCTTCGGGACAGGGTACGGGCGTCCAGGAGTTCAATGAAGGGGTCATCGACATGAGTGGCCCGGGGCAATCCCGTTGCGCCTGTTCCGATACCATCAACATCTGCCTGTGCATGACCTTCAGGGAAAACCTGAGCACCCTGGATTTTGACGAGGCCGCCCGCATGGCCCTGATCAAGGTGAGCGACCGCATTGCCGAGGTCACCCTGGACAGGCAGCCGGATGAGGAGACCGTGTACAAGACCGGGGTGATCGACCCGGACCTGCCCAACGTGGCGTACATCAACCAGGTGCAGTCCCAGGGGCATATCTGCCGCACCTTTCTGTATGCCATGCCCATGGAAGGCTTCTTTACCCCCACCATCCTCGATCCCACGGAGTTGTTCGACGGCGCGGTGGTCAGCGGCAACTACCGGAACCACCTGCGCACCTGCACCTGGCTGCAGCAGAACAATCCCTATGTGCTGGAATTGTTCCGCAGGCACGGGAAGGAGTGCAACTTCGTGGGGCAGGTTGTAAGCCGGGGGCACTATGACGACCTGGGCACGAAGATCCGTTCCGGAAATTTCGTCGCCAAGCTCGCCGCCCATCTGAAGGCCCATGCGGCGGTGCTCTCCCTTGAAGGAACCGGAAACTCCAACGTGGACTATATGGCCACGGTAAAGGCCCTGGAAAATTCCGGGATTGTCGCTGTCCCGGTTGTCCATGAATTTGGCGGCCCCGGCGGCGACGAAGAACCCCTGTTCGACTTTGCCGAAGAGGCCGTGTCGGTGGTGAGCGGGGGGGGCATTGACCGGCGCATCGAACTGCCGCCCATGAAACGCGTGATTGGGGGTGACTCCATCCGCTTCACCAATTCCACCTCGTACAACAAGAGCTTTGATCCGCACCAGCCGTACACGGCCATTGCACACTTCTTTTTCTGCGGATTCCGATCCCTGCAAAACCACGGCTGGCGCTGCGAAGAGTATTGAAATTCCTGAGGATATCCAGAGGAGAGAATATATATGATCAAGGTAATTCACTACATGAATCAGTTTGGTGCTGGTTTCGGAAGTGAAGACAAGGCGGATATGGCGCTCGGGTCTTTTGATGGTCCCAAGGGCGCGGGAATCGCCTTCCAGGGTTTTTTCGGAGACCGGGCGGTCATCGTGAAAACCATCTATGCCGGCGACAACTACGCCAACGAGTTCAAGGAAGATTTCCT
The DNA here is from genome assembly GCA_031287575.1 of Desulfovibrio sp. GTDB lineage: Bacteria > Desulfobacterota > Desulfovibrionia > Desulfovibrionales > Desulfovibrionaceae > Cupidesulfovibrio. The sequence continues at coordinate 52,546 of JAITSV010000021.1, forward strand.
GAACGAGGCCATGGAGATCATTCGCGCGGTCAAGCCTGACGTCCTGCTTGCTGGCCCGGCCTTCAACTCCGGCCGGTACGGCCTGGCGTGCGGAAGCCTTCTGAAGCGAGCCAAAGAAGAATTCGGCGTGCCCGGGGTTGCCGGGTTCGGGCCGGACAACCCCGGCATCGCCGAATACAAGAAGGATTGCTACGGCATCCTGACCGGTGCCGCCGCCAATTCCATGCGCCAAGCCATTGCCCCCATGGCGGGCCTCGCCCTGAAGCTCGGCGGGGGCGAGACGCCCGGCCCGGCCCGGCAGGAAGGCTATATTCCCAGGGGAATACGCCTAAACGTGTACACGGGGAAATCCTCTGCCGTGCGCGCGACGGAGATGGCCCTGGCCCGCGTTGCGGGCCAAAAATGGGAAACGGAGTTGCCGCGCGTGGTTTACGACAAGGTAGCCCCCCCCGCTCCCCTCGCAGACCTTTCCAAGGCCACCATAGCCCTGGTTTCCGAGGGCGGGGTTGTGCCCCTTGGCAACCCCGACCACATGGAGACGAACAACTCCACCAAGTGGCGTCCCTATGCGCTGTCCGGCGACGAACTCACCCCGGGTGCATTTGAAGTCCGGCACGGCGGCTATCTGACCCAGGACGTGACGAAATGCCCCGATCGCATGGTGCCGTACGATGCCCTGCGCACTCTTGAAAAGCAGGGGATCATCGGCAAGGCGCACCCGGAAATGCTGAGCGCTTCAGGCAGCATGGCAAACCTTTCCACCATGCAGCGCCTTGGCCGGGAAATGGGAATCTACCTCAAGCAAAAAGCGGTCGACGCCGTACTGCTTACCGCCACCTGAGGAACGGGAACGCGTAGCGGCGCTACGCTCGCAAAAGAGATTGAACGTGCGGGGATTCCTGTCGTGTGCGTGACGGCCCTTTACAATGTCGCGGTGCAGATAGGGACCAACCGCATTGTCATGTCCGGCAGCAAGTTCCACTACCCCATGGGCCGACCGGATCTTCCCCCCGAGGACGAAAAGGAATGGAGGCTCCGGCAGACCCGGGCCACCCTGGCGATTCTGGAAAAGCCGGTGGAAGGCGTTACCGTTTTTACCCAGCAAGACCTTTTCCCTTAAGGGTGCTTCGCACCCACGCTCCGGGTAACGGCGGCTGTGGAACGCAAAACGAACATATCAAAAAGTCACCGCTCCCGGCGCGTGCAACAGCACGCTTCCCCGCATGATCCCGGGGAAGTGCCTGTCTTGGAGTATCCAATGAACTCTCTTCGTCGGTACAGTCCCCAGGCGGCCCGAGACCTGTTCTGCACCCCCTCGGCGTTCGCCCTTCTGGATGTTCGGGAACAGGAGGAGTTTTCGCGTGGCCATCTTCTTTTGGCTTCTTGCGCTCCTTTGAGCCGGATTGAATTCCTCGTGGAAAAGCTGGTGCCTTGCAGGAAGATTCCCGTGATGCTCATGGACAGCGGCACGGAAGGCGCGTTGTCCCGCGCACAGCGGGCGGCCTCCATTCTGGCGTCCCTCGGGTATGAGGCCCCCTCCGTCATGGAAGGAGGGCTGGCGGCCTGGCGGGAGGCCGGGTTCGTCACGGTCACCGGCGTGGGCGCGCTGAGCAAAGGCTTCGGTGAATATGTGGAAAGCGTGCAGCAGACTCCCTGCCTCACGCCGGAGGAAGTCAAGGGCATGATGGATGCCGGGCGGAATATCGCCATCATTGATGTACGCCCCAGGGAGGAATACGCCAACATGCATATCCCCGGCGGCATTAATGCGCCGGGCTGCGAGGTCACCTACCGCTTTGCGGATCTGGTCCCCGATCCGCAAACCCAGGTGATCATCAACTGCGCCGGTCGCACGCGCAGCATTATCGGGACACAGACCCTGTGCAATGCCGGCATCCCCAATCCCGTGGCGGCATTGAAGGGCGGCACCATGAACTGGCAGTTGGCGGGCTTTTCCCTGGAATACGGCTCCTCGCCGCGCACGGCCCCGCCTTCGCTTCAGGCCCTGGAGTCCGCCCGGCAACGGGCCGCCGCCATTGCCGAAAAGTACGGCGTCTCTTCCGTGGACGCAGCTACGGTAAGGCAATGGCAGGCCGAAGCGGAAAATGAGCCTCTCTACCTGTTTGATGTCCGCCAGCCAGAGGAATACGCGGCCGGACACCTGCCCGGATCGCGCAATGCCCCCGGCGGGCAACTGGTTCAGGCCACGGATGAATATGCCGCCGTGCGCAATGCCCGCTACGTGCTCATTGACGATACGGAAGTGCGCGCCATCATGACCGCGCACTGGCTGGGACAAATGGGGCTGCCCCATGTCTTTGTGCTTCAGGGGGGGCTTGGCGGCTCGGGACTTGGCCGCAGGGGGCTGGAATACGGCCCCGAACCCGAAGTGGCTCCACCCCTTCCCGGCAAATCGGGCCCACGGGAAATCGACGCGCAGGAACTGTTCAGGCAACTGAACGCCGCGCAGCCCCCCTTGGTGGTCGATGTCGGCTTCAGCAACGGGCATCGCGCGGGTCATATTCCCGGCGCAGTCTGGGTGCCGCGCGGCTACCTTGAACGGGCCAGGGATGCCCACCCCGGCGCCACGTCCGTCGTACTGACCTCGGACAGTGGCCCCCACGCCTTCTTCGCCGCTCACGACGCAGTCGCGCTGTGGCCCCGCGCGCTGGTGTTCCACCTTGAAAACGGCACCCAAGGCTGGACGAAGCAGGGCTTTCCCCTGGAGCGAGGCATGGTTGCGCCACTGAGCGCCGAAGACGACATTTGGTACCGGCCCTATACGGACACCAATGCTTCCCCGGAAGCCATGCGCGGGTACTTTACTTGGGAATTCGGGCTGATAGAAAACATTCTCAAGGATGGATCCGTAAAATTCCGCCTTTGACCAAGGCGATGCGGCGAGGGGGGAACAAAGATATTCAGCTCGCAGCACGGCCCCCAAGGAGAAAATGTAATGGGCAAATCAAGAATGTACTGGCAGGTTCATTGCGAGGTTAGTGGATGATATGAGGCTTTCTATCATGGGATAACCTATGATTGCTGCAAAGCAAAGGCGGTAGTGATGAACAAATTTTTCGCAATTTCGGCACTTCTGATACTCTCACTCGTATTGAGAGCAACTCCGGTATCGGCCCAAGGCGACACCCTCACTGTGGGCATTGTGCTCAGCATAAAAACCATGGATCCGCAAAACACGACAGCCGGGGTCATGTATGGCGTGGCCATGCATATCAACGAAACACTTGTTGCCGTGGAAAACGGCAAGATCGTTCCGCTGCTGGCTGAAAGCTGGAAGATGCTCGACGATAAGGTCACGTATGAATTCACCCTGAAGCAGGGTGTCAAATTTCATAACGGCGACATCATGACGGCGGACGACGTCGTCTACTCTTTCAAGCGCGCCCTCAGCCCTGCCGGAGCGGCCACCAAGGCGCAATCCATGTACCTGGCCGAGGTCGGGAAAAAGGATGAGAGGACTATCTACCTGAAAGCCGTGGCGCCCATGGGGCAGGCCTTTCTGGGCAACCTGAGCCACCCTTGGGCCTCCATTTTCAGTGAGAAGTACACGGAGGCCAAGGGGCTGGACTACGGACAGCAGCCCATGGGCACAGGTAAATTCAAGCTGAAGCGCGCGGTGGCTGGTGACCGGGTGGAACTGGAGCGCTTTGACGACTACCACGGCACCAAGGCCAAAGTGAAGAACCTGATCTTCCGCACCATCGTTGAGGCCGCCAGCCGCACCATAGAGCTGGAAAGCGGGGCCGTGGACGCGGTCACGGACATCGCGCCCATCGACACCAACCGTATCAAGGATAATCCCAAGCTGGAACTCATCGCGGTTCCTTCCTATCGACTCCACCACCTCGGTTTCGACGTCACCCTGCCCCCGTATGACAACCCGAAAGTACGGCAAGCCATCAACATGGCCATCAACCGTCCGGGCATTGTCAAAGCCGTGCTGAGAGGGCTCGGAGAATCCGCCAGGGGCGTCCTGCCCTCGACCATCGACTACTCCAGCTACAAGGACTCCGCGGATCTCCCATATAATCCCGAAAAAGCAAGGGAACTACTGAAGGAAGCAGGATACCCCAACGGATTCAAGGGGGTGCTGATCACTTCCGAGCGAAGCGATTACCAGAACATCGCCACGGTTGTTCAGAATAACCTGCAACAGGTCGGAATCGATATGCAGATCAAGATCATCGAATCCGGCGCATACAATGACTTCATCGGCAGGCCCAAGCATGACCCGTTCATTTATAACTGGGGGGGAAATGTGCCGACCGCAGATCCATTTTTCTATCTGACGCCACTGTATCATTCAAGAAACATCGGACAGGCCAACCGATACTACTTCAGCAACGCCGAGCTCGATGATTTGCTTGATAAGGGCGTGCAAGCAGAAGAAGGGAAGGAAAGAGCCGCCTTTTATGCAGAGGCCTGGAAGCTTCTGAACAGGGAACTTCCACAGATCAGCATCCTCTCCCCCGTGAACACATACGGCAAGACCAAGAATCTGAAGGGAGTGGCGTTCTCTCCCACGGCGATCAACTTTTTCGGCAACGCTTACTTCGAGTAGTTTGCCGACACCCGGGCCTTCCCGACCGGGAAGGCCCCGGGTCACGCAGTGCACGTGAACGTTTGAGGAGATAGCTATGACCAGGTTTTTGCTGAGAAGAATTCTCGCCATGATTCCGGTCTGCCTCGGGGTGACGTTCCTCCTTTTTTCCCTGCTGTATGTCACTCCCGGCGACCCGGCCCGACTGGTGCTGGGCGAAGAGGCTACAGAAGAAAGCCTGCAAGAGTTCAGGCGGGAACACTATCTGGATCGTCCCCTTCTGACCAGATACGGGTTGTTCATCTATAATACGGTCGTGCATCAGGACATGGGGCGTTCCTACATGACCCGCCGTCCGGTGACTGGCGAAATAGCCAATACATTTCCCGTCACCCTGAACCTGGCCAGTGGCTCCATAGTCCTTGCCACGGTTATGGGACTGGCTTTCGGGATCATCTGCGCCGTGAAGCAGTATTCCATTTTTGACAACATCACCATGGTCATTGCCATGCTGGGCATTTCAACGCCTCTTTTTTATCTGGGCATTTTGCTTATCCTCTGGTTTTCAGTGCAATTACAATGGGTTCCATCCTCAGGATTTGATTCCCTGAGTCAGCGCCTGCTGCCTTGGATCACCCTTTCCGCCACCTCCATGTCCATCATCACTCGCATGACACGTTCCAGCATGCTGGAGGTCATCCGCTCCGACTATGTCCGCACGGCCCGCGCCAAGGGACAGACGGAGAGGGTGGTCATCCTGAAGCATGCGCTGCGCAATGCGCTTATCCCGATCATTACCATTGTGGGCATTCAGTTCGGCCATCTTCTGGGCGGGGCCATTCTGACGGAATCGGTGTTTTCCATTCCCGGCATGGGGCGACTGGCGGTAGATGCGATAAAGGCCCGCGACTATCCCATAGTGCAGGGCGCGGTACTGTACATCGCCATGGCGTATGTTGTCATCAACCTACTGGTGGATCTGCTCTATGCCTGGGTGGATCCGAAACTGCGCACCCAGTGCCGCTGACGGTGCGTTACTGGCGGAGAGCAGGCAGCACCAGCGCGCAGCGCCGGAGTATGAGCAAGAACATCAACGTGTTTCAGGGGTGATTACATGGCGTTACTGCAGAAAAACAGCAATATGTACCTGACCTTGGTTCGCCTGCGCAGGAACAGACTGGCGATCCTCGGGCTACTCATAATGGGCGCACTGATTTTGATCGCGATATTCGCGCCTTGGCTTGCGCCGTATGATTTCGCCACCCAGGATCTGATCAGTGCCTTCGAGACGCCGAGTTGGGAACATCCGCTGGGCACGGACGATTTCGGCCGGGACATCCTGAGCCGCATCATCTACGGAGCACGGGTCTCTCTGCAGGTAGGGGTTTTGGCGGTGTTCATAGCCATGGTCAGCGGCGGAACCCTGGGGGCCATCGCGGGATATTACGGCGGCCGCATCGACGGGGTAATCATGCGGGTCATGGACGTCCTGCTTTCCATCCCCCAGATACTGCTGGCCATCGCCATAGCGGCCGCCTTGGGGCCGGGACTCTTGAACCTGACCATTGCAGTGGGCATAGCGGCCCTGCCGACCTTTGCCCGTGTGGTGCGGGGAGCGGTTCTCTCCATCGTGGGCCAGGAATATATCGAAGCGGCTCACTGCATGGGCGCATCGGACGCCTGGATCATCATCCGACACATTCTTCCCAATTGCAGTGCGCCTATTATCGTCCAGTCCACGCTGCGGGTGGCGCAGGCGATTCTGGCGGCGGCGGCACTCAGCTTTCTGGGGTTGGGCATCCAGCCGCCCTTTCCGGAATGGGGCGGCATGCTGTCCGGCGCGCGGGGCTATGTGCGCGACTATGCCTATATGACCATTTTCCCCGGCCTTGCCATCATGATTACCATCATGGCCCTGAACTTCCTTGGGGACGGTCTGCGCGATGCCATGGACCCGAAAATGAAACGGTAGCAGCAGGGTATTTCGCGGCCCGACGCCACGGCCCCCTACCCGGCATCGCGAAGGCAGGCGCGCTTGCCCCCGGCCGTCAAGCATAAGGACATTCGCCCAAGAACAAGGACATTCGCATGGATCAACAGCGTGAACATATTTTGGATATCCGGGATCTGCGGGTGCAGTACCACACCGACACGGGGCTGGTGAAAGCCGTCGAGGGGCTGAACCTGAGCCTTGCCCGGGGAGAAACCCTGGGCCTCGTGGGCGAGACGGGTGCCGGCAAGACAACCACAGCCCTTGCGATCATGCAGCTTATTGCCTCTCCTCCGGGCAGGATAGCAGGTGGCAGCATCTTTTTCGAAGGCGAGGACATGCTCGCCAAGTCGGAAGAAGAAAAGCGCCATATTCGTGGCGGCAAGATAGCCATGATCTTTCAAGATCCCATGACCTCGCTGAATCCCGTGCTTTCCGTGCAGGAGCAAATTGCGGAAATGATCCGCCTGCACCAGAAGGTGACCGACAAGGAAGCCCTGGAAAAAGCACGGGACATGCTCGGGCTGGTGGGGCTGCGGCCGGAACGCGGACCGGATTACCCGCACCAGTTCAGCGGGGGCATGAAACAGCGGGTGGTCATAGCCATAGCCCTTGCCTGCAGCCCGCGACTCTTGATCGCGGATGAACCCACCACGGCGCTGGATGTCACCATTCAGGCCCAAATACTGGAACTGATGCAGCAGCTTAAACAGCATTTCAATACGGCCACGATCCTGATCAGCCACGACCTTGGGGTGGTGGCGCAACTGTGTGATTCCGTGGCCATCATGTACGCGGGCCGCATCCTGGAAAAAGCGGACGCGAAAAGCCTGTACGCCAACCCGCAACATCCATATACGCAGGGGCTTTTCAACTCCATTCCCGACATGACCAAAAACGTGACCCGCCTGAACACCATCGCGGGCCTGCCGCCTGATCCCACGGAGCTTCCTCCGGGCTGCTGTTTCGCGCCACGTTGCGCGCATGCGTCCGGGGCGTGTTCCGAAGGCAGCCCCCGCATGGTCGAATACAAGCCGGGGCATTTTGTGGCCTGTTCCAGAATGAACGGAAATGGCGGAGGCGCCCTTGGCCCCGCAGAGGAGCGCGGGCAAGCACATGGGTAATCCGACAACAGCGCCGCCGTTGGTGGAAACACGAGGGTTGAAGAAATATTTTTCCACCCCGCAAGGGCCCCTGCATGCCGTGGATAACGTGAATATCACCATCGCCCGGGGGGAAACCCTGGGACTGGTGGGAGAGTCCGGCTGTGGCAAGTCCACGCTGGGACGGGTGGTCATCCGCCTGCTGAACCCCACGGCCGGTTCCGTGTTTTTGGACGGCCACGATATCGTCAACTACGGCAAGGAGGAACTGCGCTCTTTCCGCAGACGGGCGCAGATGGTGTTTCAGGACCCCTATTCGTCACTGAACCCGCGGCTTTCAGTGGAACAGCTCATTTCCGAGCCGTTGCGCATCCACAAGGTGTTCCCCAACGAACGGGAAACCTCGGCCAGGGTCAAAAAACTCATGGATACCGTCGGGCTTGCGCAACGCCTCGCAACCTCCTTTCCCCACGAACTCGACGGGGGGCGACGGCAGCGCATCGGCGTGGCCAGGGCGCTTGCGCTGGGACCAGAGTTTATCGTGCTCGATGAGCCGGTTTCCGCACTGGACGTCTGCGTTCAGGCACAAATCCTGAACCTCCTGCACGACCTCAAGGACGAGTTCCAATACACCTACCTGTTCATCACCCATGACCTCAGCGTGGTGCGGCATATCTCCAACCGTATCGTCGTCATGTATCTGGGCAAGGTCATCGAGCTGGCTGATCACTTGGAATTGTTCGAAAATCCGCAACACCCGTACACCCGGGCCCTGCTTTCGGCCATCCCGGTGCCCCGGGTGGATATCGCCCGCAAAGGCCGGATCATTCTGGAGGGGGACGTCCCGAGCCCGGTGAACCCGCCGGCCGGCTGCCGGTTTTATGGCCGCTGCCCCTCGCGGCAGGACATCTGCGCGGTGAACGCTCCGGAACTGGAGGAAATAAGCCCCGACCACTTCCTGGCCTGCCACTTCCCGGTATCCACCGGGGGAAATTGAGGCCTTTCACGGACGAACCCGCCTGAGCCAGGATTGCACACGCAACGCTTCAATGCCGACGCAATGCCGTCTTTCATCCGCGTCGAATTCCATAATGAAACAGATACGCCGGAAATCGAAAACTCCATGACACGCAAAACGCTGCAGCATGTGCTCGCGCCCTTGCCGGAGAACACCGAAGGCTTGCGCTGGCAGGCGACCGTTCCCCTGGTAACGAATCCCCTTTTGCTTCTGGAGTTGTTCCAGTTTGCTTTTGTGGGCGCGGCAGTCGTGCTTGTCACCCTATGCGTGGGGGTGTGGATCACGGAAGGGGGGCTGACGCTGGATGACATCGTGACATCCGTGAAAACGGCCAGCGTCGTTCTGCTTGCGATCATGGCCGGATTTGCGGGTATATCGGCACTTTTTTTCGGCAACAGATACTTTGCCGTCTATCACATGGATTCCGGGGGTATTTACCATGAAGGTTCCAGAGGCCGCGACGAACGACGCGGGATATTCCTGGGCCTGCGCCCAGCGCCGGTCATCGGCGCCGTGGACGTCGTCCGTACCCGCAGCCAGCACCTGCCATGGGACAAGGTGGACCGCTTCCAGGACATCTCCTCCATGCGGGTCGTCATTCTTCGGCGGGGGTTCTGGCATCTGCTGCGACTGTACATGCCGGATGAGGTCACCCATCAACGGGTAGTGCAACTTCTGGAGCAGCGCCTGAAAAGAATCTGAGTTCCCGGTGGCGGTCAGGAACGAGCAAGGATACCGGCGGCCTTGTACCGGGTCAGGGCAGAACGCCGGACGCTTCCACCACGCCTGCCCTTTGCAAGCCCCGCCATACCGGTTGGCATCGACGTGCTGAACAGTAGCTTGCGCATCGACATAAGGAACAATCACATGGAAGAACGCGAAGTTGTCATCATCGGCGGCGGGCCTGCCGGACTTACGGCGGCCATTTACGGCAAACGGGCCGGACTTGATCTGGTGGTTCTGGAAAAAGGCTCCTTCGGCGGCCAGATCATCATAACCAATGAAGTGGAAAACTGGCCCGGCACGCAGCACACCACGGGCAACGACCTGGCCAAATCGTTTCACGATCACGCGGAACATCTGGGCTGCGAATTCCGCAAGGCGACGGTGCGCGAAATCATACCCGGAAACGACAGGCATGTCGTTGCCACCAACGTGGGGGATATCGCCGCGAAAAGCGTCATCATCGCCACCGGAGCCACCTTCCGGCGCCTGGGCTGCACGGGGGAAACCGAATTCACCGGCGCTGGCGTCAGCTACTGCGCCGTCTGCGACGGCGCCTTCTTCACCGACCAGGACGTGGCCGTCATCGGCGGCGGCAATACTGCCGTGGAAGAAGCCTGTTATCTCACCAGGTTCGCCTCCAAGGTATACATCGTCCACCGCAGGGACGAGTTCCGGGCCGACAGACTGGTATGCGAGCGTGCCGCCTGCAGCGAAAAGATCGTTCCGGTATGGAACTCCGTGGCGGAAAGCATCAACGGCACGGACATGGTGGAAAGCCTTACCGTCAAGAACGTCGAGACAGGCGAACTCCGCGATATTCCACTTGCCGGCGTATTCGTGTTTGTCGGCACCGTGCCCACCGTCAGCTTCCTGAACGGCTTGCTGGAGAGGGCGGAGGGCGGCTGGATCAAGACCGACGCCCGCATGCAGACGTCCGTTCCCGGCATCTTCGCTGCCGGCGATGTGCGCGATACGCCCCTGCGCCAAGTGGTCACCGCGGCCGGTGACGGCGCTCACGCCGCCATGGCCGCGCATCATTGGATCACCGCCGGAACGTGCTAACCATAGAGGAAATACCCATGGCCACAGTTGCCGTTAAAGCTACAGCATACTGCCTCGCCTTCACCCCGGAAATCGGACTGCGTTACGGCACAACTCCCTGCCAGGAGCATCTTGCGCATCCTGATTCGCCTTTTCTGAAAGACCTCGCCAGGTCTGCCCAGCCCTATGACGTTGCCAGCCGGTATGCCCCCAATCTGACGTATATCGGGGCCATGACCACGGACCAACTGGCCGCGCATGCCCAACCCTGTTTCGCACATCTCGAGGACAAGCCCCAGCGTTTCGGCCGTTACGGCGAAATCATGCCCGAGGATGAATTCATCGGACTCCTGGACATCTGTGATGTGTTCGACCTTGTCTGGCTGGAAAGGGATTTTGCCGCCAGCATCAAGCGAAAGCTGACCGCGCATCCGCTCATGACCGATGCGCAGTTGAAGCATTTGGAAGAAGGGCGCGACGCTGCGGAACTTGCTGCCGAGGTTGCGAAAAACCAGGCCCTGCCCCTGTATCAGGAAGGCAAGATGGTGGGCTGCTGCCGCCGCGGGCATAAAACGGACGAGAACCTGAGCGCCCACGTGCTGCTGGAAAACCTGGCCAGCAAGGCCGGGGCGGTGCTTTCCCTGCTGCATCTGATCAGGAACGCCGGCATGCGGCCCGCGGACATTGATTTCGTGGTCGACTGTTCCGAAGAAGCCGCTGGCGACATCAACCAGCGCGGCGGTGGCAACATGGCGAAAGCCATTGCCGAAAGCGCAGACTGCGTCAATGCCAGCGGTTTTGACGTGCGTGCGTTCTGCGCGGCTCCTGTGGCGTCCATCATCACTTCCGCCAGCATGGTGGTGGCGGGCGCGCGCAAGAACGTGGCCGTGGTCAGCGGTGGATCCATCCCCAAGCTGTACATGAACGCGCGCGAACACGTGAAAAAGAACGTGCCTCCCATGGAAAACAGCATGGGGTGCTTTGCCGTGCTCCTTACCCCGGACGACGGCCAAAACCCGGTTATCCGCCTGGACGCACTGGGCAAGCACACCGTGGGCGCCGGCGCTTCCCCCCAGGCCGTAACCGCGGCCCTGATCTGGGAACCCTTGCTGGCCGCCGGCCTCACGTTCACGGATGTGGACAAGTACGCCCCTGAACTGCACGACCCGGAAGTGACCGTGCCCGCAGGTGCCGGCAATGTGCCCGAAGCCAACTACAAGATGGTGGCCGCTCTCGCCGTGATGAAAGGACAATGCGAAAAGGCGGGGATCCAGGACTTCGTGAAAAGGCATGGCCTGCCCGGTTTTGCGCCAACCCAGGGACATATTCCCTCGGGCGTGCCTTTCCTCGGCCATGCGGCTGACGCCATCCGGGAAGGCCATATGAAGCGGGCCATGATCATTGGCAAAGGCAGCCTGTTCCTCGGTCGCCTGACAAATCTCGCTGACGGCGCCTCCTTCATGGTCGAGGCCCCCCGGGAAGCCGGGGGATCCCAGGTCGCCGTCAGCAAGGACGACGTGGAAGCCGTGATCCTGGACGTGCTGGGCGATCTGGCGAAAAAGCTCAAGGAATAAGCCATGAACGAGTCCAAACGACTGCTCATCGCCGACGCGCTGGCGAGCATAGTGGAAAAGGCCCGCCATGGCGGGCCGGTACTCAGGATCGGACTCATGGCCGCCGGGAGCGAATTGGGATCGGAAGAAATCCTGCGCGGCGGGCGGCTGGTCCAGGAGGAATACTCCTTTGTGCGCGTGGTGGCCATCGGGCCGCGCTTGCCCGGTTTCGACGACCTGGAATGGATAGAAACCCCGGACTGCGCAGCCGATATCGCCGCAGCCATGGAAAAGGCCATGAGGGATGGCGCGGTGGCAGGCGCGGTGGCCATGCATTTTCCCTTTCCCATCGGCGTTGCCACCATTGGCCGCATCATGACGCCGGGACGGGGCAAGCCCATGTTCATTGCCTCCTGCACCGGTTCCACCGCGCTCCAGCGCCCGGAAGCCCTGTTGTACAACGTGGTTTACGGCATCGCCACGGCGAAGGCCTGCGGCATCAAGGATCCGACCGTGGCCTTTCTGAACCTTGACGGAGCCGGGCCGGTTCTGCGTGCGCTCACCCGCATGCGGGAGAAGGGCTATGCCGTCAATTTCGGCACCAGCAAACGCGGGGACGGCGGATCGCTGCTGCGCGGCAATGATCTTGTCGCTGGCGCGGTCGACGTTCTGGTGTGCGACTCCCTTACGGGCAATGTCCTGGTCAAGCTGTTTTCCACATTCACCTCCGGCGGCCGGTACGAAAGCGTCGGCTGGGGATACGGGCCTTCCGTGGGTGAAGGCTGGAAGAACATCGTATCCATCGTGTCCCGGGCGTCCGGCGCTCCCGTCATTGCCAATGCCCTGGCCCTGACGGCAAAGGTTGCGGCCGGCAAGCTTCCCGCCCTGGTGGCCTCGGAGCTCGCGGACGCGCGGAAAGCTGGCTTTGATGCCGCCCTTGCGGAATTGAAACCCAAGGGTTCCGACACGACCGAAGATATCAGGAAACCCCCGGTCGTTCCCGTTGACGCGGAAATACCCGGTGTGGACGTGCTGGATATGGAAAATGCCGTCCAGGCCCTGTGGAAGGAGGGCATCTATGCGGAAACCGCCATGGGATGCACAGGTCCCGTAGTGCGCATACAGGTTGCGGCAAAGGAAAATGCTGTTGCCATCCTGAAGAACGGAGGCTTCATCTAGCGAAACGTTATGGACTGAACATTCCAAACAAACAGGAGTTCGTACCATGCATGAAATAGACAAGGACAATTTTTCTCAAGAAGTGGAACAAAGCTCTATACCCGTGGTGCTTGATTTCTGGGGGCCACAATGCGGTCCCTGTCTTGCCCTGCTGCCAGACGTGGAAAAGCTGGCGGAGAACATGAACGGCAAGGTCAAATTTTGCAAGGTCAACGTGGCGAATAACCGCCGCCTTTGCATCCAGCTCAAAGTGATGAGCGTGCCCACCTTCCTTTTCTACAAGGGCGGTGAGTGCAAGGACCGCATTGCCGGCGACGAAGTGAGCCTGGATGCCATCAAGTCCAGGGCTAACGCGCTGTAACGCGGCCTTTTCCGGCAAGCTCTGGCCGCTCCTGTCCGGAGGGCCAGCCCCGGCTGCGGATGGGGCTGGAACAACCTGTAACCCTGAAAAGGAGACCACCTTATGGGAAAGTTGACGGGCAAGAAGCTGATCCTCATGGGCGAACGGGATGGCATTCCCAGCCCGGCCATGGAGAGCGTCTTTGCCGGCAGCGGGGCCGAAGTGGCGTATGCCGCCACGGAATGCTTCGTCTGAACGGCGGCAGGTGCCATGGACTTGCAGAACCAGCAGCGCATCAAAGATGTGGCTGAAAAGAATAATGCTGAAGACATCATCGTTATTCTCGGCGCATCCGATGCCGAAGGCGCGGGCATTTACGCGGAAACCGTAACCGCCGGCGACCCCACGTATGCAGGACCCTTGGCAGGAGTCCCGTTGGGACTTCCCGTGTACCACATCCTGGATCCGCTTCTGAAGGCCGAGGCTGACCCCAAGGCCTGGGAAGAACAAATCAGCATGATGGAAATGGTTTTGGATGGTGAAGGCCTGACCACGTCTGTCGCGGAAATGCGCGAACAGAATGGTAAAAGTGTTTTGTAGCATCTGACAGGACCGGCCCGGAGTACGTTCCGGGCCGGTACTGTGCGCCGGGTTGGCGCGAATCGAGATGGTGCGAATGCACTCCGGGCCATGGTGCGCAGAACCGGTAAACCGGTGGCGGATCACGAAAGAACATACGATTCCCACCATTGAAAGGAGATGTTCATGTTCACCATCGTCAAGCGTGAGGAAATGGCCGGGGGCAAGGTCATCCTCAACGAGATACAGGCGCCGCTCATCGCGGAAAAGGCCCGGCCGGGGCAATTCCTGATCCTGAAATCCCACGAGGACGGCGAACGCATTCCCTTGACCATGGCCGACACCAACCCGCTGAAGGGCACGGTGACGGTCATCTACATGGTGGTCGGCGCCAGCACGCGGCTGTTCAGCAGGCTGTGCGTGGGCGACGCCTACCAGGACGTCATCGGGCCGCTGGGCCAGCCCACGCACATCGAACCCGGCCGCAACGTGGTCTGCGTGGGCGGCGGCACCGGTGTCGCCGTGCTGCATCCCATCGCCCGGGCCATGAAGGAGGCGGACTGCCGCGTCACCTCCATCATCGGGGCACGCAACCGCGGCATGCTGATCCTTGAGGACGGGATGCGCCGGGCGTCCCATGCCCTGCACGTGTGCACCGACGACGGCTCGTACGGCCGCAAGGGCTTCGTCACCGAAGTGCTGAAGGAAATGCTGGTGGCGGGCGGCGTGGAGCAGGTGGTGGCCATCGGCCCGGTGCCGATGATGCAATTCGTGTCGCGGATGACCCGCGAGTTCGGCGTGCCCACCATGGTCAGCCTGAACCCCATCATGATCGACGGCACGGGCATGTGCGGCGGCTGCCGGGTCACCGTGGGGGGCGAAGTCCGCTTCGGCTGCGTGGACGGGCCGGAATTCGACGGGCATCAGGTGGATTTCGACGGGCTGATGCTGCGCCAGCGGGCCTACGCCGAACAGGAACGGATCAGCCACGAAGGGTGTCGCTGCCCTGGGGGGTGCTGATGGCCGCCGCACGACAGGCCCCGCGCGAGGCCATGCCCGAGCAGGACCCCGCCGCGCGGGCGGGGAATTTCCTTGAGGTGCCCCAAGGCTACACCGAGGAGCAGGCCGTGCAGGAAGCCAGCCGGTGCCTGCAATGCAAACAGCCCGCCTGTGTGCGGGGGTGCCCGGTGGGCGTGGACATTCCCGGTTTCGTGGGCCTGCTGGCCCGTGGCAGGTTCGACACGGCCATCGAGCGGATCTGGGAACGCAACAGCCTGCCCGCCGTGTGCGGCAGGGTGTGCCCCCAGGAAAGCCAGTGCGAGGGCCAGTGTGTTCTGGGCCGCAAGGGCCAGCCAGTGGCCATCGGCAATCTGGAGCGTTTCGCGGCGGATTGGGAGCGTGCGCACAACGCCTGCGGCACGCCCGCGCGAGCCGCGCATACGGGCAGGCGGGTGGCGGTGGTTGGCTCCGGCCCGTCCAGCCTGACCGTGGCGGGCGACCTGGTGCGAAAGGGGCACGATGTCACCCTGTTCGAGGCGTTCCACAAACCGGGCGGGGTGCTGGTTTACGGCATTCCCGAGTTCCGGCTGCCCAAGGCCATCGTGGCGGCGGAAGTGGCCTGCATGCAGGCCCAGGGGGTCCGCCTGGAATGCGACGTGGTGGTGGGCCGCACCCTGACCGTAGACGAACTCTTCGGGATGGGCTTTGACGCCGTGTACCTGGGCGTGGGCGCGGGGTTGCCCAGATTCATGGACATCCCGGGCGAAAGCCTGAACGGCGTGCTTTCCGCCAACGAATACCTGACCCGCGCCAACCTGATGCGCGCCTACCTGTTCCCCAAGGTGGACACGCCCATTCCCCGGGGCCGCAAGGTGGCGGTGCTGGGCGGCGGCAACGTGGCCATGGACTGCGCCCGCACGGCGGTGCGACTGGGGGCGGAGCGGGTGACCCTGGTCTACCGGCGCTCACGCGACGAAATGCCCGCCCGTGGCGCGGAAATCCACCACGCCGAGGAAGAGGGGGTGCGCTTCGAACTGCTGGCCAGTCCGGTGCGCTACCTGGGCGATGCGCAGGGCACCCTTGCGGGGCTGGAATGCCAGCGCATGGAACTGGGCGAACCGGACGCCACCGGGCGGCGGCGGCCCGTGCCCGTGGAAGGTTCGGCGTTCACGGTGGAGTGCGACCTGGCCATCGTGGCCATCGGCTCCGGCGCCAATCCGCTGCTGCCCCGCGCCACCCCTGACCTGCCGCTGGACCGGCGCGGCTACATCCTGGCTCACGATCATACGGGCAAGACCGGCAAGCGGGGCGTATGGGCCGGGGGAGACATCGTCACCGGCGCGGCCACGGTCATCCTGGCCATGGGCGCGGGGCGCAAGGCCGCGGATTCCATCCACGACTATCTGGTCTGCGGCTGGTAGACCGAAGAGATCGATCCGGGCCGCAGTTGCCCGCGCCCTTCGCGCCGACATGTGACGGCGGCTCGAAGGGCGGCCCGGTGCGACATGCCGCGTCGCGCGCCGGGGTTCCGGCGGGCCGTTCCTCCTTCCCCCCGCCGGGTCGGGACCGGGTCGGGAAAGGCGGCAGGCTGTCCGCCCGACAGGGGCGCGGCATTCCACCCCGCAGTTACCTCCTGGCGGGGTGCCCTGCAACGGGGAGGCCGAAAGGCCTCCCCGTTCTTGCCGTTGCGATGAGCCCTGACGGAAAAAATGAAAAAAACACTCTATACGGTGATCATTTCGCCGTTCGGGAGCCGATGCCGAGCGTGATGGCCGCCCCTGTGCGTTGCGCGGACTCGCACCGGGAAGGACAGGGATAAGGGCGTCACGCTCCGGTCGCGCCACGTTTTGATGCGGGGGGACGGCCAGTTGGGCGTAGGCGTTGGATTGCACGTCCCTGTTCATTTCCGCCAACGCGGCCGATGTCTGAGCCAGCATGCGGCCAAAAAGCTCCAGTTCGGCATCGGGACGACCCTTGAGCCGGAACGCCGGGCAGCGCCCCTTCTGCGTACGCACATTTCCCCTGCGCCTTGAAGACGCAACGGGATTGCCGTGCTGGATACTCGCCGAATTGTGAACCCCGGAACCCGGTGGCCAAAACCGGAGCGTGGCAGGATGCAGCCCCGTCCACAAACAAAAGGTTTTGGTGGAGGAGAGAGGGGGCTCGGGGGAGGGAGGAACCACCGTTTGCGGCAGCCGTTAGATGAGCGCAACGCGCGAACCTTACGGATGAGGACCGCAACGCGCCAAAAGGTGGTTCCTCCCTCCCCCGATACGCTTTTCTGCTTTCCTTCTGCCGTGCCCCTACTTCCCGGCATCCACCCCGGCATCGCCGAAGGTGGCCATCTTTTCGAAGATGTCGGCGGCGCTGCGCAGCAGGAAGATGGACAGGGCACCGCCGGTGCCTTCGCCGAGGCGCAGGCCAAGGTCGAGCAGGGGGCGGATGTCCAGCTTGTGCAGGATGGTCGTGTGGCCCTGTTCGGCGGAGGCATGGCTGAACACGCAGTACCCGGCCACGGCGGGGGCGATCTTCCAGGCGGCGGTGTACGCGGCGGTGGAGATGAACCCGTCGATGACGGCCACCAGCCGGTGGCGGGCGGCGCCAAGGATGAGCCCGGCGAGCGCGGCGATTTCCAGCCCGCCCACGGCGGCCAGGATGTCCACGGGGTCGCCGGATTCCACGGCGCGGCGGTTGGCGGTCAGGGCGGCGCGGATGACCCTGGCCTTGCGGGCCACGCCGTGGGCGTCAAGGCCGGTGCCGGGGCCGGTGACGGCTTCGGGGTCAAGGCCCAGGTACGCGCAGTACAGGGCGGTGGAGGGCGTGGTGTTGGCGATGCCCATGTCGCCGGTGCCCACGCAGCGGCAGCCGTCGGCGGCGGCCTGCGCGGCAAGGTCGGCGCCCAGCAGCAGGGCGGCCTCGCACTGTTCGCGGGTCATGGCCGGGCCGTGGGTCATGTTGGCGGTGCCGGGGGCCACCTTGCGGCGGATCAGCTGCGGGTGCGGGTCGAAGTCGTCGCCCAGGCACCCGGCGTCCACCACGCGCAGGTCGATGCCCGCCGTGGCGCACAGCACGTTGATGCCCGCGCCGCCGTTCAGGAAATTGAGCACCATCTGGCGGGTCACTTCCTGCGGAAACAGCGAGACGCCCTCGGCGGCCACGCCGTGGTCGCCCGCGATGGTGAAGATGCGCGCGGGGTCGGCGGCCAGGGGGCGTGCGCCGCTCTGGATGCGGTGCAGTTGCAGGGCCAGGTCTTCCAGACGGCCCAGGCTGCCGCGCGGCTTGGTCAGGTTGTCCAGATGGGCCTGCCCGGCGGGGTCGTGGCCGTGGTCCACGGGGTCGATGGCGGCGATGAGGTCGAGAAGCTGCGGAGACGGAGACGGCATGGGAACCCCCGGAATGTCGTTATGGAACGGGAACCGGCGCACGGTAGCCCCACGGGCCGGGCAAGGCAAGCCAGGGCACGGCGTGCGGCGACGAACGGCGGGGCGGGGGTATGGCTGCCCCGCGCGGACGGTTCTGCCTCACTCCCGCACCCCGCACACGGCGTGCGGCCAGCGAACGCAAGGCCTTTGACGCGCCCGGCACCACAGCTTGGCGGGATGCCCCTGCACCCCCTGACTTCGCGCCCCCCTGCCGTCTCACTCCTTTGCTTCCTCGCCCCTTGCCCCCTTGCCGACGCCCGCCGCAGGCCGCATAGTGATGCGTGCGAAAATCGCGAATTTCAGGGGAGCACCCATGATGTTCATCCATAGACTGTTGCCCGGCCACGACAAGTCGCCCCGGCATCCTGGCCCCCTTGCCCGCGCTGTTCGGGCTGTCCGATCTCTACGGGCCGTTCGGCACGCCGCCCTGCCCCTGACTGTCCTGGCCACTCTGGCCGCCGCCATCGCCTTCGCCGCGTTGCCCGCCGCGTCCCCGCTTTCGCCCCGGACCGCCCTGGCGGCGGAATCTCCCCCCGCGCCGTTGCAGGCGGACCAGCCGGTATCCTCGCAGCCGGGCCGCGCGGCCATCACCGTGCCCACGCCGCGCTCGCCCGCCCTGCCCCCCGGCATCCCGGACAACAGCCCGCGCCTTACCCCGGTGGTGCGCGCGGTCAACGCCGTGGCCCCCGCCGTGGTCAACATCACCACCGCCCGGGTGGTGGAGCGCAATTTCAATCCCTTCCCCGGCCTGATGGACGACGAGGCCGCGCGCGAAATGTTCCCCAGCCTGCCCACCCAGCGCCAGACCCGGCGCAGCCTGGGCTCCGGGGTGATCATCAATCCCGACGGCGGGCACCCCGGCATCGTGCTCACCAACGCCCACGTCATCGCCGGGGCCACGGGCATTGCCGTGCACCTGCTGGACGGCCGTTCGCTGGACGCCGAACTGCTGGGGTCGGACACCGACTTCGACATCGCCGTGCTGCGCGTGCCCGGCGCGCAGAACCTGCCCGCCGTGAAGATGGCCACCTCGTCCGACCTGATGCCCGGCGAGACGGTCATCGCCATCGGCAACCCCTTCGGCTTCGCGCACACCGTGACCACCGGGGTGGTGTCGGCCCTTGGCCGGTCCATCAAGGTGGAACAGGGCATGATCACCGACCTCATCCAGACCGACACGGCCATCAACCCCGGCAACAGCGGCGGCCCGCTGCTGAACATCATGGGCGAGCTCATCGGCATCAACACGGCGGTCTACGCCAAGGGCGAGGGCATCGGCTTCGCCATTCCCGTGGACAAGGCCCGTCGCGTGGTCGAGGAACTGCTGGGTCAGGGCCGGGTGGACCCGGTGTGGCTGGGCGTGCTGGGGCAGGACATCGACCAGCGCACGGCGGCGTGGCTGGGGCTGAAGCGGGCCTCGGGCATGCTGGTGACCGAAGTGCAGCAGGACACCCCGGCGGCCAAGGCCGGGCTGCGCCCCGGCGACGTGCTGGTGTCCATCAACGGCAACCCCGTGGAAGACAAGGACGCCTACATCATGCTGCTGCGCAACTACACCCACCGCGACACGCTGGAGGTGGGCCTGCTGCGCGAAGGCAAGACGGCCACCCTGCGCATGGCCCCGGCCGTGTTCACGCAGGACATGGCCGAACGGCTGGCCGAGCGGCGCTGGGGCCTGCGCGTGCAGGAAGCGCAGGACCAGCGCGCCGGGGGCGTGCGCATCAATGCCGTGCTGCCGAACAGCCCCGCCGCGCGGCTGGGGCTGGCCCCCGGCGACGTGGTGCGCCAGGTGGGCAGCGTGCGCGTGGGCAACAGCCGCGACTTTGCCCAGGCGTTTGCCCGGTACCGGCTGGCGGGCAAGGTGACCCTGCTCATCCAGCGCGGCGGCAAGGGGTATTACGTCTCACTGGCGGTATAAGGGACCCCGCCGGGGCTTGCGCGCGGCGGCCCCGGTTTGCCCCCCGCCGGGCAAAAAACCCGGTTGGGAAACAGCCCTGAGGGATTGGCGATTTCCGGCCGCCGGAATTCCCGCGTCTCGCAACGATGAGAATTTGCGTCAAAGCTTGACACCCCGGTTGCCGACAGCTATCTGCAATTTCGATGGTAAGCCGTCAAACCCTGTCGTGACGCGGTTTTTCTGCAATCACGACAGGGAATTGTTCCCAAAAAGCCGACTACGTCGTCGGCCGAAAAACACGCCTGGAGGATGACATGGGTTGGACTGTTACTGTTGACACCGATAAGTGTACCGGCGACGGCGAATGCGTGGACGTGTGCCCCGTCGAAGTTTACGAACTGCAGGACGGCAAGGCTGTTCCCGTGAACGAAGAAGAATGCCTGGGCTGTGAATCCTGCGTGGAAGTCTGCGAAGCCGGCGCGATCACCGTCGAAGAGAACTAGTCGCCGCCTTTCCGGATTTGCTGCACGTCATGCCGCCGGACGACGTTTGCGCCGTCCGGCGGCATTTGCCGCATCAGGACCACACATAAGGGCCAGACTTCGGGGCGGCCTTTCACGCGGCCCCGCGGGCCGCGAGGGGGACAGGGGCATCACGCCCCACGCCACGGCGGAAACGGGGGTTGCCTTCCCGTGGCGTGTCGCCCGCCCGCATCGCGTTTTCCCGCACATCCGCACGCCCGCGCGGGAGCCGCGCGAACCTCCGTCCGCCCGCCTTTCCGGCAGACCGTGCCGCAGGGCAGCCGACGGCGGCAACCTTGGGGTGTGCATTCCGGCCACAGAACGACCGAGACCGCCCAGCGCCCGATACGCCAACCTGTCGGGCCATCGCATGACGGTCGCGCACGCGCGGCCCCCAAGGAGCAGAATGGATGACCGTGGACCTGACGGAAATCTTCGCCAAATATGAACGACTGGTGGCGGAAGCCGATGCGCTGTTCGAGCGCGTGCGTTCGCAGCACGCCGACTGCGTGACCTGCGGCCTTGGCTGCAGCGATTGCTGCCACGCCCTGTTCGACCTCGGCCTGGTGGAGGCCATGTACCTGAACCAGCGCTTTGCCGAGTCCTTCGGCTTCGGGGCCGAGCGTTCGGCCATCCTCGAACGGGCCGACGCGGCGGACCGCCACGCCGTGCGCCTGAAGCGCCGCCTGTACAAGGAATCGCTGACCGGGCGCGATTCCGCCGAACTGCTGGCGGAAGTGGCGCGCGAGCGCATCCGCTGTCCCCTGCTGGGCGACGACGACACCTGCGCCATGTACGCCCACCGGCCCATCACCTGCCGCCTGTACGGCATTCCCACCGCCATCGGCGGCGTGGCCCACACCTGTGGGCGCACCGGATTCGCCCCCGGCGGGAAGTACCCCACCGTGGCGCTGGACAAGATCCACGAACGCCTGGCGGGCCTCAGCCACGAAATCCTGGTGGCCGTGCAGTCGCGCTACCGCGAACTGGACCAAGTGTACGTGCCGGTGTCCATGGCGCTGATCACCCGGTACGACAACACCTATCTTGGCGTCGGCCCGGTGAAGAAGGAGGACTGAGCATGGTCAACATCTCGGGCTCCATGTTCCGCGACGGCACCACGCGCGAACTGACACCGGACGAGGAAGTCCAGAAGCGCGCCATCTGGGACGCCATGTCCCCCCGGCGGCGCAAGTACGTCGAGCGCATCGGCTACGAGAACTGGGACCCCTTCCAGAAGCCCAACGATCCGCTGGACACGCGCCAGGACATCACCAAGCGCACCACCCAGCAGCTCGTGCGCGAATTTCTGCAGACGGCCAACAAGAAGGACTACACCAACGAATACGGCCGTGGCGCGCTTGAAACCGCCCTCGGCATCGTCAACAAGGACGAAAAGTACCGCGGCGTGTTCGATTTCTGCGTGTGGTACTACAATATTCTGATCAAGGAGGGTCACGTCGATGAAGGATAAGTACGATGACATTGACGAGTACATCGCCGACCTGCGGGCCGAAATAGAAAAGAGCGAGAACTGCGCCAACCATCACTACAACCTTGGCGTGGCCCTGCTGCACAAGCGCGACTTCGTGGCGGCGGAAGAATCGTTCCTGAGCGCCGTGCGCAACTCGCCCCGCCTGGCCGAAGCCTACGTGCAGCTGGGCGGCATCTGCCTGCAACGCGGCGACCTGGACGGCTGCCTGCGCTACAACGAGGAAGCGGCCCAATGTCGCGCCAAGTTCCCGGTGCCGTGGAGCAACATCGGCTTCGTA
Source organism: Desulfovibrio sp. (assembly GCA_031287575.1). Lineage (GTDB taxonomy): Bacteria > Desulfobacterota > Desulfovibrionia > Desulfovibrionales > Desulfovibrionaceae > Cupidesulfovibrio. Next base: position 75,247 of record JAITSV010000021.1, read on the forward strand.
CACCTGCAGCGCGGCGAGCCGGAAGAAGCCATCAAGGCCCTGAAAAAGGCCCTGAAGTGGGACCCGGACTTCATCCAGGCCATGGCCACCATGGGCGCCGCCTACTACATGCAGGGCGACTACGAGGCCTCCATCCAGATCAGCCGTGAGGCCATCAAGCGTGAACCCGGCTTTGGCCCGGCCTACAACAACCTGGCGCTGGCCCACTTCGAGCGGGGCGAATTCGCCCAGGCCGTGCAGTTCGCCGATCAGGCCGCTGCCTGCGGCTTCGAGGTGCGTCCGGAGTTCCTCAAGGATCTGGAAGCCCACCGCTAGGGGCTGTTTCTAAATTGTCCTTTCGCCCGTTGGCCAATTGGTTTCGTTGGTTTCGTTGGCCATAGGGCGGGCAGGGGAACACGGATCACACGAAGAATGACGACGGGGGAGGGGCCTTGGCCCTTCCCCCTTTTTCGTGCATGCCGGATGGACATGACCGGACACGACTGAACCCGACGGCGGCGGGGCCATCCCCGATACGGAGAGGCCGGGCTTCTCCATCGGGCGGCACTACCACGAACATATCCGGAGACACCGCATGAGCTGGGAATTCGCCGTGGGGGTGGGGGCGGTCAAGGCCACCGTGCTCTGCGTGCTGTGGTACAACAGGCGGCGCATAGCCGCGCGCCTGGCCGGGGTGGACATGCGCCGCGTGGCGCGCACCGTGGCCCGCGAACTGGACCTTGCGCCGGACGAGGCGCGGCAACTGGCTAGGCGCCTGGACGCCCACGAACGCACCCTGGACGAACTGCGCCGCCACAACGCGGCCTTGCGCCAGCGCCTGCACGCGGCCATCCGCGACGGGGACATGGCTCCGGATGCGCTGGATCAGCTGTTCGCGGACAAGCGCCAACTGGCCGAACAGGCCTATGCCCACGCGCGCGACGCCTTCGTGGAATTCCACGCCGGGCTGTCTCCGGCCCAGCGGGACCGGCTGGCCGGTCTGCTGGACCGCCACGCCGCGCACCCGCTGTTCCGCCATCCCCTGCTGCCCTGAGTACAGACGAGGGGAATGCCACGTTCAGGCGGCATTCCCCCCGTATCGGCTTGTCTGCCTGTCCGTCAGGCAATCAGGATGTTCATGGGCGGCAGCAGGCTGCGCAGCACGTAGGTGCGGTGCACCTCCGCCGCGCGCACGAACCGGCAGAACGGCATGGTCACGGCGTCGGTACAGCTATGTGCGACAGAACATGCGTTATCCCAGTCCGTGCCGTCATAGTCGGGAATTACCGCACGCAGTCTTGGAACCATGCCGGACGTAAGGGCATCCTTCCAGCGATCACAGCGATCTTCCATCGGTCCCTGATGCGCGAGAATGGACACTATGCCCGCCTCTATGGCTGCGAAGGAAACCCCCGCGTTGGCGGCCATGCCCTTTCGCTGGGCAAGCCTGGAAAAATCCGCGTGCAGGGCGCGGCAGGCCTCCAGAAACGTCGCGGGGTTGTCGCGCGGCGCGAGGCGCCCGTCTTCATAGGTGAACCGCCACTTCAGGTACGGCCTGTCCGGCCACGTGGCGACCCCGGCGTGGCCCAGCCCCCGGCTGCCCAATTGGGCTGTCTTTGCAAGAAAATTGTCCTTCTTCTCCTCGATGCGCTCCCGCTCGCTGTCACTGATGTCCATCGTGATGTCGAGGCTGCCCCACTCCACATGGTTGAGATCGGAACTGATCCCCGAGAACCCGTAGTGCGCGAAGGTATCGGCGTACACGTGCGCGGCCACCCCGATCAATTCGGGAAGGATGTCCTCTGCCGGATAGGCAAGATGGTGCTCCATCATGCTACGGCTCGCCGCGCTGTTCTTTTCGCAGACCAGGCGCGGCTCGTAGCTGCTTCCCGTACCCCCCGGCAGGAAATGGAACGGAACCCAGATCAATCGCTGATGATCGGGATCGAGGTTGCCTGCAATGTTCGCGGTGTGATGGCAGGTCGGAAAGACGGACAGGTGCCCGCCATCCGGTAATGGCTCGTCGAACTCGCGGGCGAAGTCATCCACCAACTGCGACGACGTGGCGACGCGCAAGGCGATGTCGGGCGCGAGACCCGCGGCCCGGGCCAAAACGTACATTCCCTCGTAGTGCATGTCCCTTTGCATGGGTGCCTCCCGTGCGGTTCGGCCTTCCCCGTCTTGCGGTAGCACCACGAAAGCGGAATGCAACTATAATCATGCGCCGCCGCGCCCCCCGCTATTCCGCCCCTTCCGCCCGTCCGTCCAGACTGGGCCGGGTCCACATGCAGGCCATGCGCACCTTCTTGAGCAGGGCGCGCAGGGGCAGGTAGTCCTCCTCGCCCGCGCACACCGTCTCGAAGGCGCGGCGCACGGCGGCCTCGTCGTAGCGGCCGGGGAAGCGGGTTTCCAGATCGGCGCGCACGGCCGCCCACAGGTCGTCGTCGGAAGGATCGGGAAACACGGAAGGATCGGTGGTCATGGCAATCTGCTCGCGGGGTAGGTTCGTGCCGCCGTGGGTCCATGCTCCGGGTGGCTCCGGTGGCTCTGTGAGCCGAAGGCCCGGCGGCCTCGTGATGCGGCCTGCATGGACGGCGCGGCGGCGCGGAGTTCGGGGTTCGGGGGTCGGGGGTCAGGGGTCGAATGACGAAAGGCTACGCCGGGTCCGGCAGCCGCAGTACCAGCAGCAGCCGTTCCGGGTTGCGGGGCTTGTTGACGAATTCGTGGCGGGCCACCCGCCAGCGGTTCCAGTCCAGCGAGGCAAGGCGACGGTCCAGCGCGGCGGCCTCGTCCGCACCGCCGGGATGCCCGGCGTAGACATGCAATGAAACCACTCCGCCCGGCACCATCAGCGGCAGCAGGGCCTCCAGCGCCGTCAGGGTGGTCTCCGGCCGGGTGGTCACGCTGCGGTCGCTGCCGGGCAGAAAGCCCAGGTTGAACATGGCCGCCGTGATGCGGGGCGGCCAGCCCCCGTGGGACGCCAGCGCCGCCGCCAGTTCCTCGTGCCCCCGGCCATGCAGCGCCACCCGCTCCTCCAACCCCTCCGCCGCCAGCCGTTCCGCCGTGCGGGCCAGCGCCCTGGGCTGCACGTCGAAGGCGTGCACCAGTCCGCGCGCCCCCACCAGCCGGGCCAGGAACAACGTATCGTGACCGTTGCCCGCCGTGCCGTCCACGGCCACGGGCCAAGGGGCATCACCTGTCGCATCGCCCGTCACGGCACCAGACGCCCCCACTGCCACGCCGCCCGTCACGGCTTCCGCCAGCGCACGGGCCACCGCCTGCTGCGATAACTCGCGCAGGGCAGGCAATCCATCACCGCCCGAGCAGCCCGACAACTCCATGAACGGGCCTGACAGGACGGCATCATCGGAACCGGAACGGATCATGCGCACCTCCGGCACCGTGGTACGCCACCCGGCCCCCGGACGACAAGCACCCAGCAGGAGCGCACGCCCACGCGGGCACGGGCTTGTGCAGATGTGCAACATGCTGCACCGCTCCTGTGCCGCCGTTTGCACCTTCGTCATCCCGTCCGCAACGGAAGAACTTCCACAACATACCGAACATGCAGATGAAGCATGTTTGGCACGGTCCCTGCTAACCTTGTGGCGTAACGGAACAAGGAGCCACAACAGACATGCACACTCCGGAAATTTGCCGCAACGCAGCGGCAACCCCTCCTCCCCTGGATGCCCTTATCGATGCCCTTCCCGAAGAAGACAAGGAAGCCGTCGTGGCCCTGGCGGCCCTCTGGCGGGAAGCGCAGCGCATATCCCCGGCGTCCCCGTCCATCCTGGACATCCCCACCGTCAGCTTCAGCTAGCTGACCTCCTCTGCCCCCGCCGGCAAACCGGGCGAGCGGTTTCCGGCACCGGGGAGGCCCGCACGGGCCTCCCCGGCCCCTCCTCACCCCCACGCACGCCCCGGCCCGCCATCCCGCGCGGGCCAATAACGCACGGTGCCCCCCCGTGCGTTTCGTGCTTTGCGCCCCCCCCCCACGGGGGTGCAGCCGCCTGCATTTTCCCCCTTTGCCACGCCAGCCAACCCGTGGCACCCCCGCGAGCGCATATCCACGCCTGTTTACCGCCGCCTCTGGCCCCGGCGCGCATCGTGTCGTATAGTTGGGAAAGGTGTCGCTCACCGGCCCGCCGCCGCGGGCCGCAACTCCCGAGGTGGACCATGAGCAGGATACGCAGCGCCATTCTGGCGTCGCTGGCGGCGGATGCACTGTCGCTGGGGGCGCACTGGGAATACGATCAGGGGCGCATCGTGCGCCAGCTGGGCCGGGTGACCGATCTGCTGCCGCCCACCCTCAACGACTACCATAACGGCAAGGGCGCGGGCGCCCAGTCGCACTACGGCGACCAGACCCTGCTGCTGCTTCGCTCGGTGGCGGCCAAGGGGGCCTTCGACCTGGCCGATTTTGCCGGACGCTGGCGCGGCCTGATGGAGGGCGGCTACACCGGCTACATGGACAAGGCCAGCCGCGAGGCGCTGGCCAACTTCGCCGCCGGGCGCGCGCCCGAACAGACCGGCGCCGCCACCAACGACTTTGCCGGGGCGGCCCGCATGGCTCCGCTGCTGGCCGTTCTGAGTAGTGACGAGGAAGGGCTGGTCAACGCCGCGCGCGCCCAGACCCTGATGACCCACGGCAGCCCGGTCATTGCCGACGGCGCGGAATTCATGGCCCGTGCCGCCGCCGCCCTGCTGCACGGGGCGGACATGCGCGGTGCCTTCGACCATGCCGCCACGGCCCGCTACGCGGCCCTGCCCGCCGAAGACTGGCTGGCCTTCGCCGACATGTCCCTGAGCGAGGACACCCCCGCCGCCATCGCCCGCTTCGGGCAGTCGTGCGGCATGCAGGGGGCCTTTCTGGGGGTGGTGCACACGGCCCTGAAGCACGAGGCCGACCCGGAAACCGGACTCATCGACAACGTCATGGCCGGGGGCGATTCGTGCGCGCGCGGCCTTGCCATCGGCATGCTGTTCGGCGCGCGGCACGGCCTTGGCTGGATGCCCGAACGCTGGCTGGCCCCGCTGGTGGCGCGGGCCGAGATCGAGGCGGCGTTGGACACGCTGGGCGTGTAAAACGAACGGGGGGAAGGGGGCTTTACTCGTTGCGGTCGCCATCCGTAAGACTCGCGCGTTGCGTACGATGGCCGTAGGGCTCGCAGGCTCGCCAACGGCCACGCTTCGCGCCCTTCGGGTCGATCTACGCGCTCACCTAACGGCTGCCGCAAAGCCCCCTTCCCCCCGACCCCCATCCCGCAAACTTTTCGGTTGGGGTTTCGTAATCAGCAAAGGGTGTGCATGGATGCCGAAAAACCGGCCTGCAACGGCACCTACTGCACGGAATCGCAGTCGGGCGCGGTGCGGGTGGAGGCGTCCTTCAGCTCGTTCATGTATTCCTTGACCTTGTCCGAGCGCTTCCATTCCGCGTACAGTTCCTGCCATTTGCGCAGATCCATGAAGCTCTTGTCCAGCTGCTCCTCGTGCGACTGCACCCAGATGTTGAACAGCTGCATCTCGAACTGGAACAGGCTGCTGTCGAAGACCTTCTCGGAACTGCCCGCCTTCATGCGCGAACCGTCCACGTCCGACGCCACGAAGCTGCACACCGCATCGCGCGAGGTTTCGTAGGTGATCTCCTTGTTGTTCAGCAGCTCCAGCAGCCCGAACAGGTGGGGATATTCCTCGCGGATGCGCTTTTCCGCCGTTTCCGGCACGCGAATGAACAGCTTTTCGCCTTCTTCGGTGATGAAATAGAAGCGCAGCCAGTTTTCGAACATCAGCACTTCGCTGACGGCATGGATGGCGGTGACGAATTCCGCGGACATGGACACTCCTTGGCGTGTTCACCCTTGCCGCCGGATTTGCCGGGGCGGGGTTCGTGGTCTTCGATGGCCCGCAATCGCACTGGACCGAACGAAATCGGGGCGTGGTGCGGCGCGCGGCGGGGCACCCGCACTATGGTGACGGCAGGGCCGCTCGTCAAGTCCGTTTTTTCACAAGCGGCAAAAGAACGATAACAGGCCGGACGATCCCCCGACGCAACGCACGTCGTTGCAGCTACCCAGCCGCCCGCACCAGCGATTCCGGCGTATGAAGGTGGCAGCGGGCATGCTGCCCCTCGGCCACGGCATGCCAGCCGGGCACCTGGCGGCGGCACACATCCATGACCTGCGGGCAGCGCGGATGAAAGGGACAGCCGGGCGGCGGGGCGATGGGGCTGGGCAGGTCGCCGGACAGGGCCGGGTGCTCGGTGCGGCGGGACGGGTCGCGCACGGGCACGGACGCCAGCAGGGCGCGGGTGTACGGGTGTGCGGGCGCGGCGAACAACACGTCGCGCGGGGCTTCCTCCACCACCTTGCCAAGGTACATCACGGCCACGTGGTCGCTCATGTGGCCCACCACGCCAAGGTCGTGCGAAATGAACAGGTAGGCAAGGCCCATGTGTTCCTGCAACTCGCGCAGCAGGTTCAGCACCTGCGCCTGCACGGATGCATCCAGCGAGGATACCGGCTCGTCGCACACCACAAGGGCCGGGTGGGTGATCAGGGCGCGGGCCACGGCCACGCGCTGGCGCTGGCCACCGGAAAATTCGTGCGGGTAGCGGTCTGCGTGTTCCGCGCGCAGGCCCACCAGTTGCAGCATGTCCGCCACCTTGGCGCGCCGTTCCGCACCGGGCACCCCGGCCACGGCCAGCGCCTCTCCTATGGAAGCCCCCACGGTACGGCGCGGGTTCAGCGACGAGAAGGGGTCCTGAAAGACCATCTGCACCAGTTGCGCGGCTTCGGCGCGTGAAATGGACGGGCCGCTGGCAGAACCGGGGCCAGAGCCGGAAGAGGCAGCGCCGCCATTCGTGGCGTCGCTGCCCGTGCCCGCGAACAGGCGGCCATCCAGCAGCACCTGCCCCGCGCTGGGGGGCAGCAGCCCCACCACCATGCGGGCCAGGGTGGACTTGCCGCAGCCGCTTTCGCCCACCAGTCCCAGGGTGCGTCCCCGGTCCAGGGTCAGCGACACGCCGTCCACGGCGCGCAGCACGGCGGGCGTGGGGTCGAACATGCCCCGGCGCACGGTGAAGTGGCGGCTGATGCCGCGCAGTTCCAGAAGCGGTGCTATGGCGAATCTCCTGTGCTCACGAAAAATGTCTGGCCGCCGATGGGCGGCGGACTGTAGCCGAACCGTCCGGCCCCGTCAGGCTCCATCAGGCCCCGTCCGGCCCCGTCCGGCCCCAGCAGGGCCGGAACGCCGTGGGCAGAATGGCACGGCGGGCGGTGGCGCGTCCAGACGGTTCCCGCCCCGCCGCCGCCCGATCCCGCCTGTCACCGCCCGTCCGGCTACAGCCCGTAGCGCTTCAGCTTGCGCCACAGCGAGGCGCGGTCGATGTCCAGCACCCTTGCCGCCTGCGTCCGGTTGCCGCCCGCCAGTTCCAGCACCCATTCGATGTGCGCCCGCTCGTTCTCGTCCAGGGTCATGGGGCGGCCATCAGGGGTCAGGCCTTCCCCGGCCCCGCCCGGCATGCGGGCACCCTCGTCGGCGCGCAGCACCAGCGCGGGGCCTGTCGCACTCCCGTTACCCCCAGTGCCCCCGGTTATCCCGGCCAGCGCCCGCAGGTCGGGCGGCAGGTCCGCCGGGGTGATGACGTCGCCCGCGCAGAGCACGGCGGCCCGCTCGATGATGTTGTGCAGTTCGCGCACGTTGCCCGGAAAGGGATAGCGGGACAACACGGCCAGGGTTTCCGGGGCGATGTGCGGGGCGGGCCTGCCCGTGTCGCGCGCGGCCTTTTCCGCGAAGTACTGGGCCAGCAGGGGCACGTCCTCCATGCGTTCGGCCAGCGGGGGCATGCGCAGCACCACCACGTTCAGGCGGTAGTACAGGTCGTGCCGGAAGCGCCCCGCCGCCGCCTCCGCCGCCAGGTCCTTGTTGGTGGCGGCCAGCAGGCGCACGTCCACGGGGATGTCCGCCGTGCCGCCCACCCGGCGGATGGTGCGTTCCTGCACCGCGCGCAGCAGCTTGACCTGCATGGGCAACGACATTTCACCCACCTCGTCGAGGAACAGCGTGCCGCCTTCCGCAGCCTCGAACAGCCCCTTGCGCTGGCGCACCGCGCCGGAAAAGGCCCCCTGCTCGTGGCCGAACAGCTCGCTTTCCAGCAGTTCCTCGTTGAAGGCCCCGCAGTTGATGGCCAGAAAGCGCGCCTCTGACCGGCGACTGAACAGGTGCACCATGCGCGCGGCCAGTTCCTTGCCGGTGCCCGTCTCGCCCAGGATCAGCACGGTGACGTCCGAAGGAGCCACCTGCGCGATGGTGCGCTTCAGCGCCTGCATGCACGGGGCGGCCCCCAGCAGGGGCACGGGCAGCGACCGTTCGCGCAGTTGCTCGCGCAGGCGGGCCACCTCCTGCTTCAGGCGGCGCTTTTCCAGCGCCTTCTGCACCAGCGCCCGCGCCTCGTCCAGATCGTAGGGCTTGGGCAGGTAATGGTAGGCCCCGGCGTGCATGGCCTCCACCGCCGTCTTCACCGTGGGGTAGCCGGTGACCACCACCACCTCGGTGTCCGGGTGGCGCAGGCGCACCGCGCGCAGCAGGTCCAGCCCGTCCATGCCCTGCATCATCAGGTCGGTGAGCACCAGGTCGAAGTCCGCCCCGGCCAGCAGTTCCAGCGCCTCCGCCCCGTTGGCGGCGGTGAACGTCTCGTGCCCCTGCCGGGCCAGCACCAGCGCCAGGTTGTCGCGGGCGATGGCCTCGTCGTCCACCACCAGGATGCGCGCCGGGCCGGGGGTGTCCGATGCGTGCGGGGTGGCCGGAGATGGGGAGGGCGAAGGGGTGCCCGCCGTCTTCGCGATAGCGCCCGCCCTCCGTCCGGGTGCGTCGTTCATGCCGCGTCTCCCGTGGGTTCCGGCGTGCCCAGCGGCAGCCGGATGGTGAAGCAGGTGCCCGCGCCGGGGGTGCTTTCCACCCCGATGGTGCCGCCGTGCTTGCGGATGATGCCGAAGGCCACGGACAGCCCGAGGCCGGTGCCCTTACCCACGCCCTTCAGCGTGAAGAACGGGTCGAAGATGCGGCCAAGGTGCTCTGGACCGATGCCGATGCCCGTGTCGGCCACGCGCAGCACCACCTGCCGCGCCGCCACGTCGCGCGCGGCGGTGACGGTGATGGCCCCGGCGCGGGGGCAGGCCCCGTCCGGCATGCCCCCGTCTGGCATGACCCCGTCTGGCCCCTTCCCGTCCGGCGTGACTCCTTCCGGTACGGCTCCTTCCGGTGCGGTTCCGTCCGGCGCGCCGCCGTCCCGCTCCTGCGCCGTCTGCACCGCCTGAATGGCGTTTATGAGCAGGTTCAACAGCACTTCCTGAAACCGCTGCACGTCCAGCGGCAGCACGATGTCGCCGGGCACGTCGGCGTCGATGGCGATGCACGCGGGCACCTCGCTGGCCACCAGCGCCACGCTGCGGCCCACCACGTCGCGCAGGGCCACGGGTTTGAGCGAAAAGTCCGTCTCGCGCGAAAATTCCAGCAGCCCCTTCACGATGTCCCGCGAGCGGTGCACTTCCTGATGGATGTTCTCCAGCATGCGCCCGGTCAGGGCCGGATCGAGGGCGCCAGCCCCGCCAGCCCCGCCTTCCTCCCCGTTGCCGCCCGTGGCGTGCCGCAACTCCTCGCGCAGTATCTGGCACGAGGTGGAGATGTTGTTCAGCGGGTTGTTCAGCTGGTGCGCGATGCCCGACGTCAGCACCCCCAGCGATGCCAGCTTCTTTTCCTGCACCAGCTGGTTCTGGCGGTGCTCCAGCTCCACCAGCATGTGGTTGAAGGCCTCCACCACGCCGCGCGTCTCGTCGCTGGTGGCGGGCAGGGGCAGCCGTTCCAGGCTGCCCTGCACGATCTGCCGGGCCGAACGCTCGATGACCGACAGCGCCCCCAGGATGCGCCGCCCGATGAGCCACGAAAAAAACGCCGCCAACCCCACCATGGCCCCGATGGACAGCAGCAGCTGATGCTTCAGCGATCCCACGATGCCCAGGATGCGCTCGCGCTGGTAGGTGACGATCTGGCGGGCCTGCGCCACCAGCGCCTTGCCCTGTTCGCGCAGGTCCTCGCGCAGCGCGCCCCGCTCGCGGTCGCGCTGCGGTCCGGCAAGCTGCACCTCGCCCAGACGGCTGAAGGTGTCGCGGTAGCCGTGCAGGTCGCGGCGCAGGGCGCGCAGCCCGTCGCTGCCCCGCAGATCCGTGCCCTGTACCCCGCCGCCGCCCGGCTCGATGCGCTCGATGACGTCCAGCGCCCGGCCGATGAACACCAGGTTCTCGGCGTGGTCCTCCTCCATGGCGTAGAGCAGGTAGTTCTTTTCGTAGCGGCGGATTTCCAGGATGTCGTTGCTCAGGTCGTCCACCACCTCGGCCAGGGCCAGGGCGTCCTCGATTTGCAGCAGGTAGTTGTACGACAGCCCGCCCAGCACCGAGAACCCCAGGATGGACACCGAGATGCCGAACAGCACCAGCTGCCGGATGTTGCCTTCGGCCAGGCGGCGGATCAGGAACTGCATGGCCCGCCCCCTTGGTTACCCGCTGGACCGCCCCCTTCGCTGCCTGCTGCCTTGGCAGGCAGCAGGGCCACGGCCAGCGCGTCCTGCACCCGCGCGGCAAAGGCCACCCGTGGCAGGCCGCCGGACCCGCGCGCGGCAAATTCCGCCAGCAGGGCGCGCGCCTCCGCCTCGTTGGCGGCGGGCAGCACCACGGTGCGCGCACCGGCCCGCGCGGCGGCCAGCAGCTTTTCGCGCACCCCGCTGACCGGCAGCACCCGGCCCGACAGCGACAGTTCGCCCGAAAGGGCCACGTCGGCCCGCGCCGGACGGCCCGAGAGCAGCGAGACAAGGGCCACGCAGATGGTCAGCCCGGCGGAGGGGCCGTCCTTGGCGATGCCCCCGGCGGGGATGTGGATGTGGATGTCCTGCGCGGGGGAGGCGTCCTGGCCCGGCTGGCCGGACTGGCTTGGCGGGCCGGATTGGCCCCCTTGAACGGGGTCCGCCTGGCCGGAGAGACCGGACACACCCAGGTGTTCCGCCTCGGCCCGGATGTGGCTGAGCGCGATGCGCGCCGACTCCTTCAGCACCTCGCCCAGCGAGCCGGTAAGGATGAGCTGGCCGGAACCGGCCATGCGGGCCGCCTCCACGAACACGATCTCGCCGCCCGCCTCGGACCAGACCAGCCCGGTGGCCGTGCCCACGCGGGGCGCGCCGTGCACGGCGTCGTGCCGGTAGCGCGGCGGCCCCAGCAGGGCGGCGGCCACGGCCTCGTCCACCAGCAGCGTGTTCGAGGGCACGGCGTCAGGCGCAGTCGTACCGGGGGCGATGCCGCCCGCCGATACAGCCGATGCAGCCCGTTCCATCGTGCCTGCCGGTCCAGTCATGCCTGCCAGTCCAGTCAGGCCCACCCCGCCCGCATGTCCGCCAGCCTCCAGCCGCAGCCGGGCCAGCTTGCGGCACAGCCGGGCCAGTTCGCGCTCCAGCCCGCGCACGCCCGCCTCGCTGGTGTAATCGTTGATGATCCGCGACAGGGCCGCCGGCGTCACCTGCGGATAGGGTGCGGTCAGCCCGTGTTCGCGCAGTTGGCGGGGCAGCAGGAAGCGGGTGGCGATGTCCAGCTTGTCCGCCTCCGCGTAGCCGTGGAATTCGACCACCTCCATGCGGTCCAGCAGGGGGCCGCGCAGCCGCTCCACTCCGTTGGCCGTGGCGATGAACAGCACCTGCGAAAGGTCGAAGGGAATCTCCAGATAGCGGTCCACGAAGCGGCCGTTCTGTTCCGGGTCCAGCACCTCCAGCAGGGCCATGGCCGGGTCGCCCTTGGCGTCCTGTCCCACCTTGTCGATCTCGTCCAGCATGAACACCGGGTTGCGCACCCCCGTGGCGCGCAGGGCCTGGATGATCCGCCCCGGCATGGCCCCCACGTAGGTGCGCCGGTGGCCGCGCAGTTCCGCCTCGTCGCGCAGGTCGGCCAGCGACATGCGGTAGAAGCGCCGCCCCAGCGCCTCGGCCAGCGCCCGGCCCACCGAGGTCTTGCCCACGCCGGGCGGCCCGGTGAAGCACAGCACCGGCGCGCGCGACGATAAGCCCTGCGCGCGGTCGGCCAGGGCCTCGCGCACGGTGGCGCGCAGTTCCGCGATGTCGATGGGCTTGGAAAGGTACTGCACCGCGCCGGTTTTCAGGGCCTGCACGGCGGTGTCCACCGTGGCGTAGCCGGTCACCACCACGATGCGCGTGTCCGGGGCCACCCGCCGCGCCGCCTCCATGAGCTGCATGCCGTCCATGCGGTCCATCTTCAGGTCGGTGACGATGCAGTCGTAGCGGCGCAACGCCAGGCGGGCCAGGGCCTCTTCGCCGTTGGCCGCCGTATCCACCGCGTACCCTTCGCGGGCCAGCACGTGGGCCACGTTGTCGCGGGCGATGGGTTCATCGTCCACCACCAGCACGGCGGCGGGCTGGGTGGCGCACAACACGCGCGCGGCCAGGTGCTCCAGCACCCGTTCGCGCACCTGGCCAAGGCCCGCGTGGCTGGCGTCGAACACCGCCGCCGCGCGCGCAAGGTCCAGACTGTCGCGGGTCAGGCCGTTCCACGGCAGGTCCAGCAGGCATTCCACGTAATTGAGGGCGATGGCGTTTTCCGGCGCGGACGCGTCGGTCTTTTCCATGCGGCCAATTTCCGCCTCCAGCACCCCGAGTACCGCATCGGGCAGATCCGCCGCCGCGCATCGGGCGCGCAGGCCGGTGGGGTCTGCCTGATCGGATTGGGCGGGCTGACCGGATTGGCCCGGTTGACCGGACTGGCCGCCCGTCTGCCCTGCCTGGCCCGCCGCGTCGGACGCGTCTGCCGGGGTGTCCCCACCCTGCCGCCGAAAGAAGATCATGCGCGCCTCCTCGCATTCCCCTTGGGCCTGGCCGGCATCACCGTTGCGGAGTGAAGCACCGTTGCATTTCGCAACGCTGTGCATTTTTTCACGAACCCGCGCGAAACCGGCCTGTTACGCGGACTGGTAGCAGTTGGCGTTGCACTTTGCAACACCTTGAGCACGCCGCCCGCAACTTCTCACCACGCGATATAATCAGCAAAACCAGTTAATTATAGAGAATTGCGCGCTCTGGCACGGCACTTGTTTATGCGTGAACACACACAAACCGCGAGGAAGCAAAATGGGAACCATCCGCGAATCGATCGAGTCGGCATTTGTCGCAGTGGCCTTTGCGGAACGGAACCGGCCGGACGAGGCCGTGTGGCAGCTGCGCGGCGGCGACGACGCCGCACCCCAGACCCGCCACACGGAGGCGACCCAGCCTTCCGTGTCCCCCGCCCCTGGTGCGCAGACCCGCACCGCAACCGCCGGGCAACGCCAGCGCCCGGTGCTGAGAGCCGAATGAGCATGCCGTTGACCCTGTCTTCGCGGGCGGCCCGCTTCTTTCGCGCAGCCGACCACTCACCCGCCCGCACGTTTTTTTCGGAGGCCGCCCATGTCCGGTAGATGGTTTCGCCGCATCGCCCTTGGCGGTGACGCCGGACAGGGCGACATCCGCATGCGTTCCACCGCCGCCGTGCGGATGGAGGAACGCCTGGCCGACTACGCCGAGGCCCTGGCCCTGGCCGAGGCGGGCGAACAGCTGCTGGCCGGGGCGGTGATCCGCCGGGGCGAGGCCCAGGTCCGCCGCATCCTGGTGCTGGGGCACGGCTGCGGCCTGTCCTCGCGCCTTGCGGGGTACGCGCTGAGTCTGGCTGGCCGCATGGGCAGCGGTCTGTTGTTCCTGCACGTGGGCGATGCATCCCACGACGCCTACCGCCGCGCGGCCTTCGAACGGCAGGCGCGGGCGGGGGCCCTTGAATGGGTGGAAGCGGCGCGGGCGCGGGGCATGGCGGCCCTGCACGAGGTGCGCTTCTCCCCGGCCGGAAGGCCGGACCATGCAGTGGAAGAAGCGGCGCGGGCCCATGGCCGCGTCGAGTTGATCCTGAGCGAACCGGAAGAGAGCGAACTGATGCGGGGCCGCACCGGCCTTGCGCTGTTCACGGTGGAATGAGGGCGACCGCCCTCGACAACCCCCGCCAACGGGGACAACGGGCCGTCACGCAGGCGGCGCCACCACGGGAGTCAGCAATGGCAACGCAAACCGCACGCAAGCCCTGGGCCAAGACCATCGTCTTCGGCATCCTTTCCGCAGCCCTGTACGCAGGGGTGTTCGCCTTCGCGGACACCATCGCCGCCCATTTCGCCCAGGGCTCGTACTGGGCCGCCGGGCCCATCGCCACGGTGTTCCTGTTCTCGTACGTGCACGGTGAATTCACCGGCAACCTGTGGAGCGTGCTGGGCATAGAAGCCACCCGCAAGACCGCCCGCAAGACGGAAACGACCACGGCCACCGTCGGCAAGCCCGCCACCGTCCGCCCGGCCGCGCGCCGCGCCACGCTGAACGCCTAGCCCGCGCCGAAGGAGAGAACCATGGATATCCTTACCCTGGACCCCACCAAGTTCATCGACCTCACCGCATCGGGCGTCTGTTTCCTGTTCCTCGTCGGCTTCATCGGCGGGCTGGTCAGCGGGTTCATCGGCTCTGGCGGGGCCTTCGTGCTCACCCCCGGCATGATGAGCCTGGGCGTGCCCGGCACCGTGGCCGTGGCCAGCAACATGTGCCACAAGTTTCCCAAGGCGCTGGTGGGGGCCATCAAGCGCTTCCGCTACGGCCAGGTGGACGTGAAGCTGGGCCTGGTCATGGCGGCGTCCGCCGCCGTGGGCGTGCAGATCGGCATCCGCATCCAGCAGGTCATCCTCGAAAAATGGGGCCAGGTCGGGTCGGACCTGTACGTCAGCCTGTCCTTCGTGGCGGTGCTGGTGCTGGTGGGCGGCTACGTCATGCGCGACGCGCTGCGCTGCGCCCGCTGCGGCGGCGTGGAAACCACCGCGCCCCTGGCCCTGCGCCTGCAATCCATCGAACTGCCGCCCATGCTCACCTTCCGCCGCTCCGGCATCCGCATTTCGCTGTGGTTCACCCTGCCCGTGGGCTTCGCCACCGGCATGCTGGCCGCCACCATCGCCGTGGGCGGGTTCATCGGCGTGCCCGGCATGATCTACGTCATGGGCGTGCCCGGCCTGATGGCATCCGCCACCGAACTGGTCATCGCCTTCGTCATGGGCCTTGGCGGCTCCATCAACTGGGCCATGCACGGCATGGTGGACATCCGCCTGGTGCTGATCATCCTCGGCGGGTCGCTGCTGGGCGTGCAGTTGGGGGCCATCGGCACCACCTACGTGCGCGAGCACATGATCAAGATGGTCATGGCCGTGATCATGCTCATCGTGGCCGTGAGCCGGGGCATTGCCCTGCCGCGCTACCTGGTGAAGCTGGGCCTGATGGACGTTTCGCCCGAAATGCTCGATGTGCTGGGCAAGATCAGCTTCGCGTCCATGTGCCTGGCCCTGCTGACCGGCGCGGTGATCATTCTCGGCAGCATGTGGAAGGGCCGCGCGGCCGCGCGGGAGGAGGCGCATGGGCAGGCTTGAGCGTCTGCTGGTGCCCGTCACCGGCGATGAGCATTCCCTGTACGCGCTGGACCAGATCCTGGAGTTCGCCGCCACCCGCAAGTGCCGGGTGGCGGTACTCTCCGTGGTGCCGCCCTACACCGGCGACCTTGGCTCCAGCGCCCTGGCGGACCTGAAGCGCCTGCTACGCCAGCCCAGCGAAATGGCCCTGGCCCGCGCACTGGAAATGGCCAACGCGCGCGGCATGGACATCGACTGCCTGTGCGAGGAGGGCGAGCCCTTCGAGGTCATCGTGGACACCGCCCGCAGGATGAAGGCAGACCTCATCGCCATGGGCGTGGCCGACCGTTCCGCCCTGGGGCGGCTGGTGCGCGGCAACGTGCCGCTGCGCACCATCGGCCACAGCGAGCGCGACGTGCTGCTGGTGCCGCAGGGCGCGGTGCTGGGGTTCCGGTCCATCCTGCTGGCCACGGACGGTTCGCGCTACTGCACCTATGCCGCCGTTACCGCGCTGCAACTGGCGCGCGAGCACGACGCCGACCTGCACGTGCTGTACGTGGCCGACTTGACCTTTCCCGATTCCGCCGAAGGGCAACTGGCGGCGGACATGGAAGTGGAGCACGGCAGGGCCGTGGTGGAGGCCATCGCGGCGCGGGCCACGCAGGAGGGGGTGCGGGCGCGCGGCCACGTGGCCCAGGGCGAGGCGGCGGAACGCATCCTGGCCACGGCAAGGCGGCTGGGCGCGGAATGCCTGTTCATCGCCTCGCACGGCAAGGGGGGCCTTGCCCGGCTGCTGCTGGGCAGCGTGGCCGAAGAGGTGGTGGGCAGTTCGCATATCCCGGTCTATGTGGCCGTGCGGGACCGATTGAGACGGTAGAATGTCTTCGGAATATCGCCTGCCAACTTCAAGAGGCAGCGGAAAAGGGCCGCATGGCCGGGCATGAAACGCCCGCCGTGCGGCCCTTGTGCGTGCGAAAAAACGCGTGCGAAAAAACGCGTGCGGAAAAGACGGGGAACGGAACGGCTAGCCGGATGCCCGCGCCGTTTCCGGCTCTGGTTCCGTGTCCGGCATGACACCAGTGCCTGGCGCATCTGGCGCAACCGTCACCTCGGGGGAGGCCTGCTCCGGGCTTGCGGCAGGCGTGCTCACCAACTGGTCGCGCCGCAGCAGGGCCGGGAACAGGCGCATCCATAGCAGGGCCACCACAATGGTGCCCACCCCGCCCAGCACCACCGAACCCGTGGCGCCGAACCACGCGGCGGTGACTCCGGATTCGAATTCGCCAAGCTGGTTGGACGTGCCGATGAACACGGAATTCACCGCGCCCACCCGGCCGCGCATTTCATCCGGCGTTTCCAGTTGCACCAGGGTCTGGCGCACCACCACGCTGATCATGTCGCACGAACCCAGCATGGCCAGCGCGGCCATGGACAACGGAAAGCTGCGCGATAGCCCGAAGGTGATGGTGGCCACGCCAAAGCCCACCACCCCGGCGAACAGTCGCCGCCCCACCCGCCGCCGCATGGGCACGCGGGCCAGGTACACCGACATGCACAGCGCGCCCACCGCCGGGGAGGCGCGCAGCAGGCCGAGGCCCCACGGGCCGGTGTGCAGGATGTCGCTGGCGTAGATGGGCAGCAGGGCCGTGGCCCCGCCCAGCAGCACGGAAAAGAGGTCCAGCGAGATGGCCCCCAGGATGACCGGGTTGCGCCGCACGTAGTCGATGCCGCCGAACAGCGAACGCAGGGTCATGGGCTCGCGCCTGGCCGCCGTGTCCGGGCGGCGCACCAGCAGGATGGCCGCGCACGCGATCAGGAACGCCGCGCCGCACACCCCGTAGCCCACCTGCGCCCCGGCGGCGCACAGAAAGCCGCCCAGCGCTGGCCCGGCAATGATGGACGCCTGGCGCAGCCCCGCGCCGAAAGCCAGCACGCGGGGCAGCACCTGCACCGGCACCAGGCCGGGCAGCAGGGCGCTCATGGCGGGCTGCTCGAAGGCGCGGGCCGCGCCGGTCAGAAAGGCCCCGGCGAACACCCCGGTGGGCGTCAGGCTGCCGGTGGCGCTGCCCACGGCCAGGGCCACGGCCATCAACCCCTCGGCCAATTGGCAACAGAAGGCGATGCGCCGCCGGTCGAAGCGGTCGGCCACGCCGCCCACCACCAGGGTGAGCAGGAGTTGCGGGGTGAACTGGGCCAGCCCCACCAGACCGAGGTACAGGGCGCTGCCGGTCATGGCGTAGATCTGCCAGCCGATGACCACGGCCAGCATGTTGTAAGCCAGGTACGATCCGCACTGGCTGATCCAGAAGCGCGGCAGCGAGGGAATGCGGGTGACCTCGCGCAACGGGCTGCCGCCCTGCGGACCAGACTGAGCGGACGGGCCAGGTGAGCCAGGTGAGCCAGGCGAGCCAGGTGAGCCAATTGAGTTAGACGGGCCGAGCGGGCCGGGCGATGACGTCGCGGGGGATTCCTGGGACGGCGAAGCGGATACGGGTGTGGGCATGGGAGAACCCTGACGTGGCGGAGTGTGTCGAAGCCGGGCATGGACGCCCATACCGTGGGAAAGGGACGGACGGGCCAGACTGAACAGACGGACCGGTCACGAACGGGCTGTGTGCCGGTCGGCGCCGCTTCATTGAGCGGGCGGGGAGTTCGGTATACGCCTCTGCCGGACCATGGCAAGCGGGCCTGAGGGGCCTTGCGCGGCAAGGCTTCCGAAACGGAAACACCGGGCAAGGCCCGGTGAGGAAATGCGACCGACCACCGATCGCTGGCGCACGCTAACGCAGGCGCGGGAAACGGCTAGACGCTGGCGTGCAGCAGCAGGCCGGGGGCGAGAGGGCTTGCGGTTTCCGCCGCCGCGCCTGTGGGGCCGTACCCGGCGGCCAGGCCGCCCGCGCGGCTTCCGGCCTGACCGGAGAATCCGGAGAGCCCGGAGAGTGAGGACAGCGCGCCGGACAGCAGGTCCGACAGGGAACTGGCGGCAGTATTTCCCGCGGTCTGGCTGCCCAAAGCCCCATTGGCGGCAGCATTGGGGGCGGCGCCGGTTTCCGTGGCGTCCTGCACACCCATCTCGCGCAGCGTGTCCAGCAACGACTGCATGGCATCGGACCCGCCGCCATCTTCGTCCGCCGCCTGCTGCACCAGCGTAGCCTTGGCCGCTTCGGCCCCTTGCACCGCGTCATCGGCAAGGTTGCCCGCGCCCGCCACCATGAACCGTTCGGAAAGACCGTTGTCGAAGTAGTCGTTGAGCGCGTCGTTGAGCCCGCCGCCATTGAGCTGGGCCATGAACGCATCGCCCGATGCCGTGCCGAACTGGCGGTCCACGAAGCGCAGGGCGTTCAGCAGCCCTTCGCCCAGCGCATCCTCGGTGACCGGGCCGTCGCCGATGCTCTTGTACACGATGCCCATGACGGCGGTGGCCGCCGCATCGCCGAACTTGTCGGCCACCCAGCGCACGCTGCCGGACAGCGCGTCGGAAAGGGCATCGCGCTCGGCGTCGGTTGGCGCGGTGGAAGCCGCTTCCGTCGCGGCATTCGTGGTCGTGCCCGTCGTATCTGTTGCGGCAGGCACCACCGACGTCCGGCGCACGATGTCCGCTCCGAACACCTCGGCGGTCTTGTCCGGCGAAAGGCCAGAAGCCCGCGCACCCGATCCCGTGTTGGTGCCCGACCCGGCGGAAGTGCCCAGCAACGCGCCCAGCCCTTCCCCGTACGGAGAAAGGCCGTTCCGCGCGCGCAGCGCGCCAAGGGTCAGGTTCAGGCTCATGCGGTGCTCCCGGGGGCGTGGCACACCCCGCTGGTCGTCTTTTCGGCAGCACCGGGCAGTAGATTAGGGGGGCACGTAAAGATTCCCTGCGCGCGCGCCAGAATATCGATACATATCTTTTTGCCGCGGCACGCATAGCGATAGCTATCCCCTTCGCCATGCGCACTCCGAAAGCGCATGCACCCGCCCGCCGTGCCAGGCCATCCCCTGCCCGTGCGGTCCCGCACCCTTCCCACCCCTTGCGCCGTGCCCTTCACACACGCCCTTCGCCACCCGCAACACCGCGCCCCGCCTGCATCCCCCCATCATTTTACAATGATGTCAAGGCGGGGGCTTTTCATTGACCCCCCCCGCGTATCTGCTATGCCTAGCATTGCCCCGACCTGTTTCCCGCCGGACCTCCGTCCGGCTTCACACGCGCCACCCGACGCGGCACTTACAGACACACCACGGCCTTGCGGGGCCGGCCGGGCCGCGACCCGGGCGCGAAGCACCAATTGCAGGAGGTGCACATGGACTTTCCCGTTTTCAATTGCAAGAACGGCGATGATGTCATCAGGGCGGTCAAGGAATACAACGTCAGCTTCATCCAGTTTTGGTTCGTGGACATCCTGGGCAACCTGAAAAGCTTCCAGGTGACCCCCAGCGAGCTCGAAGGGGCCTTCGAGGAAGGCATGGGCTTCGACGGCTCGTCCATCCTGGGCTTCACCCGCATCGAGGAAAGCGACATGGTGGCCTTTCCCGACGCCACCACCTTCCAGATCTGCGCCTGGCGGCCCATGGAGCGCCCGGTGGCCCGCATGTTCTGCGACGTGCGCAACCCCGACGGCACCCCCTACGAGGGCGACCCCCGCTACATCCTGCGCAAGCTGACCGAAAAGGCCGCGCAAAAAGGCTACACCTACTACGTGGGCCCGGAACTGGAATTCTTCCTGTTCGCCAGCTCGCAGTGCCCGCAGCCCATCGACGCGGGCGGCTACTTCGACGCGCCCCCGCTGGACCTGGGCAACGACGTGCGACGCGACATCATCTTCGCGTTGCAGCGCATGGGCATTCCCGTGGAATATTCACACCACGAGGTGGCCCCCTCGCAGCACGAGATCGACCTGCGCTACAACGAGGCCATGAAGATGGCCGACGTGGTCATGACCTACAAGGTCGTGGTCAAGGAAATGGCCCGCAAGCACGGGGTGTACGCCACCTTCATGCCCAAGCCCATCTTCGGCCAGAACGGCAGCGGCATGCACGTGCACCAGTCGCTGTTCCGCAACGGCCGCAACGCCTTCTTCGACCCCAACGACCCGCACCACCTTTCGGCCGAATGCCGCTCGTACATCGCGGGCCTGCTGAAGCACGCGCGCGAGTTCTGCTGCGTCACCAACCAGTGGATCAACTCGTACAAGCGCCTGGTGCCCGGCTACGAGGCCCCGGTGTACCTGGCCTGGGCGCAGCGCAACCGTTCTGCCCTCATCCGCGTGCCCATGTACAAGCCCGGCAAGGAAGCGGCCACCCGCATCGAACTGCGCAGCCCCGACCCGGCCTGCAACCCCTACCTGGCCTTCTCGGTGATGCTGGCCGCCGGGCTTGAAGGCATCGAAAAGGGCTACGAACTGCCCAAGGCCGTGGAAGCCAACATCTTCCACATGGGCGAGGAAGACCTGACCAAGCACGGCATCGGCTCCCTGCCCGGCTCGCTGTACGAGGCGGCCATGGAACTGAAGGGCAGCGCCCTGATGCAGGAAGTGCTGGGCGAACACACCCACGCCAACCTGGTGGGCAACAAGCTCATCGAGTGGGACGACTACCGCACCCACGTCTCCGAGTTCGAACTGAAGCGCTACCTGCCCGTGTTGTAGCACCCGCGCCCGATACGCTCCGCAAACGCAAGGCGTCGCGACCAGCTGGTCGCGACGCCTTTTGTTTTGGTAAAACCGGGGGAAGGAACCTTTTAAAAAAGGTTCCTTCCCCGGTTTGCTTTTCCAAAATCTCAATCCTGTTTGCGCCCGCGCCCCACGGAAACCAGCACGCCCAGGCACGAGAACACGGCGGCCACGGCAAGGCCGGTGCGGGTGGCGGACAGGAATTCCGGCAGCACGGCGGGGGTGATGGCGGCCTCGCCCAGGTGCAGGGCGAAGATGAGCGAGACGGCGGTCATGCTGCACGCCATGCCCAGGGTGCGCATGGCCCCCACCATGCCCGAGGCCACGCCGAAGTGGGCCTTGTCCACGCTGCTCATGATGGCCACGGAGTTGGCGGTGACGAAAATGCCGAACCCGATGCCGATGCACACCAGTTCCGCCGCCAGCAGCCACACGGGCATGCCCGGCGCGATGGTGGCCATGGCCAGCAGCAGCCCGGCGGCGCTGAACAGCATGCCCGCCGTGGCCACCCGGCCGGGGTCGATGCGGTCGGACAGGCGCCCGGACAACGGCGCGGTAAGCACCTGCATCACCGGCTGGATGAGCAGGATCAGCCCGGCCTCGCGCGGGGGCAGGCCCTTGGCGTACTGCAGGAACAGGCTGAACAGGAAGGTGACGCCGAACACGGCGGCGTAGTTGCCGAAGGCGGCCAGACAGCTCAGCGAGAAGAACCGGTTGCGCAGCAGCAGGTTCACGTCCAGCAGGGGGCTTTTGCTGCGCTCCTCCACCTTCAGGAACAGCACAAGGCCGACAAGGCCCGCCGCCATCAGCACCGGCCCCAGGGGCACGGAGGTGGCGCGGGCGGCCCCGGTCATGACCATGCACACCGACACCGCGTAGACCAGGCTGCCGGGCCAGTCCATGTGCGCGCCCTTGTCCGCGCCGGGCTGCGGACGCATGCGCCACAGGCACATGGCCGTGGCGGCGAGGCCGGGGGGCACCACCATCAGGAACACGCTGCGCCAGCCGAAGTGGTCCGTGGTATAGCCGCCCAGCACCGGGCCGATGGACAGCCCGGCATAGGTGAACGCGGAGACGATGCCGATGACCCGGCCCCGCAGTTCCGGCGGATAGGCCGCCGCCACCAGCGCCAGGCTGCCGGACAGCATCATGGCCGCGCCGATGCCCTGGCCGAAGCGCAGGGCCATGACCAGTTCCACCGAAGGCGCCAGACCCACCAGCAGGGTAAGCCCGGTGAACACGGCAAGGCCGGGCAGCAGCACCCGGCGCTGCCCCACGATGTCGCCAAGGCGCCCGCAGGCCAGCATGCTCATGGCCAGGGCCAGGGCGTAGAGCTGCTCCACAAGGCCCAGTTGCACGGCGGACGCGCCAAGGTCGCGTCCCAGCGAGGGCAGGGCCACGCCCACGGCGGTGAGCATGAACGGCACCATGAACTGTGCGGTGCACACGGTGACCAGCACCATGACGGGCGAACCGGCATCTCCCAGCCGTACCGGCGTGAACTGCATTGCGACACCTCTCGGAAAGACGATGACCCGCGCCGCCCGTCCTTACGCCGCCCCCGCGCCGTACCGAGGTGGGCGGCGCAAGGACGGC
The DNA here is from genome assembly GCA_031287575.1 of Desulfovibrio sp. Lineage (GTDB taxonomy): Bacteria > Desulfobacterota > Desulfovibrionia > Desulfovibrionales > Desulfovibrionaceae > Cupidesulfovibrio. The sequence goes on from JAITSV010000021.1 coordinate 97,977, forward strand.
GCAAGGACGGGCGGCGTCGCGTGGCGCATCCGCATGGCGGTTCGCGGCGAAACGGAACGACGCGGGATGAGAGGTATTACCTACGACCGGGCCGCGCCAGTGTCCACCCCGGCGGCAGCGCCGCTGTCACCGGCGGTCATTGCCTGTCCGGCCTGATCCACAAGCAGCGCGCCCAGGTCGCGCGCACGGGCACAGTCCTGCGGAAAGACCTCTTCGCGCCGCTTGGCCTTGGCCACCGGGTCCCAACTGGTGGAGACGTACTTGGAGTAGTCGTCGAACTGGAAGGTGTCCGTGCACAGGAACAGTTCGCAACTGCCGAATATCCTGCGGGTGACCGCCCAGGTGGCCTTTACCGCGCGGTCCTGCTGGTAGTCGGGCATCTTATCCTCGGGGATGTTCATGGTGTACACCAGCCCCGTGGGCAACGGACGCGGGAACAGCGGCTGGTAGCCCGGCGTGTACGACAGGTACGGGAACAGCAGCCGCTCCAGGAACGAGCGCATCTCGCCGGTTTCGGCATAGAAGTAGATGGGCGAACCCAGCAGCAGCACGTCGGCGGCTGCCACGCGCTCCAGGATGGGCGTCAGGCCGTCCTTCACCGCGCAATGGCCGTAGCTCTTGCCGCCGATCTTCTTGCAGGCGAAACAGCTGATGCAGCCCTTGTAGTCGTGCTCGTACAGGTGCACCAGTTCGGTGCTGGGGGTGCGGCCCGCCTGCGTGGCCCGTTCCGCCGCGCCCTCAAGGGCGTTCTGGAGCAGGGTGGCGGTATTCCATTTCTTGCGCGGGCTGCCGTTGATGGCGATGATGTTCATGGCGCTCCTGCCCGATGGCGGGTTGCGGGTTGCGAAAGAGCCATGATGCCCGCTGGTGGGGAAAAGGCAAGAACTGTCCGCGAGGGTAGATAGTACCCTTTGAGGAACCATACAGAGCGACCCAAAAACGCGGCGCGCACCCCGGCAAGGGCCGGTACATGCGCGCCGCGCGGGTGCGGCAAGGGTCATGCAGCCTGACGGACAATGCCGTCATGAACTTGAAGCGCCGCTCGTTTCGCGCCCTTCGGGTCGGACGCCAACGGACGAAAAGACCATTCGGACTATTTCAGCGCCTTTTGCAGGTCGTACGCCAGTTCCACGATGTCCTCGCCCACGCGCAGGGTTTCGGCGATGCCGCGCGAATACATGAACTGCGGGCCGTGCACGTGCACCAGGATGTCCAGGTCCTGCACGAAGCGCAGCTGGCGGGCCGCGTCGTCGGCCTCGCCGCGCGCCTCTGCGGCCACGGCGGCCTCGATGCGGGCGCGCAGGCGGTCGCGTTCGCCGTCGCGCAGCATGGCCAGCAGGCCTTGCAGCACGCGGTCCAGTTCCGGATTGCGGGGGGTGGAGGCGGTGTCGCGGTTGGCCACGGCGGCTTCGGGGGTGGTCGCGGTTTCCATGTCGTGTTCTCCCATGGCGCTACCCCCTGCGGTAGTCCGCCGTGTCGATGTGCATGCGTTTCAGGATCTTCTGCAGGGTGAACCGTTCCACCCCGCTCAGGCGCGCGGCCTCGGAAATGTTGCCGTGGGTATGCTCCAGCAGCCGGTGCACGTAGCTGCGGGTAAATTCGTCCACGGCCACCTGCTTGGCGTCCTTGTAGGGCGAAAAGCCCGCCCCGCATTCCGGCTCCGCGTCCGCGCCATGCTCCATGCGGTGCACGAAGGCCCCTTCGATGCGTTCGCCGGGGCAGAACACGGCCATGCGCCGCACCAGGTTCAGCAGTTCGCGCACGTTGCCCGGCCACGGGCGGCACGAAAGGTAGGACAGCGCCTCGTTGGAAAATTCCTTTTCCGACACGCCCAGTTCGTTGCACACCCGGAACAGGAAGTGGGAGGCGATGTGGGGAATGTCCTCGATGCGCTCGCGCAGCGGGGGCACGTTGATGGTCAGCACGTTGAGCCGGAAGTACAGGTCCTCGCGAAAGCTGCCGTCGGCGATCTTGGCTTCCAGGTTGCGGTTGGTGGAGGCCACGATGCGCACGTTGACCCGCTGGGCCTCGTTGGTGCCCACGGGGCGCACCTCGCCCTCCTGGATCACCCGCAGCAGCTTGCTCTGCACGGAGGCCGGAATGTCCCCGATTTCGTCCAGCAGGATGGTGCCCTTGTCCGCCGCCATGAACAGGCCCTTGCGGTTCCTGTCCGCGCCGGTGAAGGCCCCCTTCACGTGGCCGAACAGCTCGCTTTCCAGCAGGGCGTCCGGGATGGCCGGGCAGTTGACCAGGATGAACGGGCCGTCGGCCCGCTGGCTGAGCGACTGCACGGCCCGGGCCACCAGTTCCTTGCCGGTGCCCGATTCACCCCGGATGAGCACCGTGTAGTCCGACGCGGCCACCGCCGCGATGGACTTGCGCAGCCGCTGCATGGCCGGGCTCTTGCCGATGAGCATGGGGCCAAGGTCGCCGTCGGCGGCCTTCTGGCGCAGGCGGCCGTTTTCGCGCAGCAGCACGCCGCGTTCCATGGCCTTGCCCACCACCCGGAACAGGTGCTCCTGGTCGATGGGCTTGGTCAGGAAATCGTAGGCGCCCTGCTTCAGCGCGGCCACCGCCGTTTCCACCGAGCCGAAGGCGGTGAGCATGATCACCGTCAGCGCGGGGTCCTGGGCCAGGGCCTCCTGCATCAGGGTCTGGCCGGACAGGCCGGGCATGCGCAGGTCGGTGACCAGCACGGCATAGTCGCCGTGGACCAGGGCGGAAAGGGCTTCCTCGCCGCTGCACCGCACGTCGAAGGTCCAGTCCGGAAACTGGGTGGACAGCAGGCGCGCCAGGCCCACGGCGAACACGCGTTCGTCGTCCACCACCAGCACGCTGCCGCAGCACGGGGTCGATGCGGGGCTCATGCGGAGTCTCCTTCAGGAGTGGCCCGATTGGCGCTGTCGGCGCACGTGGCGTCGTCTCCACCGTCCGCGCCCCGGCCTTCGGGTGCTTCGGGCATCTCCGGCAGTTCCGGCGCCACGGGCAGGGTGATGACGAAGGTGGCCCCGCCGTCGCCGGTCACCTCCACCATGCCGCCCAGGTCGCGCAGCAGTTCGTGCACCACGGTCAGGCCAAGGCCGGTGCCCTTGCCGATCTCCTTGGTGGTGAAGAACGGGTCGAAAATCTGGGTCATGTTCTCCGGCGGGATGCCGGGGCCGTTGTCGGACACGGTCAGGCGCACGTAGCCGCCGCTACGACCACGTCCGCTGTCGCCTTCGGCGTCCGCCCCCGCCGCGTCGATGCCCATGGCCCCCAGCGGTTCGGTGCGCACCCGGATGCGCCCCTTGCCCTGGGGCATGGCATCGATGGCGTTGACCAGCAGGTTGGTCAGAATCTGCTCCAGCGAGGTGGTGTCCGCCGCCACGCGGGGCAACCCGCGCGCCAGGTCCAGCTCGATGTCCGCGCCCGCGCTTTCCAGCTGCACGCGGAAAATCTGGGCCATGTCGCGCAGCACCGCGTTCAGGTCCGACGGCCCGGTCAGCGTCCGGTTGGCGCGGGCCAGCCCCAGCAGGTCCTGCAACACCAGCCGGGCCTTCTGGGTGTGCTGCACGATGACCTCCAGGTCTTCCTGCGCCTGCGGGTCCTGCTGGGTCTTCTGCAACAGCTGGGCGTAGCAGTTGATGACCCCCAGGGGGTTGTTGATCTCATGGGCAAGGCCCGCCGCCAGTTGGCCCAGCGCGGCCAGCTTCTCGCTCTGCTGCATCTGGGCGCGCACGCGCCGCTCCAGCGTGGTGTCGCGCAGGTAGACCACGGCGCGGCCCATGTCGCCGCCGTCGCGCAGGGGGTACACGCTCACGGCCATGACGCGCGGCCCCGGCAGTTCCAGCTCCAGGTTCGAAGGGTCGCGCCCGGCAATGGCCGCCGCAAGGTCGCCGTCGGCCAGGGCCTTTTCGGAAATGGACCCCAGCCACGTGCCGATGCGCGCGCCGGGGCGCACCCCGTCCGCCAGCGCCCGGGCCGAGGTATTGGCCAGCACCACCGTGCCGCCTTCCTCCACCAGCAGCACCGGGTCGGAAATGCCCTCGAAGATGAGTTCCAGCAGGCGGTTCTGGCGCAGCAACGCGTCGATGGCGTCCAGGTTCTCGATGGCGATGCCCAGCTGCTGCCCAAGGGCCAGCAGCACTTCCGGCGTCAGGTCCGGCGTGCCGCCATGCTCCCAGTACAGGGCCATCAGCCCCCGGCTGAAGTCCGACGTGCTCACCGGCACCAGCACCCGGCCCGGCTCCACCCGCACCTGGCGGGCGTTGACCACGTTCAGCCAGTCTTCGGGCATGCGGGTGGCGTCGTCGGGGCCGGGAGGGGTGGGCCAGGCGTACTGCTCGCGGCCCATGGGCGCGCACAGGTAGGTGGCCCGGCTGGCGCCGAAGCGGGCGGCGATGCGCGGCAGCGCGCCTTGCAGCAGTTCGGCGTGGCTCTGGCTGCTGTTCAGGTCGCCCAAGAGGTCCACGAACAGCTCCACGTCGGTACGATGCTCCGAGGCTTCCAGGCTGAGGTCCTCGGTGCGTTCGCGCACCTTGTCCTCGAGGTTGGCGGCGTAGTCCTCCAGCTTCACGCGGGCCTCGCGCAGGTGCGCGGCGAACGCGCCAAAGGCCTCCATCAGCGAGTTGATCTCGTCGCCCTCGTCCAGCCGGTTCAGGATGTTGCGGTCGCCGGGGCTCTGGAAGTTCTGGCGGAAGATGGCCGTCAGGCGGCGCAGGTTGGCCACCACCAGCCGGTTGAAAAAGATGATGATCAGCAGGAACACCCCGGCGGCGGCCGCGTAGAACGAGCTGCCGAACAGGGTGATGGCCTCGCGCACCTGCTGCACGCTCCTGTCCACGGGCATGCCCACGAAGTCCATGCCCGCGAGGTCGCCGTCCTTGTGGCCGAAGCCGCGCACGGCGCCGTAGCGGTCCAGGAGCACGCGGGGCGCGTCCGACGGGTCGCCGTGGCAGTACATGCAGTCGGCCTCGAAATACACGGGCCGGGCCAGGATGTAGTGCTCCACCCCGTCGATGACCCGGTAGCCGCGCAGGGTCCTGAGGGCGCCGTCGTTGCGGAAGCCGGTGATGAGCTCGCGCTCCAGGTCGTTGGCCTGCGAGGCGGGATTGCGCGGCGTCATGGACACCCGGCGGTACAGGTACTGGTCGCGCTGGCCGTTCAGCTCCACGAACACCTTGCGGGTGACGAAGGAGGTGCTCATGGCCTCCAGCAGGAAGTCCTCGTCCGGAATGTGCCCGCGCACCGAGGGGCGCAGGGTGTCGCGCACGTACTGCTGCAAGGACGAGACGTGCGAGAACACCAGTTCCGCCTTGGCCTCGGCCTCGATGTGCAGCATCTCGCGCAGGTGCAGGTTGAGCGAAAAGAGAAACACACCCCCCAGCAGCAGGAAGATGCACGCAAGGCCCAGAAGGAACTTATGCTGGATCTTGCCGTGGAGGGGGTGCGACATGCGGTATTCCGATGCCCCCGCCGCGCTCCTGTCCGTCTGCCCGACTGCCGGATGGACGGACGGGCGGACGCGGAACGCGGCGGGAGAGGATGGCGGTTAGGCGGCGCCGTGGGCGGCGGGGAAGAAGACGGCGCTCACCCAGTAGAGCACCACCAGGGACACGACCCCGATGGCCAGGCTCCAGGCGATGAGCTTCTTCTCCACGGGCAGAAGCGGCTCGTACTCCATCTTCTGGATTTCCTCGGCGATCTTGTTTTCTTCAAGCTGCATGGTCAAGCTCCTTGTGCGTATGCCGCGCGGGGCGCGGCCCAACGGTTCGGAATCGTGCGTTCAGGCTGCCTTCATGGTTGCCCCAGAAGTACACTCCAAATGAGGATTTTCGTTCGTTGGCGAGGAAAACAAGCCTGCCATGAGGGAGTATACTCTTATCGTATTTGACCGACATGGCAGGCGAAGTTTGACGAAGCCAACGGGCGAAAGGACCATTTGGAAAAGCCGCTAAGAGACGACGGGCGGCATCACACCATGGAAGAACAGCCACGAGATGAACAGGCCGATCCAGATGATGAACCCGAACAGGCACACCACGTACACGGCGGCCAGGCGTCCGATGCCTTCCGCCCACAGCTTCTTGAAGTTGGACACGAGGCCGATGGTGAAGAAGGTCATCAGGAAGAACAGGCCGCGGAAGGTGTTGGTGCCCGCGATGGTGGCCTTGCCGAACTTCAGCAGTTCCGGCCCGCTGGCGCACAGGGCCAGCATGATCAGGAAGGTGATCACGTACCCCAGCACGAAGCGGGGGAAACGGTCGAGCACTTCGCTGAACTTCATGCGTTCGCCCGGCTTGCGGTCGATGAACGCGCTCCACACCATGGCCAGGATGAACGACCACACGCCGATGAACACGTCGATGAAGATCTTGATGGTGGTGGCGGCCATGGTGATCCAGCCTTCCTGGTACTGCACGCCGGTATCGGCCAGCAGCTTGGCGCGGATCAGGGCGTCGGTGATGGCGCCGGAAGCGATGGCGCCGCCGTCGCTCTTGACGGCCAGGCCCATCCAGGCCCCGGCCACCATGGGTTCGGACGACAGGCCCCACTGCGCCACGAAGGGCAGGATGAGCATTTCGATGCAGGTGAACACCACGACCAGCGACGACACCATGATGGGCACCACGGGGCGGGCGCGGGTGGCGCCGCCGGTGGCGATGGCAGCCGACACGCCGCAGATGGAGATGCCGGAGGCCAGCGGGGCGGACCATTCACGGCTGAACTTGAAGTGCTTTCTGGCCACGTAGTACACGAGGGCCCAGTAGATCAGGTAGGCTTCGACGATGGCGCACAGCCCCCGGAAGATGACCGAAGAGGCCAGGCCCAGGGCGTCCACGGCCTTCACGCCCAGTTCCGCGCCCAGGATGACGATGGCGATCTTGATGTACATTTCCGGGCGCAGGGCTTCCTTCAGCTCGGCCGCGAGGCCGGGGGTGAAGTTGCCGATGACGATGCCCAGCACCAGCGCGATGATGAAACCCGCCTCGCCGGTCAGGCCCATGGCCCACGGAATGCCCAGCTTGGCCACCTGGTCGGGGGTGGCGGCCACCACGGCATAGTGCCCGGCGGCGTAGCAGCCCGCGCTGACGAAGAAGACCACGGTGAACGACTTGATGAACTTGGGCACGTCGCCGCCCAGGAACTTCACCCCCACGGACAGGAACACCGTGACGAAGAGGTAGGTCAGCAGCAGGCAGGCGTAGCCCGGTATGCCCTTGTAGGTGCCCGTGGCGGAGCTGAAGATCTTGTCCACGCTCAGCCATACGTTGGTCTTCACGCTCCAGCCCAGGGCGTCCACCCCGGCGAAGTTGAGCGTGCCCAGAACGAAGAGGAACAGCCCCATGATCAGGGCCAGCTTGTCCTCGGTCAGCCACCGCTTTTGTGCCATGTGAATCTCCTTGCGCAGTGTGGGTACGGTGTCCATCCGGCGGCCGGCATGTGGCAGGGCCGCCGGCGTGTTTCCGGAGCGGGGGAGCCCTCCCCCGCGGCGGGCCGCGCGCCATGCGCGGCCTGAGTACCCGCCACATGAGCAAGATCGGGACCATGGCGGTCCTATTAATAATTCCGTGCAATTACAGAACAAGACTGCTGGGGGGCGCAAGGAAGCCGCCAACTCTGGAAGGCACCGCGCCTTGCGGGAAAGGCACGCGCGGGGAAACGAGGGGGCCGGGCTGGTGATGGGCGGGGGATACGGGACGGTCAGGCCGGATCAGGGCCGGATCAGGGCCGGATCAGGGGCGGATCGGGGGCGGATCGGGGGCGAGACAGGGGCGGGGACAGGACAGAGGCGGCAAGAGGATGCGGGTCGAGCGCGACCGGCCCTGGACGCCTACATCCGAAAGCATCGACCGTATCCCTCCCCATCCCATCAGACAGGCAGCGCATGCAGATAGGCGGTCATTTCCGCATCGCAGGCAGGGCGGATGGCGTCGACAATCTCGCGGCTGGCCTGCCTGTCGGAGTGGGCGAAGCATTCCGCCATCCGGATCAGCAGCCACAGCCGGGTTCTGTCGGGGCAGGGTTGCTCCAGCGCGTCGTTGAACCTGCACAGGGCACGTTCGTACTGCCCGCAGAAAAGATGGTGCAGCCCGTTGGAAATGCAGTTTTCCAGCCGCGTGGCCGAGGGGATGTCCTTGTCCGCGTGCACGTCGTACCAACGCACCAGCTTGCCGTACGCATAGCCGGGGTCCCGCGTCTTCAGCGCCCGGTCGGCGTTGCGGGCATAGGTTTCGCGCAGGGTGGCGTACCGCTCGTGGTACATGGACCTGTCCTTGCCGTGTACCCTGCGGGTGTAGGCATCAATCCAGTCGATGCGGCTGGTGCCGTCCGCGTTGCGGCTGACCAGCCGGGCCAGCCGTTCCAGCGTGCGGTCCAGGTCGCGGTGATTGAAATGGTGGATGGTCAGGGCGCCGTGCACCACGTCGAAGACGTTGCCGTTGGGGTCGAAGGTGTGCGCCCCGCCCAGGGAGGCCACGTGCGGCGCACCCCGCGCGTAGCGGAGCAGCGGCACCTTTTCCACGCCGGTGTTCACGCACAGGGGCATGAAGTCCGCCGGATGGTGGCCGGGGACGAAATAAGGGCGGTGCGTGGGCAGGTGGTCGTGCATGTACCCGTGCACCGCGCCTGCCGATGGCGGAAGCCCGGCCACGAAGTCGCGCAGGGTCATGCCCGTGCCAAGGCCGGAACCAGGGACGAAACCGGGGACGGAGCCAAGGTCCGGAAACTCGTCGCCGTCGATGTACAGCCACCAGTTGACGTCATGGGACGAGGCCCTGTTCAGGGCCTCCACGGCGGCGTTGAGGTAGTGCACCTTCTTCGATTCGTCGAAGACGTCGGTGCGGAAGGAGGCCACCAGCCGTGCCCCGGCCTCCTGCGCCACGCGCACCGTGTCGTCCGTGCTGCCGTTGTCCACGAAGCAGACGTTGGCGCACCCCTGGGCAAAGGCGTGCCGCACGGTGGAGGCGATGATGTCTTCCTCGTTCCACAGGCACAGGATGGCGTTCAGTTGCATGCGGGGACCTTGGCGCATTGGGCGCGGGGACATGCGGGGGCGGATCACCCGAGGGGTATCCCGGCGCCCGCCGGTGATCTGCCGGGGTTGTCCGCCTGCCTTCGCATTCCTTGGTCCGAACGTAAAGCAATGTAAATGTCCGGGCAGTCCATCCGGCCCGGCGGCGCGGCACGCAATGCCGGTCCGCCCGAATGCCGCCCCTCCTTTTCAGCCGGGATGACCGTCCGGCAGCATGCCATGCCGCGTTTGGCCAAACGCGGATGTTGGCGCGCTTGCGCTGGCATGCCGCGACACACGTGGCGGCTGCGGCATGCCACTTCGGCAGCGCGCCTCGACTTGACGCGCCTGGCGATCGGGGGCAGATACTGCGGTATATGAGAGTGTATTGAACAAAATGTTTGATTCTCATTATCTTACAGGAACACAGGGCCACTTCACCTCAACCAAAGAAGGAGTCGGCATCCATGAAAGTTCGCGCGCAGATACCAACCGTCAAGAACGCAACCAATTTCAGCATGGTGGCGGACAGCAAGACCGCCGTGGGCAACACCCTCGAAAACCTCAAGGCCGCCATTGCCGGTGAAACCGGCGCGCACGCCAAGTACACGGTCTTTGCCAAGGCCGCCAGGGAACAGGGATACACGCAGATCGCCCGACTTTTCGAGGCCACGGCGGCGGCCGAGCTGATCCACATCGGCCTGGAATATGCCCTGGTGGCCGAAATGGACCCCGGCTACCAGAAGCCCACGGTGGCCGCGCCCGCCGCCAAGGCGTGCGACCTGAACCTGATTGCCGGTGCCAATGGCGAGATTTACGAGACGTGCGACATGTACCCGGCCTTCATCAAGAAGGCCCAGGAAGAAGGGAACAACAAGGCCGTGCATGTGTTCACGCGGGCAAAGCTGGCAGAATCCGTGCACGCCGAACGCTACCTGGCCGCCTACAACGACCTGGATGCGCCGGACGACGACAAGTTCCACCTGTGCCCCATCTGCGGGTACATCCACAAGGGCGAGGACTTCGAGAAGTGTCCCATCTGCTTCCGCCCCAAGGACACCTTTACGGCGTACTGAGCGGAATCTGCCATGGTTCGCTACGCATGCGGACCGCGCATTTCCCCCGCGCGAAGCCGCTGACGGCAGCCGCACCAGAGAAAGAGCGCACCGACCACAACAGAAAAAGGGTTCCACAGTGATGTGGAACCCTTATCCTTTCTGGTGGAGCTGAGGAGAATTGAACTCCTGACCTCTTGAATGCCATTCATAACAAACAGCACTAACATTTCATTTATATATGTGTATAATGGCTATGAACATTATAACCAAGATATTAAAGTAATGTTGAGGATCCAGACCCGCCGATGAATCCCAACTACCCGAGGTATACTACCCATAATTTCTGATGAAATGTTATCACCACTCATGATTGATATCGCAACGAAATTGAAAATTTCGTGACGATGTGGCACGTAAGAGATAAGCCTAACTCAAACAGAGCTTGATCGAACATTGGAGGGTCAATGGACGTAGCCTCTAAAAAACGGACGCCTGAACGCCTCTGGCATATCTGGCTTTTTTTCTTTGAAGAAAAAAGGTTTTTATACGGATTTACTGCCCCATCGTATCATCCCCTTCCCTCTTCACCACACAGAGTATTTGTTGGGCATGATTCCATCGTAGAGTATCATACAGGATTGACTTCTGAACAATTTGTTTCTTTTAAAGAAAAATTGTCGAGTGGACTATTCAGCACAGCAGTGCTTGACGATGGGGTGCCCGACGTCAACATAGAGATCAAGTTTCATCAAAGATGTCTTCAAAATACACTTGGGTGTAGCGCAGTACAAGTTGACACCTACTATTCAATGTTGCTTGAAGAGTATGATGTTTCGCAGGAAGGAGTTAAACATATGATGAGCCATCTTTGGTCAGCAAATTCCTTTGCAGTACCGGAGAACTATATGCATCGATTAGGTGCATTTGACGTAATCAACCTTCCGGAATACTCTGAAGATGATCAGTACATTGTGGATTTTCGCCTTCCTGAGAAACGAGACTCTTCAAAGCTTCAGCAAAGAAATGCTTATGAGATTTGGCGCAGAGAGGATTTTTCACAAGATCAACATTGGGCGCATACTTGCTTATACAGTGGAGATACTCCTGTAAGTGACACACTACACCTCCTTGAGTCCGGGAAGCAGGTGCTTGGTCCTATAACCGTAGATGAGCCCTTTGATCGCGTCGAATTCCGGCTTTTCGACAAAAATGGCTTATTGCATCATGAGGATTCCACATGGATGAATCAACTTAGCCTTGATATCTCCGTTGGACACGGAACATTAGAATATACCAGCCCATTAATAAGGCGTGGCACTAGTGTTGATACAAAAAAAACCGCAACATCATTAAAGCATGTCCACATTCGCTCACGAGACATGACGAACACGGTAAACATGTCGACAGGGCAAGAATTCCGCAAGTATTGCCGAGAAATGCGTGAACGAGGGAAAACGTTGTTCCAATCCCCGTCGCCAGACCGATGGTTTCCCAAAGGCGTCGCTGGTTCTTTGGGTGCTTTGCAGCATCTGAAAACGTTGTTCGAGGGGCATGACGTTTCAAAGTGCTGGATTGTTGATCCTTTTTTTGACGCGAGGGCAGCAGAAAATCTTATCCCAGTTATTGGGGTCAGCACACTTGAATTGGCCATTATCACTAACCTGAGAAATGTCCTCGCTTATCGCGAAACTGGTGACAGTGCCTGCGAAATCAATCCGGTGAGTAATTTAAAAAAGACGCTTGGCTCGCTAAAAAAAATTATTCATTGCCACGTCACAGTTAAGAATATTCGTGCTGCTCCTGATTCGGACGAACAAGTTTTTCACGATCGATACGTGAGCCTAAAAAAGCAAGACGGCAACACTTTCGTTTACCTACTATCTAACAGCCTCAATGCCTATGCGGAAAATTACCCTTTCTGCATGAGTCTATTGAGTGGACCTGCCGCCGAAAATGTTCATGATTATATTATTAAACTAGAAAATTTAACAAACCCTGCAACCGGCACAGTTCTACACTGTGATCTAAATTGGTCCAAATAATGTACGAATCCAATTCGCATGGCAGGTATCCCTGGCTGGCATGGCTGCTACATAATCTACACCCAGGAACTGCCTCATCTGGTGACCAACTTTTCGAGCATGCCGCAAATCAAAAATGGCTGACCTGGCAAGAGTGTGGCTCTTGGCATGTCGATGCAGTGTGGGCAAGAGGTATATCTATTACTGTTGAACAGCTTTCAACTGTCGATGATGCCGCCCTATTCGCTATGGCAATGGGAGAGCTATCGGCTTGCGTTAATGATTTTCCATTGGATATATACCGTACTATTTTGGGTAATAGCTCAGGATTTCAAGATCGCAATGCTTTTTTTCAACGCACTGGCGAACTAGCTAAAGAACACTACCCGCCAGCTGAATATAATCTGGACATGCTTAGCGTTGCACAATCTATTAATTCATGCGCGCTAGATTACTTATCATTCCAGATAGTGTCCTCATACACTTCCTCCCCCATGAGAATCCGTTCATTAAGGAGATATGGTTTATCTGGGGGAATGTATCTGGCAGCGCTGCTTGATTTTAAAGCTTTCGGACTGTGGTTGTCTCGCCAAAATGATCCGGCGCTTATCTGCCCTGCCCTTAGCGAAATTCCTGGACTATTATATTCCGCTGACGAGCAGACTGTAATCAACCTTCTTGGCTCTATGCATCCATTCCTCCAGATTATTGGAATCAAGTCCTTACACGCATACCGGGAAAATAACGCCACAATGAACTGGCACTACCCCTTGAAGCAGTGTTTTAAAATAGTCGACAAGGGAGGGATTACAAGAGAAGATTTTATTTGGACCGTGATCGATCGTCTTGCAGATTTAAAGCAGGCTAGTGAACGCGCAAAACATCTTGCAAAATATCAAAAAACACAAGCCCATTACCTAGCAGAAAGAGCAATAGATACCAAAAATAAATGGATACATCTCATTAGGACGCTCAGAGATGACATTTCTACTCTTGCGCAACACTTCCCAAAAGACGGAATAAAAGGACAGCAGGCCGCATATGCTCTAGAAATTACACGTGGACAACTTGGCCTTCCACTGCGAGTAGCGGAGCACCTCCCAGTAAAGGCAAAGAAGACACTTGTTCAGGCGATTTTCAACACCTTCCACTCTCAGGTTGGCATATTTAATCCAGCCAACGACAGTGAGTACTATTCGCTGCCGCATCGCTGGGAGCACCGCGCGAACCATTCTGCACATGCCTTTGTGCATTTCCACCAAGGCGAGAATATTGGCAGAAAATTTGGATCCCTAGCCGAACCTATTGAAAAAGCACTTCTGTCATATGCATATCAACCATACTTATCTCGGCGTAATTTCATTTTATGGACGCATGTTTTTGGAAAATTGGGCATGCTTTATTTTTATACCATTAAAATTGCAAACGCTGCTGAACGGAGAAGTGAGGAAGGAGGGCCATTTCTGACCCGACATACAGCGATACAAACACTAAAACTACTTAGCCACTATTCCGGAGAATACTTTACATATTTTTTCGATATGTTGAGTTTTCTCATAGTCGATTTATTTACAAAGCACACAGAAAGCAACGTGCGCGATGCTTTACATGCATTTATAAACCACTCCCGTGGCTACTCAGCAGCTAAATTGCTTTTGATTTGGACATATCCTGAGCATATTAGCGATATCGACAATAAAAAAATGTCCCTGTTCAAATTTTTCGATGTCCCCCCTCATGATGACGATGCTCGTCGTCAAAGATTCGAAATATATATTAACATTATGGATCGCGCACTTGTCGCTGCTGCGCAAATTGGTGATGTATCTCTTAGCAACGCCTTGGTAAATGACTGGAACAAGAGACTCTCAGCATGGAAGTCGATTGTAGGTCCTGAATGGTCAAACCTGCCTTGCTCGATTCAAAAAGCCCTGAAAGGAAACGATGAAGGCTACACATTTCTTTGCAGCTTACCTGGGTTCAGCAATAGCATGTGCAAAAAATACTGCGATGAAATGTACGGCCAACGATGATCAATAATCTTAAAATAATTTTATTTTCACGTGGATACTTGTCATGTACACAGATATATAACCTCCACAGATACCCTGTGTCTGAATAGTATGACTCGTCATGACATTAGAGATGACCATCTACCACATGACTAGCCGCTACATGGTTATTAAAATGAATATGCCCAGCTAGTCATGACCTAGCTGGGCATATTCATTAAGAAATTCTGGTGGAGCTGAGGAGAATTGAACTCCTGACCTCTTGAATGCCATTCAAGCGCTCTCCCAACTGAGCTACAGCCCCAGGCACGTTGGGTACGCCCGGCTTGGCCGGGCGCGGAGCAGACATTGCCCCAGCGCACCGGGTTTGTCAACAATCAGGGTGGAAAATCGCGTGGTGGGGCACATCCCGGCTGCCGCGCGCCGCACGGCGCGCGCATCATCCCGGCACTATGGCCACCCGCAAGGGAAAACCCCCGCCTGCCCTTGCGGACACGACGGGGGTTTTGAAACGGGTGGGTCAGATGGCCCGGACGCTGTCCGGGCGGCCGCATCGTCTCGGTGCGATTACCATCCGTTCATGGTGCCCTCCCCTGGGCGTTACGCCACCGGCTCGTAGAAGCAGCGCTTGGGCGAGTGGATCTTGCCGGCCTTCTTCAGGGCGTCGATGGCCTTGGAAACGTCCTTGGAATCCACGGCGAGGGACTTGGCGATGTCGCCGGGACGCACGGGCTTGCCCGCTTCCTTCATGGCTTTGAAAACCTGATCTTCCATGGATGTGCTCCCTTGTGATTCAATCAGTAATAATTCCTGATAATGAAATGGCCGCTCGTCGTCAACCATTTCACGCCACACTGCCCCATCTTTTCGCACCGCAAACCTTGCCGCCACCCTAGCACGCCCGCGCCGCGCGCTCCAAGCCATTGCCGCACCTGTTCGCCCTGGTGCCCGTTCCACGGCCCTTTCCCCCAAGACCCTGAGACGTTGGGGCCTTGAAGCCCTGCCCGACACAACGCTTCGTGCGTAGAAGCGTGTGCCGCCGGGCCTTGGCGGCGGCACATGCGTCGCAACGGGCGACAGGATAAAGGCACCCGCTCCGCCATGCCACCGGGAGCACCACGCACATGCGCATTCCGCCAGGCAGATCACCCGAAGGAGCTTTGGCCAAGGGTAGCTGCCCGGCATGGAATGCGGTGCAGGACACCCATGGTTAACGGCACCCTCGCCTCGACATTATGGCGAGAGCCTCGTGCGCATGGGCGTCACCGGGGGCAGATCGCCCGAAGGCGCCTTGCGCCGGAGGGAAGCTGCCGCCGAAGGGACGCCGCGCATGACGACACGGGGGTCCAGGGGGCGTAGCCACCGGAACGCGGGGGTGCAGGGGGTGTTCGTTACAACACCCCCTG
>JAITSV010000023.1 GCA_031287575.1 Desulfovibrio sp.
AGGAAACCTTTTCCAAAAGGTTTCCTCCCCCCCCCCGATTCTCTTCTCTTCCCATCTTAAAAACCCCGCGCCTCCACATCGGCCAGCAGGGCGGCGTGGTCGTGCTGGCGCAGGGTATCGAAGTCAGGTCGGGTGTAGCGGTACTGGAGCTTGTACATGTTGGCCCAGGCATTGGAGAACTGGGCGGGGTCGGTCCAGGCGGCGCGGCCGGTGCGCTTCATGTGGCGCACGGCCAGATGGCCCTGGTAGACGGGCAGGTCGTTGCGCAGGCTGCGGCGCAGGTCGTGCTCCAGGTCGTCGTACTGGCTGGGGGCGTAGCGCAGGTCGAAGG
The DNA here is from genome assembly GCA_031287575.1 of Desulfovibrio sp. Lineage (GTDB taxonomy): Bacteria > Desulfobacterota > Desulfovibrionia > Desulfovibrionales > Desulfovibrionaceae > Cupidesulfovibrio. Next base: position 332 of record JAITSV010000023.1, read on the forward strand.
GGCCGACGGCATCGAACACGGCGCGGCGGAACAGATGGCAGCAGCCGGTCACGGACACGCACGGGCGCTGGTAGGAGAACTGGCCGAAGTCCAGTTCCTGCAGATGCAGGTCGGAAACGGAGAAGCGGCGGCGGTAGCCGGGGGCGTTCTCGGGCGCGGCGGCCATGTCGCCGCCGGGGTCCAGATGCAGGTCCACGGACTGGAGCAGCATGGGGACCGAGTGATCCACCACGCGGCAACCGTAGACGTTGGCGGCGGGGTGAGCGGCCATGGCGGTGCCGAACAGGCGCAGCCAGTCGGGCGGCACGGTGGCGTCGTCGTCCAGAAAGGCCACCCAGTCGCAGGCGCGGACCTCCGGCAGGGTCAGCAGCCAGTTGCGGGCGGGGGGCGCGCCGATGTTCAGCGGCAGGGTGACGGTGTGCAGCCGCTCGCCCAAGCGCTGGGGCGCGCGTTCGGCCCAGCGGGCCAGCACGGCGGAGGTGTCGTCGGTGCAGCCGTTGTCCAGCACCACCACGCGGGCGTCGCCCAGGTCGGACGCGGCCACGGAGGCCAGCGCCTCGTCGATGCACTCGGCCTTGTTCCAGGTGTAGAACAGCACCGCGCCGCGCCCGGCGGGCAGATCGCCCGGCAGGTCGCGCCCGCGCGCCACGTCGTCGAGACGCAGCAGAAGATTGATCTGCCAGGGGCGGATGGCGACAGCGGCGCGCCACAGGGCAAGGGCTCCCTCGCGGTCGCCCGCGCGGTACAGGGATTCGGCGTGCCGGACCTTCCACGTGGGCAGCGGCAGGGCCTTGTACGCGGTGGCGTACAGGGCGGCGGCCCCGGCCATGTCGCCGCGCGCGAAGGCCACGTCGCCCCGCAGGGCCGCCACCACGGGTGCGGGGGTATTCCCGGGGGTGGAAGGCAGCCCGGACAGCCACGCGTCCAGCCACTGGTGGCGGGCCTCGGTCATACCCACCACCATGGCCTGCCGCAGCCAGTAGGTGTTGCCCGGCTGGACCCGGCGCTGGCGGTCCAGCAGGCGGCACGAGGCGTCGGCGTCGCGCTGCTGGAGCAAATGGACAAGCTGACGCACCTCGGCATCCGGCGGGGGCACGTCCAGAGAGGCCAGCAGTTCCGCCACCCGGAACACCGGCGTGAGCAGGAAGGGCCGGGCCTTGTGCAACGCGACCAGTTGTCCCGCCGTGCGGCCATCCAGCGGGTCGGCTTCCCACGCGGCGCACAGGGCGTCGGCCCCCAGCGCGAACAGGTCGGCGGAACCGTACGCGGCGCCTTCCGGCGTGTTCAGGGCCGCAAGGGCCGACTCGGCAATGCCGACAAGGTGCAACTGCCCCACCCCGCCCTTGAGCAGGGCGGCGGCGAGATCGCCGGGCAGGGCGCGCCAGCGGGGACGGGCAAGGGCGGGAGGGGTCACGGTAGCTCCGGCGGGTTCAATTGACATTCCGGGCGTTACCGCCCACAGTGCCGCATCGGTCGATCCGCGCGCCGCGACGGGCGCACGTTTCGGCGCGTTGTATCCCGCCAACCCGCATCCCCGCAACACGCATGGCGCAACCGCACGGCATCCCCGCACCAGACCCGGCCAAGGCCCCGGCGCTGCTCGCCGCCCTCATGGACCGCGTGCCCCTGTGGGAATGCGGGGCCATGGGCGCGGACAACCAGTTCCGGCTGGCGCGCGGGGCCATCGAAAACGCGGGGAACGACCCCGGCATGGTGGCCGCCGGGGTGGGCATGGCCCTGTGGGGCTGGCGCGACAACCCGCTGGACACCCGCCTTGCCGCCCTGCTGCGGGCCATCATGGAAGACGCCCCGCAGGCGTTCCCCCCGGCCCTGCGCGAACTGGTGGCCCACCTGCATGACCGGGTGCGCGTGCCCGCCGACTTCGGCGCGCTGGATGCGGTCCTGAACGCCCACGGCGGCCCGGCGGTCGCCCCGGCGCAGGCCATGCTGGACGTGGTGCTGCCCCGGCTGGCCGACCCGGCGCACGGCCTGTTCTGGCTGGCGCGCGGCGTGGAATGGTGCGTGCGCCACGAAAATTCCGTTGTCCCGCCCACGGACGAAGCAGCCTCCCCGGCGCTTCCGGTTGCGGACGACGCCACGCTGGAAACCCTGTTGCGCGCCGCCCTGTCCACACCACGAGCCCTGCCGGAAACCGTGGCCCGCAGGCTGCGCGCCGAATGGGCGGTGCGCCGACTGGATGCCACCGAGGCCCTGCGGCGGCTGGAGCAACTGGCGGGACAGGACGCCGCCCCTGCGGGCGCATTCCCCACTGGCGCATCCCCCTTTGCCCCGTGGTACGCACTGCGCCGCGCCGAACTGCTGATCACGATGGACAGGCCGGGACGCGCTTCCGACGCCGCCGCCCTGCTGCTGCCCCTGTGGCGCGAAGCCCCGTACCACCCCAACCTCACCCTGGCCCTGCACGACCTGCTGCACCCCCTGCCCGCGCCCCCGGCGGACGCAGCCCCGCCCGCCATCCTGCTGTACACCTGGAACAAACGCGACCTTGCGGCGCAGACCCTGCGTTCGCTACGCGCGGCGGGCTTTGGCGGCGCGCCGGTGTTCGCGCTGGACAACGGCTCGCAAGACGGCACGGAAAACATGTTCCGGGCCATGGCGGCGGACTGGGGTTCGCCGTTCAGCGTGGTGCGCCTGCCGGTGAACGTGGGCGCCCCCGCCGCCCGCAATTGGCTGCTGTCCTTGCCGGAAGTGCGCCAGCGCGACCACGCCGTGTTCCTGGACGACGACGTGCTGCTGGACCCCGGCTGGCTGGACGGCCTGCTGGCCGTGGCCCACGCCCGGCCCGGCTGGGGCGCCATCGGCTGCGCGGTCACCGACCACACGCCGCCGCACGCGCTGCAATGCGCCGACTTTTTCGCCCTGCCGCCGGACATGGGCACCCGCAGCTTCGCCGACCTGGACGAGCACTGGCACATCCACGGCAACTCGGCGGGCAGCGCGGACACCCTGCTTACCGCCTACACCCGGCCCTGCCTGTCCGTTTCCGGCTGCTGCCACATGGTCTCCATGGCCTCCGTGCAGCAGGTGGGCGCCTTCGACGTGCGCTTCACCCCCAGCCAGTTCGACGACCTGGAACGGGACATCCGCTGCACGCTGGCCGGGCTGCCGGTGTGGTACGCGGGCACGGTGCGGGTGCGCCACATGCAGCATTCCAGCCTGCGCCAGGCCACCAGCCGGGCGCGCAGCGCGCACATCTTCGGCAACCGCATCAAGCTGGAGCATCTGCACCCGGCGAACAAGGCGAAACAGGCGCGGGAGGCATCCGCCGCGCTGGCCCGGCAGGACCTGCTGCGCAAGACCGCCGCGCTGGCGGCACTGCCCACGCCGGGCGCCGGGTAATTGCCCTCTCCTCCCCCTCACCCGCTGCACCGCGTCCGCACGCACACGAGCCATACCGCATGACCGCCAAAGCCCCCCCCGTCTCCGTCATCATCCCCGCCTGGAACCTCTGGGACCTCACGCGCGGCTGCCTGCAAAGCCTGCACGCGCACACTCCCGACGGCGTGCTGGAGGTCATCGTGGTGGACAACGGCTCCACCGACGCCACCGCCAGCGACCTTGAACCGCTCGGACGTTCCCTGTTCGGCGACCGTTTCCGGGCCATCCGCCTGCCGGAGAACAAGGGATTCGCCGTGGCCAGCAATCTTGGCGCGGCGCAAGCCCGCGCGGGCAGGCTGCTGTTCCTGAACAACGACACCCTGGTCACCCCCGGTTGGCTGCCGCCCCTGCTGCGCGCGCTGGACGACGACGCCAGGCTGGGCGCCGTGGGACCGTTGCTGCTATACCCGGATACGGACAGGGTGCAGCACTGCGGCATCGCCTTCACGCCGTCGCTGTCCACCGAGCACCTGTACGCCAACTTTCCCGCCGCGCACCCGGCGGTGGCCGCGCGGCGTCCGTTGCAGGCCATCACCGGCGCGGCCCTGCTCATGGAGCGCACGCTGTTCGCGGACTGCGGCGGCTTTCATGAAGGGTACCTGAACGGCAGCGAGGACCTGGAACTGTGCTGGCGCATCCGCGAGCGAGGACTGAAGGTGGCCTGCGTGGCGGAAAGCCGGGTGTACCATCTGGAAAGCCGCACCCCCGGACGCCGCGACCACGACGCGGCCAACGCCGCCCGGCTCAACCGGCGCTGCTCCGGCTGCTTCGGGCCGGACCTGCACAAGCTGGCCCGGCGCGACGGCTTCGAGTTGGCCCTGACCCCGTGGCTGGAAACCTACCTGACCCTGCCGCCCGCGCGCGAGGCGGAACTGCTGGCGGAACACGCCGGGATAGACCGGGCCGTGCTGAAACAGGGAAACCCGGAACTCCGCTACACCGTCACCCCGCCGGAAAAGGGCTACCAGCTCAAGGTACCGGAAGCGGCCGCCCCGGCAATCCTT